>NZ_CP072994.1:2922500-3401541 GCF_024206795.1 Loktanella salsilacus
GAGCGTCCGCTTGGCCCCGGCGGGGGCCGCCAGCAGCAGATCGCGCAGGTTGCGGGCAAAGACATCGATGGCGGCGTCATGGGCGCGTTTGCGCAGATCCCCCATCAGATCCATGAACATTGTCAGGCTTAACTTGACCTTCCACGCCCAAGTGACCGCATCGCGCAGCCAGATATCGCCGGGGGCCTGCCCTTTGATCCCGATCCGCGAAGCGATGACATCCAGAATACGCGGCAGCACGACTTCCGGATCAGGAGAGATATCGACAGTCACGATCTCTTCCTTCGAGGCGCGCAGAATCGCCAGCGCCCGGTGCGACGGAATGCGTGCCCAGCTTTCGCGGTGATCAAAGTAGTCGCTGAACTTTGCACCCGCGTCTTCTTTACCAGCAATGACCTTGGCGGTGATCTCTGCCTCTTCTTGCATGATTTGACGCAAACGGCCGAGCAGGGCGGCGTCTTCGGCCAGCTCCTCGATCAAGATGTCCCGCGCGCCCGAAAGCGCATCCTTGGCGGTCAGGACCTCTTCGCTGACATATCCTTGCGCAGTCGCCGTCGGATCAAGGCTTCGATCAGCGACAATCGCACGCAATAGCGGCTCTAGCCCGTTTTCGCGCGCGATCATCGCCTTCGTACGCCGCTTGGGTTTAAACGGCAGATACAGGTCCTCTAGCGTGGCCTTGGTATCCGCACCAGCAATCGCGCGCGTCAGCGCATCGGTCATCTTGCCCTGCTCTGTGATGGACGATGCAATCGCGGCGCGGCGTTTTTCCAGCTCTCGCAGATAGGTCAGCCGGTCATTCAGATTGCGCAGCTGCGTGTCATCCAGGCCGCCTGTCACCTCTTTGCGGTAGCGCGCGACAAAGGGGACGGTCGCCCCGCCATCCAGCAGCCCCACGGCGGCGCTGACCTGATCGGGGCGCGCCCCGATTTCGGTGGCGATGGTGCGATTGATGCGATCTGTAACGGGGTCCAAGGGGCAGGCTCCTTTGCGATTGGACCTGTGTGATATCCCCCGGATCGCTGGCCGCCAAGGGCGGCGTTGATCCGGGCGCAACTGCGCTAGATCATGCTGAACATAAGGAGAGCGCGATGATACTGAACCTGAACTGGGAATACGTGGCCGACACCGTGATGGGCGGCGTGTCGCGCGGCAAGATCACGGCAGCTGTCGTCAAAGGCCGCGACGCTGTGCAGCTTACGGGACAGGTGTCGCTGGAAAACGACGGCGGCTTTATCCAGATGGCCGCCGATCTGCCGCCCGAGGTGCAGGCGCTGGGTTTCACAGGGCTAGAGGTCGATGCCACCGGGAACGGCGAAGCCTATGACATACGCCTGCGCACCACAGACCTGACCCGGCCTTGGCAATCATATCGCACGGCCTTTACGCCCGGACCGGACTGGGGCAGCTATAGACTGCCCTTCGCCGCATTCGAGGCGCACCGCACGGACGCACCGTTCAATCCAGCAAACCTGCGCCGCCTTGGCATTGTCGCCATCGGTCACGCCTTTGCGGCAGATGTGAGCGTCGCGGCAGTGCGGCTATATCGCGCTTAGCGCGTCAGCGCCGCCACGATGCCAGCGTCAGGAAAGCAAGTCTGCGCCCGGCCCGTGGCGGCCTGCCACTGTCCGATGGCGCGGCGCGTGCGAAATCCAGCGAGTCCGTCGTCGCCCCCTGTATCCAGCCCTTGCCGGATCAAGGCCCGCTGCATCGCGGCCACATCAGACCGCAGCAGCCCGCCAACATTCCCCCACTGCCCTGCGAAATCGCCAACGCCATATTGAATGCGGTCGCCAACATGGCCGACGAACAAGGCATACAGATCGCTCGTGTTGTAATCCTTCAGGACATAGAAATTGGGCGTCACGATAAAGGCCGGGCCGCTGCGCCCGGCTGGCAGCATCAGATACCCTTCGCCTGCCAGCTCATGCGCCGGAAACGACTTTCCGCCCACGCGCGTCACGCCCATAGCAGCCCAATCCGCAATGCGTCGCCCTTGGTCAGGCCCCTCTAGCGCGCAAGACACCTGCGACGGCAATGACACCTCGAATCCCCAATCGCGGCCGGGCTGCCAGCCGTGGCGAGCAAGATAGGTGCCGATCGACGCAATCGTATCGGGGGCAGAATTCCAAATATCCGCCCGCCCGTCGCCGTCACCATCGGCAGCATACGACAAATAGTTGCTTGGCATGAACTGCGGCTGGCCCATCGCGCCCGCCCAACTGCTTTTCATGCCCCGGGGCGATGCCCCGCGCTGCGCGATCTGCAAAGCGGCAACCAGCTCGTCCAGAAAATAGGGCGCGCGGGTGGACATGAATGCCTTGGTGCCCAGCACCTGAAAGGCATCATGGGGGATATCAGCGCGACCATAGCCGCTTTCACGGCCCCAGATCGCAAGGATGATCCGGCCCGGCACACCCGTCGCCCGCTCTACCGCCGCCAAAGTCGCCGCATGCTGCCGCGCCATCTGGCGGCCAACGCTGGTCGCCCCATCAACACCGCCGCGGCTGAAATACTTGCCCGGCGCACCGAACTCACTTTGCCGCTGCACCTGCTGCACAGGCGGTGCCATCCCGGGCGGGACCAGATCGGGCAGATCCCAATTCAGCGCGACACCAGAAAAAGCCGCGTCAAATGTGCCCCGCGCTACACCCTTTTGCTGCGCGCGCGGCCAGACCACCTGTTCCAGCCATCCGCGAAACTGTGCGTCGACCGCCGCACGGGACTGGGCCGACCCAAAGGACGGCCACAGCAAAACAAGGATCAGGATAAATATGCGCATGCAAGGATGATGCGCACGCCCCGCCGCCGGTGTCAAAGCCGTCAGCTGACCACCGGCTGCGGATCGCGCAGACTTTCAATCGCTTCATACTGCGACAGGTACACTTTTCCCGTCATATGCGTCAGGAAATCACTGCGCTGCAGGCGGTCCATCACGGGGCCTTTCACCTCGGACATGCTCAGGCGGATGCCCATATCCGACAGCCGCGCGCTGAGCGATTCAAGGCTTTCAAGCGCACTGAAATCGATGTCGTTCACGGCAGAGCACATCAGGATGACGTCCTTGATGGCTTTGTCGCGCACGACGCGGTCCAGCACATAATCCTCTAGGTAGCGGGCATTCACGAAATACAGGCTTTCGTCGATGCGCAGGGTCAGGATGGCCGGGTTGGTCTGGACATCATGGCGGTTGATATTGCGGAAGTGCTGGGTGCCGGGCACGCAGCCGACCTCTGCGATATGCGGCTTCGACGTTTTGTACAGGTGCAGCAGGATCGACAGGATCACACCGGCCGACACGCCCGTTTCCACGCCGAACCATAGAGTCGCGAGGATCGTCACAAGCACAGCAGCGAAATCAGCGCGCGAATAGGACCAGCTTGTGCGCAGGATCGAAAAATCGACCAACGACAGCACTGCCACAATGATCGTCGCGGCCAGTGTCGCAGTCGGCAGAAAATAGATCAGCGGCGTCAGCGCAAAGGCGGCAATCGCAAGGCCAACAGCGGTATAGGCACCGGCAGCCGGCGTTTCGGCCCCGGCGTCATAGTTCACCACCGACCGGCTAAACCCGCCCGTTACCGGGAAACCACCTGTAAAGGCTGCGGCGACGTTGGCCGCGCCAAGGCCGATCAGTTCTTGATCGGGGTCAATCCGCTGACGTTTCTTCGCCGCCAAGGTTTGCGCAACCGAGATCGATTCCACAAACCCGATGACTGAAATCAGCAGCGCAGGCAGCAACAACTGCCCCACCAGTGTTGGAGAGATCGACGGCATCGTCAACGGCGGCAAGCTTTGCGGGACGCTGCCCACAATTTTGACGCCGTGATCCGACAAGCCGAACACCCATACGGCAACAGTTGTCACGACCACAGCCAACACCGGACCAGCCTTGGTCAGCGCACCAGCCAAGGCCGGCTTAATCCCATAGCTGCGCAGCAGTGGGTTCAGGCCTTTACGCACCCAGAACAAAAAGGCGGTCGCCCCTACTCCGATGATCAGCGTGATCAGATTCACATCGCCCAAGTGGGCAAAAAGCGTCTCCACCAGTTCGGGCAGCGTATCGCCAGAGGCGCTGATGCCAAGAATATGCTTAAGCTGGCTCAGCGCGATCAGGATGCCAGAGGCGGTGATGAAACCCGCCACGACGGGATGCGACAGAAAATTTGCCAAAAACCCAAGCCGCAGGATCCCCATCAGCAGCATCATCACGCCCGATAGCCCCGCCAGCGTCAGCGCGGCAACGGCATAGCCCATGGTGCCTTGGTCCGCGATATTCCCAATCGCCGCCGCCGTCATCAGCGACACGACAGCCACCGGTCCGACCGCCAGCGCGCGGCTGGTGCCAAAGATCGCGTATAGGATAATCGGCGCGATTGACGCGTAAAGCCCCGCCTCTGGCGGCAGGCCTGCCAGCATCGCATAAGCCAGCGATTGCGGGATCAGCATGATCGTCACAATCACAGCGGCGACCAGATCGTTGGACAGATTTTCGCGATTATAGGTCCGACCCCAGGTCAGGATCGGCAGATAGCGGGCTAAGGCATTCGTCGTCATGGCAGTGCTTTCAATGTATGACGCGCCGGGATGGGCCCCGGCGCGATAATCGGTTCAGAGCGGCGCTTTTTCCGGCCCGGCCATCCATTCGCGCCCCTTGAGCATGGCATGCCAATAAACCTGCGGCAGAGCCTGCGCTTTCAGCGCCCAGGCCAGACGGCTGGGTTTGGTGCCATCGATGAGCCATTCTGGAAAACTAGGCAGCAACGCGCCGCCATAACCAAATTCTGCAAGCACGATCTTGCCCCTCTCGACCGTCAGCGGGCACGAGCCATAACCGTCATAGATCCCAACAGCAGATTTGCCTGCGATATCGGCCAGAACATTGACCGCGACGACCGGGGCCTGCTTGCGCGCTGCGGCCATTGTCTTGGCATTGGGGGCGTTCATCACGTCGCCAAGGCTCCAGATATTGCAGTATGTCTTATGGCGCAGGGTGGCTTGATCGACATCGATCCAGCCCGCCGCATCCGCCAACGCGGACTCGCGGATAAAGGCTGGCGCGCGTTGCGGGGGGCAAACGTGGATCATGTCGAAATCAACGGTGACCTCTTTCGGGTCAGAGCCGGGGGTGCCGACCTTAAAGGTCGCCGTCTTTGCCGCCCCATCCACGGCTGTCAGCGTATGGAAAAAGTTCAGCGACACGTCATACTTGGCGACATAGTCCATCAGTGCCGGGACATAGTCCTTGACCCCGAACAACACGCCGCCCGCGTTCATGAACTGAATGTCGATGTCTTTCAGCACGCCGCGCCGAAACCACGCATCGCCGGACAGATACATCGCCTTTTGCGGCGCACCGGCACATTTGATTGGCATCGCGGGCTGGGTAAAGATCGCCTTGCCCTTATTCAGCCCTTGGACCAGCTCCCAAGTATAGGGTGCCAGATCGTAGCGATAGTTCGAGGTGACGCCATTGCGGCCCAGCGTGTCCTTGAGCCCCGCGATACCGTCCCAATGCAGTTCCAGTCCCGGACACACAATCAAACGCTTGTAGCCGACAACGCGCCCGTCACCCAAGACGACAGCATCGGCATCGGGCAGAAATTCCGCCACCCCGGCCTTGATCCAAGTGACAGCGTCAGGGATCAGTGGTCCCATCATACGTTTGGTTTGCGCGGCATCAAAGACACCGCCGCCAACCATCGTCCAGCCGGGCTGGTAATAATGAACGTCGGCAGGGTCGATGATGGTGATATCAAGACCGCCGTCGCGGGCAAGCAAACTAGCCGCTACCGCAATTCCGGCGGACCCTGCCCCCACGATGACGATGTCAGAGCGGACATTAGGCTCTGCCAGCGCAGGGGGTGCAGTTTCAGCCATCGCAGCGACCGTCGCACCCATGTCGTAGCCAGCCGCATTTGTACGCGCCAAAAGCTCTGCCACGGGCCGCTGTCCGGCTTGCGAGCGGGTCCAAAGCGTCGCCGCCCGCGTGCCGGATTTGCAAAAGGCCAGCACCGGGCCCGGCAAGGACGTCAGCGCCGCGCCAAAGGCAGCAACATCAGCCTGCACGATCTGACCAGACACGACAGGCATATGCAGGGCCTGCAGGCCCGCCGCTTCTGCCGCCGCCTTGATGTCGGCAAAGGATGGCTGACCAGCCTCTTCGCCGTCGGGGCGGTTGCTGATGACGCTGGCAAAACCAGCGGCCTTGATCGCGGCCATGTCGTCCACCGCGATCTGCGGCGCGACCGAGACGCCTTCTGTCAGTTCCCTGATATCCATTGCTGACAACCTTCCCAATTGGCCATTAAAGGCTGTTAACCGGCACTTTCAGTACCATGTTGCCGTCTTTATCCCGGGGCATTTCACCGGCCCGCATGTTTACCTGCAGGGATGGAATAATCAGCTTTGGGACGGCCAGCGTCGCATCGCGTTCGGTGCGGAATTTCACGAACTCTTCTTTCGTGGCCCCTTTGCCGACGTGGATATTGTGCTCGCGTTCGTCGCCAACAGTGGTTTCCCACTGAATGTCGCGGCCATTCGGGCCGTAATCGTGGCACATGAACAGACGCATATCGTCCGGCAGGGTCAGCACACGCTGAATGCTGTCGTAAAGCGTGGCGGCATCACCGCCGGGGAAATCGGCGCGGGCCGATCCGCCGTCAGGCATGAACAGCGTGTCACCAACAAAGGCGGCGTCGCCGATGACATGCACCATGCAGGCTGGCGTATGACCCGGCGTGTAGATCGCAAACGCCTTCATGCCGCCGATGTTGTAGGTGTCGCCATCCTTAAACAGCGCATCAAACTGCGAGCCGTCGCGCTGGAACTCCGTGCCTTCGTTAAAGATTTTGCCGAAGGTTTCCTGCACGACCATGATCTTGTCGCCGATGCCGATTTTTCCGCCCAGCGCGTCCTGAATATAGGGCGCAGCGGACAGGTGGTCGGCGTGGACGTGGGTTTCGATCTGCCACTCCAGTGTCAGGCCGTTGTCACGTACAAAGGCGATCATCTTATCAGCGTGATCATAGGTGATACGTCCAGCGAAATAATCGATGTCCATCACGCTGTCGATGATCGCGCAGGACGTCGAGTTTGGGTCCTTGACCACATAGCTGATCGTGTTGGTCGCATCGTCAAAGAATGCGGTCACTTCGGGTTTGACGGTCATATCGACGGGAAAATCAGTCATTTCAGGTGTCCTTTTAGGCTGTCAAAGCGCGCGGTGTGCGGGCGGCGGTAATGGTACGCGCCAACAAAATACCCGCTATTGCAGCGCCAACGAAGATAAAGACGGCAAGCGATCCGGTGCCCAGCGCGGGCAGCGCCCCGCCGGGGCAAAAGCCCGCGATGCCCCAACCGATGCCAAACACGGCAGAGCCGCCAAGCAAACGCGTATCGATCACGCGGCTGGTGGGCAGATGAAAACGTTCTTCCATCATCGGCATGGGCCGTTTGAGCACGAAGCGATAGCCAAGGAACGTGACGATCACTGCCCCGCCCATCACAAAGGCAAGGCTGGGGTCCCAAGTGCCTGCGACGTCAAAGAAGTTCAGCACTTTGGCTGGGTTCGCCATGCCCGACACGGAAATGCCGGTGCCGAAAATCAGGCCAATGAGGTAAAGAGAGATGTAACGCATGATCTTAACCTCCGATCACGTGGCGAATGATGTAAACGGTGACCGCAGTCGCCGCCATGAACGTCAGAACTGACGCAAGCGAGCGTGGCGAAAGGCGGGCAAGGCCGCAAACGCCGTGGCCCGATGTGCAGCCTGCGGAAAAGGTCACGCCGACGCCGACCAGCAAACCGCCCAGCACCAGCATCAGGTTTGACACCGGCACATCAACCGCTGGAAAACTGCCGCTGATCGCCAAGACAAACAGTGGCCCACTGACCATGCCCAGCAACAGAACCGCCCGCCACGAAAAGTCGGACTTGGACGCCGGGGCAATCAGTCCTGTCAGGATACCAGTCGCGCCAAAGATGCGGCCATGCAGTCCCATAAGCAGGACAGCAGCCAGACCAATCAACGCACCGCCGCCCAGCGACTGCCAAGGAGTGAACGCAGTTTCCATCACTTCACCGCGCAAGTGTTTTTGCCCAGCAGGCGGTACAGTGGGCAGAACCGGAACAACGCGGTGCCGACCAAGATCAAGCCAACGATCGTGGCAATCGCAACAGCTGCTGTGCCGTGAAAGACGGCGATCGGTGCGATCCACGTCACGGCCAGCAGGATCACCCCTGCAATCAGGCGTAACGTACGATCGGTGGTGCCAACATTGTTTGTCATCGGTCTGATCCTTCTATGTGTTGCGACTCACACTTAAGGTACCAGCAGCGCCCCGTCGGTGACGTTGTCACCAACCCACGACGAATTCGTAAAAATGTGCTAAGCGGCCTCGGCCAATCCGGCGATTGCGGCCGAATCAAGCAGTTCGATCCGCCCGCGCGACTGGGAAATCCACCCGCGCCGCTGGAATTCCTGCAACTGCCGAGAGATCACTTCGCGCGCGGAGCCCAGCTCAACGGCAAGGTCCTGATGCGTTGTGCGTACCTCGTCCTTGCCGCCCGCCAGCACCCGCAGACGCTGCGCCAAGCGGATATCGAGGCGCTGAAAGGCGATCTCCTCGATCACGTGAAACAGGTCCGTGATCCGCTGCGAATAGGCGGCAAAGACAAAGTTGCGGAACGGGATAGACCGCGACACCAGATCGTCAAAGACCCGGCGCGGGATCGCAACGGCCCGCACATCAGTATCAGCATGGCCTTCGGCAGAATAATCCTCGTGCGCCAGCATACAGGCCGTTGTCAGAACGCAGCTTTCGCCAGCAGCCACGCGGTAAAGCACGATCTCGCGCCCCTGCTCTGACGTCTGATGTACCCGCACCGCGCCATCAAGCAACAGCAGCAGGTTTTCCGGCGACTGCCCCGGACCAAAGATACGCGTTCCCTTTGGCACGGACACAATGGCGCTTTCGTTCACCAGCGTATCACGAATATCGGGGGCCAAGGCCGCAAGGCCCGGAAAGCGGTCGATCCAGTTTTCTGACATGGTTATCCCCAGTCCAATTTCAGACCATGTTTACGGGTCACATTCAGCAAACGCCATGTAAAAATCTGAACGAGATCAGGCTCTATTCCATGGCGTTTTGCGGCACGGCGCGTTGCTGGGCAAAAGGGATGCAGATCAGTGCGAGGGCCGTCACCGCCGCCATCATCATCCACGCATCGTTGATCGCCATGGTCAGCGATGCCTTTTCCAGCAGCGGCGCCAGCATCGCCTGTTGCGCTGGCGACGGCGCGCCGCCTGTCAGCAAGGACGCCGGAATACCGATAAAGCTGGCCGCCCCCGCGTCCCCCGACGCCAGCCGCGCCGTCAGGTCCGCCGCATGCACCGGGCTGCGCGCATAAATCACCGTGTCGATCAGCGCGAGGCCGATGGCTCCGCCCAAATTGCGCATCAAGTTGAACACGCCGCTGGCGTCCGGCACCTGCGCATCCGTCAAATGGCCCAGCGCCATGCGAGTTGGCGGAAGCAGGCAAAACATGATCGCCAGACCGCGCACGACCTGCGGCCAGAACATTTGATCATAGTCAGTACGGGGGGTCTGAAACATGCTCATCCCCAGCCCGATAGCGAAAAAAGCAAAGCCAAACGCGGTCAGCACCCGCGCCGACACGCGCTTTTCCAAAGCGACGGCAATGGGCGCAGTAACCAGCTGTGCGACGCCTGTCACCAACATGATCGTTCCGATTTCCAGCGCGGTATGATCACGCACAAAGGCAAGAAACACCGGCATCAGATAGACAGAGCCGAACAGCCCAATTCCCAGCACAAACGACAGGATGCAAGCAATCGTAAACCGGCGATCATTAAAGCTGCGCAGTGCAACAACCGGGCTGGTATGCCGCAAACTGCGCCGCACGAATCCCACGCCACTCGCGACACTTACGGCCAGCAGCCCCAACACCAGCGGTGACAGCCATCCGCGTGATGGTGCCTCTTTCAGCGCGATTTCCAGCGTCGCAAGGGCCAGCGCCATGCCAAGCAGCGACAGCCAGTCAACCCGCCGGATTTGGCCCAACTGGGCCTGCGCGGCAGGGACAAGCCAAGCCGCAACCACCACGGCAAGGATGCCTGGCACGACATTGACCAAAAACAGCCAATGCCATGAATAAGTTGACGTAATCCACCCCCCGATGATCGGCCCAACCGTCGGTGCCAGAACCGCAACAACGCCCGCCAAGGTCGTGGCAAGCCCCTGCCGGTGCACAGGAAACAGCAAGAACACGGCCGCAAAGACCGCCGGGATCAGGGTGCCCCCCGCGAATCCTTGCAGCACGCGCCATGCGATCAGGCTGTTAAATCCCTGCGACGCAGCGCACCCGATCGAGGCTATGATGAACACGCTTGTCGCAATCACGAACAGCCAGCGCATTGACAGCGCCCGCATCAATAGCCCCGTCAACGGGATCGCAATGACTTCGGCAATCAAATAGGCGGTTTGCACCCAGCTCATCTGCTCTGGCGGGATGTCCAATGCGCCTTGAATATCCGGCAAAGAGGTCGCCACAATCTGCACGTCCAGAATGGCCATGAACATGCCCAGACACATCGCCGCAAATCCGGCCCAAGTGGCAAGGCTACTGCGTATCTTTGGCGACATTGGGGATCGTCCTTTGATCAGCGCCGATAATCGGCTTCTTGCAAGCTAGGGCGCGAGGCGTGCAGTATCAAACACACGCGGAACCGCGGAGGTGCGATCGGGGTTCTGAAAGGGGACAAAAGCGGCAAAGGTTAAGGGTTATGGACGAAGTAACGTCGCAGCATTGGGGCCTGCTGCCCAGCGGGCCGGATATGTGGACCGCCGCGCTTTGGTCGCCGCAAGCGAGGGCGGTCAGCGTCGTCGTCGATGGCACACCCACCCCCCTGACGCGCGGCACGGACGGCACATTTCGCGGCATAGTTTCGGCACCTGCCGCAGCCGCATATGTCTTTGATGTCGATGACACCCGCATCCCCGACCCCGCCGCGCGGCAGCAAAGCGGGGATGTTCATGCGCCATCTCTGCTGACCATTCCGCCGCAATCCACCAACACTTGGACCGGCCGCGACTGGCGTGACAGCGTGATCAGCGAAATCCACATCGGCACCTTTACCAAGGCAGGCACATTCGCCGCCGCCGCTGAAAAGCTGCCGGACCTCGCTGATCTGGGTATCAACACGGTAGAGGTGATGCCGATCGCCCAGTTCGCCGGCAATCGCGGCTGGGGCTATGACGGCGTTCTGCCCTACGCCGTGCATCCCGCCTATGGCACACCCGACGATTTCGCCGCCTTCGTCGCAGCCGCGCACGGGCTTGGCATGTCGGTGATCGTTGATGTCGTCTATAACCATTTCGGGCCAGATGGGGCTTACCTGCACAGCATCAGCCCCGACTTCTTTGACGCGAGCCGCACGACCCCTTGGGGGCCGGCAATTGATTTTACGCAAAAGCCGGTGCGCGCGTTCTTTATTCAAAACGCGATCATGTGGGTGCGTGACTTTGGCGTCGACGGGCTGCGGTTGGACGCTGTGCACCAGATCCAAGACCCATCCACGCCAGAGTTTCTTGCCGAACTCTCTACCCAGTTGCGCGCCCTGAACCTGCCCCGCCCCCTGCACTTGATCGCAGAGGATGAGCGTAACCTGCCCCATCACCGCGACGCTGGCGTCACTGACACCCAATGGAACGACGATTACCATCACAGCCTGCACTGTCTGCTGACAGGCGAAAACGAAGGATACTACGCCCCCTTCGCCGCCGATCCGATTAGCGATCTGGCCACCGCCCTGACCGAAGGCCACGTTGACCAAGGGCAGGCCCGCCCCGGACAGGACGCCGGAGCAAAGCCGCGCGGTGCCCCAAGCGGGCATCTGCCGCCGCAGGCCTTTGTGAACGCCAATCAGACCCACGACCAAATCGGCAACCGCGCCCTTGGCGAACGCCTGATCGCCCTGTCGTCACCCGAAGCGATGCAAGTGGCGCACGCTATGCTACTGACGTCGCCCTTCGTGCCAATGCTATTTCAAGGCGAAGAGATCGGCGCACGCACCCCTTTTCCCTTCTTTTGCGACTTTACCGGCGATCTGGCCGATGCTGTCCGCAAAGGCCGCCTGTCAGAGTTTTCCGCCTTCAGCGGGTTTGACGGTGCCCTGCCGGATCCACTGGACCCGCGCACATTTCACGGTGCCCGCCCCTATGACGCGCCGCCCCCGGATGCAGCAGATTGGCGCGATCTGACGGCGCGTCTGCTGACATGGCGGCGCGCTGTCGTGCTGCCGTTGTTGCACAGCGGACTGACCTTAGCGCGGGCCCAGATCATCGGGCCAAAGGCGCTGCGCGTCACATGGCAGTTCAACACGGGCCTGCTGAATAGCACCATCCAACTGGGCCAACCCGTCCCGACGGGCAACTGGCCAGCGGCGCAAACCCAACTAAGTCTTGGGTCGCCACAGGACGATTTCGCATTTCATACATGGATTGAGCAGACATGATCCCATTCACGGCCACCTATCGTCTGCAACTGCGCGAAGGCGTCGATTTCGCGGCGGCTGAACGCTATCTGCCGCACCTGAAGTCCAACGGGATCAGCCACCTTTATCTGTCTCCAATCTTTGCAGCGCAAACCGGATCGACCCACGGCTATGATGTGATCGACCCCAATGTGATCGAACCCTCTTTGGGCGGCGATGACGGGTTCGCTAGGCTTGCCGCTGCGGCGCAGGCTGCTGGAATCGGGATCATTATCGACATCGTCCCGAACCACACCGCCTTTTCGCTGGAAAACCCATGGCTACGCGATGTGCTGCGCCATGGCAGCGACAGCCGCTTTGCCCCGCACTTTGATATCGACTGGTCCGAACGCCTGCTGCTGCCGTTTCTGACCGACAACTTCGAGGCGTTGCTTGAGGACGGCAAAGTCAGTCTGGACCAAGAGGCCGACGGCCCCGTGCTACGCGTTGGCGATCTGGCGATCCCGCTGAACCCTGCCAGCGTGTCGGGTCGCGTAGATCTGTCAAAACTTCACGATGCGCAGGCATGGCGGCTGACGCCTTGGCAGCGCGAGCGGGACAGCATCACGCACCGGCGTTTTTTCAACGTCACGGGCCTGATCGGGATGCGGGTCGAGGATGACGCCGTTTTCGGCGACATGCATCGTAAAACCTTTGATCTGATCGGAACGGGTCAAGTTCAGGGGCTGCGGCTGGATCACATCGACGGGCTCGCCGATCCTTGTGCCTATCTTGAAAAGCTGAAAGCCCGCGTGCCGGACACGCCAATCTGGGTCGAAAAGATCCTGACGGGCGACGAGGACTTGCCCGATTGGGGCCTTGCCGGCACGACCGGATACGAGGCCGCGCGCCAGATTGCCCGCCTGCTGACCGATGGCGATGGTCATGCAACATTGCTGGCAGCATGGCAGGACCAGACCGGGCGCAAAGGCCGTTTTCACGACGCCCTGACGTCCGCCAAACACGAAGTCCTGCGTCAGGATCTGGCGGCAGAGCTGCAGCAAATGATCGCACTGGCGGACGCCGCCGCGCAGGCGGCCGGTGATGAACAGGGGCAAGAGGCGCTGCGCGAGGCGGTCATTGCCCTGCTCGTCGCTTTTCCGCGTTATCGCACTTATTTGGCCAGCAGCAAAAGCCGTCCAGTGGATCTGGCGCTTATGCAGCAGGTGGCGGACGAAGCTGCGCGCGATCTGCGTACCGACAACGTCGTGCGCCTATTGACCGATTGCATCGTAAACCCGCAAACGCCGCAGGCCCAGCGTCTGCAGGTCCGGTTTCAACAAGTCACCGGTGCCTTGCTGGCGAAATCACACGAGGATACCGCCGGTTTCCGCTGGAACGCCTATATCGCCGCGAACGAGGTCGGGGCCGACCCCGACGCCGTCACAATCACGGACGATGCGCTGAACGACTGGCTAGCGCACCGCTTGCCTACCGCACTGACACTTACGTCATCCCACGACACCAAGCGGTCAGAGGATTCGCGCATGCGCCTTGTCGCCTGCAGTCACCTGCCCGGCGATCTGCTGGACTTGATCGCACAGACAACGTTGCTACCCGGTGCCGACCTCGTGCGGCCGAATACACGCTGGTATTTGGTGCAAAGCGCGCTGGCGATCTGGGATGCGTCGGACGATATCAATGAACGCCTGCACGACCACATGACCAAAGCCATGCGAGAAGCCAAACGCATGACCAACTGGACCTATCCCGACACCGACGCCGAAGCCCGCGTGCTGAACCTAATTCCGCACCTAACGGCGCAGTGGCAGACGGTACTTCCTGCCGCCTTGGACCGATTGATCATGCTGGGCGAGCGGCTATCGCTGATCCAGACGGCCCTAAAGCTGACGATGACCGGGGTGCCCGACATTTATCGTAGCTGCCTTGGCGCGCATTTCGCACTGACCGACCCGGACAACCGCCGTGCTGTCGATCTGGACCAGTTGATGAAACTGACCGATGCGCCGGGCTTTGCTGGGGACAAGGCCCGTTTGTCGCGCCAGCTTTTGCAACTGCGACAGGCGGACCCGGCGTTCTTTGAAACCGCGACCTGCCGGATTTCGCGCGATCAAGCTGGGATCATCACACTGCAACGCACCACGGCAGATCAACGACTGGCCCTGCATTGCGATCTGCAGGCACCCCAGCCGGTTAAGGTCGTCTTGGATGGCATGACTGCCCTAATAAACAGCGAAACCGCCTGATTTAGGGACGCTGCATCCTGTTTCTGCACTGCAGCGGAACAGGTTTTGCAGATCGGCGTTGATCCACGATTAAGGCGCGCGCGACAATCGCCCGATGCCACCTGCCGCGACAACTGCAGACCGCGCGGCGCATATAGGATGACACAGAATGACGACCAATCCGTCGGCCAACGTGACCTTCGATACTTCTTTGGCCCGGCCCGATAAAATGGGCACCGAGGCGCGCGACGATGGCGTCAACTTCGCCCTCTTTTCCAACGCCGCCGAAAAGGTTGAGCTGTGTTTATACGACGAATCCGGCCAGAACGAGACGGCCCGCGTCGCCCTGCCCGATATGGAAGGCGGCGTTTGGCACGGCTTTGTGCCCGGCCTGAAAATCGGCCAGCGTTATGGCTACCGTGTGCATGGCCCCTACGATCCAGAAAATGGCGACCGGTTTAATCCAAACAAGCTGCTGCTTGACCCCTACGCCCGCGCGTTGATGGGCAAGCTGGTCTGGGATGATTCCTTGTTTGGCTATCAAGTCGGCGAAGACGATCTGACCTTTGACGACCGCGACTCTGCGCAGTTTATGCCAAAAGGCGTTGTCACCGGTGACGATTACCAGTGGGACCGCAACGATGCCCTGCGCACCCGCTGGGACAAAACCGTCATCTACGAGGCGCATGTCAAAGGCCTGACGATGAAGCACCCCGGCGTCGTGCAGGCGGATCGCGGCACTTTTGCCGCGCTGTCGTCCGATCCGGTGATCGAGCATCTGACAAAGCTTGGCGTGACCGCGATTGAGCTGCTGCCGATCCATGCCTTTGCGAACGACAACTATCTGATCGAAAAAGGCCTCTCGAACTATTGGGGCTACAATACCCTGTCCTTCTTTGCCCCGCACCAAGGCTATCTGAAAAGCTGGGATATCCGCGAGGTGAAAGAGGCGATCGACCGCTTCCACGCCGCCGGGATCGAGGTGATCCTAGACGTCGTCTATAACCACACCTGCGAAGGCAACGAGATGGGGCCGACCCTGTCGTTTCGCGGCATCGACAACGCGACCTATTACATGACCGGCGATGATAAACGCCACGTCTATGACACCACGGGCACGGGCAACACATTGAACGTGCAGCATCCCATGGTGCTGCGCATGGTCATGGATTCGCTGCGCTATTGGGTCGAGGTGATGCATGTCGACGGCTTCCGCTTCGACCTTGCCTCGACCCTCGCGCGGGAGGCGGACGGGTTCGACCGCAGCGGCAACTTCTTTGCGACGATCCGGCAGGACCCGGTGCTGTCTGCTGTCAAACTAATCGCAGAGCCTTGGGACATCGGCCACGGCGGCTATCAGGTCGGGGGTTTTGTCTGGCCGTTCCGCGAATGGAATGACAAGTCGCGCGACGATATCCGCGCCTTCTGGCGACGCGATGACAGCATGATCGCCCCGATGAGCGAGCGTTTGTCAGGATCGCCTGTCCAGTTCAACCACGATAACCGGCCCGCAACGTCGTCGGTCAACTTTGTCGCGGCCCATGACGGTTTCACCCTGTGGGACACGACCGCCTATGACGATAAGCACAACGACGCGAATGGCGAAGATGGTCGCGACGGGCATGACAATAACATCAGCGACAACCTTGGGACGGAGGGGCCGACCGACGATCCCGCGATCCTTGAGGCACGCAAGCGGCGGGTGAAGGCCATGCTGGCCACTGTCGCGCTAAGCCAAGGCGTGCCGATGATCCTTGCGGGGGATGAGTTCGGCCAGACGCAGCAGGGCAATAACAACGCCTATTGCCAAGACACCGATCTGACCTGGCTCGATTGGGATAACGCGGACCAGACGCTGATTGCCTCCGCCACGGCCGCCCTTGCGCTGCGCCAGAAACTTGACGGGTTCATCGACACCAGCTTTGGCAACGCAGAGCTATCGGACGGCAAAGCGATCCGCTGGCTGCACGCCGAGGGACGCGAGATGAGCGAGGACGACTGGCACGACGGCGGCCTGCGCATTTTTGCCAAACGGGTCGTGATGTCAGGCGGCGCGGACGTGTTGTTGATCCTGAACGCGGGCGATGCGGCAGAGTTCGCTTTGCCAGAAGGCGACTGGGCGCAACAACTGGACACATCCGCCAGCGATCCAGCGGCGCAGTTGACGGTGTCGGGGACCATTGAGGCCCCATGGCAAAGCGTCCTTGTCTTGACCCAAGGCGGCCCCGCCTAACGGCGGGGCACGTCCCTAAACCTGCCAAATCGCGCCAAACCAGCCCTGCGCATCGGCAGGATCGGCGCGGAAAAGCGGCTCTGTATCAGGGCAATTGCCTGGCTGCCCAGCGCCGTGACTGAACAGACCGCGAAAGCGCTGATCTGTTTGAGTTTGGATCGTCATGTCCAGCACATCACCATCCGCCTCGCATGCGATCACTTGCGCGCCAGCCCAATCGTGGTTGCGGCGCAGGCCGATCACCTCGCGATAGAATGGCCGAACCACGTCCAATCCGCGCTGGACGATGTCGCAATTCCACGCCATCGGCAGCCATGGCATTCCAGACGTAAACCCGTGGTGATCGGTGCGATCCGCCGTCCATGGCACAGGCACCCGCGCGTCTTCACGCCCCGGTCCATCGGGCCAGTACAGCAAGTCAAGCGGATCGGTCACATCGCCTTTGGCCAGCTTGGGCTGCGGCAATGACAAATCCTCGCCTTGATAGATGATCCAAGGGCCGGGCAGGAACGCCATCTGCAACGCCAGCACCAGATCAGAGGCGTCCCCGCGCGAGTGGCGCGGTTGATCATGGCTCGACAGCCAACCCGCAATGCGGTGCAGGGTGTCACTTCGGTTCACCATATCTACAATGGTTGCAGGGCTACCGCGTCCTTCAGGCAAATCGGTGGTATAAACCGCATCCAGCCGCCCCGGCTGGGTAAAGGCCATCGCCAGCTCAATCGACTGATTGCCTGACGTGTTTTCCCCAAACAGATAGGCGTCATCGCCCGCCCATTTGCGCAGGTTTTCCGCATAGGCGGCACCATCACCGGGCAGCATGTCATAGACATGGTCCTGATAGGTGTAGGGGTTGAAATTCTCGCCTGCTACTTTGTCCTGCACCTCTGGCCGGGCGGGGGGGTTATCCTTCATCACTTCGTCCCACAGGAACGCCGTGACCACGTCAAAACGGAACCCGTCAACGCCGCGATCCCGCCAGCTGCGCATCTGGGTCGCAATTGCATCTTGCACGCCGGGGCAGCGCAGGTTCAGGCAAGGCTGCTGTGGCAAAAACTGGCTGTAGTAATATTGTCGCCGCTGATGGTTCCAGTGCCATGCGGGCAGCCCGAACTGCGACAGCCAATTGTTGGGCGGGCTGCCATCGGGCTTGGGATCGCGCCACAGGTAATGGTCGGCCTTGCCCTCGTCCCCCGCAATCGCATCTTGGAACCAAGGGCTTTGGTCGCTGGTGTGGTTCAGCACTTGGTCCAGATAAACCTGCAACCCAAGGTGATGCGCTTTGGCGACCATAGCGTCAAAATCGTCCAAAGTGCCAAACATAGGGTCTATGTGACGATGATCGACGATGTCATAGCCACCGTCGATCATGGGCGACACATAGATTGGCGACAGCCAAATCGCATCCACACCAAGGTCTGCAATCTGATCCAACCGCCGCGTAATTCCCGGCAAATCGCCGGTCCCGCTGCCGTTGGAATCCTGAAACGAACGCGGGTAAATCTGATAGATTGCCGGGGTTTTATTATGCTCCAACGATCATGCCTCCATTCGGATGCAGGGTCTGACCTGTGAAATAGCTGCCATCGCTGGATGCAAGGAACAGAAACGCGGTGGCCACTTCCCAAGGCTGCCCGGCGCGGCCCATCGGCACGTCCGATCCGAAGTCTTCGACCATATCAGCGGGCATAGAGCCGGGGATGAAAGGCGTCCAAATCGGCCCGGGGGCCACGGCGTTCACCCGAATGCCTTTTTCAACCAAATTGGCCGACATCGACCGGCTGAACGCCAGCGATGCGCCGCGTGTGGTGGAATAGGAAATCAAGCTCGCATTCCCTTTGTACGCGTTGACCGAGGTCGTGTTGATGATGCAGTCACCTTTTTTCAGATGCGGCAGGGCGGCTTGCGTACAAAAGAAGTAGGACATGACATTGCTGTCCATCGTGCGGCGCAGACGTTCCTCTGACAGCTCTGTCAGGTCTTCGTCGATCCACTGCATCGCCGCGTTATTGATCAAGATATCAAGCTGACCAAACTCTGCCACTGTCTTTTCTACAGCAGCGGTGGCGTGATCCTTGATCGCCAGATCCCCGGGGATCAGCAGGGCCTGCGATCCCTCTGCTTCGACCAGACGCTTTGTCTCTTCGGCGTCGCGATCTTCGTTGAAGTAAGCGATCGCTACCTTCGCACCTTCACGGGCGAAAAGGACTGACACAGCGCGCCCGATGCCGCTGTCACCGCCGGTGATCAGCGCCACCTTACCCTTGAGTTTGCCCACACCCGGATGGCGCGGCATGAAATCGGGGGCTGGGTCCATTTTGTATTCATGTGCGGGCATGGAATCCTGATGTTGGCCCGGAATCTTCGGTGCATCGGTCATGATAAATATCCTGTCATATCTGCCAGTTGGTTCCCGCACCAACCGCCTTGGCCGAACAGCGGTTCCCCGGTCATGACACAATGGTGATGATGGAACCCGGGCGCGGCACGGATCGTTGGGCAGCAACTTTACTGATTTGGAGCAAGTCATGGATCTTGGCATAAAAGGAAAACGCGCATTGATTACCGGCGGGTCGGGCGGCATGGGCATCGAGACGATTAAGCGCTTTATCGAAGCCGGCGTCACCGTCACCGCAACCGACCTGAAAGACGAGGATCTAGAGCCTCTCCGCAAGGAGTTCGGCATCGAATGCATCGCGGGCGATCTGTCCAGCAAATCAGGCGTTGATGACTTTATCGCCAAGGCTGGCACAGATTTCGACATCTGGGTTCATGCCGCTGGCGTCACCGGCGACAAAGGCGATCCGCTGACGATGAGCGAGGAAGCGTGGGAAGACGCGCTGAACATCGACTTTATGTCGGGCGTGCGCATGGCGCGTCATCTGTGCCCGCCCATGATCGACCGCGGCTGGGGCCGCGTCGTCTTTGTCACGTCGGAAAACGTGGCCCAGCCTTATCCCGAAGAAACCGTTTACAACTCCGCGAAATCTGCCCTGCTCAGCCATGCCAAAAGCATCGCGATGGCGCATTCGGACAAAGGCCTGCTGGTGAACTGCATCGCGCCCGCCTTTATTGAAACGCCAATGACCGATGGCATGATGGAAAAGCGCAAAGAGGAAAAAGGCTGCAGCTTTGACGAAGCCGTCGAAAGCTTCCTTGAGGAAGAGCGCCCCTATCTGGTGATGAAGCGCCGCGGCAAAGTCGAGGAAGTCGCCCCCGTGATCGTGTTCTTGTGCAGCGAGCTGTCGTCCTTTGTCACCGGTTCGAACTGGCGCATCGACGGCGGGGCCGTCGGGTCGATCAACGTCTGATGGACCGCGTTGCGCTGGAACAGCATATCCGGGATACCCCGGTGGAAGGGTCGCCCGCGAATATGCGGGCGGCATTTCTGGCGCTTGCGCAGGCGGGGACCGTGCCCGACCTGCCGCCGCAGCAAGACGTCGGCGGCTGCCCCGGACGCTGGTTCGGACAGGGCGGTAAGCCGATCGTCTGGCTGCACGGCGGCGGCTATGTCTTTGGTGGATCGGACAGCCAAGCCGCGCCGGCGCAGGCTTTAGCGGGCCTGACCGACCGCGCCGTGTTCGTGCCGGATTATCCGCTTGCCCCCGAACACCCTTGGCCCGCGCAATTGACAGCAGCTAAGGCGGTCGTGGATGCGATCGGGTCCTGCGATCTGGTGGGCGATAGTGCTGGCGGGCACTTGGCACTGAACATCGCCTTGGAACGCGGGGGGCTAATCGGCAAGCTTGCCGTCCTTTCCCCCAATACGGACCGCAGCGGGCAAAGCACTACGCGGGTCCGCAATACGCCCCGTGATCTGATGAACGACGACGCGCAGGATCGCAGACTTAGCGACATGGCGCTTGGCCACCTGCCGGACGATGATCCAGCGGCATCCCCCCTTTATGCAGACCTAAGCGGCCTGCCGCCCCTGTTGGTCACCGCCACAACGCGCGAGGTTCTGCTAGACGATTCCCTGCTGCTTGCCCGCAATGCGGCACAGCAAGGCGCGACCGTCACTTCAATGATCCTGCCAGACCTTTTCCATATGTGGCACCTGTGGCCAGATGCCACACCGCAAGCTATTGAAATCTTGCAGTCTGTTGCTGTGCATCTGGCCGGTGCCGCCGGCAGATAAAAATCGCGTCAGAGGGGGCGAAAACTGACGAAAACCGGTGGGTTTTGCATGAAAAGGGCTGGCTGTTCGCGGCACCCTCGGCAATAACATTGCCATGTCATTGTTTATCATCGTCGCCCTGCCCTTCCTTGGTGCACTGCTACCCGGTCTGTTTATCAGGGCCGGACGTCAGGCGTGCTTTGTCGCAACCTTCACGGTAAGTGCGCTGGCCTTCATTGGCTTGATGACCCACCTGCCCGCTGTGCTAGGGGGACAGGTCGCAACCGCCCGTCTGGACTGGCTGCCGGATCTGGGTTTGAACCTGAATCTGTTCCTTGATCCGCTGGGCTTTATGTTCGCGGCGCTGATCCTTGGGATCGGCTTGCTGATCATCATTTACGCACGCTGGTATCTGTCCCGCGACGACAATATGGGCGAGTTTTTCAGCTACTTGCTGTTGTTCCAAGGCGCGATGGTCGGCATCGTTCTATCCGACAACATCCTGATGTTGCTGGTATTCTGGGAACTGACGTCGCTATCGTCCTTCCTGCTGATCGGCTTTTGGAAACATCTACCTGCAGGGCGCCAAGGCGCACGGATGGCCCTGACCGTCACCGGCATGGGCGGGCTTGCGATGATCGGCGGCATGCTGATCCTTGGCCAGATTGTCGGCAGCTATGACCTGACCGTCATCTTAGAAAACCGCGAGTTGATCCAAGCCTCGCCGCTGTATTTGCCGGCCTTGCTGCTGATCCTGACCGGCTGTTTCACGAAATCCGCGCAGTTCCCGTTCCACTTCTGGCTTCCCCACGCGATGAGCGCGCCAACCCCGGTGTCCGCTTATCTGCACTCTGCCACGATGGTCAAAGCCGGCTTGTTCCTGATGGCCCGCATGTGGCCAGTCCTGTCGGGCACCGATGTCTGGGTCACGCTGGTCTGCTCTGTCGGTCTGATCACCATGGTGCTTGGCGCATTCATCGCCTTTTTCAAAAATGACCTCAAGGCTTTGCTCGCGTTCTCGACCGTCTCTCATCTTGGCCTGATTTGCTTCCTGCTTGGCACCGGGACCACCTTTGGCGCTATGGCGGCGGTCTTTCATATCCTGAACCACGCCAGCTTTAAGGCCGCGTTGTTCATGGTGGCGGGCATCGTTGATCACGGCGTGCATACCCGCGACATGCGCAAACTGGGCGGGCTACGGCACGTCATGCCACTGACCTTTGTGCTGGCAACGCTGGCAGGTTTGTCGATGGCTGGCATTCCGCTGCTGAACGGCTTTATTTCCAAGGAAATGATGCTGGAAGAGGCGGTGCACACCACCTTGTTCGGCAGCCCTCTGCTCGTCGCTATCGTGGCTACGATTGGCGCGCTGTTTTCGGCGGCTTACTCATTCCGCTTCATCTCTCACACGTTCCTGGGCGCAGAGCGGGATGACTATCCTGCCCATCCCCACGACCCAAAGGCGGGCCTGTGGTTTTCCCCTGCCCTGCTGATGATCCCCGTGATCGCCCTTGGCGTCGCACCGTTCCTTGCCGAGCCCTTTGTCCGCTTAGTGACAGAGGCTGTTGTCGGCGGCGTAGCCGAACTGCCAGAGGAGCATCTCGCGCTTTGGCATGGCTTCAAACCCGCGCTGTTTATGTCCATGATCGCCGTCGTTGGCGGCCTGATCTGGCTGGCGCTGTTTAGCCCGCTATCGCGCATGTGGGAATCTGCCCCCCGGCCAGAGGCGAAGGATATCTTTGACGCCCTGATCAAGGCACTGGCGAACGGCGCTGGCCGCTTCAGCCGCACGCTGCATGACGGTAGCTTTACCCGCTACGCTGCGATTTTCACGCTGGCTGTCGTGGCCGTCGGCACCCACGCGTGGTTCACCGGTACCGCTGGCGGAGCCACCCGCGACATGCTGAAGGTCACGCCGATTGCAGCAATGCTGTGGGGCATGCTGATTGCTGCGACCTGTTTCCTGGTCTTCTATCACCGCAACCGTTTGGCCGTGTTGATCCTGATGGGGATCATCGGCCTGATCGTTTCGGTCAGCTTCAACTACTTCTCTGCCCCTGACCTTGCCCTGACGCAAATCTCGGTCGAGGTGGTGACGATTATCCTACTGCTGCTGGCACTGAACTTCTTGCCCAACCGCAGCCCCAAGGAATCGACCCCCATCCGCCGCACACGCGATGCGGTGATCGCCCTGATCGGCGGCGCGGCGGTGGCCGGGCTGGTTTGGACAATTCTAATGTCCGGCTTCCCGCTGGCGTCGATTTCCGAATACCACCTTGCGAATTCATACAAGGGCGGCGGCGGCGACAACGTAGTGAACGTCATCCTCGTGGATTTCCGTGGCTATGATACGTTCGGCGAGATCATCGTCCTCGGTATTGCAGCGCTGGTGATCTACGCGCTGACAGAGGCGCTGCTGAACGGACCCGTCCGCGCCAAGCTGCTGAACCGCGACTTTGAAGAGGCCCGCGCTGGCGACGCACACCCGCTGATGATGGTCGTGCTGACCCGCGTCATGATGCCCGTCGTGCTGATGGTTGGCGTCTATATCTTCCTGCGCGGCCATAATGAACCCGGCGGCGGATTCGTTGCGGGTCTGGTCGTCGCGATCGCTGTGGTCATGCAGTACATGGCCTCTGGCTTTGCTTGGGCCGAAAAGCGGCAACGCTATCCTTATCACGGCATTATCGGCGCAGGCGTGCTTTGCGCGGGTCTGACCGGCATCGGATCGTGGTTCGCAGGTGAGCCGTTCCTGACATCTGCCTTCGGCTATTTCCGCATCCCGCCGATGCAAGAATTCGAACTGGCCACAGCCATGGGCTTTGACCTTGGCGTGTTCCTGTCCGTCGTCGGTGCCGTCATGCTGCTGCTGGAAAGCTTCTTCCGCCTTGGCCGCCGCGCCGGGACAGAAGACAGCGAATACGCCATCGACATCGACCCGTCCCGCACCTCTACGGCCGAGGAGGGCTGATTATGGAACTGCTTATCGCCTCTGCCATCGGCGTGCTAACCGCCGCCGGAATTTACATGGTGCTACGCCAGCGCACGTTTTCCGTCATCATCGGCACATCACTGCTAAGCTATGCCGTGAACGTGTTTCTGTTCGCCTCTGGCCGCCTGACCGTGAACGCGCCGCCTGTGCTGCGTGACGGCGTGGACGTCTACGCCGACCCGCTGCCGCAAGCGCTGGTGCTGACTGCCATCGTGATTTCATTCGGCATGACTGCCGTGGTCGTCATCATGGCGCTTGGGTCGTACCTTAGCGCGGGTGATGATCTGGTCGATGTGCCCGATCCGCACGCGGATATCCCCCAAGCACCGCAGACTCTGCGCGGGGAGGCTGTGGAATGACCCATTGGATTATCGCCCCCGTCGTCCTGCCCGCCATGCTGGCCGCCATATTGGTGCTGGTCGCGCGCTTTCATATCTCTTTGCAGCGCACCTTGTCGGTCGCAGGCACTGTCGTTTTGCTGGGTATCGCTGCCGGGCTGTTCTGGCAGGCCTCTGACGGGACGATCAGCGTTTATCAGCTGGGCCATTGGCAGGCACCATTCGGCATCGTGCTGGTCGCGGACCGCCTGTCTACGCTGATGGTGCTGGTCACTGCTGTCCTTGCACCGCTGGTCCTGCTTTATGCCATCGGCAGCGGCTGGGACACGCGGGGGCGGCATTTTCACCCGCTCTATCAGTTTCAGCTGATGGGGATCATGGGGGCGTTCCTGACCGGGGACGTGTTCAACCTGTTTGTCTTCTTCGAGGTGCTGCTGATCGCATCCTACGGCTTGATGGTCCACGCAGGCGGCACGGAGAGGCTGCGCGCAGGCACGCAATATGTGCTGTATAACCTGCTGGGGTCGACCCTGTTTCTGTTCGCGCTTGGCACGATCTACGCCCAGACTGGCACACTGAACATGGCCGATCTGGCAGAGCGTGTGGCGACGCTCGATTTGGCCGACAATGCGGGCATTCGCGTAGCCGCCGTGCTGCTGCTGCTGGTCTTTGCGGTCAAGGCAGCCATTCTGCCGCTGCACTTCTGGCTGCCCGCCAGCTATGCAGAGGCCCCTGCCCCCGTCGCCGCCTTGTTCGCCATCATGACCAAGGTCGGTGCCTATGGCATTATCCGGATCTATACGCTGGTCTTTCCGCCTGATTTAGCGCTGACGCAGGGGCTGTTCGACACGTGGTTGATGCCCGCCGCGTTGCTAACGCTTGCGCTGGGGATGATCGGTGTGCTCGGCGCGCGCCGGATCGATAAGCTGGTCGCGTTTTCGGTCATTGGCTCAATGGGTATGCTACTGAGCGCTGTCGCCGTCTTTACGCCGGACGGGATTGTCGCCGCGCTGTACTATGCCATCCACTCGACCTTTGCGACGGCGGCGCTGTTTTTGCTGGTTGACGTGCTGCGTGATCGTCGCGGCAAAGCCGGCGCTTGGCTGAACGATGCGGTGCCCGTCGCGGGCGGCCCGTTGGTTGCTGGCATGTTCTTTGTCGCCGCGATTGGCATGACGGGCCTGCCACCGCTGTCCGGCTTTGTGGGCAAGCTTTTGATCCTCGACGCGGCGCGGGACTCTGCGCTGGTGTGGTGGGTCTGGGGCACGGTGCTGATTGGATCGCTGATTGCCGTTGTCGGGTTTAGCCGCGCAGGCAGCCAGATTTTCTGGCGCTCGCACCAGGTTGCCTTGGTGCAGGCCGATACGGCCGAATGCGAGGATGAAGAGGCCAACATCGCCGATCTATCCCCGCCGCAGCCCGCCTTGCCGATGGTCGCCATTGGTAGTCTGATTGCGCTGCTTGTCGCCCTGACGATCTTTGCCGGGCCCGTGACGCGCAATCTGTCCGCCACTGCGGCGCAGCTCTTTGCGCCAGAGCCCTATATCTCGGCCGTACTGTCGATGCCGGGGAAGGTGATCAAATCCGATTCCTACAGCGACGATCACGCTGATGATGCAACCGAACAAACTGACGAAGGGGGGCATTGATATGCCGCTACGCCTGACCCGTCGCCTCGCTCCGCATCCTCTGCTGACCGTGATACTTGTTGCTGTGTGGTGTCTGCTCAACAACAGCGCCACCCTTGGCACGGTCGTTTTTGGAACGATATTGGGCGTCTTGATTCCCATCGTCACCGCCGCCTATTGGCCCGACCGCCCCCCGGTCGCGCGCCCCTTTCGTCTGGTCATTTATTGCCTGATCGTGATCTATGACATCATCAAATCCAACGCGCAGGTCGCGTGGCAGATCCTGTTTAAGCCTGACAGCTCTTTGCAGCCGGCGTGGATCGTGATTCCGCTCGACCTGAAAAAACCAGAAGCGATCACGCTGCTGGCCGGATCAATTACACTGACGCCCGGCACCTTGTCCGCGGATCTAAGCGCCGATGGCACGGCTTTGCTTGTCCACGCGCTGCATGCACCAGACCCGGACGGTGTGCGCGACGACATCAAGTCCCGTTACGAGCGGCGCCTGAAGGAGATTTTCCCATGATCGCAACTGCGCTCTATATCGCTGTCGGGACTGTGGGCCTTGCACAAGTCTTGGCCATGGTGCGCCTTTTGCGCGGCCCGCATGTCGGGGATCGCATCCTTGCGCTTGATACGATGGTCATTAACGCGATTGCGCTGATCATCCTTGCGGGGATGAGCCTTGGCACACAAATGTATTTTGAAAGCGCGATGATTATCGCCATGCTTGGCTTTGTGTCGACCGTGGCGCTGTGCCGCTTTGTGCTTCGGGGGGATATTACCGAATGACTTTGCCACTTTACGCAGAAATCGCGGTGTCCGTCCTGCTATTGATTGGCGCATCTTTCACGCTGGCAGGCTCTTTGGGGCTTCTTAAATTGTCCGATGCGATGTCCCGGCTGCATGCGCCGACGCTTTCGGCCACGTTGGGCGTCGGATCGCTGTTACTGGCCTCAATGGTCTACAGCTTTGCGACCGGCATGCCGTCCCTGCACGAGATGCTTGTCATGGCATTTCTGTTTGTGACAGCGCCGATCACGGCCAACTTCATCGCCAAGGTGCACTTGCATCGCTGCCGCGATGTCGAAGACCTGCCGCAACCGCCCGCAGACAAGATCTGGGCGACCCGCTCCGACACCTAAAACCTGTACGATCAGCCCTAAGCGGGCTGATCGACGGCCTGCTTTTGCGGGTCTTCGGCCAGCATGCGTGTGATCGCACCTTCGACCATCTGGGAAATCTGGCCCTTCATCATGGCAAGCACCAACGGAATTTCGACCGTGCCGCCGACGGCGTCCGCCGTCAGGATGGAATCAACTGTGATTGACTGCCCCATCACACCGATGCGCAGCAGCATGCCGTCCTCACCAATCTGAGTCGCCTCGACCTTGCCGCCACCAGGGATCGCCTTTTCAAGCTTTGGCACGCCAGCAAGCAGTCGCTGTGCGGCGACATCGATTGGTAGGCTATGGGTGACGCTAAAAGGGACGCGGGGCATTGCACAGGACTCCAAGGTTTGACTGCCGCCCACCTAGCGAGGGCGAAGTGTAATTTCATCAATTCCGCCGCGTCACAGCCTGCAGTGGTCACTGCTTGATTACCAAAACGACGCCAGCAGGCTGCGATATCCGGCATTTCAACCAAAACTGCACGATCGCGTAAGAGTACATCACCCCGCGATTGCACAATTATTTACGCGTGTAAATTACGGAGCTACACCTTGCCTGATTTTTTGACGTAGTGTCTAACCTTCCCACGCACCTTGAGGGAGCCGCTTAAAATGGCGAAGCCGAAAATTCACACCATGGAAGAGCTGGCCGAAGCAATTGGCGTCTCTCGCCCAACGCTGTCACGCTACTTTCAGGACCCGACTAAGGTTAGCAAATCCTCTGTCGCGCGCATCGTCGATGGTCTGGAAAGGGTTGAATACACACCGAATTTCTTTGCCACACGCATGAACCGCAAAACGACGGGTTTGATCGGCGTGATCATCCCCTACCTAAACGACCTATTTTTTACACTATTACTAGAGGCGATCGAGACGGCAGCGTTGCGCGCTGGGTATACGGTCATCACGCAATGCTCTCATGCTGATCCTGCGATTGAAAAGCGGGCGGCAGAGACGTTTCTATCCATGAATGTCGACGGTGCAATCGTTGCGCCGCTCGGCGACAACAGCGATATGGATATCTATGCCCGCCTGAACGCGCGCCTGCCTTTCGTCCTCATGGACTCCCGCCCAAAAGCCCTACGGGACGTGGATTTTATCGGCTCTGATCATCGGCAAAGCACGGGTGCTATTACAGAATATCTGTGCCGCGTCGGCCCGCCCCCAGTGTTTTTGGCAATGCCGCGCGTCAACTTTAACGCGCTAGAGCGCGAGGCCGCCTATATCGAAAAGATGCATGAATTGGGCCACGAGCCGCAAATCGTTGGCGCGCGCCTTTACCACGAACACGACCATTTCGAGGCGCATGGCCTGGCGGTTCTGGACGACATGTTTGCACGCGGCCAGTTGATCGAGTCGTCAATCCTGTGCGCCAATGACCGCGTCGCCATCGGTGCCTTACGTGCCGCGTCCCAGCACGGATTAGAGCCAGGAGCCCAACGCAAAGGCGGATTGCGAATCGCTGGACACGACGATTACCCGCTTTGCCCCTTCACCACACCGTCCCTGACGACTGTGGCGCAGAATGTTACAGCCATTGGACAGACTGCCGTGGACCGCCTGCTGGAAAAGTTACGCGCCGAAAATATTTCGGAGAATCAGGTCATTCGCCTTATGGATGGCATCCTTAAAATCCGTGAATCCGCCTAAGTCGGATACACATTGCTGCGTTGCAGCGTTTAATTTTGAAATTTTATATTGACGCAAGGTCGCATCGCTCGTTAAATTTAACGCATGTAAAAATCCGTGGGAGGAACTTTTCATGACTTTGAAGCGCAACCTGATGTCCACCGCAGTCGGCTTCGGCCTAGCCGCTGGCTTGGCATCTGCCGCAATGGCAGAAGAAATCACCATCGCGACCGTGAACAACGGCGACATGGTGCGGATGCAAAAACTGTCCCCTCAGTGGGAAGAAGCGACTGGCAACACGATCAACTGGGTTGTTCTGGAAGAAAACGTTCTGCGCCAGAACGTCACGACCGACATCTCGACCGGCGGTGGCCAGTACGACGTGATGACGATCGGCACCTATGAAGCACCGATCTGGGGCAACAACGACTGGCTCGTGTCCCTGAACGAAGGCATGGCAGAAGACTGGAACGCCGATGACCTGCTGCCCGCAATCCGCGGCGGCCTGACCGTTGACGGCACATTGTACGCCGCACCGTTCTATGGCGAATCCTCGATGGTCATGTATCGCACTGACCTGATGGAAGCTGCCGGTCTGGAAATGCCAGACGCACCAACATGGACCCAAATCCGTGAAGCTGCTGCCGCAATGACCGACCGCGACGCCGACATCAACGGCATCTGCGCACGCGGCAAGGCTGGCTGGGGCGAGAACATGGCCTTCTTGACCGCCATGTCCAACTCCTTTGGTGCACGCTGGTTCGACATGGACTGGAAAGCACAGTTCGACAGCCCCGAGTGGAAAGAGACGATCGACTTCTACCTTGGCATGATGAACGAATCCGGCCCCGCCGGTGCAGCAAACAACGGTTTCAACGAAAACTTGACGCTGTTCCAACAGGGCAAGTGCGGCATGTGGATCGACGCCACCGTGGCAGCATCCTTTGTGACCGGCGCTGACAGCACCGTCGCTGACAAGGTTGGCTTCGCGCTGGCACCCGACAACGGTCTGGGCAAGCGCGGCAACTGGCTGTGGGCTTGGTCGCTGGCGATCCCCGCTTCTTCTGAAAAGCAAGACATTGCTAAGGACTTCATCAGCTGGGCAACCGGTCAGTCCTACACCGCGCTCGTCGCTGGTGAAGAAGGTTGGGCCAACGTTCCCCCAGGCACACGTACATCGCTGTACGAAAATGCTGACTATCTGGCCGCTGCGCCCTTCGCGCAGATGACACTGGACAGCATCAACTCTGCCGATCCTTCGAACCCATCCGTGCAAGAAGTGCCTTACACTGGCGTGCAGTTCGTCGCGATCCCAGAATTCTCGGGCATCGCAACCCAGACTGGTCAGCAGTTCTCTGACGCGCTTGCTGGAAACCAGACCGCTGACGAAGCGCTGGCCAACGCACAGTCGATCGTGACCGAAGAAATGGAAGCTGCAGGCTACTAAGCCCAGCTTTACCTAGATCGGGGGCGGGTTCGCTCGCCCCCGATTTCTTTTGAAAATTCAACTTATCATTGTAGGCTTTTCCGCAGGGCGCATTTGCGCGGTCTGCGCAAGACCCTGCTCACTGTCGGGAGGAGCCAGTCATGGCGACAGAACACTCAAAATCATCGGCGCGGCTTATGATCGCACCTGCAGTCTTTGTGCTGCTGGTGTGGATGTTAGTCCCGCTTTGTATGACCCTATACTTTTCGTTTGCGGACTACCGTCCGATGCGCGGCACGTTTGATGCTTGGATCGGCTTTGGCAACTACGCATCGTTCCTGACCTCGTCGTCGTTCTTGTCGTCGGTCATGGTGACACTGCAAATGGTGGCCGGCATCCTACTGATTACCATCGGCGGCGGCGTTGCGCTGGCATTGTTGCTAGACCAGCCGATGTTTGGCCAAGGGATCGTACGCATCCTTGTGATCGCCCCCTTCTTTGTCATGCCGACCGTGTCTGCGCTGGTGTGGAAGAACATGTTCTTCAACGTCGACAACGGTTTGTTCAGCTACCTGTGGAAATTCTTTGGTGCACAGCCTTACGACTTTCTGTCGCAATCACCCCTGCTATCGATCGTCGTGATCGTGGCGTGGCAGTGGCTGCCCTTTGCCACCTTGATCCTGCTGACCGCCGTTCAGTCGCTATCCAGCGAACAGCTGGAAGCCGCAGAGATGGACGGCGCACCGGGGTATAGCCGCTTTTGGTACATCATCCTGCCGCACCTGAGCCGGGCGATCACCGTCGTCATTCTGATCCAAACGATCTTTCTGCTGTCGATTTTTGCGGAAATCTTTGTGACCACCAACGGCGCCTTTGGCACCCGCACACTGACCTACCTCGTGTATCAGCGTGTGCTCGAAAGCCAGAACATCGGTCTCGGCTCTGCCGGGGGAATCGTCGCCGTCATCCTTGCCAACGTTGTTGCCATCTTCCTGATGCGCATCGTCGGCAAGAACCTCGATACTTGAAGGGAACCGGACCATGGCACGCGCTATTTCAAATCGCAAAAAGATCATGTGGACCGCCCTGTCTTGGGGCATCGGCTTGCTAATCTTCTTTCCAATCCTCTGGACGTTTCTGACCAGCTTCAAGTCAGAGGCCACGGCAATTTCCGACCCGCCCGTCTGGTTCTTCTTTGACTGGACGACGCAAAACTACTCTGACGTATTAGAGCGGTCGAACTACCCGCTGGCCCTAATGAACTCGATCATTATCGCCGTCGGATCGACCTTGCTGGGTATCATCATCGCGGTGCCTGCGGCTTGGGCTATGGCCTTTGTGCCAGGCAAGAAAACCAAGGATGTCCTGCTCTGGATGCTCTCGACCAAGATGCTGCCAGCCGTGGGTGTGCTTTACCCGCTGGTGCTGATCGCCAAGTACTTTGGTGTGATGGACAGCCGCATCCTGCTGATCGTGGTGCTGATGCTGATCAACCTGCCGATCATCGTCTGGATGCTTTACACTTACTTCCGCGAAATTCCGGGCGAGATCTTGGAAGCCGCGCGTATGGACGGTGCAGGCCTGAAGAACGAGATCATCTATGTGCTGACGCCAATGGCCGTGCCGGGGATCGCATCGACCATCCTGCTGAACATCATCCTTGCCTGGAACGAGGCATTCTGGACGATCATTCTAACGACGGTGAACGCAGCCCCGCTGACCAAGTTCATCTCTAGCTTCTCGGCACCAGAGGGTCTGTTCTACGCAAAACTCTCTGCCGCTTCGATCATGGCCATCGCGCCGATCCTCATCATGGGCTGGTTCAGCCAGAAACAACTTGTCCGGGGCCTGACCTTCGGCGCTGTGAAATAAGGGAGAAGACCCATGGGACGCATTACACTTGATAAAGTGCAAAAGAAGTTCGGCGAAGTTGAAGTCATTCCGCCGCTGGACCTGACCATCGAAGACGGCGAATTTGTTGTCTTCGTCGGCCCCTCGGGCTGCGGTAAATCCACGCTGCTGCGTTTGATTGCCGGGCTAGAGGACGTGTCGGGCGGCGAAATCCGCATCGACGGCAAGCCTGCCACTGACCTGCCCCCCGCCAAGCGCGGTCTGGCGATGGTGTTCCAAAGCTACGCTTTGTATCCCCATATGTCGGTGCGCAAGAACATTGCATTCCCGATGAAGATGGCGGGCATGGATCAGGCCGAACAGGATCGCCGCATTGCGAAAGCAGCCGAGGCGCTGAACCTGACCGACTACCTTGATCGTCGCCCCGGCCAGCTGTCTGGCGGTCAACGCCAGCGTGTTGCCATCGGCCGTGCCATCGTACGTGAACCTGCTGCATTCCTGTTCGACGAACCGCTGTCGAACCTTGATGCGGCCCTGCGCGTCGGCATGCGGATGGAGATTTCAGAGCTGCACAGCACCCTGAAAACCACGATGGTTTATGTGACGCACGACCAAGTTGAAGCCATGACCATGGCCGACAAAATTGTCGTGCTGCGCGCTGGTAATATCGAACAGGTCGGCAGCCCGCTGGAACTGTACAAAGCGCCGCGCAACACCTTCGTTGCAGGCTTTATCGGCAGCCCCAAGATGAACCTGCTGACCGGCGCTATCGCTGACAAGCATAACGCCACGACCATCGGCATCCGCCCCGAACACCTTGACGTGGTCGAATCCGGCGGCACCTTTACTGGCCGTGTTGGCGTGGCAGAGCACCTTGGTTCGGACACCTTTTTCCACGTCCACATCCCCGAGATGTCAGAGCCGATGACCGTCCGCGCTGGCGGCGAAGTCGGCTTAAGGCATGGCGATACGATCCATCTGGAACCGCGCGCAGAGCATATCCACCGCTTTGACGCGCAGGGCTTGCGGATCGCATGATGCGCTTAGCTGGGAAATCAGCATTGATCACCGGATCAGCCCGCGGCATTGGCCGCGGGTTCGCCGAAGCCTATCTGGCCGAAGGCGCGACCGTCGCGATCGCCGACATCAACATGGAAGCGGCGCAGGCGACGGCTGCAGAGCTTGGCGACGGGGCCTATGCCGTCCAACTGGACGTCAGCAATCAGGCCAGCATCGACGCCGCCATTGCGGCGGTGGTGGCGAAGTCGGGCAAGCTCGATATCCTGATCAACAACGCGGCCTTGTTTGATGCAGCGCAGACCGTCGACATCACCCGCGCGTCTTTTGACAAGCTTTATGCCGTGAACGTCGCAGGCACCCTGTTCACGATGCAGGCGGCCGCAAAGCAAATGATCGCGCAGGGTCACGGCGGCAAGATTATCAACATGGCGTCCCAAGCTGGCCGCCGCGGCGAATCTTTGGTGCTTGTCTATTGCTCGACCAAGGCTGCCGTCATTTCGATGACCCAGTCCGCCGGACTGAACTTGATTGAACACGGCATCAACGTGAATGCCATCGCCCCCGGCGTCGTGGACGGCGATCATTGGGAACACGTCGATTCCATGTTTGCCAAGCTAGAAGGCAAGCCATTGGGCCAGAAAAAAGCCGAAGTCGCCGCATCTGTCCCCGCTGGCCGCTTCGCTGTGCCTGCTGATTTGACCGGCATGGCTGTGTTCCTCGCCTCATCTGACGCGGATTATATCGTGTCGCAGACCTACAATGTCGACGGCGGCCAGTGGATGAGCTGACCGCCACCGCATCGCCCCAAGACCCCCTTTGAAAGCGCTATCATGGCCACCTCTTTGTCCCTTTCCACATTGTCCGACCTGCCAGCAGATGTGCGCGTGCCGTCCTATGCGCGCAGTGATCTGACCCCCGGTATCGTACACATCGGCCTTGGCAATTTTCACCGCGCCCATCAGGCGTGGTATCTGCACCGGCTCATGGATCAAGGTCTTGCGCATGACTGGGCCATCATCGGCGCTGGCGTGCGCCCGGCAGATGCGGCCGCGCGGGACAAGATGCTGGCGCAGGACTGTCTGACCACGCTGATCGAACTTGATCCGGCCGGTAAATCGGCTGAAGTCACGGGGTCCATGATCGACTTCGTCCCGGTGCAAGAGGGCAACGCCCCCCTGATCGCCGCGATGACCCAGCCCGCCATTCGCATCGTGGCCCTGACCGTGACCGAAGGCGGGTATTACCAGACCGGAACCGGCGACTTTGACGCGGCTCATGCTGACATGATGCATGACGCAGCAAACCCCGACACGCCGCGCAGCGCCTTTGGTGCCATGATCGCCGCCTTGCGCGCGCGGCGTGATGCGGATGCTGGCCCCTTTACATGCCAATCCTGCGATAACTTGCAGGGCAACGGCGACATCTTGCGCCAGACCATCGTTGGCCTTGCACGTTTGTCGGACGCGGCACTGGCCGACTGGATTGACGCGCACTGCACCTTCCCCAACGCTATGGTCGATTGCATCGTCCCGGCGACAGGTCCGTCCGAGCTCGCCCTCGCTCGCGATCTTGGCGTCGCCGACAACGTCCCCGTCACCCACGAAAACTTTCGCCAATGGGTGATCGAGGATGCCTTCTGCGCGGGTCGTCCGGCGTGGGAAAAGGTCGGCGCGACACTGACCAATGACGTGCACGCCTATGAGGCGATGAAGCTACGCTGCTTGAACGCAGGCCACCAGATCATCGCCAACGCAGGCGAAATTCTGGGCGTGGAAACCATCAACGGCTGCATGGAAAACGCGGCGATCAACGCCTTCTTTCACAAGGTAGAGCTGACGGAAATCGTGCCCCACGTGCACGCTGTCCCCGGCATGACGCCAGAGGCCTATGTCGACCTGGTTGCCCGCCGCTTTGCCAATCCGCAAATCCGCGACACGACCCGCCGCGTCGCCTTTGACGGATCATCGCGCCACCCCGGATTTATCCTGCCTGTCATCCGTGATGCGCTGGCCGCTGGCACCTCGGTCTGTGGCTTGGCCCTGGTCGAGGCGCTGTGGGCCCGCATGTGCGAAGGCACCCGCGAAGACGGCAGCGAAATTGCGCCAAACGATCCGTCATGGGATGCGCTTCAGGCTGCAGCGAAAGCTGCAAAAACACGCCCGGAAAGCTGGCTGGATCAGACCCGCATTTATGGCGACCTTGCCCGCGACGCCGTCTTTGTGACCGCCTTCAGCCGTTGGTTGTCGCTGATCAACGAAGTCGGCACCACCGCGACACTGACGGCCTATGTCGCGAATGATCCACAAATCGACTAGGCGCAAACCGCGCCCGTCGGTCAATGTCTCCCCGAATGGCGGGCCCTATGATGGGGCCCGCTGTTTGGGTTTTAGGCAGCTCCGTGTTCCAGTGCGCGGATCGCGCCGCGCAATTCAGCCAGCCCGCGCAGCCGCCCGATTAATGGATAGCCGGGGATCAGCTTGCGCGTTTGATCTGACAGGATGTGGTGGCCATGATCGGGGCGAAACGGGATCGCGTGATCAGCGCGGCCCGCGGCGCGGCGGCGCTTTTCCTCGTCCAGCAACACTTTGATCAAGGCGATCATGTCTGTATCGCCGTCTAGATGCGCGGCTTCTTCGAACGATCCGTCGGGGTCTTTGGCCACGTTGCGCAGATGGGCAAAGTGGATGCGATCAGCAAATCGCGCAGCAATGGCAGGCACATCATTCACCGGATTGGCCCCAAGCGAGCCAGAGCACAGCGTCAGCCCATTAGCGGGCGCATCAACCGCATCCATGATCCAAGCGATGTCGTCTTCATCCGACACAATGCGCGGCAGGCCTAGGATATCGCGCGGCGGATCATCGGGATGCACGCAAAAGCGCATCCCAAGGTCGGCTGCAGCAGGGATGATTTCGTCCAAGAACCTTTTGTAATTCGCCCGCAACGCCGCGCGGTCGATCCCGGCGTAGGCCTGCAGCGCATTACGCAGGCCCGGGATGTCATAGCGATCAAAAGCGCCGGGCATTCCGGCCATAATCGACGCCAGAAGTGCACCGCGCTCTGCCTCGCTCGCTTGTTGGAACCATACGGCGGCCTTGGCTAGAACCTGGGGCGGGTAATCGCCCTCGGCGTCAGTGCGGCCCAGCATATGCACCTCGAAGGCCGCCATGCGGACAGCTTCGAACCGCAAGCAGGTGCCACCACCTTTGACAGGGGCGTGCAAGTCGGTGCGGGTCCAGTCCAGCAAAGGCATGAAGTTATAGCAGATCGTGGTGACACCCTGCGCTGCCAGATTGGCCATCGACTGGCGGTAATTGGCAAACAGCGCTGGCAGATCACCCGTGCCGCGCTTGATGTTTTCGTGGATCGGCAGGCTTTCGACGACGACCCAGTCAAACCCGGCCTGCGTGACCTGCGCCTTGCGGGTGGCAATCGCCTGCGCCCCCCAAACCTCGCCATATGGAATATCGTGCAAGGATGTCACGATGCCAGAGGCGCCGGTCTGCGCGACCTCATCCAAGGTGATCGCATCCAGATCACCGTACCAACGCCAGCTTTCGATCATTGCGTCACCTCTTGCACAGCGCTGCTTGCGCCTTTTGCCCATAGCGTTGCCGCAGCCAAAGAGACTGGGGCAGCCAATTGCGCAGCCAGATCGGCGGGAAAGATTTGGTCCAACGACAGCAGCGCCGCGACTGTGCCGGTTGCGCTGTCCGTCGCGGTATCGCGCAACAGATCCGCCAGAGGATCACGCACATCGATGGGCTGACCCGCCTCATCCTTGCCAGCGACATAACGCATCCACCCCGCCACAGCGAGGCAAAGAGCCGGACTGTCCCGGCCCGCATCCAAGTTCGCCCGCAGCGTACCCAGCAGCCGCTGCGGCAGCTTTTGACTGCCATCCATCGCGATCTGCCACGTCCGGTGCCGGATGGCAGGATTGGCGTAGCGATCGAACAGCGCGTCGGCGTAGTCTGTCAGGTCAACACCCGGCGGGGCGGCGACGGCGGGCATGATCTCTTCCCAGCAGTGCCGGACGTAGGCGGCAAAGGCAGGGTCGGCGACGGTGTCAGAAATCGTCTCGTGCCCCGCCAGATAGCCAAGGTAGGCAAGTGCGGAATGGGTGCCGTTCAACATCCGCAGCTTCATATCCTCGAAGGCTGCGACGTCATCGACCAGTTGCGCACCGGCGGCGGCCAGATCGGGGCGGTCGCCGTTCACGAAGTCATCCTGCACCGCCCACTGGCGAAAGGGTTCGTGCATAACTGGGGCCGCATCGTGAAAGCCAGTCAGCTGTTCGACCGTCTTGATATCCTCGTCCGTTGTGGCGGGCGTGATCCGGTCCACCATCGTTGCCGGAAAGCGTCCGTTTTCAGCAATCCAATCCGCCAAGGCCGGATCAATGCGCCGTGCCATGTCCAGCACCACACCGCGCACCAGCGCGCCGTTATGCGGCAGGTTATCGCAGGTCAGTACGGTAAAGGGCGCGATGCCCGCCGCGTGGCGCTGCTGCAATGCGCGCACCAGATATCCCGGGGCAGAGCGCGGTAGATTGTGGGTCAGATCATACAGAATGTCGGGATGCCCCATGTTCAGCGCACCCGTAGCCGGATTGTGGCAATAGCCCTTCTCGGTCACGGTCAAGGACACGATCCGGACGCCCGGATCGCACATCGCGTCCAGCACAGCCTGCGGATCCTCTGGCGCGACCAGTACGTCATTTAAAACGTCAATCACACGCGTCTGCGGCCCGTCCGGCGTTAGCGTGACAGAGGTATAGGCCCAGTCCTGCGGCTTTAGCGCGTCGCGCGTGTCAGGGCTGCGCAGGCTGACGCCGACAATGCCCCAATCCCCGCCCGCTGCCTGCATCGCGTCAGCGACATAGACGCAGCCGAAAGCGCGAAAGAATGCGCCAAGACCAAGGTGAACGATACCGGTTGCGGGGCGCGGTGTACGCGGGCGCATCAAGCGATTAGCGGGCAAGCCAGCCTCCATCAACGTTCAGAATTGCGCCGTGGACGTAGTTTGCGGCGGGTGTGCACAGATAAACCGCCGCGCCGGCGATGTCAGACGCTGCGCCCCACCGGCCAGCGGGAATACGATCTAGGATCGCGGCGTTGCGGGCCTCGTCCGCGCGCAAGGCTTCGGTATTATTTGTCTCAATATACCCCGGCGCGACGGCGTTCACATTGATCCCCTTCGCGGCCCATTCGTTGGCCAGCAGCTTGGTCAGCCCCGCGACGCCATGTTTTGACGCGGTATAGCTGGGAACGCGGATGCCACCCTGAAACGACAAAAGCGAAGCGATGTTGACGACGCGGCCTTGCCCGTCGCGGGCGAACACCGCCTTGGCAAAGGCCTGCGTGGTGAAAAACAAAGCCTTCAGGTTCACGTCCATGACGGCGTCCCAGTCGCTTTCGGTAAAATCCACAGCGTCGTTACGGCGGATGATGCCTGCGTTGTTGACCAAAATATCGACAGGCTGATCGCCGAACAGCCCCTGCCCCGCCATAGGATCGGCAAAGTCCACCAGCACGCTGGACGCAGTGCCACCCTGGGCCGTGATCATCGCCACGGTTTCAGCGCAAGCGCGCCTGCCAGCGCAGATCACCTCTGCCCCCGCCTGCGCCAGACCAACGGCGATTGCCTGTCCGATGCCGGTGTTGGCCCCCGTGACCAGCGCGCGCTTGCCCGTCAGTGAAAACATGCTCACCGCAGCGCCTCCATCGGGACCATGTCCATGTCGGTAAAATCGACGTTGTCGCCGGCCATTGCCCAGCAGAAGGTATAAGAGCCGGTGCCGGCCCCCGCGTGCACCGACCATGGCGGGCTGATCACAGCCTCTTCGTTCGCCATAACGATGTGACGGGTTTGCGTGGGTTCACCCATGATGTGAAACACGCGGCGGTCGGATGGCATGTCAAAGTAAAGATACGCCTCCATCCGGCGGTCATGGGTATGGGCTGGCATCGTGTTCCAAACCGACCCTTCGGCAAATTGGGTGTAGCCCATCAGCAATTGGCAGGACTCAGCCACCTCTGGGTGCAGAAATTGCAAAATAACCCGCTCATTCGCGGCCTCTGACGATCCCATCTCGACCCGGCGGGCGTCGGACAGCTTAATCAGCCGCGTCGGGCAAGTCCGGTGCGCCGGAGCGGACAGGATGTAGAAACGTCCAGCACCCGCGAATGCGACCGGGCCCGCGCCCATGCCGATATAGACGACCTCGCCTTTTTCCAGTGTGTAGACCTTTCTGCCCGCAGTAACGGTGCCTGTGCCGCCGACGTTCAGGACCGCCATCTCGCGCCGTTCAAGAAAGGTGGCGGTGCCAGTCTCTGCAACCTTGTCCAATGTCAGGGTGCCAGCACCCGGCACAGCAGAGCCAAGGATCAGACGATCATAGTGGCTGTAGATCAGTTTGATTTCACCGTCGGCGAACAGGCCATCGACGTGGAAATGATCGCGCAGTTGATCGGTATCCAGCGTTTTAGCGGTGGCAGGATCAATGGCATAACGGGTCTGGGTATTCAGCATGTCGGGTCTTTCAGGTCAGGAATGAAGGGGGTCACAGCCGGTAGGCGCGTTTAGCGAGGCCGTAGGCAAGATCATGCGCCAGTTCTGGCGCCTCGTCCGCGTCAAGGCGGCCGGTCGCAATCAGATTGGCCAGAAAGGCACAATCCACGCGTCGGGCAACGTCGTGGCGCGCCGGGATCGAGCAAAAGGCGCGGGTGTCGTCGTTAAAGCCGACGGTATTGTAAAAACCCGCAGTTTCCGTCGTCATCTGGCGAAACCGCATCATGCCTTCGGGGCTGTCATGGAACCACCATGGCGGCCCAAGGCGCAGACACGGATAGACGCCCGCCAATGGCGCAAGTTCGCGGGCATATGCGGATTCGTCCAGCGTAAACAGGATAACGGTCAGGTCTGCCCGGTGCCCGACCGCATCTAGCAGCGGCTTTAATGCGCTGACATAGTCGGTGCGCGTGGGGATATCGTAACCTTTGTCCCGGCCAAATCCGGCAAGGACATGATCCGAATGATTGCGAAAGGATCCCGGGTGGATTTGCAGCACAAGGCCATCGTCCAGCGACATCCGCGCCATTTCCGTCAGCATATGGCCACGGAAGGCGTCCGCTTCCTCTGCGGTGCAGGTGCCCTGCAGCGCTTTGTCGAACAGGGTGGCTGCGACGTCCTGCGGCAGGTCCTCTGTGCGGGCGGTCGGATGGCCGTGATCGGTCGAGGTCGCGCCGAAGCTTTTGAAATATTCGCGGCGATTACGGTGTGCGGCCAGATACCCGGTCCAAGTGCCCGTATCCTCGCCCGCCATTTGCCCCATCAGGGCAACGTTATCAGCGAAGCCCGCGAATTCCGGATCGATAACAGCATCAGGGCGGTAGGCGGTGATAACGCGCCCACTCCAACCGCTGTCGCGGATCATGCGGTGCCATTTCAGATCATCGATGGCGGATTCAGTGGTCGAAATCGCCTCGATATTAAACCGTTCAAACAAGGCACGCGGGCGAAAGGCCTCTGTCTGCAAGGCGGCGTCGATCTGATCATAAATCGCGTCGGCGTTGCTTGCCGACAAGCGCTCTTGCACATCAAAGACCGAGGCAAAGGCGTGATCGAGCCACAGACGTGACGGCGTGCCACGCAGCAAGTGATAGTGGCTCGCAAAAAGCTGCCAGACGTCGCGCGGGTCAACGTCCGAAACAGTGCCATCGGCCCGCGGAACACCCAGCGCGTTAAGGGGTACACCCTGCGAATGCAGCATACGGAACACGTAGTGATCAGGCGTGACGAACAGAGCCGACGGATTGGCAAAACCAGCGTTTTCAGCAAACCAGCGTGGGTCGGTGTGACCATGCGGGCTGATGATCGGTAAGTCGCAAACGCCATCATAAAGCGCGCGCGCCTGCGCCCGGACGGACGGCTCTATCGGAAAAAGTCGGTTGTCGTCCAGAATTGCCATTACGTTTTCCCTACACTGAACCGATACCGGCCAACTAATATCCTAGTAGGCCAGTTTTGGGGTGTCAATTGATATCCCAGTTGCCTCGTCCCATGTTCTGCGTGCTACAAGGAACCGAGTTTAGGAGCTGCGTGTAACCCGATGACCCCAACCCTGCCCAAAAGTGTCGCTGACCGCGTGTTTGATACGTTACAGCAGCAGATCCTATCTCTGGAGCTACCGCCCAATACGCGTATCTCTGAAGCAGAGGTCGCAGCCCGCCTAGGCGCGTCCCGGCAACCCGTCAGAGAAGCCTTTCGCCGCCTCGCTAACCTCGGTTTCTTGAACATTCGTCCGCAAAGCGGCACGACTGTCACCTTAATTTCCGAGGAAGCTGTCCTAAAATCGCGCTTCATTCGGATCGCGCTGGAAACACAAACATGCCGCGCCGCCTGCCGTGATATAGCAGACGACGGTCTGGCCGTATTGGCCAGCCTGATCAGCCAGCAACGCCAGGCTATCACCAACGGCGACCGGCAAAAATTTCACATTCTGGACGACCAGTTTCACCGCCAGATCTGCGTATCAGCCGACGTCGGTTTTGCATGGGACATTATCAGCGATCACAAGGCGCATATGGACCGCGTGCGAATGTTGTCGCTTGATACATCATCGCAAAATCGCGCATTGGATGAACATATCGCTATCCTTGCCGCCATCACCGCCCGCGACCCCGATGGCGCAGCACATGCCATGACTGCACATTTGACGCGGATCGAAACCCTGATCGCGCAGCTCAAGCAAGAAAGCCATAACTGGTTTACCGACGACTCAAATTGATCGCCTGCAGACCGCCGGAACAGTCAGTGCATCAATTCGTCTGATTTCAGAAGGGTCTGGCGGAGACGAAGGGATTCGAACCCTCGATACCGTTTCCGGTATGCGCCCTTAGCAGGGGCGTGCCTTCGACCACTCGGCCACGTCTCCGAGGCCGCTTTTATGTGTGGCACGCCAATGAAACAAGCGAAAAATAGGCGCGCGCGCATATCCCGGTTAAATAGCTTGTTTCCCTTATGATCTGCTGAGCTGCGACAGCAATTATCAACGCGTCGCCCTTCCTAACGTCACCGCCAGAAATGACTCAGTTTAACGGAATGTGAACTTGTTGCGGCCGAGGCGCTTGTTCAACTTGAAACTTCGCAAGCAAGAACATAACATGAACAACATGGCACAAACACTTCAAGAAAAACTTGCAATTCTGTCCGATGCGGCCCGCTACGACGCCTCTTGTGCGTCCAGCGGTACGACCCGGCGTGACAGCCGCGATGGTAAGGGGCTTGGCAGCACCGAAGGGTCCGGCATCTGCCACGCTTATGCCCCAGACGGGCGCTGCATTAGCCTGCTTAAGATCCTGATGACGAACTTTTGCATCTATGACTGCGCCTACTGCGTCAATCGGGTGTCGTCCAACGTGCCCCGTGCGCGGTTTAACGTAGACGAGGTCGTCAGCCTGACACTGGAATTCTACCGTCGCAATTATATCGAGGGGCTATTTTTGTCCTCTGGCGTGATCCGCAATCCGGACGACACGATGTCGGACATGGTGCGCATCGCGAAACGCCTGCGTACGGTCGAAAATTTTCGCGGTTATATCCACCTTAAGACGATCCCGGATGCGTCGCCCGAAATCATCGCAGAGGCCGGTCTGTACGCAGACCGCCTGTCGATCAACGTCGAGTTGCCGACAGACAGGTCCGTGCAGGCCTTTGCCCCGGAAAAGAACCCCGCCACGATTCGCGCAGCGATGGGCAATGTGCGCGGCCTGCGTACTGCATCCAAGGATCGCAGCCATACGGGCAAGCGCCCCCCGATATTTGCCCCCGCCGGACAGTCGACGCAGATGATCGTCGGCGCAGACGGGGCCACCGATGCGACGATCTTGACGCGTTCGACTTCGCTTTACGGCGATTACAAATTGCGGCGCGTCTACTATTCCGCCTTCTCTCCGATCCCTGACAGCACGGCGAAACTACCGTTGATCAAACCGCCGATGATGCGCGAACATAGACTCTATCAAGCAGATTGGCTGATGCGGTTCTATGGATTTGGCGTGGATGAAATCACCTCTGTCGCCCATCAAGGGAACTTGGACCTGGAGATTGATCCAAAGCTTGCTTGGGCCTTGCAGAATCGTCACCTGTTTCCGCTGGACGTGAACAAAGCCAGCCGTGACATGCTGCTGCGCGTGCCGGGATTAGGCTCCAAGACAGTGAACCGCATTCTGACCACACGCCGCCATCGCACTCTGCGCTATGACGACCTGCTGCGCCTTGGGGCATCGCTGAAAAAGGCGCAGGCCTTTGTTACCGCGTTGGACTGGACCCCCGGCAGCTTGACCGACAGTGTAAACCTGCGGGCGCGCTTTGCGCCGCCGCCTGAACAATTGTCGCTGTTCTGAATGTTTACTGTCCCCCTAACCCGCATTGGCACATGGGAGGCGTGGCGCGATGCGGCACGCGCATTGCTGGCGGCCCGCGTTCCGCCCGAACAGATCGTCTGGGATTGGGACGGCACAGCGAGCGAGCTTTTCGCCACTGACATCCCGCCACCGACCACGCGGCAGGCGATTAAAGTGCCCGCCGATTTCGTGGAAATGGCGCAATGGGTGGTTTGGCATAAAGACCCCCAACGCTTTGCCCGGCTTTACGCCTTGCTATGGCGGTTGCGGCTAGAAAAAGGGATTATGGCGGATCGCGCCGATGCGGACCTTGCGCGCCTGCGCCAGATGGAAAAGGCCGTCCATCGCTGCAAACACAAGATGCGCGCCTTTGTGCGGTTCCGCGATCTGCGCACCGGCGGCGCACGGCGCAGCTTTGCTGCGTGGTTCGAGCCGACCCATCATTCAGTAGAGCCCTGCGCGCCGTTCTTTGCCCGCCGCTTTGCCGACATGGACTGGATGATCGTGACCCCCGACGTGACCGCAAAGTTCACCAACGGCGACCTGACATTCCACGAGGGGCGCGAAAAACCTGACCTGCCCGAAGACGCGGCAGAGGCGCTTTGGGGAACCTATTTCCAGAATATCTTTAACCCTGCACGGTTAAAGATATCGGCGATGACGTCAGAGATGCCTAAGAAATATTGGAAAAACCTGCCAGAGGCGCAATTCATCCCCGGCCTGATCGCCAACGCAGAGGCGCGCGTGCGCGAAATGGCAGCTGCCGCGCCGACGCTGGAACCCGCCCGTGTCGCCCGCATTCGCGAACAGCTGCAAGCCGTGCCGCAGCCCGCATCGTGGAACCTGTTGAACGCGGGGCTTTCCGCCTGCACCCGCTGCCCGCTGCACGGGCCGGCGACGCAGGTCGTGCCCGGCCATGGCCCCCACGACGCGCAGTTGATGATCGTTGGCGAACAGCCCGGTGACCAAGAGGATCTGGCAGGCACGCCGTTTGTCGGGCCTGCGGGGCAGCTCTTTGACCAGCTTGCTGCGCGGGCGGGACTTGATCGCGGGCAAGCCTATGTGACGAACGCCGTGAAGCACTTTAAATTCAAAGAAGGAGCCAAACGTCGCCTGCATGTGAACCCAAACACGTCAGAGGTCAGCCACTGCAAATTCTGGCTCGACAGCGAACGCACCCTGCTGAAACCGCGCCTGACGCTGGCGCTTGGGGCGACAGCAATGGGTGCGCTGACAGGTAACGCAAAAGGCGTCACGGCGCGGCGCGGAACGATTGAACAAACGCCGCACGGCCCTGTTTTGATTACCTTGCACCCCAGCGCATTGCTGCGGATGCCACCAGCAGATCGCCCCGCGGCAGAAGATGCCTTTGTCGCCGATCTGATGCTTGCCGCCGAAACCTTGGCGCAATCCACACCGTCGGTGGACGCGGCGGCGCGCAGCGCATAGATTGCCCGCGACCCGCAAGCAGAAAGCGCCCATGTCCGACAAACCCGCCTATCAGGTCCTCGCCCGCAAATACCGGCCAGAGACATTTGCTGACCTTGTTGGTCAGGACGCGATGGTCCGCACGCTGAAAAATGCCTTTGCCGCCGACCGGATTGCGCAGGCCTTTATCATGACGGGTATTCGCGGCACCGGCAAAACCACGACGGCCCGGATTATTGCCAAGGGCATGAACTGCATTGGGCCGGACGGCAACGGCGGCCCCACGACGGACCCTTGCGGCAAATGCGAACACTGCGTCGCCATCATGGAAGGGCGCCACGTCGACGTCATGGAAATGGACGCTGCGTCGAACACAGGCGTGCAGAACATCCGCGACGCAATCATTGAAACCGTCAGCTATCGTGCCGTATCCGCGCGGTTCAAGATCTTCATCATCGACGAAGTTCACATGCTGTCCAAAAGCGCCTTTAACGCGCTGCTGAAAACGCTGGAAGAACCGCCAGCGCATGTAAAGTTCATCTTTGCCACGACCGAGATTCGCCAAGTCCCCGTCACTGTCCTGTCGCGCTGCCAGCGTTTCGATCTACGCCGGATAGAGCCTGAAGTGATGATTGGCCTGCTGCAAAAGATCGCCAAGTCAGAAACAGCCGAGATCAGCGAAGACGCCCTCGCATTGATCACCCGCGCTGCAGAAGGCTCTGCCCGCGACGCGACTTCTCTTCTGGATCAGGCGATCAGCCACGGCGCTGGCGAAACCACCGCTGATCAAGTGCGTTCCATGCTGGGCCTTGCCGATCGCGGCCGGGTGCTGGACCTGTTCGACATGATCCTGCGCGGCGACGCGGCAGAGGCCCTGAACGAGCTGTCGACGCAATATGCCGACGGTGCCGACCCCATGGCGATCCTGCGCGATCTGGCCGAAGTCACCCACTGGGTCAGCGTGATCAAGATCACGCCCGACGCGGCGGACGATCCCACGATCGGTCCGGACGAACGCACGCGCGGCCTTGCCATGGCGCAGGCCGTCCCGATGCGCGTGCTGTCGCGGCAATGGCAGATGCTGCTCAAATCGCTCGAAGAAGTCGCCGCATCCCCCAACGCGATGATGGCCGCCGAAATGGCCGTGATTCGCCTGACCCACGTCGCCGACCTGCCCACCCCGGACGAACTTGTGCGCAAGCTCAAGGACGCAACCCCGCCTCCCCCCTCTGGCGGTGGCGGTGGCAGCGGTGCGCGCATGGCCCCCGCAGGCGGCGCGGCGCAAGCGATCTCTCAGACCCATACGCCGACGCACAGCGGCCCATCCGGTCCCTCTGCTTCTGCCGCGCCACAACTGGCGACAGAGGCCTTGCAGCACTACGCTAGGTTCGAGGATGTGGTGAACCTGATCCGCGCCCACCGCGACGTGAAATTACTGGTTGAGGTCGAAACCGGCCTGCGCCTTGTCAGCTATCAGCCCGGCCGGATCGAAGTGCATCCGACAGGCGATGCCGCGTCCGATCTGACCCAGCGTCTTGGCGCGCGCTTGCAAGCTTGGACAGGCAACCGCTGGGCCGTGATTATCAGCAATGATGAAGGCGAGGCCACAATTGCCGAAGTCCGCGACGCGGCCGCCACAGCACTACAACTACAGGCCACCGCCCACCCGCTGGTGCAGGCCGTGCTGCTGACCTTTCCCAAGGCCCGCATCACCGACATCCGTACCGAAGCCGACCGCGCCCAAGAGGCGCAAACCGACGCCTTGGCAGAGGTCGAAGACGAATGGGATCCATTCGAGGACGGCTAAGCCCCTTGTTCCGCCTCGCAGGGCACATACCTGAGTAAAAATATTCACGACGACGGAGACAGCACAATGTTCAAAGGTTTGGGCGGACTTGGCGACATGGCCAAGATGATGAAATCTGCGCAGGACATGCAGGCCAAGATGGCGCAGATGCAGGATGATCTAGAAACGATCACCGTGACTGGTGAAGCCGGCGCAGGTTTGGTCAAGGCCACAGCAACCGCCAAAGGCGAGCTGACCGGCCTCGATATCGATCCCAGCATCTTTAACGGTGCCGACAAAGAAGTTGTCGAAGACCTGATTCTTGCCGCCATCAAGGACGCGCAGTCCAAAGCATCAGAGCGTGCGCAGGATGAGATGGGCAAAATCGCCGAAAGCCTTGGCCTGCCCCCCGGCATGAAGATGCCCTTTTGAGGAACGGACCCCTGTTCGTCTGGCTAAACAAACTCCCGCCGGAGGCGCCTTTGGCGATCCTTTGCGATGGCTGATGGCACGGATGACCTGACAGACCTTATCGCACTGATGGCAAAGCTGCCGGGCCTCGGCCCGCGCTCTGCCCGCCGTGCCGTGCTACATTTGATCAAAAAACGCGGCCAACTATTGGTGCCGCTTGCTGACGCTATGCAGCGCGTCGGCGCGAATGTGCGTGAATGCCTGAACTGCGGCAACATCGCCGCAGGTGACATCTGCAATATCTGCAACGACGACCGACGCGCGAATGGCGAAATTTGCGTTGTCGAAGATGTGGCCGACCTCTGGGCGATGGAACGCAGCCAGCAATTCAAAGGACGCTATCACGTTCTGGGCGGTACTCTTTCTGCACTGGATGCGGTTGGCCCCGAAGATTTGCGAATCCCCCGGCTTCTGGACCGCGTCACATCTGAAAATGTAACCGAAGTGATTCTAGCGCTCGGCGCAACAATCGACGGCCACACCACCGCCCACTACATTGCCGACCAACTAACGGACGTGACAGTGACCTCGCTCGCGCAGGGCGTCCCTGTGGGTGGAGAGTTGGATTATCTGGACGACGGCACCATTACAGCCGCTTTGCGCGCCAGACGGGCCTTATAAAGCTGGATAACAGCTAAACTATTCACAATGCTTACAAAGAATAGCGCAACCGCGCCCGGTGGCATGTCACCGCACACTCTGTATCATCATATCTGAAGGTAAGAGTGTGTGGTGAGCCGGTCGGGATCCGAACCCGAGACCTACTGATTAAAAGTCAGTTGCTCTACCAACTGAGCTACCGGCCCATGCCACGAGGGGGGAATTAGGCTGTGGGCCAGATGGGGTCAACCCCGAAATGTCACCTCCTCTGGATAAAGTTTCGCGCGGCGCGTATAGGCCCGTCATGCAGAACAAAACTTCCCCCATTCCGTTCATGAAAATGCACGGCCTCGGCAACGACTTTGTTGTCATCGACGCACGGACCGGTCCGCGCGTGACCAGCACCCTTGCGATCGCGATGGCTGACCGCCACCGCGGCGTCGGGTTCGACCAACTGGCCGAGATAACCAATAGCCGGGCAGGCGATCTGCATTTGACGTTCTGGAACAGCGACGGTTCCAAATCTGCCGCCTGCGGCAACGCGACCCGCTGCATTGCGGCTTGGGAAATGGCGAACCGCGGCACCGACACGCTGACCATGACAACTGACCGCGGCACATTGCAGGCGCGCGATGCCGGGAACGGCCTGACGTCCGTCAACATGGGGGCCCCGCTGCTGGACTGGGCCGATGTCCCCCTCGCCTCTGCGATGGACACGCTATCGCTCCCCATCGACGGCGCGCCAACGGCCACCGGCATGGGCAACCCGCACTGCACCTTTTTCGTGGACGACGTCGCCGCCGTTGATCTAGCCGCACGCGGCAGCGCGATGGAACATCACCCGCTTTTCCCCGAACGCACTAACGTACAGTTCGTGCAAGTGATTGGCACCGATCACCTGCGCATGCGCGTTTGGGAACGCGGTGCCGGCGTCACCCTTGCCTCTGGCTCCTCGTCTTGCGCAACCGCTGTCGCTGCGGCCCGCCGGGGCCTGACAGGGCGCGCTGTGCGCATTGATCTGGATGGCGGCACACTGCACATCGATTGGCGCGATGATGGCGTCTGGATGACCGGCCCCACCGCCCATGTGTTCGACGGTGTCTGGCATGTCTAACGCACCGATCTTTTCCAACCACGGCTGTCGCCTGAACGCCTATGAAACCGCCGCCATGACCGAATTGGCCGAGGCTGCAGGCGTGCAGAACGCCATCGTCGTCAACACCTGCGCCGTCACAGCAGAGGCCGTGCGCAAGGCTCGCCAGGACATCCGCAAGCTGCGCCGCGCGCACCCGGACGCCCGCCTGATCGTCACCGGCTGCGCCGCCCAGACCGAACCTGCCACCTTTTCCGCGATGGAAGAGGTCGACATGGTCATCGGCAACACCGAAAAGATGAATCCCGAAACCTGGGCTGCGATGGCACCCGACTTCACCGGCACAACGGAACCTGTGCAGGTCGACGACATCATGTCGGTCACCGAAACCGCAGGCCACCTGATCGACGGCTTTGGCACCCGCTCTCGTGCCTATGTTCAGGTCCAGAACGGTTGCGATCATCGTTGCACGTTTTGCATCATCCCCTTCGGCCGCGGCAATTCTCGCTCTGTCCCTGCTGGCGTGGTGGTGGACCAAATCAAACGCCTCGTGGATCGCGGCTTTGCCGAGATCGTGCTGACTGGCGTTGACCTTACATCCTGGGGTGCCGACCTGCCCGCGACGCCGCGCCTTGGCGATCTGGTCCTGCGCATCTTGAAACTGGTGCCCGACCTGCCCCGCCTACGAATCTCCTCGATCGATTCGATCGAAGTCGACCCCGCCCTGATGCAGGCCATTGCGACAGAGCCGCGCCTGATGCCGCATCTGCACCTGTCACTGCAGCACGGTGACAACCTGATCCTGAAACGGATGAAGCGCCGCCATTCCCGCGACGATGCCATCGCTTTCGCCGAAGAGGCGCGCAAACTGCGTCCTGACATGACCTTCGGTGCCGACATTATCGCAGGCTTTCCCACAGAAACTGAGGAAAGCTTCGCGAACTCGCTCGCGCTCGTAAAAGACTGCCACCTGACGTGGCTGCACGTCTTCCCCTACTCGCCGCGCCCCGGCACCCCTGCCGCGCGTATGCCCCAAGTCCGTGGCCCTGCGATCAAGGACCGCGCCGCCCGCCTGCGCGCAGCTGGTGACGCCGCCGTTCAGGCCCACCTGACCGCGCAGATCGGCCAGACCCATCACATCTTGATGGAATCGCCCCGCATGGGCCGCACCGCCCAATTCGCCGAAGTCCATTTCGACACAGACCAACCCGAAAGCCATATCGTCACGGCGACGATTAAAGCTGCAGAAGGGGCTCTGCTGCGCGCCTGACAGGCTTCACCTGGCAAGAAATACTCCGGGGGGCTGCTCAACGGGCAGCGGGGGCAGCGCCCCCTCCGCCGCTTGCCAGATCGCATGGCCTATGATTGGCTCGCTCCAACCTCAAAGGAGCGCTCGCCATGAAACTGCTGATGTCCCCCGCCTCGCCTTTCGCCCGCAAATGCCGTGTCTTACTGCGCGAGGCGCAGCTGATGGACACCGTGGCCGAGGTGAATGTCACCACATCCCCCTTTGACACCGCCCAAGACGTTGCCGCCGCCAATCCGCTGGGTAAAATTCCCGCGCTTTTGCGCGAACATGCCCCCGCGATTTATGACAGCCGCGTCATTACCCGCTTTTTGGATGATCATGCCGGCACGGCTTTCTACCCAAGCGCCCGCCTGTGGGAGGTTCTAACGCTCGAGGCGACCGCTGATGGGATTATGGAAGCCGCCCTTGCCATCACCTACGAGGCGCGGATGCGTCCCGAAGATCGTCAAATGCCAGAGTGGATGGACGCCCAGTGGGCAAAGGTCAGCCGCGCGGTCGCATCCATCGATGATCGCTGGATGTCACACCTGAATGGTCCGCTTGATTTGGGGCAAATTGGGGTCGCCTGCGCGCTGTCCTATCTGGACCTGCGCCATGATGCGCGCGGTTGGCGCAGCGGGAACGACGATCTAGCCGCGTGGCATAAAACATTCATGCAACGCGATTCGATGCAGGCGACTGTCGTTCCCGCCTAGGTCTTAAAAGCTAAAGCTAACACCGACATTCAGCGCATTCGTGATGATGTCGGTGCTTAGCGTGCCGCCGCCGTCCAGATCGGCTTCGTTCTGGGAATAGGTGAATTTGTATTCACCAAACACCGACATACGGTCGCTGATGTCATAGCTTGCACCGGCCAGCACCGTCGCTGCCGGACCCGTGATCTGATATTCAGCGGTCGAGGTGGCGCCGTTCGACACTTCGACATGCGGAATAGCCAGACCGACACCGGCACCGACGTAGGGCGTAAAGCCACGCATCGGCTGGAACCGGCGATAGGCGTTGGCTGTCAGCGTGTTCAGACCATCCGTGAATTCCAGCACCTCGTAAGGGGTGCCTTCGCGTGATTCGTCGTCGGAATAAACTTTGGTATGCGTGAAATCGAGGCCGTAACCAAAGGTTTCAGACGCCCAATACGTCGCGCGTATACCATAGTAAGGCGGGGCGTCGAAGGATTTACCCTCCCACTTGACCCGCGTATTGGATGGGTAACCATCGGCACCAGATGTGAAAACATCAGAATGCGGCGCACTTTGAATGCCGCCGTAAAAACTCAGCTCGACTTCCGCGCTAGCGGCCGCCGGCAATAGGATGGCAAGGGCTCCGGTCAGGACAGCAGTACGCAGCATAGGGCGTTCTTTCGGTTATACAGTCATAATATCTTTGTAACTTAGGGCTCCGCCCTTTGCCGCTCAAGGCCTCGTTTGCGTAATATTAAACAGAATCGCGTGACCTGCACGCGCAGACAGGGGCGCATTACGTGCCAAAAATGCGTCTTTCATGCCGCATTTGCCTGCCCTGCGCCGGAATGTCCGCTGGACTGGCGCGGGCATGGCGGCTAAACAACGCCTGATAGAGGGTGGCATGATTAGCCGCCCTTGCTGTTATTCGCAGGCCCGCCACGCGGCGCGCCCAACTTAACCGGAGACATCCCTTTGTCACATGCAGACGAACATCAGGGCACACGCCGCGATTTCCTTTACTATGCGACCGCCGGTGCTGCCGTCGTGATCGGCGGCGCTGCCGTATGGCCGCTGGTCAACCAGATGAACCCCTCGGCCGACGTGCAGGCGCTTGCCTCGATCCGCGTCGACGTGAGCGGCATCGCCGAAGGCACCCAATTGACCGTGCTGTGGCAGGGCAAGCCCGTGTTCATCCGCTACCGCACCCCGGCAGAAATTGAGGCGTCGCAAGCCGTCGCAGTGACAGACCTGCCTGATCAGGGCGCTGAAAACGCAAACCTGCCCGCAGGCAGCGAAGCCACCGACGCAAACCGCGCTTTGCCGACCCCTGAAGGGTCCGAAGTGGCACCTGGCGCATGGCTCGTGCAGATGGGCGTATGTACGCACCTTGGCTGCGTGCCGCTGGGCGAACAGGGCGACTTTGGCGGCTGGTTCTGCCCGTGCCATGGTTCGCACTACGACACCGCTGGCCGCATCCGCAAAGGACCTGCGCCACGCAACCTGCCCGTTCCCATCGCGTCTTTCGTTGACGCCACCACCATTCAACTCGGTTAAGGAGAGACACCCATGGCTGGTATTCCCCACGACCACTACGAACCGAAGTCCGGCGGTGAAAAGTGGCTCAACAATCGGCTGCCGATCGTCGGCCTGATCCATGACGCGCTGTTCATCCCAACGCCGAAGAACCTGAACTGGATGTGGATCTGGGGCATTGTCCTGGCCTTCACGCTGATCCTGCAGATTGCGACCGGTGTTGTGCTGGTTATGCACTACACTCCGCACGTTGATCTGGCCTTTGCATCGGTCGAACACATCATGCGCGACGTGAACGGCGGTCACATGATCCGTTATTTCCACTCCAACGGTGCATCGCTGTTCTTCGTTGCTGTTTATCTGCACATCTTCCGCGGCCTCTACTACGGCTCCTACAAGGCGCCTCGTGAAGTCACGTGGATCATCGGCATGCTGATGTATCTGCTGATGATGGGCACCGCCTTTATGGGCTACGTTTTGCCTTGGGGCCAAATGTCGTTCCACGGTACTGCCGTCATCACCGGTCTGTTTGGCGCGATCCCGTTCATCGGCGAATCGATCCAGACATGGCTTCTTGGTGCAGGTGCCGTCGGCCAGCCCGCGCTGAACCGCTTCTTCTCTTTGCACTATCTGATGCCCTTCATCCTGCTGGGCCTGACGATCGTTCACATCTGGGCATTCCACACCACTGGCAACAACAACCCAACGGGTGTTGAGGTTCGCCGCACGTCGAAAGAAGATGCAGCCAAAGACACGCTGCCCTTCTGGCCCTACTTCGTGATCAAGGACCTGTTCGCACTCGCGATCATCCTGGCCGTCTTCATGGCAATCGTTGGCTTCATGCCGAACTACTTGGGCCACCCGGACAACTACATCCCGGCAAACCCGCTGGCGACACCGTCGCACATCGTCCCCGAATGGTACTTCCTGCCATTCTACGCGATCCTGCGGGCCTTTACCGCTGACGTTTGGGTTGTGCAGTTGGTCAACTGGGTCACCTTCGGCATCGTCGACGCCAAATTCTTTGGTGTGCTGGCCATGTTCGGTGCAATCGCTGTCATGGCGCTGGCACCTTGGCTGGACACCTCGTCGGTGCGTTCGGGCCGCTTCCGCCCAACGTTCAAGTGGTACTTTGCCCTGCTGGTCGTCGACTTTGTCGTGCTGGCTTGGGTTGGCGCACAGCCTGCGGAATTCCCCTACGACTGGATTTCGCTGATCGCTGCGACCTACTGGTTCGCCTACTTCTTGGTGATCCTGCCGCTGCTTGGCGTGATGGAAAAGCCGCTGACGCCGCCAGCCACGATCGAAGACGACTTTAATGCGCACTACGCGCCGACCGGTGGGACCAAAACCATCGTGAACCCGGCCGAGTGAGAAAGGACCAAGTGACCATGCTTCGCAAACTCACACTGACGGCCATGGCAGCACTGGCGATTTCCGCCGGTGCCGCCACCGCCGAAACCGAAGTCGAAATCCATGATTTCGACTTCCCCTTCGAAGGTCCATTCGGCAGCTACGACACCATGCAGCTGCAGCGCGGTCTGAAAATCTACACAGAGGTCTGTGCCGCTTGTCACGGGTTGGAGCGTGTTGCGTTCCGCACCCTGCACGACGAAACCGGCCCTGCCCTGCCAGAAGACCAGATGCGGGCCTATGCGGCCAACTTCGAAGTCTTCGACAAGGCGCTGGCAGACGGTGAAGGCGATTACCGCGCAGCTACACCTGCGGACTACTATCCCGCATCGTCGCTGTCGAATGCGCCTGACCTGTCCTTGATGGCCAAGTCGCGCGCTGGCTTCCACGGCCCCTACGGCACGGGTATCAGCCAGTTCGTCAACGGCATGGGCGGCGCGGAATACATCGCGTCCCTGATGGACGGCTACGAGGAAGAGCCCGCATGTGCGGCTGAAATGGAAACCCCGATGGAAGGTGCATACAACGTCGCCTTCGCAAACGGCGGCTTTCCTGATGCCTGCAAGGACGAGCATGGCCACCACACCGTGCCCGGCAGCTGGATCGCCATGCCGCAGCCGCTTTATGGCGACGATGTCGAATTCGACGACGGCCACGAAGCGACACTTGAGTCCGAGTCGCAGGACGTCGCTGCCTTCCTGATGTGGGCGGCAGAGCCTAAGATGACGGCGCGCAAGCAGGCTGGCTTGACCGGCGTGATCTTCTTGTCGCTGCTGTCGGTGCTGCTGTACCTGACGAACAAGCGCATCTGGGCACCGCATAAGAACAAGCTGAAAGACTAAGGCATCCGCCAAAGTCCGACGCCATCAGGCCCGCCCTATCATCAGGGGCGGGCCTTTTTTATGCGTGGCACTACCCGAGGTAGGATTGCGCAGCGGGCGATGGATCATCAAAAAACGCCGCCGCCTTTTGCGGGGGATGCGCGACACCTTCGGCCACAAAAAGCACCTGATCCGCAAAGCTGCGCGCATCATTTGGATCGTGGGTCACCATGATGACAGTGCGCCCCTGCTGCGCCATCCGGTCACGCACAAGCGTCAGCATCTCTGCCCGCAGCGCGGGACCAAGCGCGGCAAACGCTTCATCCAGCAACACGACAGGCCGATCCGACAACAGGCACCGCGCCAGCGCGGCCCGTCCAATTTGGCCGCCGGACAAGGCCGCAGGCTTGCGCCCACCAAGGCCCGGCAAACCGACGTCGGTTAAAACGGCATCCACCTGCGCGCTTTGCTTCACACTCAAGTTGAGGCGGGGTGCCAGTGCCAGCCCAACATTTTGGGCAATCGTCAGATGCGGGAACAGATTGTGGTCCTGAAACAACATGGTCACGGGCCGCTGCCCCGGCTCTTTGCCTGACAGATCGTCTCCATCCCAGATAACGCGACCAGCCACGGCAGGCTCGAACCCCGCGATAGCTGCCAATAGCGTAGACTTCCCCCCGCCAGATGGGCCGATGACCGCTGTCAGGCCGGGCGGCACCTGCAAGTTTGCCCGCAATTGAAACGTGCCCTTGGACACGGTCACATCATCCAGCGTCAGCATCACCCTGCCCCCTTGAATCGCAGATCCAGAATGCGCCCAGCGCCATGAACAACAACAGGACCGCAGCCCCCGCGGCCGCGTCCATCCGGTAAGCTCCCATCAGCCGATACATCGCTAGCGGTAGCGTTTCCTGTGCGGGTGTGGCGAATAGCGCGACGACGCCGAGGTCTCCGATCGAGAGCGCCATCGTCAAGCCTGCGGCAAAGCTGAGCGGTTTGCGCAGGCGCGGCAGGATCACCAGCCGCAAGGTCGCCCATGATCCCAGCGCAAGGTTCGCGGCCAACGGGCCATAGTCGCTGCGGATGTCGGCGACGGCCGGCGACAGCAGACGCAACGCAAAGGGCATCGCCATGACGGCGTTGACGCTAACCGTCACCGGCAACGCAACTGTCACAGGGTTTACGAAAGGGAAAACCAGCAGGAACAGCCCCGTTCCCATCACCAATGCACTGGCCGCCAAGGGCAAGGACCCAACCAGCGCAATCAACACGCCGCCGCGCAAGGACAACGCGAGTGCACCGGCGAGCGTCAGCGTGGTCGCGGCCAACGCCACCAGAACTGACCGTCCCGCCGCCCGGTAAATATCAGGCCCAAGGTCCGGCAATGACGGCACGCCGCGCCACAGGATCATCGCGAGCGGCAAAACCAGAAACAGTGTCACCAAAAGCAGCCAGACCCAGTCCCACCGGCTTTGATCCCAGCGGGCCACGGTCCGGTCGAGCCCGCTGCCGAACCCGTTCAGCGGTGTGATACGCCATGCGACAAGCGCGGCCATCGCACATAACGCAAACTGCACACAGGCCAGCAAGGCGGCCCTGCCCAGATCGAAATCAAAGCGGATTGCCTGCCAAATCGCCAATTCAACCGTTGTCGCACGCGGTCCGCCGCCAAGGGTGAGGGCCACAGCAAAGCTGGTCAGGCAGATCAGAAAAATAACAAGCAGCGCGCCGGGCGCATGGCGCGCCAGCATTGGCAGCTCTAGCACGCGCCAGATTGGCGCATTCAGCTGGGCGGCCAGACGGAACCGTTCGGCCGGAATAGACAGCCAGCCCTGTAGGATCAGCCGAACCGCGAGCGGCAGGTTGAAGAAAACGTGTGCCAGAACGACTCCGCCAGCGCCGTAGATTGAGATTGGAGCAACGCCCAGCGCCAAGAGCCCCGCGTTCAGCAGGCCGCCACGGCCAAAGACCGCGAGCAGCCCGAGGACCGCGATGATGACCGGCAGAATAAAGGGTGCCCCCAATAGCATCACAAGCGCACCACGTCCGCGAAACTGCCGCCGTGCCAGCGCACGGGCGACGGGGATCGCCAAAATGACAGAGGCGATCGCCGAGGCAGCAGCCTGCAAGACGGTAAACCGGATCGCGGACCAATCCCCGGCGGACAACCCGCGCCCCACCTCGGCCCGCAGGGCGACGGCAAGCAGCGTACCAAGGGTCAGCGCCAGCACCAGCGTGGCAGTCAGCCACGCTGGCAGGCTGCGGATTATTGCGACAGCGCGGCGCGCCATGTCTCGACCAGATCATCACGCAGGTCGGCGGCGTCTTGCGATGATAGCAAAAGGCCCTTGGACGGCACGGTCAGCGTGTCAAACCCACCCGGCAAGCTGACGTCGGTTGCGGGGTACATCCAGTTTGTCTCGGGGATGACGTCCTGAAATCCGGGGCTTGTGATAAAGGCCATGAACTGATCCGCCAGCGCCGGCTGATCGGTCCCGGCAAGTTTGGCTGCAACCTCGACCTGTAGATAGTTGCCCGCATCAAAGCCCCAGGACGTCTTGCTGTCGTCCTCTTCGGCGATCAGGTGATAGGCGGGCGAGGTGGTGTAGGACAGGACCGCGTCCGCCTCGCCTTCTAGGAACAGGTTATAGGCCTCGGTCCAGCCCGGGGTCACGGTGACGATATTGTCCGCCAGATCCGCCCAGATTTGCGGGGCAGCGTCGCCTTCGCTTGCATAGACCCACATCAGCAGCCCCAAACCGGGGGTGGATGATCGCGGGTCTTGGATGACGATTTTCAGGTCGCTGTCAGCCAGCGCGCGAAAGGATGCAACGGCCGGCGTGTCTTTGTTTGCAACAAACGCCAGATAGCCCCAGTCAAATGGCAGAAAGGTGTCGTCGTCCCACGCGACGGGCAGCGTCAGGTCGGCCGTCACGCCGTGAGGCGCAAACAGCCCCGTATCGCGGGCAGCGGCGGTCAGGTTTGTATCAAGGCCTAGCACGATATCGGCATCCGTGCGCGTGCCTTCCAGTTGCAGCCGCGCCAGCAGGGCTGCGCCGTCACCCGCGCCGGTGAACACCAGATCACAGGCGCATTCCGCCTCGAACGCAGCCTCAATCGCCGGACCGGGGCCCCATTCGGATGTAAAGCTGTCGTAGGTCAGCACGTTCAGGGTCGGCGTCTGGGCGATAGCCGTGCTTGCACACAGGATCGCGCCGACGCTCAAGAGTTTGGTCTTCATGTCATCCTCCAAAACGACGGGCGGAATGGGGGACAGCGTGATTGCCGGACCTTCCCTCCGCCGGTCTTAACCGGTTCAGGTTCAACGGGTCCGCTTGCGCATCTCAGCCAGATTGGCCCCCCGAGGTTGGATGACGTTAACAATCAGCCTGCGAAATGAAAAGGGCCGCAAAATGCTGCGGCCCCGTTCAACGATGTCGCGTCGTTTAGGCGATGGCGTGGTCGGGCAAATGGGCCTCGCCTTCGCCAGTTGTGCCTGCGTCAGGGTTGTCAAAGATCGCCATGTCGATCTTGCCTTCGCCCTTGGCGACGATGGTTGTGACGATGGCATCGCCGGTGATGTTCACCGCCGTGCGGATCATGTCCATCAGGCGGTCCACGCCAAGGATGATTGCGATACCCTCAATCGGCAGGCCGACCTGCGTCAGCACCATAGTCAACATGACCAGACCAACGCCCGGAACACCGGCCGTACCAATCGATGCTAGCACGGCCATACCGATCACGGTCAAATACCCCATTAGGCCAAGGTCGATACCGTAAACGTTCGCAAGGAACACCGTTGCCACGCCCTGCATGATCGCGGTGCCGTCCATGTTGATGGTCGCACCGAAGGGGATGCAGAAGGACGCAACGCTTTCGTCCACGCCAACCCGTTCCGTCGTGCACTGATAGGTGACGGGGATCGTCGCGTTTGACGACGCGGTCGAGAAGGCAAAGATCTGCGCCGGGCGCATCTTTTTCATAAAGGTGATCGGGCTTAGGCCGGACAACAGCTTCAGCATGCCAGGCAGTGTGATGAACAGGTGGATCATCAGCGCCGCAACAAGCGTCAGCACATAGGCAATGACCGGCATGAACAGGCCAAGCCCCTGTTCAGCAAAGGTCTTAGCGATCAAGGCAAACACCCCGTATGGCGCTGCGCGCATGACAAGATCGACGATCTTCATCATCACTTCGTTCATGTAATCGCACGCTTCGATAAAGGGCTTGGACCGGTCGCCCAGCATCAGCACCGCTATGCCAAGGACCACCGTGTAGAAAATCACCTGCAGCATTTCGCCCGACGCAAAGGCGGCAATCGGGTTGGTCGGCACGATGGCGGCAAAGACGTTCCAGACGCTTGGCGCCTCGGCTGCGGAAATACCGCTTGCGTCGATGCCGGTCATGTCAAAGCCTGTGCCCGGCCCAATGATCGTGGCCAGCACGAGCGCGACAGTAATCGCAAGCGCTGTCGTTGCGATATAAAGCGCAAAGGATTTGGTCCCCACACGGCCAAGAACGCGCACATCGCCGATCCCGGCAACGCCCCCGATCAAGGAAAAGAACACCAGCGGCACGACCAGCATTTTCAGCGCGCTGACGAACATCTTGCCAATCATGCCAAAGAAGCCAGCGACGACGTGATCATTGATGAAGGCGATGTTCAGCGTGTTGAAAACAACACCCACAACAATACCCAGCCCCATCGCCAGCATGATCTTCATCGTCAATGACATCTTACCGTCGTGAACCGGGGGGGGAAGTGTGACTTGCGTCCGTCATGAGGCAGCTCCTTCATCATGATACGTCAAACTTGGTAGGTCTTAGGCTGTCACAGAAACGTCAGCTTGGCGACGAAAACATTTTAAAGTTGCATGCCGGCTGCGATTACAACGGCTTACAACTGGTATTTTACAAAGGTAACGCCCGAATTGAACCCGCGCCGCCTATGGTTTAAGCCCTGTGCAACAACACAAAGGGCCGCGCATGTCAGTCAACTCTTTCGGTCACCTGTTCCGGTTTACCACATGGGGCGAAAGCCACGGACCCGCCTTGGGCGCAACGATCGACGGCTGCCCGCCGGGTGTGCCGCTGGACCCTGCGATGATCCAGCAGTGGCTGGATAAACGGCGCCCCGGTCAGAACAAGAACACGACCCAGCGCAATGAACCTGACGCGGTCGAAATCCTGTCCGGCGTCTATGAGGGGCGCACAACGGGCACGCCGATCCAGCTGATGATCCGCAACACGGACCAACGGTCCAAGGATTACGGCGACATCCTGAACACCTTCCGTCCCGGCCATGCTGACATCACCTACCACCAGAAATACGGTCTGCGTGATCCGCGCGGCGGCGGGCGATCCTCTGCGCGCGAAACCGCGGCGCGCGTGGCCGCTGGCGGGGTGGCCCGCGAGGCGATTACTGCGATTGCGCCCGGCGTGCAGATCACCGGCTACATGGTGCAAATGGGCGAGAAAAAGATCGACCGTGCGCGGTTCGATTGGGACCAGATCAGCCAGAACGACTTTTGGTGCCCTGACGCGCAGGCCGCAGGCGAATGGGAAGAGTACCTGACTTGGCTGCGCAAGGACGACCACAACTCTGTCGGCGCGATCATCGAAGTCGTCGCCCGCGGTGTGCCGGCAGGTATCGGCGCGCCGGTATATGCCAAGCTTGATACCGATCTGGCCGCCGCGATGATGAGCATCAATGCCGTCAAAGGTGTTGAGATTGGCGAAGGTATGGCCGCCGCTGCCCTGACTGGGCGCGACAACGCGGACGAGATTTTTATGGGGAACGACGGACAACCCGTCTATTCGTCAAACCACGCGGGCGGCATCCTTGGCGGCATCAGCACCGGGCAGGACGTTGTCGTGCGCTTTGCGGTCAAGCCGACGTCTTCGATCCTGTCGCCGCGCAAGTCCATCACGATGGATGGCCAACCGATTGAGGTGATCACCAAAGGTCGCCACGATCCCTGCGTCGGCATTCGCGCCGTTCCGGTAGGCGAGGCGATGATGGCCTGCGTGATCTTGGATCACATCCTGCTAGACCGCGGCCAAACTGGCGGGGTGCGAGGGCAGATCGGCTGATCCGCCCCCGCGCAAATCCGTCATAGCCAGTAAGGTGCCAGCCCGTAATAATCGTGCAGCCGCGTCTCGTAGGCGCGGTCACGCGACCAATCGCTGACACGCTCTGGCGCGCCGGTCAGCTGGTCTTTGGTCAGGTCAGTGAAATAGCCGCCAAGCGACGTATCGTAGCGCAGTGATTTCCACGGCAGCGGGTGCTGTTCCTCGCCCATGCCAAGAAAGCCGCCGAAGTTCATGACGGCATAGGCGACATTTCCGGACAGTTTGTCGATCATAAGGTGGTCAATATGGCCAATCTGCTCTCGGTCAGACCCAAAAACATGGGTGCCATTCACGCGGCCAGAGTCGATCAGGTTGTGTTCGGTTTCCATGGCGTATCCTCCTAGATTACCTAGGGTTGAAACGCACTGCGCCGCATTGGGTTGCATTGCGGCCAAGGCCCGACGGATCATCTGGCAGATTTTGGCCGATTAGGCCGGAATGGCGGCAGCCTTTGGCGCATCATCGTCACGCAGCAGCAGGATCAGTGCAAAAATGGTCAAGGCGATCCCGATCAGGATCAGCGTGGGCGGCGGCGGCGAACCAAGTGCAAGCTGCCAGCAGATGACCCATGTGGGGGTCAGATAGGTGTAGGCCATGACCTTGGCGCTAGGCAGCCGCGTCGCCGCGAACTGCAACAACACAAAGCTAGAGGCAGAAGCAAAGATTGAAATATAGAGCAGTGTAATCCAGACGATGCGTGGCAGTTGCGACCAATCCGTCGCAATGATTTCGCGCGCGCCGTAGATGCTGGTCAAGATCGCACCGCCAAGCAAGGTCATGCACGCAAAGGCCAACGTGTTTTCACCGCGCTTTAGCTTGGCGATCAACGGTGTGTACAGCGCATGGGCCACGCAGCCCCAGAAAAAGATGAACTCTCCGCGTCCGACATCAAAGGCAAGCGCCGCTTGCAAATCTGCGCGAAAGATCACCCAAAGCGCGCCAACCCCGCCAATGGCCAAGGCAACCATCATCCGGCCAGTCAGCCGCTGGCGCAGCAATAGCCAGCCAAAGCCCGCGGCGATAATTGGGGTCAGCGTGAACACCGCCGAGGTACTGATTGGCGGTGCCGTTTTCAGCCCCTCGAACATCGACACGAAATAGGTCGAGATAATCCCTGACAGCAGCACAAAGCGCCACGGCGCGCGAAAGACGCGGTTGTCCCACTTACCCAAAGCAACGGCCAGTGCGGCCAATACGGCGGACGCGATCCAAAACCGCGCCGCGGTCATCACCAGCGGGTCGATATCATTGGCCGCCCGCGAGCCAAGCGCAAACGACCCGGCCACCAGCGCCGAGAACGCCAACATGGCAAGGTGCCCGCCTGTCGCTGGCCGCATCAAATTTCAAATTCGGCGGCACGCGCCTTAAGGTGGCTAAGGAAGGTCTGCACTTTGACGCTGCGATGCAGGTCGACGTGGGTCACCAGCCACAGTTGCACCGTCCACTCTGCTGGCGACGGCATCACCCGCTTTAGGGTCGGGTAAAGCGGCAGTTCTAGTTCTGAGATAAAGCCGATGCCGGCCCCGGCTACGATCGCGTCGGTCATAACGCGCATATCAGTGGCGCGCAGCACCATCCGGGACGGTCCGACTTTTTCATGCAGCCAGCGGAAAAACGGCGCGCGATGCGGCTCTTCGACATGCGACACGAAGTAGTGGTTCTTTAGATCATCCTCGCCCTTTGGCATGCCAAAGCGGGCGATGTAGTCGTCAGAGGCCACCAAAGCCATGCTTTGCGACACCAGCAACTGCACGACGTTATCAGGCTCTGACGGCTGGCTACCCGCGCGGATCGCGACATGCGCCTCGCCATATTCAAGGCGGAACACCCGGTCATCAGTCAGGAACTGCAATCTGATTTCAGGGTAGTCGTGCTGGAAATCTGTCAAGATTGGGATCAGCACAGGACTCAGCGACGCGAGAGATGTGATGACCAGTTCCCCGCGCACGCCGTCGCCAAGACCTTTGATCCGCCCTGCAAGCTGGGTGAACTGTTCGTCCGTCGCTTGGGCAACGCGCAGCAAATCCACGCCTGCCTCTGTTGGGGTGTATCCCCGCGCATGGCGTTGGAACAGCTTCACGCCCAAACGCCCCTCTAACGCGTCGATATGACGGATCACGGTGGCATGGTGTACGCCAAGCGCATCTGCAGCGCCGCTCACCGTGCCAGCGCGCGCAACCTGAAATGCAGTGCGAATTTCGTCCCAGCTATCCATGTTGTCCTGTGCAGTAATGAACCTTGCGCGCAATCGTTCCGCAATTCTGTTTGAAATTGCAATGACCAATCGGTGCAACAGGTCGCATCGGCCTTGACTGCACGCCCTATGCCGCAAACATGGGCATATGCATTCCTTGCCCCAGCGCCTTGCAACTTTGAACGCACGTTTCGTGCAAAAGCCGCTGTTGGCGGTCGTGCGCAGCCCTGCGATCTTGCGGCGGCTGTTTACGCTCAACGCGATCATTCATATGCGCACGCCAGCGGGGCTGACAACGGCACCAATCCAGCTTGGCGCGCGCAACTGCACCCTGTGCGACGCCGGGCAAGCGCAGAACCACGGCACCTTACTTTATATTCACGGCGGCGCTTTCGTCATGGGTAACCTGCGCGGCTACCGCCACTTGGTTGCGGCCATCGGCAAGTCCGCGGGTATGCGCGCTGTGTTCCTAAATTACCGCATGGCACCAGAGCATCCCTTTCCCGCCGCGCTAGACGATGCAGAGGCCGCGTGGCGCGCCCTGTCGGATGATCCAGATTGCGGGCCTTTGACGCTGGCAGGCGACAGCGCTGGCGGAAATATCGCACTGGCGCTGCTGCAACGGATCATCGCGCAGGGACTGACACTGCCTGCTGCCGTGGCCGTCATGTCGCCGATTACCGATCTGCGCATGAATAACCCAAGCCTCACGACCAACCGCCGCAGTGATCCGCTTGTCTCGACCCGCTGGGGCGCGCGCGGTGTCGCGGCCTATTTGGCAGGCGCGGACCCGGCGCAACCTGATGCATCGCCGATCTTGGGCAACTTCACCGGCGCGCCGCCCGTGCTGATCCATGCCGACACCACAGAGGTCCTGTTTGACGACGCCCGCCTGATGGCAGACCATCTGCGCGCGCAGGGCGTCGACGTGACCCTTCACACGCAAACCGGCTTGCCCCACGTCTGGCACATGGGCGTTGGCCGCACACCAGAGGCGGACGCGAGCGTTGCTGAAATCGGCCAGTTCCTTGCCAGCCACACCCTGCCCGGCACCAAACGCCAGTATACTTGACTCGCAGCCCTGCACATTCTAAACGCCTTGTAACACCCGGAAGCAAAGCCTTCCGGTCCTTTGCTTGTCAAAGGATCGCCCCTCGTCAGCGCGTTGCGCCCACGGGGGCGTTACTGCATTGACCCATCCGCCCTATATTGGGGTCTGGATGTAACGAAACGGGGCCCGCGCCGATGTTCGAGAACCTATCAGACCGCCTGTCAGGCGTTTTTGACAAGCTCACCAAACAAGGTGCGCTGTCCGACGACGACGTCAAAACCGCCCTGCGCGAGGTCCGCGTGGCCTTGCTAGAGGCTGACGTCTCTCTGTCAGTCGCCCGCGATTTCGTCGCCGCTGTGCAGGAAAAGGCGACCGGCCAGGCCGTCACCAAGTCGATCACCCCCGGCCAGCAAGTCGTCAAGATCGTCCATGACGAACTGGAACGTGTGCTGACTGGCGACACTGACCCCGGCGCGCTGAAAATTGACAACCCGCCTGCCCCGATCCTGATGGTCGGCCTGCAAGGCTCTGGTAAAACCACCACGACCGCCAAGCTGGCCAAGCGCTTGAAAGAGCGTGAAGGCAAGCGCGTTCTGATGGCGTCCCTCGACACCAACCGCCCTGCCGCGATGGAACAGCTGGCCATCCTTGGCGTGCAGATCGGCGTCGACACGCTGCCGATCGTCAAGGGCGAAAACCCTGTCCAGATCGCAAAACGCGCTAAGACTGCGGCCTCCCTTGGTGGCTACGATGTCTACATGCTCGACACAGCGGGCCGGTTGCACATCGACGCTGAACTGATCGCGCAGGCCGCTGCCGTGCGCGACATCGCCAACCCGCGCGAAACCCTGTTGGTCGTCGACGGCCTGACGGGTCAGGACGCCGTCAACGTTGCACAAGAATTCGACGACAAAATCGGCGTCACCGGTGTCGTACTGACCCGTATGGACGGCGACGGTCGCGGCGGCGCGGCTTTGTCCATGCGCGCCATCACCGGCAAGCCGATCCGTTTTGTCGGCCTTGGCGAAAAGATGGACGCGATCGAGACCTTCGAGCCGTCGCGCATCGCGGGCCGCATTCTTGGCATGGGCGACATCGTTGCGCTGGTCGAGAAAGCACAACAAACCATCGAGGCTGAACAAGCCGAAAAGATGATGAAACGGTTCCAAAAGGGCCGCTTCAACATGAACGACCTCAAGATGCAGCTGGACCAGATGCTCAAAATGGGCGGTATGGAAGGCATGATGGGCATGCTGCCCGGTATGGGCAAAATGTCCAAGCAGATGGACGCCGCTGGCATGGATGACGGCATCCTGCGCCGCCAGATCGCGCTCATCAACTCTATGACGAAACAAGAACGTGCCAACCCCGACCTGATGGCCGCCAGCCGTAAAAAGCGGATCGCCAAGGGTGCGGGTCTGGAAGTGTCGGAACTAAACAAGCTGGTCAAACAGCACCGCCAGATGGCCGACATGATGAAGAAAATGGGTAAAGGCGGCATGCTGAAGCAGGCCATGAAGCAGATGATGGGCAAAGGTGGCGGCATGCCCGACATGAACGACCCCGCTGCCATGCAAGAAGCCGCAAAAGCCCTGCAAGGCAAGATGCCCGCTGGCGGCCTGCCCGGCCTTGGCGGCGGCGGCATGAAGCTGCCCGCCGGTCTGTCTGGCTTTGGGAAAAAGAAATAAGCGATGACGATGCGTTTTCATCTGGCCCACAAACTCCCGCTGGAGGCATCCTGTGCCCGCCGCGCGCACGAGGCTGCGCTATGCTGAAGACTGCGCCAAACCTGCAAACAGAACGCCTGATCCTGCGCCAGCCCGTTGCTGGCGACTGGGCGGCGTTCCGTGACTTCATGCAATCGGATCGCGCCGCGTTTTTCGACCATCAGGGCAATATCGGCAGCACCTGGCGCAGCTTCGCGGCCGAGCTGGGGCATTGGGATATCTTTGGCTACGGCATGTGGGCCGTGACCCGGCGCGGCGACAATACCGCCATCGGCCTTGTCGGCCCTTGGACCCCGCCCGACTGGCCAGAGACTGAAATTGGCTGGATGATCTTCGATCCCGCGACCGAAGGCACCGGCATCGCAGCCGAAGCCGCCCGCGCCGCCATCACCCACGCCTTTGATGTGCTCGGATGGACGACTGCCGTCAGCTATATCCACCCGGGCAACATCCGGTCCATCGGACTGGCTGAAAAACTTGGCGCTGTGCGCGATCCTGCGGCCCCGATGCCAACCAGCTATCCCGACAGCGCCGCTTGGCGCCACCCCGCCCCGCAACCCGGCATTTAGCGCCACAGCATCCAAGGACTTGCCATGACCATTCACCCCTGGGAACAGCCCCCCGCCGGACAAGCCGCCGTCGCCGTCGAGCGGATCGCGCAGTCGCTGCCGCGCATTGCGTCGGACCGCTGCATCTTGCGCGGCCCCTACATGGAAGACTTCAACGTCTTTGCTGATCTGGTGACGTCCGACCGTGGCCGCTATGTCTCTGGCCCGCTGACGCGCGAAGGCGCTTGGGATGATTTCATCCAGCTAACCGCAAGCTGGATTCTGCGCGGCTGCGGATTGTGGACAGTCGAACATCAGGACGACAAGCGCGTCTTGGGCTTTGTGCTGCTCGGCCATGAAACCGGCGATCCAGAGCCAGAACTGGGCTTTTTGTTCACCGAAGAGGCCGAAGGCCAAGGCTATGCCTTTGAAGCGTCGGAAAAGGCCCGCAACAACGCGTGGAACGCCCTAAGCTTTGACACGCTGGTCAGCTACATCGACCCCGAAAATGACCGCGCCATCGCGCTGGCCAAGCGCCTTGGCGCTGAAAAAGTACCGGGCGAAATGCACGACGGCTGCGAAGTCTGGCGCTATGCACGGCCGGAGTACGAGCTGTGACAGACGACACGAACCGCGCCGCCGAAGTCCTGAAGGATCACCGCGCCAGCATCGACCGGCTGGACGCGATCCTTGTCTATACGCTTGGCGAGCGGTTCAAACATACACAGGCCGTAGGCCGGCTGAAGGCAGAACATGCCTTGCCGCCTTCGGACCCGACGCGCGAGGCGACCCAGATCGCCCGCCTTACCAATCTTGCGGATCAGGCCGATTTGGACCCTGAATTCGCCAAGAAATTCCTGAACTTCATCATTCAGGAAGTCATCCACCACCACGAACAACACCAATCCTGACGGCATTTGCTGTCACTTCTGCCAAACGTAAGGAAATACACTATGTCTATGAAAATTCGTCTCGCCCGTGGCGGCTCCAAGAAGCGCCCTTACTATTCGATCGTTGCTGCCGACAGCCGCATGCCGCGCGACGGCCGTTTCAAGGAAAAGCTAGGCACATATGCACCAATGCTGTCCAAGGACGACGAAAACCGCGTCAAAATGGACATGGAGCGCGTGCAGTACTGGCTGGACCAAGGCGCCCAGCCAACCGACCGCGTTGCGCGTATGCTGGAAGCTGCTGGCGCGATGCCTAAGAAAGACCGCGCTAACCTGAAAAAGGGTGAGCCAGGCAAAGCTGCTAAAGCACGCGCAACCGAGAAAGCTGCCAAGCAGGCTGCGATCGACGAAGCTGCAAACGCACCAGCAGAAGCACCTGCTGAAGAAGCCGCAGCAGAGTAATCTTGCCTGCCGCAGGCCGGATCGTCATGATCCGGCCTGCACCCCTCCCCTGCTTTGCCGAGCGCTGATCGCCAGCGCCCCGCCAATCAGAGGTTCCGCTATGACAGACACTGCATCCGATCCCCGCGTTATCGTCGGCCGCCTGTCGGGGTCCTTTGGCGTGCGCGGTGAAGTCCGCCTGAAATCCTTTTGCGCCGACCCTGCCGCGATTGCCGATTACACGCCCCTGACCACAGACACCGGCCTGACTTTTGCGCAGATCGTGCTGACCGGACAGATTAAGGGCGGGTTTACCGCCCGGATTGACGGCGTGGTCACCAAAGAAGACGCTGATGACCTGACCAATGTCGATCTGTACGCCCTGCGCAGCGCTTTGCCTGCGACGGATGACGACGAATACTACTACGCCGACCTAGAAGGGTTGACCGTTCTGGATACCGGCGGCGTAACGCTTGGCAAGGTCGTGCGCGTTGTCGATCACGGCGCTGGTGATCTGCTTGATATCGCGGTGCCCGGCCAGTCAGAGACGATTCTGCTGCCGTTCACGCAGGCTGTGGTGCCGACAGTGGACTTGGCCACCGGACGTATTGTGGCGGACCCGCCTGACGGGCTTTTCCCAACCGCATGACCCAAATCCTGCTGCATCCGGGGTTTCATAAGACGGGCACAAGCTCGATCCAGCATTTTTTGTGGCTCAATCGCGCGGTGCTGGCCCCCTATGCCGCGCCTGTGCTGCTGCGCCACCTGAAACCCGTCGTGCGTATGGCCTGCCGGTTTTCGCGGTACAACAATCCGATTGATCTAATTGATATCGTCGCCGCCATGGATACCGCCATGGCTCAGGCCGCGCCGCGTGCGGGTCAGGACATCATCGTGTCTTGCGAGGGGCTACTTGGCCACCTGCCCGGCTGGACCGGCGTCGATAGCTACGCCGCAGCCCCGACGTTGATCACCTACTTCGCGGGCTATTTCCAAGACCGCTACCCAGATGCCCAGCTCAGCGTCGTGCTGACCACCCGTGACGCGGCAAGCTGGTTATTCAGCGCCTATCGCCACCACCTACGGGGGCAGCGCATGACCCTGTCGGCCGCCGATTTTGCGGCGACCTATGTAGGCGCTGGCAATCTGGACAGTGACGTCAACGCAATCTCTGTGGCGCTGGGCGGCGTTTCAGTGCAGTCGCTGAACCTATCGGCAATGCGCGACCACCCGCTTGGCCCCGGCGGCGCGATCTGCAAACTGCTGGACTTGCCGGCAGAGGTCACCACCAAGCTATCCCCCGTAGGTGCAGGCAACGCCGGGCCAGAGGAAGCGCTGTGGCAGCAATTCCTAGACCTGAACCGCAGCGATCTGGATGACCGCGCCGTGCAGGCTGCGAAAGCGGAGCTCGCCCAAGCGACCGACCTTGGCGGCTGGCGAAGAAACTGATGGTGCATGTCATCGTTCATCCGGGGTTTCACAAGACAGGCACATCCAGCCTGCAAAGCTGGCTGGGGCAAAACCGCCGCGCGCTGAAACCTTACCTTAGCTTTTATGGTAAAGCCGATTTCCTGACCGCTGGCAGCGCTGCACGGATTTATGGGCAAAAGCCCTATCCTTGGCGGCTGCGTGCGTTCCGGCGCAGTCTTGATCGGTTCTTGGGCAAGATCCCTGATGCGCCCGTGATCGTGTTGTCGCGCGAAACCTTTAGCGGGTCGATGCCGGGGCACCGCCGTTTTCCGGGGCGACTGATCACCGGATATCGCAGCGTGGCCGTGCCACTGGGCCAACAGATCATCGCCGCCCTGCAGGCCCGGTTCGGCGCGGATGTGCAGATTACGTTCCTGTACACGCTGCGTGACCGCGAAAGCTGGATTCGCAGCGTCTATGGTCACCTGCTGCGGTCGATCCATCTGCGCGATGACTATGATACCTTCCGCGCCCGATTTCCAAAACTGATCGATCCAAGGGCAGAGGCAGAGGTCATCGCCAAGGCTCTTGGGGTCACCGCCCACTTCGTCGACCTCGCTGATGTTGGTCACCTGCCAGAGGGGCCTGCTGCCGCCGTGCTGGACCTGTTGGGCGTGCCGCAAGCGGTACGCAATGCCCTACCCCCTGCAAGCCGCGCCAACACCGGACAGACACAAGCGCTAGAGGCTGAATTTCTACGGATGAACCGCGACAGCCGGGACAAGGCCGCATTGAAGTCCGCGAAGGACGCGATGCTGAAAGCGGCTAAGGATGCGGGTGCTGCCAGCTAGGGAACTGAGTGCGCCTATCAAGTGTTAGACGTCGTAACACTTTTGAAAGGACCGCATCATGATTGGCTGGATCGTCACACTATTGGTTGTCGCTGCGATCGCGGCACTTCTTGGCTTTGGCCGGATTTCCGGCGCGGCGCTGACCGGCGCAAAGGTTCTGATTTTCGTTGTCCTGATCCTGTTCCTATTGATGCTTTTCGGCCTGATTACCTTGATCTGACGAATTAGCGTTTGCGTGCGGGAGGCGATGTTCTAAGACGCGGTTATGACCGATACACCGCCCCCCCGCGCCCAAGGCCGCAAAACCATTCGCCCAACGCTGAAGCCGCAAGAGCTGATGACCGATACGCCGGATCTGGCTGGTGTCTGGACTGCGCAGGTCCTGACCCTGCTGCCAGACGCCTTTCCCGGGATCCTTGGCGAAAGTCTGCTTGGCCGCGCGTTGAAAGACGACGTGTGGCAATTGCAGGTCACCGACCTGCGCCGCTTTGGAATCGGCAAGCATCGCAACGTTGACGAAACCCCTGCAGGCGGCGGCGCTGGCATGGTTTTGCGTGCTGATGTGTTGGAACAGGCGTTGCGAGAGGTGCGCAGCGGCGCGCGTGGAAACATGCCGCTCATCTATCTGTCGCCACGTGGCCGCCCCATGACCCAATCCCTGATGCAAAAGCTGTCGCAAGCTGACGGAGTCACCCTTCTATGCGGCCGATTTGAAGGCATCGACGAGCGTGTCATCGAACATTTCGACATGATAGAGGTCAGCCTTGGCGACTTTGTCATGACCGGCGGAGAGATCGCCGCAATGGCCTTGATTGACGCGACTGTCCGTCTTATACCCCGCGTGCTTGGGAATCAGGCATCCACAGAGGAAGAATCATTTTCCGATGGGTTGCTGGAACACCCTCACTACACGAAACCCGCTGACTGGCACGGTCGCATGATACCTGACGTTCTTCTGTCAGGGCACCATGCGAAAATCACCGACTGGCGGCGGGAACAGGCCGAAAGGCTAACAAAGGAACGCAGACCTGACCTCTGGCGGGCTTATTGTGCACAGCATGGTAGGGACCCGGGTGAAGACCAAGAGCTCTAGGGCCAGCATCAACGTCGCGGGAAAACCCGTGCTATCATAGGAGCGAATCATGAACTTGATCGCACAAATCGAAGCGGAGCAGGTTGCTGCGCTGGGGAAGACGATCCCCGATTTCAAAGCGGGTGACACCATCCGCGTCGGTTACAAAGTGACCGAAGGCACCCGTACTCGGGTTCAGAATTACGAAGGCGTCTGCATCGCACGCAAGAACGGCTCTGGCATCGCCGGTTCGTTCACCGTGCGTAAGATTTCCTTCGGTGAAGGCGTGGAACGTGTGTTTCCACTGCACTCCACCAACATCGACACGATCGAAGTTGTGCGTCGCGGTAAAGTCCGTCGCGCCAAGCTGTATTACCTGCGCGCTCGTCGCGGTAAGTCCGCTCGGATTACCGAAGTCTCCAACTACAAGCCTCTGGCCCAGAAATAAGGAATCTGACGATGAAAAAAGGTATTCACCCCGACTACCACGACATCAATGTCAAGATGACCGATGGCACCGTGATTCAGATGCGCTCCACTTGGGGCAAAGAAGGCGACCAGATGTCCTTGGACATCGACCCTTCTGTGCACCCTGCATGGACCGGCGGCACGTCTCGCCTGATGGACTCCGGCGGCCGCGTGTCGAAGTTCAAGAACAAGTACGCCGGTCTGGGCTTCTAAGCCAACCAACGCTGACACACGAAACGCCGCCCCTTCAAGGGCGGCGTTTTGCGTTTCAGGGTCGCGGTGTCGCAGCTTAAAGGTTCTGCGCGGCCTTGCGGCAGTCTGCGGCACATTCACGGCACATCTGGGCGCAGCGCTTGCAGTGGGCGTCGTCGTGCATATCGCACATCTTCTCGCAGGCATCGCAGGCGGTAGCGCACAACTCTAGCATTTGCTTGATGATCGCGACATTCTCGCCGGTTCGGCGCGTCGCAACACGATAGGTCGCGGTGCAGATGTCGGAACAGTCCATGCACAACCGGATGCACTGGGCGCGGTCGCCGTCTTCGGCGCTGCACGCATCCGCGCAAGAATTGCAGATCGCGGCGCAATACATGGCATGCTTCACAGCCTCGGTTAGCAATTCATTATCTTGGCCCGCAACATCGGGGTGTTCGGCAATCATTTCCTTGATGGACATCGGCGTCTCCTGTTTCAGGTTCTGCCAGCCCAACCCACTTGCCCCGCAAGGGGTTCCGAAACGCAAAAGGCGCACCCCAAGGGATGCGCCTTTCATCAAATCAATGCGCGCGTTTAAGCGGCAGTGCGACCACGGCCGCCGCCACCGCCAGCACCGCCACCGGTCCGGCGACGCTGCCCCTGCGGCTTGCCACCAGCAGGCTTGCCCGCTGCGGCAGCAGGCTTACCGCGGCCACCGCCGCCGCCGCCGCCGCCAGCACCACCGCGACCACGGCCACCACCGCCGCCGCCGCCACCATTCGGGCGCTTTTTCTGGCCCGGCAGGATGTCCCACGGACGGCCAGATGCGACAGGAATCTCGGCCTTCATGGCCTTTTCGATATCCTTCAGCTCGATCATCTCGTCGGGTGCGACCAGTGCAATCGCGGCACCATCGGCACCAGCGCGAGCCGTACGGCCAATGCGGTGAACGTAGTTTTCGGCGACGTTCGGCAAGTCATAGTTATAGACGTGACGCACGCCAGGAATGTCGATGCCACGGGCAGCGACGTCAGTGGCGACCAGCACGCGAATCTTGCCGGATTTGAAGGCCTCGATCGCGCGTTCGCGCTGACCTTGGGACTTGTTGCCGTGAATGGACGCGGCGGCAAAGCCTTTCGCTTCCAGCTGCTTGTACAGCTTTTCGCAGCCATGCTTGGTACGGCCAAAGACCAGCGCCAGCTCGTCCCGGTGCTTGTCCAGCAGATCGACCAGCAGGTCGGTCTTGGCAGCCTGTGCAACAAAGTGCACCGACTGTTCGATCTTGGCAACAGCCTGACCCGGAGGGTTAACCTGCACGCGCACTGGATCGTTCAGGAAGGCATCAGCCAGTTCGGACATCAGTTTCGGCATAGTGGCCGAGAACATCATCGTCTGACGCGGCGTCGCCAGCAGCGGTGCAATCCGGCGCAGCGCGTGGATAAAGCCCATGTCCAGCATCTGGTCAGCTTCGTCGAGGACCAGATAAATCGTTTCGTCCAGACGGATCGCGCGGCGATCCAGCAGGTCGATCAGACGGCCAGGCGTTGCAACCAGCAGGTCGACGCCGTTCTGCAAACGCTTGGTTTGTGCCGCGATGCCAGCACCGCCGACGACCAAAGCCACCTTCAGGTGCGAGCCTTTGGTGTAGTCGGTTAGGTTGTCTGCAATCTGCTTGGCCAGCTCGCGCGTCGGGGCAAGCACCAGGCCGCGCGCGGTCTTGGCGTTTGGCTTTACGCCAGCCTTCATCAAAGCGTCGATCATTGGCAGACCAAAGGCGGCAGTTTTACCCGTGCCGGTCTGCGCCAAGCCCATCACGTCACGGCCATTCATGGCGTGCGGGATGGCTTGCGATTGAATTGGGGTCGGGTCAGTAATGCCTTGTTCGGCAAGCTTCGCCACAAGGCGGGGCGCGAGGCCCAGCATATCAAAATCCATCAGTATTCTTTCCGGGCCGCATCGGCCCAAACGGTTCGGGCGCACGGGGGTGTGCGCGCGGCGACAAAAGGTTGCGCCGAAATCCTGACAGTCAAAGCCACATTGCCCTGACGCCGATCTGGCGCTGGACCCCCTGCGTGATCATGGGAACCGAAGTTGGCGACGGTGATTTGCGGAGCCTATGGCTCGGCCCTGCTCACGCGGCAGGATCAATCGTCTGAGGCGCATGTGGACCTTTGCGTCCAATGTGTCAAGGGCTGTGAAAAGGGACGGCAGGGGTGCGCTTGCGCTTTCATCGCGGACAGACACAAGATAAAGTGTCTACAACTGAAAAAGGCGTGGGGCTGACTGTGGCGCATATCATTGTGGTGGGCAACGAAAAGGGCGGCGCAGGCAAGTCCACAGTGGCGATGCACGTCGCGACGGCGCTGGCGCGCATGGGGCACCGCGTGGGCACGCTGGATCTGGACCTACGCCAGAAATCCCTTGGCCGTTATATGGCGAACCGCCGCGAATACCTTGCGGCAGAGGGCATTGATCTGCCATCGCCCAGCTATGCCGATCTGCCTGACATCGATCAGTCGGCGCTTGGCCCGAACGAAAACATCTATGACCATCGCCTGTCCATGGCGGTGGCAGAGCTAGAGCCGACCAGCGATTTCATCCTGATCGACTGCCCCGGCAGCCATACCCGGCTAAGCCAAGTTGCGCACAGCCTCGCTGATACGTTGGTGACGCCGCTGAACGACAGCTTTGTCGACTTCGACCTGTTGGCCCACGTCGATACGGCCGGCGAAACCATCACGGGGCCTAGCGTTTACTCCGAAATGGTCTGGAACGCGCGCCAGTTACGTGCGCAGGCAGGTCTGACCCCGATTGACTGGGTCGTCGTACGCAACCGCGTTGGCGCACAGCAAATGGTCAACAAGGACAAGATGGAGCGTGTCATCGACAAGCTGGCAAAGCGCATCGGCTTTCGCAATGCGCCCGGCTTTAACGAGCGCGTCATTTTCCGTGAACTGTTCCCCCGCGGCCTAACCTTGCTTGATCTGCGTGATGTTGGGGTCAAGAACCTTAACATTTCGAATATTGCAGCCAGACAGGAACTTCGCGACCTGATCAAAGCGTTGAACCTGCCCGGTGTAACTGCCGATTTTTAAAGAGGAGAGCACCAAGGTGCTCCCCTCGCCTACATCGTCATTGTAACCGCAGCAGGCCTGAACCTATGCGAGCGGCTGCAAATGGCTTTCTATAAGCGACCGATGGTCTTCGTGTTGCTTGGGCAGTTTTAGGGCTTCGCCCAAGTGAGCGATATCTTCGTCGCGATCAAATCCCGGTTCATTCGTTGCGACTTCGAACAAAATTCCGCCCGGCGTGCGGAAATAGATCGCCCAAAAATAATCACGGTCGATGACGGGGGTCACCTGATAGCCTGTGTCCAATAGCGCCGCGCGAACCTCTAGCTGGGCTGCGCGATTTTCCACGGCAAAAGCAATGTGGTGGACAGATCCGGCCCCCTGCGACGCATGCTTGGCAGACGGCAGTTTTTCCAGATCGATGGTGTTTGCACCTGTCCCATCCGCCACAGCAAAGCGAGAGACGTTGCCGATTGTGTCCTGTTTTTCATACCCCATGAAGGTTAACAGCTCGGTCATTGCGCCCGTATCCTGCAACCGCATCGTCGCACCGTGAAAGCCGCGAATGGCGTAATCGTCGGCAATTCCATTTCCAGTCCAACCATGGCGGTTGTCGTCCGCGATTTCCGCAAGCGCAAAGCCTTCGCCATCAGAGGTTTGAAACCGCAGACGATCTTCGCCGAAATGATTAACGGCCTCTAAACCCTCTGCAGCCGCGCCAAGGCGGTCCGCCCAGAACGGCAGGCTGCCCTTGGGAACGGAATAGACCGTTTCACCAACTTCGCCGGCTCCGCGCCGACCGCGGACTGCATTGTGGAATGGAAAGTAGGTCATGACGCTGCCGGGGCTGCCGACTTCATCACCATAATACAGATGATAAACATCAGGCGCGTCGAAATTCACGGTCTTCTTAACGCGGCGCTGGCCCAAGACCTGCGTAAAGAATGCATTGTTTTCCGCCGCATCAGAAGCGATCGACGTGACATGGTGAAGGCCTTTGATCTGGTGCAACATGGTGCATCCTCCTTTTGGTTGATGCAAACCTAATGCTGGACAGTGATTGCGATAACCGCAATAAATCAGCAGAATTAATTGCAGAAACCGCAACAATAGATGACTGGCCACGCCGAGCAAATCACAGCCTTTCTGGCCGTCGCAGCCGAGCATAGCTTTGCGCGTGCGGCCAAAAGCCTTGGGGTGGCACCATCCTCTGTCACCCGAACGGTGTCGGAACTGGAAGCTCGCCTTGGCGTCCAACTGCTTGTCCGCACGACGCGGCGCGTATCCCTCACGCAAGCCGGCACGGCCTTTCGCGCACAAGTAGAGCCGCTTATGGCCGGATTGGCGCAAGCGCAGAACGACGTCCGCGCGTTTCAGACCACCTTGACCGGCACCTTGCGGGTGTCAGCGCCACTATCATTTGGCCTGCACCGCTTGTCGGCGCCTTTGATCAGCTTTCGCGATGCGACGCCTGATGTTGACCTGCAAATCAGCCTGACGGACCGCTTTGTTGATATCCTAACCGAAGATTTCGACATGGCTCTGCGGATATCGGGCGCGCCATCTGATCTGTCGACCATTTGGCGTAAAATCGCGCCAGTCCCGCGCTCGCTGGTCGCGTCACCGAATTATTTAACGCAGCACGGCACGCCGCAGACACCAGGCGACCTGACGGCGCATACGGCGCTGGCCTACACCCACCTCGCCAACGGGAACGTCTGGCAGCTGACCAGCGCTGCAAGCGGCCTGACAGAGCCCGTGCGCATCAAGGCAGGGCTGACCTGCGACAACGGTGACCTGCTGGCGCAACTGGCGCAGGCGGATCAAGGCATCGCCCTTTTGCCCGATTTCCTGCTGCGCGATGCAATCGCCTCGGGGGATTTGGTGCGCCTGCTGCCCGGCTGGAACCCGCCAGAGATTTGGCTGACCGCGTTTTTCCCGCCCTACCGCCGCTTGCCTGCCGCGCTGGACCGCTTCACCGCTTGCGTCGTGACCGCCCTTGGGGGCACCCCGCTATAGCGGTTTAGGCGCGCCCGGCCAGATGCAGGGCAGTGATAGAAACGATATCGCGCGAAAAAACGCGCAACCCGCCGCGCGATTAAACCAGTTTATACCGCCACGTCGAATCACGACCTATGAAACCACATCAAGTTTCAAGTGTTGCGTCATGTAAGGCGTGCAAGTCGGTGACTGCCGCCTTGCCAAGCAAGAGGTGGTTTATGTTAAAGACTGTTCAAAGTGCGTTTCAATCCCGGATCAGCCGGCACATCCTATTAACTGATACCGAGCGGGACGCCCTGTCGCGCCTCGAAGGTCAGGCCGTGGCTTTGGGTAAGCGGGATCACGTTTTTTCAGACTCGAAGCCAAACGATCGGATCGCCATCGTGCGGTCTGGGTGGGCCGTGTCGCGTGTGCGCAGTGATGGCAATCAGACCACTATTTCCCAAATTTTTATGGCCGGTGACATCATCGGCCTTTCTGACATCGGACTTAATCGCCCCCCGCACGAGACGACGATGCAGACTGATGGGTCTGTGCATCTCCTTAGCCGCAAGGCTCTTTGCGATTTCGGTGCCCAGCACCCGCGCCTGTTTGCGCTGATTTTGTCGCTGGCCAGCCTTGATGCCACGGCGCTGAATGATCGCCTGCACGCCATCACGCGCTATTCGGCCGAAGATCGGCTGATGCATTTTCTGCTCACGATCAAAGCCAAATCAGAACAAATCAGCGAACACGCTTCTGATCGGTTTCCGCTGCCTTTGTCGCAGAAAGAGATCGGTGATGCGCTTGGCTTGACCGATATCTACGTCAATCGTTTGCTGCGGGGTTTGCAGAAGTCGGGACAACTGTCCCTGACCCGCCCGAACGTAAAGATTAACGAACGTAGCGTCTGGGCGACGCGGCTAAACTTTCAAGATCGCTATGCAGCCTTAGATTTCAGCTGGGCAAGCTAACGAAAAAAGGGCCCCGCACTGCGGGGCCCTTTCATTTAGGAACGTATCTTTCGCTTATTTATCAGCAGCTTTTGCAGCTTTGTCGGCGACATCATCCACCGTTTTGCGAACTTTATCTTCGGCCTGCGATGCGGCGTCTTTCAACGCGGCCTTGGCCGAACCTGCAGCCTCTTGCGCGGCGGTCTCTAACTCTGACCGGGCGGCAGCGATGGCGCGTTCTGCGCGGGCGCGTTCCTCGTGATACACGCGCTCTGCTTCGTCCATCAGGGCATCGCGGCGCGCACCCAAATAGCTGTCTTCGGTTCGGGTCTTTGGCAGCAGGGCCGCAACCGCAGCACCGACGGCAAAGGCCAAAGCACCGATCACCAGTGGCTGGCGGTCAAACAAATCACCGGCAGAGTCGCGGCCGTTCGACACGGCGCTGCTGGCCTGGCGGCGCGCCTCAACGGCACGGTGACGGGCGGCAACGACGCGTTCACGCGCGGCTTCTGACAGACCTTCGGTCCCTTCGGACAGGCGGTCGCGCAGGCGGCGCGCTTCGGCGCTAACGTCATGACCGACCCGGTGCATCGTGTCGTTTGCATCGTGGGCCAACTTTTGCGCCGTATCGCTAGCGCTGTTCAGCATGTCTTTTGCAGTATTGCTCATGGGATTTTCCTTTACGGGTTACAGGCCTTTAACCTGCATAAATGTTCAACGACGGCGCGGGTTCGGGTCCTGATCATCACGGGCCCACAGCGGATCAGAATCATAAGCTGGCACAGGGCGTGCCTGCGCAGACAGCGCCTGGTCGGCCCAGACGTCGGCGTCCTCTTCCAACTGGGCCGCAGCCATATCGGCCGGGCTGCTGTCATAGTGATGCACTTCTGGACGGGTCGCGGGTTTGACCGGAGCCATACCGATCCGCGGCTTTTTACTGCGCGGCGCGCGTTCAGGCGTCACAGCGCTAATCGCCAGCCAAGCAAGGCCCAGACCGATGACCGCAAACGGCCAAGGGTTTTTCTGCGCCGTCCGGCTGACCGTTTCGCTGGCGGTTGCGATTTGATCGCGCATCACAACCGAAACGTCACGTGTCACGATGCCGACTTGGCCACGCAGTTGGGCGGTAACTTCGTCGATCTGGCCGCGCACCTGCAGCTTTACTTCTTCCATCAGACCATCAACGGTCAAACGGTTTTGCAGGACATCCAGATCACGTCCAAGCCGCGCGCGCTCTAGCGCGATCTCAGCCTCGATCTCTGCCGGTTTACGCGTATCAGCGGTCATTATAGGCCTCTTTCATCATCTGCGCGTCGGCCTTTAGGCTGCGGGCTGTGCGGGTCGGCGCGATGCTGGACAGCTTCAGCCGCTTAACGCCCACGATCACCAAAATGATGGCGATCAGCAGGACAACGAGGCCCACCAAGACGGTGGCCCAAAGCTGGCTGATCCCGGCCAGAACAAGCGCAGAGATCACAGCCGTGGACAGCACGGACAAGCCGATGAAGGCAAGGATCACAGCGACGACCAAAAGGCCCAGCGCCGCGCCTGCACGTTTCAGGTTCTGGTCAACCTCGGCACGCGCCAGATCGACCTCTTGGCGCAGCAAATTGCCGACGCTGCTTAGCACATCGTTCAGCAGTGAACCGGTGCTACGGGGGTCATGGGACTCCATGTTCAGCCCCGACCGTCTGTGTCAGCATTGCCGTGGCGCGGCGGCATGAAATCGTCGCTGCCGTGATAATCGGGCTGCGAAGTAGCCGCGCCATTGCGCTCTGACGCTTTGGCAAAGCGGCTAACCGCGAAACCGGCCAATGCAGCACCAGCCAGAAAAACAAGCGGGTTGCGGCGGGCAAAGTGGCCAACGTCGCTAAGCGCTGTGCCCAGATCCTTGTTGCTGATCGCATCAGACGCATCCGCCAGCGTATCGGCAATCTGGCCAAACGTGCGTTCCTGCGGGCTGCCCGTGCGGCTTTCGTTCGCAGCCTTACGCAGGGCAGAGGCGACGTTGTTCACCTCTTGCGCGGCGGCACCTTTGGCTGCGTCCGCGCGGGCGCTGACTTCGGATTTAATGGTCTCTTTGGCATCATGAGCGACCGACTTGGCCTGCTCTGCCACGTCATTTACGACGCTTTTCGCCTCGGCGCTTGCGTCATGGGCTGCGGACTTTGCGTCACGCGCAGCGGCGTCCACCGTGTTCTTGATATCCGTCATTGCAATCTCTCCGGCTGGGCCGAAGGAGGCGCGATTACGGGCTCCTCATTCGGCGTTCATGTCATTGTAGACAAAACAGCGCAGCAGATGATTTGGTTCCGGCGGGTTGCCAGAATTGCCCCAGAATCGCCAATGACGTCAGTCATAGGTTCCGCGAAATCCGTGGGGATTACCAGACTGCCAAGCCCATGTGCTAGCCGCCATGTCATCCAGCGTATGGGTCGCGGACCAACCAAGTTCGGCATGCGCACGCGTCGAATCCGCCTGCATCGCCGCAATATCGCCTGCACGGCGCGGCGCGATGACAACGGGGATCGCATGGCCAGAGGCTTTGCGGAACGCCTCTACCATCTGCTGCACGCTATAGGGCTGTCCGGTGCCGATGTTGAACGCCCGCGCGCCGCTATGATTTGCCACGTAATCGACGGCGGCAACATGGGCCCGTGCCAGATCGACAACGTGGATATAATCACGCTGTCCCGTGCCGTCAGGCGTATCGTAATCATCGCCAAAGACGTTCAGATGAGCCCGCTGCCCCACCGCAACCTGCGCGATATAGGGCATCAGGTTGTTCGGCACGTCCGATGGATCCTCGCCCAGCGTGGCAGAGGCATGGGCACCAACCGGATTGAAGTAGCGCAGCAGCACCGCCGAGCCATCCTTGGCCACAGCCCAATCGGTCAGGATCTGCTCTGCAATCATCTTGGTGCGACCATAGACAGAGGTCGGGTTCAGCGGGTGCGCCTCGTCATACGGCAAATAGACTGGCTCGCCATAAACCGTGGCGGACGACGAAAAGATGATCCGCTTGCAGCCCGCCGCATCCATCGCGCGCAGCAGCGCAATGGTGCCATTCACATTGACATCGTAATAGCCAAGTGGGTCTTTCATGCTGTCGCCAACGGCCTTGAGCCCGGCAAAGTGGATCACCGCATCAGGGCGAAAATCAGCCATCACTGCGTTCAGGGTCGCGTCATGGCGCACGTCGCCTTCGACTGCAGTCACCGTGCCATTGGTCAGCTTGCGCACCCGGTCCAGCACGACAGGGCTAGAGTTGTCGTAGTTGTCGAGCACACAGACTTCATGCGCCTGCCCTAGCAATTCGACAAGCGTATGACTGCCGATATAACCGGCACCGCCGGTGACCAGAACGCGCATGAAATGCCTCCCTTGAATACAGCGCCTGCTTAGGCGACCACCGCTGCCGGATCAATCCCGCGGCGCGGGCACCTCGACCGGGCCGCTTTGGGCTGTCCAGTCGCTAAATCCGTCCCGCAGATGGGCGGCCGCAAAGCCCATGTCGTTCAGCGCCGCCACGGTTAAGGCAGACCGCCAGCCGCTGGCGCAATGCAGGATGAACCGCTTGTCTTGGGCAAAAACCGGCTTGTGATAGGGGCTGGCCGGATCGACCCAGAATTCAATCATCCCGCGCGGGGCATGGATGCTGCCGGGGATATAGCCATTCTTGCGCTCGCGCACGTCGCGGATATCGACGATGACAACGTCAGGGTCATCCAGCAGCGCCATGACAGCGGCCGTATCCAATTCTTCGATCCGCGCCCGCGCTGCGGCGACCATTTCAGAGACCGGTGTAATCGCCATCGCACATATCCTTTTACCGTTGCGCGCCCGCCGCCGCCTGCCCTCAACACCACCCGCATCGCGCATCAAGGTCAAGCACGCGCCACCATTTCGCAGATATTCGACTGATTTTTTTGCCCTCGCACACGCTTTTCCCGGCGCTGCGCCTTACACTTTGCAAAGTCACTGCTAAGCTCACCGCAACAATAAGCGGAGCGATATGATGCGGGAATGGTGGCGTGACGCGGTGATCTATCAGATCTATCCGCGATCCTTTCAAGACAGCACGGGTGACGGGGTCGGCGATCTGAACGGGATTACCCAGCGGTTAGAGCATATCGCCAGCCTTGGGGTGGATTGCATCTGGCTGTCCCCGATCTTTACCAGCCCGCAAGCGGATATGGGCTACGACGTGTCGAATTATACCGACATCGACCCGATCTTTGGCACGCTCGATGATTTCGACCGGATGCTGGCGCGCGCGCACGAACTGGGGCTCAAGGTCATCACCGATCAGGTGCTGTCCCACACCTCTGATCAGCACCCGTGGTTTATCGAAAGCCGCAAGGATCGCACCAACCCAAAGGCAGACTGGTACGTCTGGGCTGACCCAAAGCCTGACGGCAGCCCGCCAACGAACTGGCACAGTCACTTTGGTGGCCCCGCTTGGGAATTCGAGGCTGTGCGCGGTCAGTACTATCTGCACAACTTCCTGTCGCAGCAGCCTGACCTGAACTTTCACAACCCTGACGTCGTCGACGCCATTTTGGACACAGCCAAGTTCTGGCTGGACCGCGGCCTTGATGGTTTCCGCCTTGATACCGTGAACTACTACTTCCACGACAAACATCTGCGCTCTAACCCCGCGGCCAAGGGCGGGCGGCAGGTCATGGCGACAGATCTGTATGGGATGCAGGACAACATCCACAACAAGAACCAGCTTGAAAACCTTGCATTTCTTGAACAGCTGCGCGCGCTTTGCGACCAATACGACGACATCATGATGGTCGGCGAAGTCGGTGATATGGGCCAGCGGTCCATCGATCTGATGGCCGAATATACCAAAGGCAGCAGCCGCCTGCATATGGCGTACAGCTTTGCGATGCTTGGGCCTGACTTTAACCCCAAGCATTTCCGCGGCTGCATCGAAGGCTTTCAAAAAGGTGCCCCCGACGGGCAGCCGGAATGGTCCTTTTCCAACCACGACGTGCCGCGCCATGTCACCCGCTGGGCCGAACACGCCGTATCTGACGAGTCCATTGCTAAGCTCGCCTGCGCCATGCTGATGAGCTTTGAGGGCACCATCGGCATCTATCAGGGCGAAGAGCTGGGCCAGCTGGAAACCGTGATGAAGTTCGAGGAACTGACCGACCTGCAAGCGATCCGCTACTGGCCGGGCGTCAAAGGCCGCGACGGGTGCCGCACCCCGATGGTCTGGGACCACAAAGCAGATAACGCAGGGTTCACCGCTGGCACACCATGGCTCCCGGTCAAAGCACCGCAGGTCGCCCATTCTGTCGATCTGCAAGAGGCGCAAAATGACAGCGTCCTGCATTTTTACCGGCAAACGATCGGGTTCCGCAAATCACATCCCTGCATGACGCGGGGCAAGACCGCGTGGATCGACCTGCCCGATCCGATGCTGGCCTTTACCCGCAGCACGGCGGATCAGCACCTGACTTGCGTGTTTAACCTGTCCAAGGATCCGCAAACGCTGACCGTGACAGGAAAGGCGACGTTAACCGGGCCGCAACATGCGACCCTAGCAGACAGCACATTGATGCTGCCCGGAAATGGCTTTGCCTTTCTGGGTCACAGCGCAACTTTAAAGCTGACGGCCTGATGGGCCAGCGGGCGGGGCGCATTCGCGGCCCTGCCCGCGAACAGCTGCGTCCTGCTGGCACAAAAGATGCACAAATATGCAAAACTATGTCAGCTTGATCCCATGACGCAGCGCACCCTCACTCATCATGACGTTCTGCCGCCCGGGACCAGCATCCACCTGACCCGCGCCCTGCTGACGCCTGCACGGCCCAAGGCGCTGCACACCCACGATTTCACTGAACTCTTTTGGGTGCAAAACGGCACCTTAAGGCACCACCTGCCCTCAGGGGTCGAAACATTGACCGAAGGCGCGCTGATCCTGCTGCGCCCCGGCCAACCACACGCCCTGCAAGGGCGCGGCGATGCGGCGCTGGCTGTGTCCATCGCGATTCACCCCGATCTGGTGCAGAGTCTTGATGCCCGCCTGCCGCCACTGCCCTTTTGGCTGGCGGAACACGGCCCTGCGCGCACGCATCGCGACAGTCGGCAGTTGGTAACGCTGAACCACGCCGCTGGCCTGCTTGAACGCGGCCCCTGCGACAGCCTCGCGGCAGAGGCGTTTCTGCTGCCCCTGCTGGCCGACCTGATCCGGCACGAGACAGGCCTGCCAACCGGTGCCCCCACATGGCTTCACCGCGCCTGCGCCATGGCGCATGATCCTGCGATCTATCGCGGCGGGGCGGCCACCTTTGTTGCCGCCACCGGGCAAAGCCACCCTCATGTGTCACGCAGTATGCGCCGTTGGCTGGGCCAGTCGCCCACGCAATACGTCAACCGCATCCGCATGACCCAAGCCGCCCGCGCCCTGACCAGCGACAGCGAGCCAATGGCCGAGGTTGCCGCTGCGGTCGGGATTGCGAACCTGTCACATTTCCATAAGCTGTTCCGCAGCCACCATGGCGTGACCCCGCTGCACTATCGCCAACAGTTCCAACGTGACGTCGTGCAGCCCAGCGCTTAATTGACCAAAGGGTCAAAAACATGCCACAAGACCCCACCGCCGCCTCAGGAGCTTTCCCCGTGACGACAAAAGAACATCTGCCGCGCAATCCGGGCATGCCTTTGGATATGGACTGGGTCATGTCGGCGCAGGCCAATACGTCCGCCATTGAACGCCGCGCCGCGACCCTGCCCGGTCGCCGCAGCGTGAAAAAGGACTATCAGGCCGCGTGGCTGTGCAAAGCCATCAGCCTGATCGACCTGACGACGCTTTCTGGCGATGACAGCGCCGGACGCGTGCAGCGCCTGTGCGCCAAGGCCCGCCAGCCTGTCGCGCCTGATCTTTTGGAAGCGCTGGATATGACCGGCCTGACCACCGGTGCCGTCTGCGTCTATCACGATATGGTCGAAACCGCCGTCGCCGCGCTTACTGGCTCTGACATTCCTGTTGCCGCAGTGTCCACCGGCTTTCCCGCCGGCCTGTCGCCATTCCATCTGCGCATCGCCGAGATCGGCGAAAGCGTCGCCGCCGGAGCCGCGGAAATTGATATCGTCATCAGCCGCCGCCACGTTTTGACCGGCAACTGGCAGGCACTTTATGACGAAATGGCCGAAATGCGCGCCGCCTGCGGCGATGCCCACGTCAAAGCGATCCTTGCGACCGGAGAGCTGGGCACCCTGCGCAATGTCGCCAAAGCCTCGCTTGTTTGCATGATGGCTGGCGCGGATTTCATCAAGACGTCGACCGGCAAAGAACCTGTAAACGCGACATTGCCGGTGACCCTGACCATGATCCGCGCGATCCGCGATTATCATGACCGCACTGGCATTTACGTCGGCTACAAACCAGCTGGCGGGATCTCCAAGGCAAAGGACGCGCTGGTTTATCTGTCGATGATCAAGGACGAACTGGGCGACCGCTGGCTGCAGCCCGACCTGTTCCGCTTTGGTGCCTCGTCCCTTCTGGGCGATATCGAACGGCAATTGGAACACCACGTCACCGGCAGTTATTCTGCCAGCTGGCGTCACGCGATCGGCTAAAGCCGGTTTTTGAGTATTTTTAAAAAAGCGAGGACTGGGCGCATGACCGTCAAGGAGATCTTCGAGACCATGGACTACGGCCCCGCACCTGAAAGCAGCAAAGAGGCGCTGGCGTGGCTTGCGTCTAAGGGTGACTTTGGTCACTTCATCGGCGGCGCGTGGACCGCGCCCGGCACGCTGTTTGCCGTGATGAACCCGGCGACGGATACCCTGCTGGCGCAGGTGACCCAAGGCACGCAGGCCGATGTGGACGCGGCTGTCAAAGCGGCGCGCAAGGCGCAACCCGCTTGGGCCAAGGACGGGCACGCGCGGGCAAAAGTGCTTTATGCGCTGGCCCGCATTTTGCAGAAGCAGTCGCGCCTGTTTGCCGTGCTGGAAACGCTCGATAACGGCAAGCCGATCCGCGAATCCCGCGATATCGACGTGCCGCAGGCTGTGCGGCACTTTTATTACCATGCCGGCATGGCGCAGATCATGGCGGACGAATTGCCGGACCGGCAGGCGCTTGGCGTGTGCGGTCAGGTCATCCCGTGGAATTTCCCCCTGCTCATGCTGGCGTGGAAAATTGCGCCAGCCTTAGCGATGGGCAACACGGTTGTGTTGAAACCTGCCGAATGGACGCCGCTGACCGCCTTGCTGTTCGCAGACATCTGCAATCAAGCTGGCGTACCGCCGGGCGTTGTGAACATCGTGACGGGCGATGGCGAAGTCGGCGAGATGATCGTCACCGCTGACGTAGACAAAGTCGCCTTTACCGGATCGACCGGCGTCGGCCGCCGCATCCGCGAACTGACCGCTGGCACCGGCAAGGCGCTGAGCCTGGAGCTGGGCGGCAAGGGCCCGTACATCGTGTTCGAGGACGCAGATATCGACAGCGCCGTAGAGGGCGTCGTTGATGCGATCTGGTTCAATCAGGGCCAAGTGTGCTGCGCTGGCTCTCGTCTACTGGTTCAAGAAGGTATCGCAGATGTCTTCTACACCAAGCTAAAGGCCCGCATGAGCGGCCTGCGCATTGGTGATCCGCTGGATAAGTGCATCGACATCGGTGCAATCGTCCACCCGCGCCAACAGGCGCGCATCCGCGATATGCTGGCGGCCCACCCAGAGGGTGAGACGTTCCAGACCACCGCCCCGGATGGCTGCTATTTCCCACCCACGCTGATCACCGGCCTCGCCCCGGCGTCGCCGCTGATGCAGCAAGAGATTTTCGGCCCAGTGCTGGTCGCGACAACCTTCCGCACCCCGGTCGAGGCGGTCGAGATCGCCAATTCCACACGCTATGGCCTTGCGGCTTCGGTCTGGTCGGAAAACATCAATCTGGCGCTCGACGTCGCGCCAAAGCTGGTCGCCGGGATCGTATGGGTCAACGGCACCAATATGATGGACGCCGCAGCAGGCTTTGGCGGCGTGCGCGAAAGCGGCTTTGGCCGCGAAGGCGGCTGGGAAGGGCTGACAGGCTATACCAAGCCAGTTGCAGCCCCAGCCAAAACGCGCAGCATCGCAGCACATACTGGCGACGGCGGTGCAGGCGGGCTGGATCGCACCGCCAAGCTGTATATCGGCGGCAAGCAGGCGCGGCCTGACAGCGGCTACTCCCGCGCGGTCTACGGCCCCAAAGGCGCACTGCTCGGTCACACCAGCCTTGCCAGCCGCAAAGACCTGCGTAACGCGGTCGAGGCGTGCAATGCCGCTAAGGGCTGGGCCAAGTCCAGCGGGCATCTGCGCGCGCAGATCCTGTATTACATGGCGGAAAACCTGTCCGCCCGTGCCACCGAGTTTGCGACGCGTTTGAAATCGCTGACCGGAAGCGACGGCACAGCAGAGGTCGAGGCCAGCATCAGCCGTCTGTTCAGCGCAGCGGCTTGGGCCGATAAATACGATGGCCAAGTGCACGACGTGCCGATCCGCGGCGTCGCGTTGGCGATGAAGGAACCTGTTGGCACCATCGGCATCCTTTGCCCCGATGACGCCCCGTTGCTTGGCCTTATCAGTGCAATGGCACCCGCGATTGCGATGGGTAACCGCGTGATCCTTGCCGCCTCTCAGCCGTTTCCGCTGATTGCGACGGATCTGTACCAAGTGCTGGACACGTCCGACTTGCCGGGTGGTGTGGTGAACATCCTGACGGGTGATCATGGCGATCTGGCAGATCCCATGGCGCGGCATATGGATATCGACGCCGTCTGGTCCTTTGCCGATCCAGCGCTTGCAAAAGGCATCGAAGTGGCTGCCGCAGGTAACCTGAAACGCACCTGGTGCGGTGCGCTGGACTGGAGCCGCGACAACACCAAAGCGATCCTGCCGCACGCGACAGAGGTCAAGAATATCTGGATCCCCTACGGGGCCTAGACAAAAGACCAGAGGAAGGGTCGCTCCCTTCTTCTGGTTAAAAATATCTCGGGGGGCGTCGCGCAGCGACGGGGGGCTGGCCCCCCGTCGCTGCGGTTGATCAGCGGCGGTCTTTAGGCTTCCAGCTGTCGAACCAACGCCGCATCTTTGACCGGCGGGCATCCATGTTTGCCTGCGCGATATCCAGACGATCACCTGCGGCGTCCATCGCCGGATCGATCATCCGTTCGCGGAACTGGAACCACATCGCCCGCACCATGCCGATCAAGAAAATCACGATCACAAAGAACGCGATATTGAACCATGGGATGATCGTCTCGTCCGGGCTGGATACAGGGCGGATCGCAATCGCATTCGGAAAGGCCGACAAGTAGCCGTTGCGCCAACCATAGTGCGTCACGACCGCCCATTTCGGGCTTTCGGGGGTAGAGCGCAGATCGTCAGCTTCCGTCTGCAGGCTTGCCGTGTCGAACTTAAAGTAGAACGGCCAACCCCAGCCCGTATCCTCATTACGATAGACCATCACCTCGGTCGTGTCGCGCGGGACGAAGCCTAGCAGAAACGTCTCTTTGCGCACGGCTTGAATGAATTGCACGTCCCTGTTGACCAGCGTCGCGGACTGCGGGCTTGGGTCAGACCAGAAAATCCGCGTCCAGTCGTTAAGGTCCTGCCGTTCTTGATAGGTATTCACGATCCGGACGATGTCATGCTGCGGCAGCACATAGTGCAACACGACGCCGACAGCGAGGATCGGCATCAGCCGCAACAGGAAAGCCAAAATGCGCATCAGAGTCTCTCCTGCGATGGGTCAGTTCGTATTGATCACATAGACGATGCCGCCCCAGATCGCCACAGGCACAACATAGACCAGCACAAGCAGCTTTGGCCGCAGACTGGTGCGATAGGCCGCCATGCCGGTTTCGACATAGTCATCGCGGCTTTGCCCGGGCACAGGATCAGCGTCATAGTCCTTTTCCAGCCGCTCGCGCCGCAAGGATGCGGAATAGACTGATAGGGACAGGTAAATGATGCTGAGCCCGACCAGACCAAAGAAAACCAGTTTGAAAAACGTAATCATCGTGTCGCGTTATCCCCAGGGGCCGCGCCGCTTGGGCAGGGGCGGCGGTGTTTGCGGTACATGCGGCATGGCGCCGAACAAAGCGTCACGGGTGCCGACCTTGTCCGCCAGATATTCCTTTGACAGCATCTCTACCACAAATTCACGTTTTGCGTCCGGCCAGGTGGCATAAGCCGCGTAAAACGCCTGTTTGTGACAGATGAACAACTGCCGTGCATCTAGCGGGGCCAGTTCTGACAACAGCATATTCACTAAATCAGCATGGCGTCCGGGCCGCGCGCGCAGGGTATAGAAATAGCCCGCATCGTCGCTGGTGATCCGCGGCCAAGGCGCGCCATCTTCGGCCCAGCGCACCAGCGCAGCCAGCGTATGCCACGCCTCTGGCAGCGCGTCTGCATGTTGCCGGGCCAGTTGCCGCATTTGCCGAGGCGAGGTTTGCGCCAAGTCGCCGCCCAGCTTTGATGCGATGTCAGCAACCATAAAGTCCATTTTGCGCCGCAGAATATCCGCGACCTGCGGGCTTTTGGACTGCGCCACCGGCTCTACCAGATCGTTCAACTTGAAAAACGTCGCGATATCGCCCCGCGCTTGCAGTCCAATCACCGGGGACACGGGCAATTCGCCCAAGGCATCCACGTCCCCCATGGCGATCACGGCGGGATGATCGACACTGCGAAACACATAAAGCCCGCCAAATAGCGCGGTCCAGAAATCCGGTGTCTCGAATGTCATGTGCTTCAGGCGCACAGGGTTGCGGGTCACATCGCCCGTGTCCTTGGCCAGATCGATCATCTTGGCGATCAGCACATCATCGTACCAGCCATCTGAGCGGGCTGTAAAATCGTCAATCATCGCGCCCAGTTTGTCCGACGCCTCAATAGTGCCAGCGGTGGTATCGGCCTCGACCGTGATGCGGCGGATATTGAACAGTCGCGCCGGGGTATCGGCGCTGTGGACGGAATTCAGCAACTCGCCCGCCACGGCATCCTTGGCGGTCAGGGTAAACAGGGCCGCTTTGTTTTCCATGATGAACTGCCGCAGGATCGTGCGGCTGTGGGAAAACGTGGCGTCCAGTAGCGGTGCGCTGACCTGATTGGTGCTGAGCAAGATAAACTGCCGGTTCACGCCGCGCGGGTTCAGGTAGGCCGGATCGCTTAGCTCCTCGCCAATCTCGGGACTAAAGCCCGAGATATCGATATGGAACTCGGCCAGCGCCGTCTGCTTGCCCGTCAACGCCTGCAACGCCCGGTTATAGCGCGCCACCAGCGGCGGGCTGTCGACCCGGAACAGGTTCCCGAACATCAGACCGCGTTCAATTAGACGGTGCATATTGCGCCCTTCACCATGTTACCCGCACCCAAGTGCGCGGCAGTCCCATCAGCGATAGCCCTATCATGGGTGCCCAGATGATCGCAGCGGCCAATCCCAGACGTCCAAAATAGATGGCGTTCCCCAGCAGCCCCTGATCAATCAGCCGCGCCAGTGTGACCCCTGCCGCCCAATATTGGACCATAAAGTATATGCTCGTCAGCGCCGTTAGAACCAAAGCTGACAGCACTGCATTCACCGCCAATGCAGGCAGCCCCTCTGGCAGGACCATCGACCACAGTTTTGGCACCAGCCACCCCAGCAGGCCCAAGGCGATTGCAGGAATAAGCAGCCCTTCGGTCATGCACCAAGGCTCGCGGCATAGCGTTTGCGCGCAGCGTCCATGCGCTGCATGTCCCGCACCGCGTTGTCGATGGCGACTTCGTCCGACTTGTCCGCATAGCGGAATTCGCTATCGGCGTAGCGGTTGATTTCCTGCAAAACCATATCCGTCGTGATCGGCTGGCGCAGCTCGCGGATCATCCCAAGTTTCGTGTCGTAGTCCTGCCGCAGGAACAGGTCGGGCTGGTCCATCCAATCGTCCGGCAGTTCAAAGTCCATCGCCCGCACCTTGACCGCGTCAGTGATGTTCTTGATCGCGCGGCCAGTAAAGCGCTCATCCGCCTCTTGGATCGCTTTCAGATAGGTGCCCAGCTTCGCCAGCGTATCCAGATCGCCATGTTGCGCCTGAACACGCTCAAATACCCGCAGCAAACCCTCTTCATGCGGGCGCGCGTGGCTGGCATAACTGGCTGCGACCGCCTTTTGGATCGCCTGCGCGGCAAAGGCATCATGATCGCCCAGCGGGATATCGTGGTTTTTGCCCATCAGCAGTGACAGAATATCGATGTAATCCTCACGGCTTTGCGGTCCGTCCACCAGAAACCGCGCGCCGGCGCGTTGGCGCAAGGCATCATCGACGTTCTCGGGATAGTTACTGAACATGCCAAATGTGCAATTGCCGCGCACCACGGTATTCGCCCCGGCAAAGCTTTCCATCAGCACTGCGGTGATCTCCAATTGGCCCGCGCTGGACTGGCGATCGCCGCGCTTGCCGGCCAATTGGTCGATATCGTCGATGGTCCCAAACCCAATCACCGCAGGATCAATGATATTGGTAATGAAGGCCTTGGCATTTTGCCCCGACTTGCCCTGATAACTGTCGATATTATCGGTGCTTAGGTTCTGATAGCGGAATGGATAACCCGCCGTATCGCAATACCCGGACACCAGCCCCGCCATCATCTGGATTAATGTGGTTTTGCCCGTCCCCGGCTTACCGTCGCCCATAAAGGTGAAGATAAATCCGCCCAGATCAGCAAAGGGGTTCATCCGCCGATCAAAGTCATAGGCCATCAGCATCTTTGACAGGCGCAACGCCTGCGCCTTAGCGATGTGGTTGCCCACGACCTGCTCTGGCGTCTTGAAACTCATCGTCAGTTTCGTGCTTTTGCGCGCATGCGGCGCGGCAAACCCCTGAACAGTAAAGTCGTCCGCAGCGACGTGCCATGTCGCCTGGGTAAACGCCTCTAGCCCCGGCATCGCGGCGGCGCGTGCCGCAACCTTATCGGCCAGCGCATCACAAAATGCGATGACCACGGCGACCAGTGTGTCGTCATCCTTCGCCAGCGCTGCGATATCCTGATCCAGCTCCCACAGTACGCCATTCAGCGCGAGGGGGGCATTATCGGTCAACACCTCTTCAACTTCGCTCAGTTCGACCGCAGCCGTCCCCGCTTGATCAGCAAGCAAAAACCCAGCAGCAGAGGCCAGCACAAACAGCGAAATTACTGCCTCTGCCTCTAGCAGATGTACAAACCCGGCGCGGCGATCTTCGGGCAAAGTGCCCTCAAGGCTCGCGCGCTTCAGCGCCGCCAGCCCAGTGCGATCCGCAAACTGATCCGCGACACCCATAGCAATCGCAAGTCCCCGCCGTAGCGCTTGCGTCACCTGCGCCTGCACAGGCGTCACCAGATCACCATCCGCGACTGCCGCGATCCGGCCCCGCAAGGCCACCCCGTCGCTGGCGACCGTTCGCCGGGTGACAAGGCCCGGAGTCGTGCTGCGAAATGCCCGCCGTGTACCGACACCGGACGACCGTTCCTGCGCAGGGGACGGAGCAGAGGCGACAGCCAGACGCGGTGCATGTTCCAACCGATTCAGAAGCGCTAAGGCTGCAGCGTAATGTGCCCTGATATCCGCCTCGCGCAACTCCATCCGATTGCCGGTCTCGCTCATGTCATCATCCGCTTCATCTTGCCAAATAAACTCCCGCCGGAGGCTCCTGCACATCCCATAACGCTACCGATAGCCCCTCACGCGCCCATCATCGCCAACGACAAACTTACGCACATCGTCAAAACCCGCAGGCCGGCGTTCAGCAAGCGCTTGATAGGGCCGCGCCGGCATAATGATCGACCGATCCATCCGGCTCACGCCCCGATCCTGCGCGCCCGCGTCAAAGGGATCGCGGGCAAAGATTTGACGTTCCACCGTGCCGAACCAGCCGGATTTGACCTGTTCGACCCGCTCGGTCTGCAAATCCTCTTCGGTCCAGACCAGCGCCCAATCCTCACCCACCGGACTCTGGGCCTGCTCTAGCACTTCGCGCAGCGGGCCGTTTTGTTGGGTAAAGGCGCTGGAATACATGGGCCCCACGTGAAAGCGCCGCAGCCGTACGGGGTGCAGATCGTCGAAGTCTGCGTCAAACCCCGTTGCAATCGTCATCAGTTTCAGCCCGGCGATCGACTGCGCCATCAGATGCGTTTGCGCCATTGGCCAACGGCGATCATCCTTGGGCAGGCCAACCCGGCCCGTATCCTCGACATCCATTAGGTACAGGGTCGGCAGGTTCACCTGACTGTCATAGACAGCCCAATGCACCAGAAAATGCCGCCGGTCGCCGCGGTGCGACAGGAAAACAGCCTGCGGATCATTGCGGGCCCAAAACTGGCCGCCCTTCACCAATTCCTCGTAATAGAGCCGCTGAGACATGGCATATTGCAGCCGCGTCGGGATCGTCAGATCGCCAACGATCTGGCGGATCATCTGCGATTTCAGATCATCAACGGACGGCATCCCCGCCAGATGCTGCCCTGCCTGCAGCGCATCATTCGCCATCTCAAGCAGCTCTTGGTAAACAGGAAAGCCACTTTCAACCCGGTCGATGGTCAACTGCCCCGCATGGGACGCCCGGCCAGCGAACTGGTACTTATGCGCCAGCGCTGTAAAGCTGTAGTTTAGTCCTGCAAGGTAGCCTGCCAGCGCCCCGATATCCGCCTTGGACAGCCGCCCTTCGGTCTGCATCGTGGCCGCGACCTGCGACAGGTGCCGCGTGATCCGGGCGAACTTGTCAAAATAGCGCCGAGTGACACGCGTGTCTTCCAGCTTGAAGTGGTCAAGGGCGAGGTCGGTTTCAGCCATGATGCCCGCGCAGTTTTCTGATGCCTATGAAAGCAGCCCACAAAGCAGCCATACCCAGCATCGGGACCGTTAGAATATAGAACATGACATATGCAAAAGCCGTCACTGGAGAAACCGCACCATGCTGCCCCGACTCCGTCAGAAACGTGACAATAGGGAAGCACAGCGCAACGCCCGACAACCAAAGCGGTGCCGCGAATCGGCGCATCTTAGCTGTTATCCCCATACTGATTACTGTCGTGCTTCTCTACAATCTTGGCAAAACGGCGCATAAACCGCTCGTCCGCCTTGGCCTTCTGTTCCAGCACATCGCGGGCAAAGACCATGTGGTCGCCGTGCGCTTCTAGCATGTCGGCCATCCGGCTGTTGGTCGCGGCACCGATGGCGGCCATGGCGGTCTGCGCCTCTTGGTCCGTTTTGACGCCAATCTCGTTGATGCGGTGGGCGACGTCCTGTTGCTGCGCTGTTTTCAAGGACTTGGACAGGGCGTCATACAGCACAACGCGCTGCTTGGTGTCTGTCTGCAGTTTGTTAATTAGCACCATCTGCGTCGCGGCTTGGTTCTGCAGACTGTCGATCCAGGTCTTACCCTTTTCGATATAACGCTCCAGCGTTTGGGACTGCGCCAACTGCACCTGTTCGGCCTGAACCAGCTCGTTATAGCGGGTGTTCAGCGCGGCAAGCTCGCTTTCCAGCTTAGTGCGCACACCAGCGTCCTGTTCGACGCTAATCTTGTTTTCCAGTGTGATAATCGCAGGGTCCATGCTTTGCACTTCGGCGCGTACACGCTCCAGCTCTGCCACGGCAATTTCGCGGTCGGACAGGGTGGTGGTCAAATTGCCTTCGACGCGGGCCTTTTGATCGTTCAGCATTTCCAGCTGACCTTGCAGCAGGCGCGTAATCACATCGGATTTGGAAATCAAATCCTGCAATTTATCGTCGACGCTGGCCTGACGCATACGCTCTTCGCGCATGGAATCCGATTTACCCTTGGAAAAGAAACCAATCAACTTTTCCGAGGTCGTCTTGGACCGCATTTCTTCAAAATCGCGGGAAAAGCCTGCGGTGACGTCGTCTAGCCCCATGATCAATTCCGCGATATTCGCGTTCATCAAATCGGTATGGGCGTGAACATCGTCCAGCGTGGCGTTTTCGATATCGATACTGACGTCGGTGCCAGCGGCCATCTTCTGACGGGCCTCTTCGATCCGGCCCGTAAGCGCGGCAATCTTGCCCTGCGCGGCCGCAACCTGCTGCTGACTATCTTCTATTTGCTGATCAAACGACGCCATCTTCATCCCTCACATGCCAAACGTGACTCCTAGATAAGGAGTCACGCCAATTTTACCAATACGCATCACATGCGTTTGGGGCATTTTTCAGGCAAGTCGCGGCTTAGTTGAACGCCAATTGCGTTAGGTCAGGCTTCTTGTCGTTTGCAATCGCTTCGGCACCCAACAGATCTTCTGGATCGACAATCTTGGGGGGCAATTCGCGGCCGCGGTTATAATATTCTGGATCCACCCGCATCGATTCACTTTCGGACCGAATATTGATCGTCATCGGCAACGACACATTATTGAATAGGTGAATAATGTCTTGGTTGAACATGCGAATACAGCCAGCAGAGCCGGAATTGCCGATGCTATCCAGATCGTTGGTGCCGTGAACACGGTAATAGGTGTCGCGGCCATTACGATAGATATACAGCGCACGTGCGCCAAGCGGGCTGCGCAGACCGCCGGGGATGCCGCCACGGAATGAACCATAGACCTCTGGCTCAGTGCGCAGCATGTTCGCTGTCGGCGTCCAGCCCGGCCAAGCCTTTTTCAGCTGGATGGTCGCAAGACCTGACAATGTACGACCCTGACGGCCGACACCGACAGGATAACGCGTCGCCGTACCGTCGAATTTCACGTGATACAGAAACTTAGCATAAGGATCGACGTCGATCGAACCTGCAGGTGCCTCGCCCGTATAAATACCTTCCATGCGGCGATTGACGCCTTCGGTGTACTGCAGCGGAATTGCGGGCAAATCATATCCCGCATCGCGCAGGGGGCCGTACTCTGGCAACCAGTTCACTTGCGGCACGACGGGGGCAGAATCCGGCACGCGCGGCGCACAAGCCGCAGCAGAAGAAGCAAGGAGCAAAGCGCCGAAAGATCGGCGATTTAAGGCTTTCGAAAACGTCATATGGGGCAGCACCACAAATAAAAATGTCAATCCTAGTTATCATTCTGGCGTAAAATGGCAATGCAATGCCGTGCCGCGTTATGTTTCAATGCGTCAAACCCAGTTGACCGCTAAAGGTTTAGGCGCGACCAGCAGCGGGCGCGACTTTAATCCCCGCGATATCACTCGAAATGAGTGGCCACGGGCCTATTTTGAACACGGTGTAACCTTTGTGCCGCCGCAACTTGGGTGTGTAACGATCCCACCGGGTTGATCACCGGCACCGCGCGAAATCCAGACGAAGGCCGCCTGACATGAACATGAACTTCCTGCTGAACCGTTTGATGCGCTATGTGGCGCGGCGTGGATTGCGGGATCTTAAAAAGCTGATTCCCTCTGAAAGTACCCGGCTAGAACAGCCGCATGCGCCCGTGCATCTGGACGAGGCGCATCTGCAATTACATCTGTTTGGCGCAAACTTTCCATCGCGCAGCGAAGCTGACGCCTTTTGCACCCCGCCGCCCGGCACCGACTTGCCCAGCCGTCTGACGCAGGAACTCGATGGTGCCTTTATCGACGAAAACGAGGTCGAGGTTGTCCACGGCGACATCCTTGCCAGGTTGCTAGAATTCATGCCGAGTGACGAGGCTGACGACATCATGCTGCGGCTTGCCGGTGACGACACGCTGATCATGATAACGGAAAACGCCTTTCACGACCTACCCTATACCGTCGATGACACAGAGCATCTGACCTATCTGGGGCATGTCATCGTCGACGTGTAATCCGCCTTAGCCGCCGACAACGTCCTGCGTGAGCTTTGATTCCGCGTCCTCTAGGCCTGCGATAATGTCAAAGTGGTGCCGCCCATCGTCAATCACCACCGGGCAATTCCACGCCTGACCCAGCCAGCGCGCTTGATCCAGAAACGCGGGCCGCTCTGCCCCGCCGACCCAGACCGTCACCGCAGCATCGGGGATCGGCTGATGGATCGGGCTTTCAGCACGCGCTGTGCCCGCATCAAGACCAAAGTCTGCGTTCATACTGGTGCGCAAAAACGGTTCCAGATCACAGAGTGGAGAGATCGGGACAACGCCTGCCACCCGTTTTATCCAATCGCCCGCCACCTGCGGGTCCAGCATCCGCGCCACCAGATGCCCGCCAGCCGAATGCCCCGTCAGCCGCAATGGGCCCGCGCAGCGATCCGCGATGACACCAATCGCCGCCGCGATCTGCCGGGTGATTTGCGGGATCGTCACATCGGGGCACAGGTCATAGTCCACACTGGCCACCCGCCACCCTCGTGCCAGCGGGCCTGCCGCCAGATGGGTCCACAGATCCTTGTCCGTGCTGCGCCAGTAACCGCCATGCACGAACACCACAGTGCCCAGCGCGTCGCCGGCAGGTTCAAACAGATCGAACACCTCTCTTGGGCGGGGGCCATAGGGTTGGTTCAACGCGCCCGGTACTGCAGCACGAAACGCCTTCGCCTTGGCCGCCCATTGCGCCGGAAAGGCGTCGCCACCCGGTATGTGGGGCCCATTTGCATAAGCATCGTCCAAATCCATCGCCGTTTCCCTTTCGCCCACAGAGCCTATATGCCTGTGACAACCCTACCCTGAAATGCGGAGAGCGCCATGCTTGACCAGAAGACAGACCTTGCCAGCCAACTCAAGCGTCCGGACCTGCTTTGCCAGCAGGCCTTTTTGGCGGGCGAATGGGTCGATGCCAAATCCGGCAAAACCATCGAGGTCACGAACCCCGCCCGCGGCGACGTCATTGCCACCGTGCCTGACCTAAGCCGCGCCGAAATCAACGCCGCCATCGCCGTTGCCGATAAGGCGCGCAAAGGCTGGGCCGCGCAAACTGGCAAGGCCCGCGCTGCCGTGATGCGCAAGTGGTACGACCTGATGATGGAACACCAAGAAGACTTGGCGATCATCATGACCGCCGAACAGGGCAAGCCTTTGACCGAAAGCCGCGGCGAAGTCGCTTATGGCGCGGGCTACATCGAATGGTTCGGCGAAGAGGCAAAGCGCGTTTACGGTGAAACCATTCCCGGCCACGGTCCAGACAAGCGCATCATGGTCATCAAGCAGCCCATTGGCGTTGCCGCCGCAATCACGCCGTGGAACTTTCCAAACGCCATGATCGCCCGCAAGGTCGCGCCTGCGCTGGCCGTTGGCTGCGGTTTCATCGTGCGCCCCGCGTCCCTGACGCCGCTGTCTGCGCTGGCGATGGGTAAACTGGCCGAAGAGGCTGGCGTGCCGAAGGGTGTGTTTTCTGTCGTAACCTCGTCGTCGTCGTCCGAAGTCGGCAAAGAGTTCTGCGAAAACCCCATTGTGCGCAAACTGACCTTTACCGGATCCACCGAAGTTGGCCGCATCTTGCTGAAGCAGGCTGCCGATCAGGTCATGAAATGTTCGATGGAGCTGGGCGGCAATGCGCCGTTCATCGTGTTCGACGACGCCGATATCGACGCCGCCGTTGAAGGCGCGATTGCTTGTAAGTTCCGCAACAACGGCCAGACCTGCGTCTGCGCCAACCGGATCTATGTGCAAAAAGGCGTCTATGACGAATTCGCGCAAAAGCTGAAGATCGCCGTCGAAAAGCTGACAGTTGGCGACGGCCTGACCGCTGGCACCGACCTTGGCCCGCTGATTGAACCATCCGCCAAGGAAAAGGTGAAAGAGCATCTTGCCGACGCGCTGGCCAAAGGCGGCAAGCTGATCTCTGGCGGAGAAGAGCACGCGCTGGGCGGTCAATTCTTTCAGCCAACCATCGTGACTGGCGCGACGCAGGACATGAAGGTTGCGACCGAAGAAACCTTTGGCCCCTTTGCCCCGCTGTTCATGTTCGAGGACGAAGACGAAGTGATCGCCATGGCCAACGACACGATCTTTGGCCTGGCGTCCTACTTCTTCGCCAAGGACATCAGCCGCGTGTATAAGGTGCAAGAGGCGCTGGAATACGGCATTGTCGGCGTGAACACCGGTGTGATCAGCACCGAAGTCGCCCCCTTTGGCGGCGTCAAGCAGTCCGGCCTTGGCCGCGAAGGCAGCCACCACGGCACTGACGACTACCTCGAGATGAAGTACATCTGCACAAGTGTCTGATAAGACTGCTCTCGTTTAAGATTTCAGGCCGTCCGCAAGACATTGCGGGCGGCCTTGTCATGTTATCCGATAGCAGAGCAGCTTTACGGTCTTGCATCACTTTGTGTGCCGGGCGAAATACGGCCGTCCATGACGTTGCCTTACTGGAAAACCGCATTATGCGCGCGCCTTCGCACCCTCAAGAAGCTGAACGTCTGCAAACGCTTGCTGACTACGATATCATCGACACCCCGGCAGAAGCCGACTTTGATGACGTCGTCGCGCTTGCGTCCCGGATTTGTGACACCAAGGTGTCGCTCGTTTCGCTGGTCGACGAGTCGCGCCAATGGTTCAAGGCCAAGCATGGCTTCGACGACTTGGACACACCGCGGGACGCAGCAATCTGCGACCACGCGCTGCTTCAGGACGAACTGCTTGAAATTCACGACACCACAGACGACCCCCGCACAGCCGATAACGAGCTGATCATTACGGAAAAAGGCATGCGCTTTTATGCTGGTGTTCAGCTGCGCGCGCCCAATGGGCTGGCGATTGGTACCCTGTGTGTGCTGGATGACAAGCCGCGTCACCTGACCGATTTACAGCGCCAAACGCTGCGGACTTTGGCCAAACAGGTGATGAACCAGCTGGAACTGCGCCGCACCCTGCGCAACCAAGAAATCCTACGCGGAGAGATGGACCACCGCGTGAAGAACTCGCTGCAAACCGTCCAGTCTTTGCTGCGCCTTTACGCCAGCAAAATTCAAGACCCCGCTGCCCTGACCGCCTTTGCCGCCGTCGAACGGCGTGTCGCTGCCATCGTCGCCCTGCACCGCGAACTGCATCAGTCCAGCAGCATCGCCAAGGTCAACATGAAGCCCTTTATGGACGGCGTGCTGGGCCATCTGGCCGCCACCTGCCCTGACAACGTGCGCATCACTTCAGATATCGCGGCGTTCGAGCTTGCCTCGACCGAAGCGACAGCGCTGGCCGTCGTGGCGTCCGAATGTATCGCCAATGCGATCAAACACGCCTTTCCAGCGGATCAGCCTGGCGTAGTACACGTAACACTCGCCTATGCGCCCGATGGCAAAGTGCAGATGACTTGCCGCGACAATGGCGTCGGTGTCGTTGAAGACAACGCCACACGCGACCCGATGACATCGCTTGGCCTGCGGATCATGGACGCCTCTGCCCAGCAGATCGCCGCCACAGTCGACCGCCGCAGCACGCCGGACGGCTACGTCGTGGAAATGAGCTTTAAGCCAGTCTAAGCGGGCAACTCGTCCGCCGGGATGATCGGGAAAAACTCTCCGCCAGACCGCAGGCCGAACCAATCCGCGCCGTCGACAACCTGCGTCTGCCCCAGATCCACCAAACGGTAGAAGCTTTTGCGATCAATCAGCGCCTCTAGGTTGCTGCGCACCATGACATAGGGCGACGGCTCTCCGGTCGCGGCATCGCGCACAACCCGTATGGGGTGATCCGCATTGGCCGTGACCGTATCGCCCACGTTGGTTTCAAATATAAGGTCATCGCCGCGCTGCTGGAAATCGACCGCGACAAAGGGTGCATCTTCGACTGTGATCCCAACCTTTTCCCCCGGCGTGACCAGAACATAGTCATCGCCATCGCGCCGCAGGATTGTGGAAAACAGCCGCACCAGTGCAGGCCGCCCGATGGGTGTGCCCTGATAAAACCACGTCCCATCCCGCGCGATGCGCATGTCGATATCCCCGCAATGCGGCGGGTTCCACAGGTGCACCGGCGGCAAACCTTTGCCGCTTTGGGCGCTGCGGGCGGCGGCAGCCAGCCCTTCAGCGCTGGGTGTCACGTTCTTTTGTGCGTCTGTTGCTTTTGCCATTGGGGCCAACCGGGATAAGTGCTGATATGACAGACATAGAATTGCAGGAGGCATTGTCATGTCCGACACCGAAGATCTGGTCACTCAAATCGAAACATTGGGCCAAAAGCTGGCCCAAGCACGCGCTTCTATTGCTAGTCGCTTTCTGGGGCAGGACCGTGTTGTCGATCTGACGCTGACCGCGTTGATCTGCGGTGGTCATGCCGTTCTGATAGGTTTGCCCGGCCTCGGCAAGACCCGGCTGGTCGATACCCTGTCCACCGTCATGGGGCTGGACGGCAACCGCATCCAGTTTACCCCTGACCTGATGCCCGCCGATATTTTGGGGTCAGAGGTGCTGGACAGCCTGCCCGACGGCACCCGCCAGTTCCGATTTGTCGAGGGTCCGATCTTTTGCCAGCTACTGATGGCTGATGAAATCAACCGCGCTTCGCCGCGCACCCAGTCGGCTTTGCTGCAAGCCATGCAAGAACGCGAAGTCACGATTGCAGGCCAGCACCGCCCCCTTGGCCGCCCGTTCCACGTGCTTGCGACGCAGAACCCGCTGGAGCAAGAAGGCACCTACCCCCTACCAGAGGCGCAGCTTGACCGCTTCCTTGTGCAGATCGACGTGCCCTACCCCGACCGCGCAACAGAGCGTGACATCCTGATCGCCACTACCGGCGCGACCGAAGAGCAGGCGACAGCTGTGTTCACCGCCGATGAGTTGCTGGCCGCGCAAACCCTGCTGCGCCGGATGCCCGTCGGCGATGCGATTGTGGAAATGATCCTTGATCTGGTGCGGTCCTGCCGCCCGGATGCCGATGCCCCCGCCGCGATCCGGGGTGCCGTCAGCTGGGGCCCCGGCCCGCGCGCGGCGCAAGCCCTGATGATGTGCGTGCGTGCGCAAGCCTTGCTGGAAGGGCGTCTTGCCCCCACCGCGGACGATGTTCGCAAAATGGCGGGACCGGTGCTGAAACACCGCATGGCCTTGTCCTTTGCCGCCCGCGCGCGCGGCGAAGATCTGGACGCGATCATCGACACCATTGCCGCTGACGTCACCCGGACCACCCGCGCCGCATGACGGGTGCCCTCGCCCTTCGCGCCGCTGCCGAACAGCAGGCCAGCACGCTGCCGCCCCTGCTGGCAGCGGCAGAACAGTTGGCCAGCACTGTGATCCTTGGGGATCACGGGCGACGCAGGGCGGGCACTGGTGATACCTTCTGGCAATACCGCCCCGCGCAAAGCACCGACCATGCCCGTAGCATCGACTGGCGCCGCTCGGCCCGTTCTGACGTCAGCTTTGTGCAAGACAAGGAATGGCAGATCGCGCAGTCCGTCATGCTCTGGGTGGATCTCGGGGCCTCTATGCGTTTTGCGTCGACCGATAAGCTGCCGGAAAAGGCAACCGTCGCCCGCACACTGGCGCTGGCCTGCGCGATCTTGCTGATCCGGGGCGGTGAACGCGTCGGCCTGACAGGCAATGACCTACCTGCGCGCCGCGGCACGGCCCAGATCACCCAGATGGCCAACCTGTTGGCGCGCGATGACGCCGCCGACTACGCCTTGCCCGATGCACGCGGCATGGCCCCGCACTCTCGGGCGGTCTTTATCTCGGACTTCATGGGCGACGTAACCGGGGTCCAAGACGCCCTGACGCGCGCCGCCGACAACGGCGTGCGCGGCGCGCTCGTGCAAATCCTCGACCCCCAAGAAGAGGCGTTCCCCTTCGACGGGCGCACCATTTTCGAATCCATGACGGGCGCCCTGCGCCACGAAACCCTGAAAGCTGGCGACTTGCGCAATCGCTACTTGGATCGCTTAGCGGCGCGCAAAGATCACCTGACCCAGCTTGCCCGCACCACCGGTTGGCAATTCAGCACCCATCATACCGGTGCCCCCGCCACGCAGGCGCTGCTCTGGCTTTATCAATCCCTCGCCCAGCCCGCATGAGACGCTGCAATTGGTCTGCCATTCTTCTCGTCAAAAATATCCCGGGGGTCGCGGTTGTCGCGCCATTGGTCCAAGAGACAATGGCGACGGCAGAGCCCCAAGACGTCGCACCTAGCAAAAGGCCCGCCTGATGTTCACCCTCGGCCCCCTCGCATTCACGTCTGGCTGGCTTTTGCTCGGCCTGATCGCGCTGCCGGTTTTGTGGATCCTGCTACGCGCTGTACCACCCGCACCGATCCGCCGCCGCTTTCCCGGCGTGGCGCTGCTGCTTGGCCTTGCCGACGCCGAAAGCCAGTCTGACCGCACGCCTTGGTGGCTGTTGCTGCTCCGCCTTGCAGCCGTCGCCGCCGTGATTGTCGGCTTTGCCGGGCCGATCCTGAACCCGCAAGCTGCCCGCCCCGGCACCGGACCGCTGCTGATCATCGCCGATGGCACATGGGCCGACGCCCGCGATTGGGATGCGCGGACCGACCGAATGTCCGGACTGCTGGACGAAGCAGCACGGGCGGGGCGTACCGCTGCGATCGTCACGCTGACCGCCCCGCCCGTGGATGGTCCGAACTTTCAGCCCGCCGCTGCCGTGTCGCAGCAACTGCCGAACATCACCCCCGCCGCGTGGGAACCTGACACCGCCGCCGTCGCAGACTTTGCCGATACCCTGACCGGCAATTTCGAAACCTTCTGGCTGTCAGACGGCCTTGCCCGCGACAGCCGCACGCTTTTGCTGGCTGCGCTAGAGGCGCGTGGCACTGTGACCGTATTCCAAACCCCGCGCAGTACTGTCGCCCTGCGCCCCGCCCGGTTCGAAGACGGCGCGATTGCCCTGTCTGCCGTGCGCACCCCCAGCGGACCAAAACTGACCGTGCCCGTGCAAGCGATCGGCCTTGATCCGGCAGGCACTGAACGCGTGCTTGCCGCCGTCGACATGACATTTAACGCAGGCAATAGCGCAGCAGAGGTCACCCTGTCCCTGCCACCAGAATTGCGCAACCGCGTCAGCCGCTTTGCCGTCGCCGCGGCTCGGTCTGCAGGGGCCGTGACGCTGACCGACGATGCTTTGCGCCGACGCGAAGTCGCGCTGATCGCAGGCGGCGGAGAGGCAGAAGGCCTCGATCTGCTGTCACCGCTATATTACCTGCGCGAAGCCTTGTCCCCGACCGCCGATCTGATCGACGGAACACTGGCCGATGTGCTGCAAGCCAACCCAGATGTCGTTGTCCTAGCCGATGTCGCCAATCTGGCTGGGACAGAGGAAGACTCCCTACTGCAATGGGTCGAAGACGGCGGGCTTTTGCTGCGCTTCGCGGGCCCGCGCCTTGCGGCATCCGACGTTGGCCGCACCAGCGAAGACCCCCTGCTGCCCGTGCGCCTGCGTGCTGGCGGACGCAGCGTCGGCGGCGCGCTCAGCTGGGGAGAGCCGAAATCGCTGGCCCCCTTTCCCGAAAGCTCTCCTTTCTTCGGTCTGCAAATTCCAGATGACGTCACCGTCACCTCTCAGGTCGTGGCGCAGCCTGATCCGTCCCTTGCGGATCGGTCTATTGCGCAACTGGCCGATGGCACGCCGCTGGTGACGCGCAAAACCGTCGGCGAAGGTCAAATCGTATTGATGCATGTGACGGCAAACGCCGAATGGTCCACCTTGCCGCTGTCCGGTCTGTTCGTGCAGATGCTGGAACGGCTCGCCATTTCGACCCGCGCCGCCACGCCAGAGCCGGGCGATTTGGAAGGCACCATCTGGCTGCCGCAGGCCCGATTGGACGCGTTTGGGCGGCTGGACGACGCGCGTGCGCAGGCGGGCGTTGCCGGCGAGTTGATTGCAGACGGCACTGCCGGGCCAGACCTGCCGCCGGGCCTTTATGCCAATGACGACGCCAGTGTTGCCGTGAATATCGCCGGGCCCGACACCACACTGTCGACCGCCCAATGGCCTGCTCGGATTACCGTCGAAGGACTGGAAGTTCGCGCGGAAACACCGCTGCAAGGCTGGCTGCTGGCCGCTGCGCTGCTGATGTTGATGCTGGATGTGATTGCCTCTCTCGCCGTTGGTGGCCGCCTGCGCGGGCCGCGTGCGGATGTCGCAGCGATGGCGCTGCTGGCGGTGCTGGTCGGATTTATGCCGCGTACGGCCGCGGCGCAGGATGCCGATGACTTTGCTATTCAGGCCACCAGCAGCGTTGTTTTGGGCTATGTGACGACTGGCGACGCACAGACGGACGAGATTTCGCAGGCAGGCCTGCGCGGTTTGTCGGACACGCTATTCCGGCGCACATCGATCGAGCCTGCCGCCCCGATGGCCGTTGATCTGGAACGCGATGAGCTGGCGTTCTTTCCCTTCTTGTACTGGCCCGTCGTGCCCAGCGCCCCCCTGCCCAGTCGCGACGCCTATGCCAAGTTGAACCGCTACCTGCGGTCCGGCGGCATGATTCTGTTCGACACCCGTGATGCCGATACCGCGCGGTTCGGGTCTTCAAGCCCCGAAGGGCGGCAGTTGCAGGTCATCGCCCGGTCGCTGGACATTCCCCCGCTAGAGCCGATCCCCGAAGACCACGTGCTGACGCGGACATTCTACTTGTTGCAGGACTTCCCCGGCCGCACGGACAGCCGTGACGTCTGGGTCGAAGCATCCCCCCCGGACGCAGAGCTGGCGGACGGCATGCCGTTCCGCAATCTGAATGACGGTGTGACGCCGGTGGTGATCGGCGGCAATGACTGGGCGCGCGCTTGGGCGATCGACGCGCGGGGCAGCAAGATGTTTCCCGTGGGGCGCGGACAGGCTGGAGAGATCCAGCGGGAATACGCATATCGCTTTGGCGTAAACCTGATCATGCACGTGCTGACGGGCAATTATAAATCGGATCAGGTCCATGTGCCGAACCTGCTGGAAAGGTTGGGACAATGATTTGTCGTTGCGCAATCTGCCCGGGCTGGATGCCTCCGGCGGAGATATTTAAGACCAGAAGAAGCAGGGGACTTGCATTGTGACCGGGACTGTTGTGCTTGATCCGCTGCTGCCGCTGGTGGTGATTTACATCGTGGGCGCGCTGGTTGCGCTTGGGGTTGGGTTGGCTATCTGGCGGCGCCTGCCGGGCTGGTGGCTGCGCGGGCTGGCGGGGCTGGCCTTGCTGGCGGCGCTGCTGAACCCCGCTGTGCAGTCAGAGGATCGCGAAGCCCTGTCCGATATCGTCGTGCTTGTGGTCGATGCCTCGGCCAGCCAGCGGATCAGTGACCGCCCGGCCCAGACCGAGGCCGCGATTGCAAATGTCCGCGCCGAGGTTGCGGGGCTTGAGAATACAGAGCTGCGCGTTGTGACTGTCGGCGACGGCGATGGGGACAGCGGCACGCAGTTGATGACGGGTCTGTCCGATGCGCTGGCCGAAGAGCCGCAAGGGCGCATCGCTGGGGTGATCCTGCTCACAGACGGGCGGCTTCACGATCTGGAGCGCACCCCTGCCCTGCCCGCGCCGCTGCATGCGCTGCTGACGGGGCAGCCCGATGATTGGGACCGGCGGCTTGTGGTGTCGAACGCCCCCGCCTTTGCCATTCTGGGCGAGCCTGTGACGCTGACTTTGCGGATCGAGGATCAGGGTGCTGCGCCGCAGGGCGATGCCTTTGTGCCCCTCACCATCAGCATCGACGGCGGCGAGGCGATGGGATTTCAGGTGCCTGTGGACCAGGATATCGAACTGCCTGTCGATCTGCCCCATGGTGGGATGAATGTTCTGCAATTCGACACCCCCGCCGTGGACGGAGAGTTGACGCCGCGCAACAACGCGGCTGTCGTGCAGATTAATGGCGTGCGTGACCGGTTGCGCGTGCTGCTTGTCAGTGGCGAACCGCATGCGGGCGAGCGGACATGGCGCAATTTACTAAAAGCGGACGCGGCGGTTGATCTGGTGCATTTCACCATTCTACGCCCGCCTGAAAAGCAAGACGGCGTGCCGGTAGAGGAGCTGTCGTTGATCGCATTCCCGACGCGCGAGCTATTCATGGAAAAGATCGAAGATTTCGATCTGATTGTCTTTGACCGCTACCGTCGGCGGGGCATTCTGCCCGCCCTGTATCTGGAAAACATCGCGAATTATGTGCGCAATGGCGGCGCGGTGCTTGTATCCTCTGGCCCTGAATATGGCGGGGCGGAAAGCATCTATCGCTCTCCGCTGGAATCGATCCTGCCCGGCGCGCCGACGGCACGGGTGTTCGAGGAAGGTTTTGTGCCGCAGGTCAGCGATCTGGGCGAACGCCATCCTGTGACCGAAGGCTTAGAGGCGATGTCGCCGCCGTCTGCTGACGGAATTGGTCCCGGTTGGGGGCGCTGGTTCCGGCTGGTCGATACGGTTGTGGCGGACGGGGCAGAGGTCTTGATGACCGGGCTAGATGATCGCCCCCTGCTAACCCTAAACCGCGTTGGCGAAGGACGTGTTGCGCTGCTTGCCAGTGACCAAAGCTGGCTGTGGGATCGTGGCTATGAAGGGGGCGGGCCGCAGGCAGAATTGCTACGCCGTCTTGCGCATTGGATGATGAAAGAGCCCGAACTGGAGGAAGAGGCGCTTTGGGTCGAACCCACCGGGCAGACCATGCGGATCATCCGCCGCACGCTGGAAGAGACCGCGCCAGATGTGACCATCACTTCGCCTGATGGGACTGAAACTGTGCTTGAGCTAGAAGAAGTCAGCCCGGGCCGGTTCGAGGCACTTTGGACTGCGCCCGATGTTGGCCTTTATCGTCTGACCGACGGAACGCTCGATAGCGTCATCGCGCTAGGACCTGCAGCGCCCAAAGAGTTCGAGCAGACCATCGCCACGGGCGATCTGCTGGAACCGGCAGTCGATGGGACGCGGGGCGGGATCGCCGCGATTTCGGGCGGGGATATCGATCTGCGCAGCGTGCGCGAAGGCCGCCCTGCTGCGGGGCGCGGCTGGCTTGGTATCACGCCGCGCGGGGCTTATCGCACGGCTGCGATTAGCATCACGCCAGTCTTGCCTGCTTGGGCCTTCTTGCTGATTGCTTCGCTGCTGACCGTCGGGGCTTGGCTGCGCGAAGGGCGTGGGCGCAAAGCTTAAGGCTGAAGATCAAAAGGGGCTGCGCTTTCAGCCCAACCATCAACGTTACAGCTGACGCGCACAAAGATGCGCGTTGGCAACGGTTCTGCAACGGTCAGTCCCCGGGTGAATGGTTGCTCGTGCACATGTGGATGCGCCAGTGTGCGGGTGGCGAGGACAGTGCCCGCGCTATCCTCGATCCGCCAACCATCGGCGTAGTGGTCCCACCCCGTGTCGGGATGCGCCAGCGTCACGTCGATCTGCCAAGCTGCGCCGGTAGAGGTTGCTTCCATGCCCATGATCTGAGGGGTATCGGCAAGCGCGGGCGGGGCCAGCAAGCATAGTACTGCAAAAGGACGCATCATAGCGTTTCACCCAGCAAGATACGGCGCGGGATCGATGCGAATTCCCGGCTCCAAATCGTCCAGCCGACGATGACGGTCGCGAGGATCATCGCCCACGCGCCGATCAACCAAGCCAGCGCGCCCAGCGCGAAATACATCGCCCGCAACCCGCGGTTAAAGTTCATCGCGGCGCGCACGTTCAACTCTCCGGCTTGGGCGGCAAGGGGGTAGGCAGTCGGGTCGTTTGGGTCCTGCGGCACGGCAGCCATCAAGACAGAACAGTAGCCGAAGACACGGTTGGACCAGACGAATTTCAAAAACGCGGTGACCAAAAATAGCGTCACCAGACCAAGTTTAACCTGCCAGACCAGCGTAGGCGTTTCGGCCAACATCACCTCTGCCGCGACACCGCGCAGCGGATCGGTATTGCCGATCAGCGCAAGGACCCCCCCAATCGCAAGCAAGCTAGTGGACGCAAAGAACGACGTGCCTTGCCGCAGGCTGGCCAGAATTTGGCTGTCAAAAATGCGCGGATCGCGGGTCACAAAGACCTTCATCCAGTCGCGGCGGCGCTGCGCGACAAGCACGGTCACCGATGGCCGGCGCGCGCTAGGGTGTTCGATCAGCCAACCTAGCAGAATCCACAGACCAACAATCAGGCCTAATGCGACCAAATCAATGACGCCCAGCGCCGCAAGATGAGAGGTAAATATCATCGTCAATCCTTAGCATGGGAAGGACTTCTTGCCAGCGCCGCAAATTGGTTATAATATCTTACCAATTAACGGGGGACTTGCGATGCAGATGCCACAGCCCAATGCCAGCGTGATCGCGCTAAAAGACCAGCTTGCCGCGCGCTTGCGCAGCGTCATGCCCGCTGATGCGGTCATTACCGACATCGCGGAAACCCGCGCCTATGAATGCGATGGCCTGTCCGCCTATCGCTGCCCGCCCCTGCTGGCGGTCCTGCCTGCGTCCACACAAGAAGTGTCTGACATCTTGCGCATTTGTCACGACATGGGCGTGCCCGTCGTGCCGCGCGGATCGGGGACGTCACTGGCGGGCGGCGCGATGCCAACGGCGGATTGCGTGATCCTTGGCGTGGCGCGGCTGAACGCGGTGCTCGAGACTGATTATGCCGACCGGATCATTCGCGTGCAGACCGGACGCACGAACCTGTCCGTCACTGGCGCGGTCGAAGCAGAGGGTTTCTTTTACGCACCTGACCCGTCGTCCCAACTGGCCTGCGCGATTGCGGGCAATATCGCCATGAACTCTGGCGGGGCGCATTGCCTGAAATACGGCGTGACAACGAATAACTTGCTGGGCGTCACGATGGTGATGATGGACGGCACCGTGGTCGAGATTGGCGGCGGGCATCTGGATGCGCCGGGGCTGGACCTGCTGGGTGTCATCTGCGGGTCAGAAGGGCAGCTTGGCGTCGTGACAGAGGCGACACTGCGCATCCTGCACAAGCCCGAGGGCGCGCGGCCCATGTTGATCGGCTTTGACAGCAACGCTGTGGCCGGGGCCTGCGTGTCCGACATCATTAAGGCGGGCGTACTGCCCGTCGCCATCGAATTCATGGACCGCCCCTGTATCGTCGCCTGCGAAGCCTTTGCAAAAGCAGGTTATCCTGACTGCGAGGCGCTGCTGATCATCGAGGTTGAAGGCTCTGACGCCGAGATTGATCACCAACTGGCCCTGATCGGAGAGATCGCCGCACGCCATAACCCCGTGGAAGTGCGCGAGGCCCGGGACGCGGACCAAGCGGCCCGCATTTGGCTGGGCCGCAAGTCGGCCTTTGGCGCGATGGGACAGATCAACGACTACATGTGTCTTGATGGTACGATCCCGGTGACGGAACTACCGCATGTGCTGGACCGTATTCGCCAGATGTCGGCTGAATACGGGCTGGATGTGGCCAATGTGTTCCATGCCGGCGACGGCAACATGCACCCGCTGATCCTGTATAACGCGAACCTGCCCGGCGATCTGGAACGCTGCGAAGAATTTGGCGCGGCGATCTTGAAGCTGTGTGTCGAGGTTGGCGGATGCCTGACGGGCGAGCATGGCGTTGGCATTGAAAAGCGTGACTTGATGCACGTGCAGTTCAATGCCGCCGATCTGGATGCGCAGATGGCGGTCAAGGATGTGTTCGATCCGGGCTGGCTGCTGAACCCAGCCAAGGTATTTCCGCTGGATGCGAGCGAAAGCCATCGCGCGGCGTAGCTTGGGGGCCAGCCCCCAAACCCCCGAGATATTTTTGACCAGAAGAAGGCAGGGCCGCGAATGATGCCGACGAGTGAAGACGAACTTTCGGGGATGATCCGCGATGCTTCTGGCCCGATTTCGGTGCAGGGCGGTGGCACGCGAGGTGTGTTTGCGGACGGTCAAGCATTGTCGACCGCAGGGTTGAGCGGGATCACTCTGTATGAGCCCGGTGCGCTGACGCTGGTGGCGCGCGCGGGTACGCCGCTAGCAGAAATTGAGGCCGCTCTGGCAGCAGAGGGGCAGCGTCTGGCTTTTGAGCCGACAGATATGCGCGCGCTACTCAGCACCAGTGGCGCACCGACCATTGGCGGTATCGTGGCGACCAACGCCAGCGGTCCGCGCCGGATTCAGGTCGGTGCCTGCCGGGATCATCTGCTTGGCGTGCGGTTCGTCGATGGTGCGGGAAATATCGTCAAGAACGGTGGCCGCGTGATGAAGAACGTGACCGGCTACGACTTGGTCAAGTTGCTGGCGGGCGCGCATGGCACCCTTGGCGTCATGACAGAAGTCAGCCTGAAAGTGCTGCCACTGCCGCAAGCTGTTGCGACACTCTCAATCCCGGATCTGGACGCAGCGCAAGCGGTCGCGGCGATGTCGGCCGCGCTTGGCTCTCCCTACGATGTGACCGGGGCGGCGTGGGCGGATGGCGCGGCGATCGTGCGCTTAGAAGGGTTTAGCGATTCGGTGGCTTACCGCGCGGATCGGCTGGCGGAAGAGTTGACGCAATTTGGTGCTGTGACGATTGGCGATGTAGATTGGTCTGCAGTGCGCGACGCCCGTGCCTTTGCCGGGCAGCCCGGTGATGTCTGGCGCGTGTCGATCCGTCCGTCGGCGATGCCTGCGATGGTCAGTGCCCTTCGCGCCGGCGGTGACGTCCAAGTTATGGCGGACTGGGGCGGCGGGTTGTTATGGGTTTTGTGCGCGGCGGGGCGCGATCTGCGCACCAGCATCACCAGCGGGCATGCGACCCGGGTGCGGGGCGACGCCAGTGCAGCAATCGCGCGCTTTCATCCCGAACCTGCCGCCGTTGCTGCGCTTAGCCGCGGCCTGCGTCAGCGCTTTGACCCGCGCGGAATTCTGAATGCCGGAGTAATGGGCTGATGCAAACGACATTTACGAAGCAGCAACTGCAAGACCCCGGCACGGCGCGGGCAAATCAGATCTTGCGCGCCTGCGTGCACTGTGGTTTCTGCACCGCGACCTGCCCCACCTATCAGGTGCTGGGGGACGAGCTGGATAGCCCGCGCGGGCGCATTTACCTGATCAAGGATATGCTGGAAAACGAGCGTGTGCCCGATGCGAAAACAGTCAAGCACATCGACCGCTGCCTGTCCTGCCTTGCCTGTATGACAACCTGTCCGTCGGGCGTGCACTACATGCATCTTGTTGACCACGCCCGCGCCTACATCAACGAGCATTACAAGCGCCCTATGGGCGACCGGATGCTGCGTTGGGTGCTAGCCCGCGTGCTGCCCTATCCCGGGCGGTTCCGGCTTGCGCTGCTTGGGGCCAAGATCGCGCGGCCCTTTGCGGGGCTGATCCCTGATCCGCGACTGCGGGCGATGATCCAAATGGCACCGAAGGTGATCCCGCCTGTCAGCCGCAATGATGACCCGCAAACCTTTGCCGTGGCCGCGCCCACAATGCGCGTCGCGTTGATGACCGGCTGCGCCCAGCGCGCGCTGAATACAGACATCAACGATGCCACGATCCGCCTGCTGAACCGTCTGGGGGCAGAGGTTGTGGTGCCAGAAGGCCAAGGCTGCTGCGGGGCCCTGACCCACCACATGGGCAAAGAGGCCGAGGCCCATGCCACTGCTGCAAAGAACATCCGCGCCTGGACCGCGCAGATGGATGCGGGCGGGCTTGATGCGATTGTCATCAACACCTCTGGTTGCGGCACGACGGTCAAGGATTACGTCCATATGTTCCGCAATACCGATCTGGCCGACGACGCCGCGCGCGTATCGGCAATCGCCAAGGACGTGAGCGAGGTCATATTGGACCTGTTGCCAGCCAGCTCGCCCCATATCGACCTGAATGTGGCCAAGGGCGGCATTGCCGGAACGGATGCGAAGCGCCTGCCATCAGAGCCCAGCGTCGAGGGCAGCGGCATGCGCGTCGCCTACCATGCTGCCTGTTCCCTGCAACACGGCCAGCAGATCAAATCCGCGCCCAAAGAGCTGCTAAAACGCGCAGGTTTCACCGTGTTAGAGCCTGCTGATAGTCACCTGTGCTGCGGCTCTGCTGGTACCTACAACCTGATGCAGCCCGAAATCTCTGGGCAGTTAAAGGCGCGTAAAGTGGCCACGCTTAAGGCACTATCGCCGCAGATCGTTGCCGCGGGAAATATCGGCTGCATGATGCAGATCGGCACGGGCGCAGGTGTGCCGATTGTGCACACGGTCGAACTGCTGGACTGGGCAACCGGAGGGCCACAGCCGCCGGCCCTGACACGGCAGATTACTGACAACCCTGTTCCCAATTTGCGCGGGGCGCCTTAATCCAGCCTGAAACCCGTGCGACCAAGGCCGTATGGACCGTTTTATAAGGCAGGGCATGCGTCATTTTCTGGCACTCGTGATGGCGCTTTGGGCTAGCCTTGCCGCTGCGCAGGATACGAACCTGCAATCCCTTGATACCGGGGAAAGCAGCCGTGGCTGGCAATCGGTCGGCCGTTTGGACATTGCGGGTAGCGGATTTTGTACCGCGTCCCTCATTTCCCAGACGATGATTATTACCGCGGCGCATTGCGTCTATGCCGACGATGGCAGCCTTATTCCGGCCAAAAACTTTACCTTTCTCGCAGGCCTACGTGATGACCGGGCGATGGCCACCCGCGCCATCATCAAGGTCACGCCTCATCCGGACTATCGACATCACGGCGAGAAACCACAGGACGGTGCCGTGGCCGTCGATCTGGCCGTGCTTGAACTTGAACGCCCGGTCCGTCTGCCAAGCCTGACGCCCTACGGGATCGGCCCCACACCAACAGTGCAGGCTGACGTCGCGGTCGTGTCCTATGCCCGCGACCGCGCAAATGCGGCTAGCCTACAGCGGGTGTGCCACGTGCTGGACCAGTCACGCGGCGTGCTGATGATGTCGTGTTCTGCCGATTTCGGAGCCAGCGGCGCACCCGTGTTTTGGACACAAAACGGGCAATCGCGCATTGTTGCGATCGTGTCCGCGATGGGCACGTCGAATGGCAAGCAGGTTTCACTTGCTGTCGCGGCGGCCTCTGCCATCGACGCGGTGTTGATTGCGCATCGGTCGAACCAAGGGCAAATCACGCAGGCCCCGCAGGCACCCCAGCCGCGTTTCACCAGCAGCGGCACGCGCAATGACACGGGTGCCAAGTTCGTCAGGCCGTAGCGCCCCCCTCTTGAACCACTGCAAAACGCTCCCCACATCAAGGTCAGGACGGTGCCACAACGGGCCGTCCGTACGATACGCCTGTCCCTTTGCGGGAAGGCGTCACTGTTATCGCTTTGAAAAGGATGACCCGATGCGTAGCTATGATTTAACACCCCTTTACCGCGCCACTGTTGGCTTTGATCAAATCGCCGACCTGATGGACCGCGCTTTGGCCGCCGACGTTGGCCAATCGACCTACCCCCCTTATAATATTGAAAAGACCGAGGATGACGCTTGGCGCATTTCGATCGCTGTCGCTGGCTTTGCCGATAGCGACCTTGGGATCGAAGTGAATGACCGCGCCCTGATCGTGACGGGCCGCAAGTCCGAGGACGAAAGCGCGCGCAAGTTCCTGCATCGCGGCATCGCCACGCGCGCGTTCGAGCGTCGCTTTCATCTGGCTGACCATGTCCGCGTGACGGGCGCTAGCCATGCCGACGGCATGCTGCATATCGATCTGGTCCGCGAAGTGCCCGAAGCGCTGAAGCCGCGCCGGATTGCGATTGAAAAGTCGAACGCAACCCGCACAGATGTTGTGGACGCAAAAGCCGTCAACTGATCCGGTATCAGCGGGCAAACGAAAGGCGGGCCGATTGGCCCGCCTTTTTTTTGATCGTTCTAGCAAAGTTTAGAACGTCAATTCAGCCTGATATCCGGTGTCGGGTTGGGTGTCAGTCAAGTTGGCCTTGGCAATTTCATACAGAAACTTAACGCCGCTGGTGGTCGACAGCCAGACCGCAGCCTTGGCCGGGGTGAAGGCCAGTAGGCGCAGATCGGGGTCTTGTTTGTCATCCTCGAACCAAGCCGAGGCGACCATGTTCCAGATTTCGTCCAAAACCTCTTTGTCATTGTCATGGGCCAGCGTGCCTTCAACGTTGGCATAAAGGCCGGATTTGGCGTCGGCGATCACAAACCGTGCCTCTGACGGGGTGGCAGATGTTCTATCTACGATCTCTTCGCCTTTGGCGGCGATAAACCAAATTTTCCCATCGCGTGTCTTGCGCAGGTTGGGCGACATTGGCACCAGCTTGCCGTCGCTGGTCAGGCCCAGCATGCCGGCCTGCACGTCGTCTACGCGGTCCCAGAAATCGGCTTTTGCGTCCTTAGTCATGGCATTGATCCTTTTGTGTCCGTTGCCGCAAGAACCCGCCAGAAGGGCGATTTGTTCCTGCGGCAACGGCGCGGCGGATCAGGCGTGTTTGCCAAGGGTGTGGTCTGACATATCCATCACGTCCTCGTTCGACTTTTCCCACTGGCGGCGTTCTTCGTCCGTCGCCTTGGGCGAAAACAGCCCCGTCAGCGCATAGAAGATACCGATCACGGGGGCGGTCCAGCAGGCAAAGGACAGCGGAATATACAGCAGGTTTTCCAAATTGCCGTCCATGATGCCAAGCCCCAGCGCAGAGATGACAAAGGCACCGCCCGCGTTCCACGGGATCAGCGGCGACATCAATGTGCCTCCCTCTTCGACCGCGCGGGACAGGTTCAGCGTGGAATATCCCATACCGCGATACAGCGGCGCATACATACGGCCGGGCAACGCGATGCTGATGTACGGATCACCCGCCACCATGTTGGTCGCAAAGGATGTCGCGATAGCAGAGGTTTGCACTGCGCCAAAGCTGCTGACGCGAGAGATGATCGCGTTGATGATCGCCTCTAGGCAGCCTGTCCGTTCCAGCGCGCCGCCAAAACCAAGCGCGATCAGGATCAGCGAAATTGTCCACATCATCGATTGGATACCGCCAGAATTCAGCAAGCTGTCGATATCGGCGATGCCGGTGTCGATGCTGTAGCCCGACTGCGCAAAGGCAAAGACGTCATGCAGCCCGTAGCCTTGCCAAAAGATCGCAACGGCAGCGCCCGCTAACACACCGGCAAACAGCGACGGCAGTGGCGGGTTCTTGGTCAGTGCCAAGCCAATGACCACAACGGCTGGCAGCAATGGCACAAGACCAATGGCGAACTGGCTTTGCAGCTCTGTCGTGATGGCGGTGATGGCGTCAAAGGATGACCCCTCACTGTCGATCAGCGCGAAGCCCGCGATAAGGTAGATCACCAACGCGATCAGCATCGCAGGAACCGTCGTCGGCAGCATATTCTGGATGTGGTCAAACACCGTGGTGCCGGTGACAGCAGGTGCAAGATTCGTGGTGTCAGAGAGCGGAGAGATTTTGTCGCCAAAGAACGACCCCGACACGACAGCGCCCGCGGTCCAATAGACTGGCACGCCAAAGCCCGCGCCAATGCCCATCAGCGCAAGGCCAACAGTGCCGACGGTGCCCCAGCTGGTCCCCAGCGACAGCGACACGACAGCACAAAGGATCATGGCGGCCGCGAGGAAGATCGAAGGGTTCAAGATCGTCAGACCGTAATAGATCAGCGTCGGCACCGTGCCAGATGCGATCCACGTGCCGATGATCATACCGACGACGATCAGCACTGCGACGGATGGCATCGACACGTGGATCACGTGAAAGATGCCCTCGCGCACGTCCATCCACTTTTGCCCGCGCAACACGCCAAGCAAAGACGTAATGGCAAGACCGATCACCAGCGGAATATGCGGGGTGAAATCGCCGTAATAGAAAAGTTGAAGCGCCAATAGCCCCAGTGTCAAAACGACCGGCAGAAGCGCCAGCCCCAGTGATGGCAGATTTTTCTCTGACATTGTTCCCTCGATTTTGTTCCTGTTATTGTGAAAACAACGGGAACGTCGGCGGGAAAGTTCCGAAAAACTGGGAACTAAGGGCAGTTTCCTGCCCTTAGCGTTAGTGGGCGGCGGCCCAGTTTAACCCTTGTCCGGCCTCTACCGCGAGTTTCACATCCAGCTTTACCGCCGGGTCAGAGGCGTTTTCCATGACATCACGGGCCGTCTCGATCAGCTTGTCTTGCGCACCGTCTTCGACCTCGAACAGCAGTTCGTCGTGGACCTGCAGCAGCATCTTGGCGGGCTGGCCTTTGATCGCATCCGGCATGCGGATCATCGCGCGGCGGATAACATCAGCAGCTGTGCCTTGGATCGGCGCGTTGATCGCGGCGCGCTTGGCAAAGCCGGCTTGCGGGCCTTTGGCGTTAATCTCTGGCGTGTTGATCTTACGGCCGAACAAGGTCTGGACGTAGCCATGATCCTTAGCGAATTTCACGGTGTCATCCATATACGCGCGGATGCCGGGGAAGCGTTCGAAATACCGGTCGATGAACCCCTGTGCGTCGGCGCGCGGAATGCGCAGGTTGCGCGCCAAGCCAAAGCCGCTGATGCCGTAGATCACGCCAAAGTTGATCGCTTTGGCCTGGCGGCGAATGTCGGGTGTCATGTCTTCTAGCGGGACGTTGAACATCTCTGATGCGGTCAGCGCGTGAATGTCGACGCCGTCGCGGAAGGCTTGCTTCAACTCTTCGATACCGGCGACATGCGCGAGGATGCGCAGTTCGATCTGGGAATAGTCGAGGCTTACCAGCACCTTGCCATCCTCGGCGATAAAGGCTTCGCGGATGCGGCGGCCTTCGTCTGATCGGACGGGAATGTTTTGCAAGTTCGGATCGGTCGACGCCAGACGCCCCGTGTTCGCCCCCGCGATGGAATAGGACGTATGAACGCGCCCCGTTTCGGGGTTGATGTGGTCCTGCAGCGCGTCGGTATAGGTCGATTTCAGCTTGGCCAACTGCCGCCAGTCCAGAATACGGCGCGGCAGATCGTGGATGGTGGCAAGGTCCTCGAGCACATCAGCGCCGGTGGAATAGGCTCCGGTCTTGCCAGTCGCGGGCTTCTTGCCATCCGGCATGGTCAGGTTCAGCTCGTCAAACAGGATTTCGCCCAGCTGCTTGGGGGATCCTACGTTGAACTTGCGCCCTGCAAGCTCCTGAATCTCATCCTCTAGCCCGGCCATTTTCTGGGCAAAGGCGTTGGACATGCGCGACAGCGTATCGCGGTCGACTTTAATGCCCGCCATCTCCATCTGCGCCAGCACGGGCACCAATGGGCGTTCCAGTGTTTCATAGACGGTGGTGACGCCTTTGACGTGCAACTGCGGCTTCAGCAGTTCCCACAGGCGCAGGGTGATATCAGCGTCTTCGGCGGCGTATTTTACCGCGTCATTAATTGGCACCCGGTCAAAGGTCACGGCAGATTTTCCGGTGCCAAGAAGCGGCTTAATCGGGATCGGCGTATGGCCAAGGTATCGTTCCGACAACGTATCCATGCCATGGTTATGCAGGCCCGCGTGCATCGCGTAGGACAGCAGCATCGTGTCGTCGATCGGGGCAACGTTAATGCCCTGCAACGCGAAAATCTTTGCGTCGTATTTCATGTTCTGCCCGATTTTGAGGATGCTTTCATCCTCTAGCAAAGGCTTCAACGCAGCGAGGCAGGCGTCGAAATCGATCTGACCCTCTGCCCGCGCGTCAGAGCCGAACAGATCGTCCTGCGCCGCAGCCTTATGCGCCAGCGGGATATAACAGGCCTGCCCCGCGGTGACGCACAGGCTGATGCCCACCAGATCGGCGCGCATTTCGTTCAGCGATGTGGTTTCAGTGTCGACGGCGACGTAGCCGCGTTCCATGATCCGGTCGATCCAGACCTGCAGCGCATCCAGCGTCCGAACGCATTCGTAGCCGTCCGCATCGAACGGCACCTCGTCCGGGGTCGCGACGTTGGCCACCGGGGCGGTCTCGATAACCGGCGCTTCTGCGCCCAAACGATCCGCAATCCGCTTTGTCACAGTGCGGAATTCCATCTCGGCCAAGAAGGCGAGCAGTTTTTCCGGCTCTGGGTCACGGATTTCCAGATCATCCAGCCCAAAGGGCAACGTCATATCGCAGTCGAGCTGCACAAGGCGTTTCGACAGCTCAATCTGGGCACGGTGGTCGATCAAGGTTTGGCGGCGTTTGGGCTGCTTAATTTCGGTCGCGCGGTCCAGCAGGCTTTCCAGATTGCCAAATTCGTTGATCAGCAAGGCAGCGGTCTTAATCCCGATGCCGGGCGCGCCGGGCACGTTATCGACAGAATCGCCAGCCAGCGCCTGCACATCAACGACGCCTTCAGGCGGGACGCCGAACTTTTCGATCACCGCCTCGCGGTCGATACGCTTGTTCTTCATCGGGTCCAGCATTTCAACACCGTCACCGACAAGCTGCATCATGTCCTTGTCAGAGCTCAGGATCGTCACCCGCCCGCCGGCATCCCGCGCCATGTGGGACAGGGTGGCAATGATATCGTCAGCCTCAAACCCTTCGATCTCTTCGCAAGCGATGTTGAACGCACGGGTGGCGTCGCGGGTCAGCGGGATCTGCGGGCGCAGATCCTCTGGCATCGCCTCGCGGTTCGCCTTGTACTGGTCGTACATGTCGTTGCGAAAGGTATGGCTGCCCTTATCAAAAATCACAGCGACATGCGTCGCGGCATCAGGGCCGGCGTTATTCTCAATATAGCGCTGCAACATGTTCACAAAGCCGCTGACTGCGCCGACAGGCAATCCGTCAGAGGCGCGCGTGAGCGGCGGCAGCGCGTGATAGGCGCGGAATATGAAGGCAGAGCCGTCAATCAGATGTAGATGACAGCCTTTTCCAAACGCGTTGGCCATGGTGAACTTCCTCGTTTGGTCGGTTAAAAGGTGATCGCCCGGGCGGTCTTAATGGTCGTCCGCGCCGTCACCCTCAAGCACATATTTCGCGTCGCAATAGCCGCATTCGACAAAGCCTGTCTCTTCGGGAATCGCCAGCCAAACGCGGGGATGGCCAAGGCCACCGTCGCCGCCGTCGCAAGCGACCTTGCGGGTGTGAACGATCTTGGTTTCGGGGGCGGGACGTGTCATTGGCATGCCTGTCTGTTGTCGCGGGCCAAACCCGCCATAGATCAGACATGACACTAGCCCAGCACCGCCGCCGGTGCCAGCCCCCGCACGACTGCAAAAGGCAACACCATGACCGACAACGCTATCGAAATCTCTGGCCTGACGAAAACCTACGCCGCCACGGGCCGTTCCCCGGCAAAAGAGGCGCTGAAAGGCATCGACCTGAACATCCCGCGCGGGTCGATCTTTGGCCTGCTTGGGCCGAATGGCGCTGGCAAATCGACCCTGATCAACGTGCTGGCCGGGCTGGTGGTGAAAACGTCCGGCAAGGTGAACATCTGGGGGTTTGATCAGGACGAAAACCCGCGCCAATCCCGCGCCGCCATCGGCATCATGCCGCAAGAGCCCAATCTTGACCCTTTCTTTACGCCGCGTGGATCGCTTGATGTGCAGGCTGGCCTTTACGGCGTGCCCAAAGCGCAGCGCAAAACGGACGCTTTGCTGGAACTGATCGGCCTGTCTGACAAGGCTGACGCCTATGCGCGGTCACTGTCCGGCGGGATGCGCCGCCGCCTTCTGCTGGGCAAGGCGCTGGTCCACAGCCCACAAATCCTTGTGCTGGATGAACCCACCGCTGGCGTCGATATCGAACTGCGCAACATGCTGTGGCAGAACGTGCGACAGCTGAACGACGAGGGGATGACGATCATCCTGACGACGCACTATCTGGAAGAAGCCGAACAGATGTGCGACGAAATCGCGATCATTAACCACGGTGAAATGATCGTCCGCGACACCACAGCAAACCTGCTGGGCACGCTGGATCAAAAGACATTGGTCATCACACCGGACGCCGATCACCCGAACCTGCCCCCCCTGCCCGGCGGCATCACAGGACAGCGGCGCGACAACGGCACACTGGCGTTCACCTATCAGTCCAGCAAAACCCCTGCGGGCGAAATCCTACAAGCTGTGCGCGACGCTGGAATTACAATCCGCGACGTCACCAGCGAACAGCCTGATCTAGAAGACGTATTCCTGTCCCTCACGTCCGGCCGCTAAAGTAAACGGGACGGCGGGCGGGCGCCTTGCCCGCCCGCCGGCGGGCAACAGCGCCGGACGGCGTTACTCTGGCAACATCCGGCCCAGCCGCTTTCCGCCCAGAATATGCATGTGGAAATGCGGCACGTCCTGCACACCATGCGCGCGGGTGTTCGCGATGGCGCGAAAGCCGTCATCGACACCGCTGATCCGGCAAACCTCTGCCACAGCTTTCATAAACCCCGCCTGCTCTTCCGCGCTCGCCTCGGCGGCGAAGTGGTCAAGGCTCATGTAAGCCCCCTTTGGGATGATCAGCACATGCACCGGGGCTTGCGGCGAGATGTCTTCAAAAGCCAGTGCATGATCGTTTTCAAACACAGTCCGGTTCGGAATTTCACCGCGCAGGATTTTGGCAAAGATGTTTTGGTCGTCATAGTCAAAGGTCATAGCCGTCCTCAATCAACGAATAGGTAAGGTGTTTCCGCCAACGTGCGGGCTGTCTCGTCAGAGACTTGCAGGAATTCCGCAAGCGCCGGCGCGTTTTCTGCCGGAGTCGCGCTTTCGCGGATACGCAGGTGATTAGGGAACTCTGCGTCTTTAATCTGGTCAGACTCAAAGATCACGTCGGCACGGATCGTCGGTAAAAGTTGCGCCAATGCATGCGCCGGCGTCTCTTCCCCAGCGAGCCCAACACGCCGGGCATGGCCGCTTAGAAAGTCGTCCGACAGCCCGCATTGGATTTCAAGCAGCTTGGTCGTGGACCGATCCGAAAAGAAGTCCTGCATCAAGTCAATATTCGCGGTATCAAGACAAATGATCAGGCGGTCGCTGTCGTAGTAATCAAACAGCATCCGCATCAAGGCACGCCGATGCCGCGTCCGCTTGCCAAGGCTACCCTGAATGCCGCCTAGGTCAGGCATGTCAGTGCCTTCCTCGTTGAACAGATAGGCAATCGCCGGGGTTTGCGTGTGCGATTTGATCGCCCCTAGCAAGCGTTTGGCGACATGCCATTTCTTGCAGGCGATGATCAACAGCTCTCGCTCGCGGCCCAGCGTGCTTTCCGATTCCCAGAACCGCGCCGCAAAGCGCCGACCAACCCGGCCCCGCCCGGTCAAAAAGGTGAAAAGGCTGCGGCCTTCGTTCGAAATCTTGAACTCCTGCCGATCCGAAGCGTAAAGAATCCCAAGCCTGGCCTTCAGCTCTTTCGCCTCGGGGCTAATCTTGCGGGCGAACAGAGCGTCTTGGCTGAGTAGCAGATCGAAGTGGTCGTTGTAGAACGTCACGGGCATGCCGTAATCGGTAAACATCAAAAACGTCAGGGTGCGCGTTTCGATTTCCTTGCTTGGAATCAAATGCCGCACCACGGTTTGAAAGAATGTCTCGTCCGGAATCCAAGTCGTGCGGAAAAACCGCATGACGTCGTGCCGGTTCTTGGTGAAATCAAGAAGCGCCTCGATCGTGCGCCGCCGAAGACACCACCACTGCGAACCAATCATAACCTGCACATCCGCAGGCACCGGACGGGTCCAGCCCAGCTTGCGCTGCGCCCAAAAGCTCCAGTAAAATCGCCGCTTTTGCGTGCGCTCATTGAACCAATGGCGATAAATCAAACGCTCTTCTTTAAAGCCCGTTTTGATCCATTCGCTGTCGTAAAAGTCAAAGCTTTCGACATAGTCTTTGTCATGGCGATCCAGAAAATCATGCGCATAACTGGCCGACTTGATCGCCATGCAGTCGCCAGAGACCATGTAAAAATGAGTTGCGCGGGGAAACGCCTCGGCCGCGGCCTCGACCGCGTAAAGCGTTGCTTGCACAAGGCTCCACTCACCCCAGCCGCATTTGATCCGGCGGCGTGCAAATGCAACATTTGGATTGTCATGCAGCGCAGCCTGAATAAGGGCATAAGCCTCTTTCGGGGCGCGGGCATCAAAGTGAATCGCGATGCAGTCACCAGCCGCCGTCAGTTGCCGGGCCTGCTGGATGATCGCATCAGGGTCTTTGTGGCAGAGAAGAATAAAAGCGATTTTTGCCATGAAAAGGCCGTTATGCTCCAGTTTACCGACGTCCATAGCCGTCATAGCGTGAACGGCCCCTGAACATACAGGGTTTCTTTGCATTTCCCAGTCCACTAAGACAGGACCGGAAGCGACTTTCGGCAGTTCAGTCCGAATAGGAAGGGTAGACACGATGGGTTTTCCAGGCACCTGGATGACGGAAAGCGAAAGCATGGTTTACCGCGTGGTGCCAAAGTGCGCCTGCTCGACCATCGGTCAGATCATGTACTACTCGGACCACGGCACGTTCTTTGATGGCGACATCCACGACGCTCAGGCTGGCATGCACAAGTGGGCGATGGATGACAGCCAGCCGCTGATTAATGCCAACGTGAAAGCGCATAAAAGCTATGCCTTCACCTGCGTGCGCAACCCCTACACCCGCATCCTGTCGTCCTTCTTTGACAAGATCTGCGGCATCCAGCGCAATGGCCGCCGCTATCGCGGGAACCTTGTCCCGCTGCTGATCCAAAAATACGGCATTGAAGTCGGCGATCCCGAAACCGGGTTTGAATTCGATCAGATCCAATCATTCCGCCGCTTCCTGCTTTTCGCCCGCGACACCATTCGCTGGCGCCGCCCGATGGAGCCTGACATCCACTGGTCAGCAATGTCAGGTCACATCTCGACGTTCATCGTGAACGGCGGCACCTATGACAAAATTTTCTGGACCGAAGCCTTCAACGACGGGATGCAGGACGTGCTGTCGGCCGTCGAAACACCGCATAAAGTCGATCTTGCGACGATTCCGCGCTTCAACGAAAGCGAAGGCCACGGCCCAAAGCGGCTGCACAAAGTGTCAGACTATTTCGACGACCTGTCGATGCATCTGGTCTATGAAATCTATAAGAAAGATTTCCAGCTTTTCCGTTATGATTTCGAAAACCCAGACAACAAGATGCCAACGGGTGAAATCGACCTTGCAGAGGTCCATGCCAAGCTTGGCGAGTAGTTAAGGACGCACCGCAGCAGGGGGGCTAGCCCCCCGCCGCCTTCGTCGTCACCCCCCAACATATTTTTATTCGGGTGAAATTAATCCCCTATTAAGCTCAATGGCCTTGGATAGGCGAGCGGTACAGGCAGACATGCCGATGACCGCTGACGGTGAAAGCCGCCATTCCAGGGTGCGCACCAAGTGACAAAGTCTGGAATGGCGCACCCACTTAGGTTTTCACCCGAACAAAAATATGTCCGCCGGAGGCTTCTTCAGTTCGATTTCTGATCGACATCTGCAGCGGCACCGCTACCTCCTATCATGCACAAATTAGGACGGTTGGGACATGGCTGCAGTACTTATTCTGGGTTCAGGCCCATCCGTCATGGATTGCGAGCATTGGGAAAGAGGACCATTCGACCGCATTGTCGCGATCAACAATGCTTGGCGTGTGCGGCCTGATTGGGATGATCTTATCCACCCAAGCGATTTTCCGGTGGAGCGCAGACCTTCGTCTTTATCGGCATCCCAACACATCGTTACTGCAAACGCATATGTCCCAACCCAAAATGACTTTGGCGGGTTTGTGTATGCAGGGGGGACGATGGCATTCACAGCGGGGTACTGGGCGCTGTCCGCGTTAAAGCCATCGGTGATGGCCTTCTTGGGTTGCGATATGGTTTACCCTGCTACTGGCCCCACCCATTTTTATGGCACCGGCGCGCCCGACCCCTTGCGGCAGGACGTCACCCTGCGATCGCTTCCGGCAAAGTCGGCGAGGCTTCAGATCATGGCGGCGCGAGCGGGATGTGCGTGCATTAATTTATCGACGGCGGACAGCCAATTGGTGTTCCCCCGCGGGAATCCGAGTGGCCTTCCCGCCGCAGCGCTTCCCTATGACCAAGCAATCGCCGCACGTGCGGATGCGGAGGAAGCGCGGCTGAACTATTACGTCCCCAGCGGCAAATACTGGAAAGAAGAAGATCGCTTTGATCCAGCCGCAATTGATGCGCTGGATGCAATGTGGCTTTCAGCCGTTCAGAACTCTTTGGCGTCGTAGGCGCAAAGATCGCGGATCAGGCAGGCCCCGCATTTTGGCTTGCGCGCGACGCAAGTGTAGCGTCCGTGTAGGATCAACCAGTGATGCGCATGGCGCTGGAAATCTGCGGGAACGTGGTCCTCGATCTTGCGCTCAACAGCGTCGACATCTTTGCCCGGCGCGATGCCGGTGCGGTTACCGATACGAAAGATATGGGTGTCCACAGCCTGCGCCGGGTGGCCCCACCACATATTCAGCACCACATTAGCCGTTTTGCGACCAACACCTGGCAAAGACACCAAGGCCGCGCGGGAATTGGGGACCTCTCCACCATAGTCGTCGACTAGGATCTGGCTTAGCTTGATGACGTTCTTCGCCTTCTGCCGGAACAGGCCGATGGTCTTGATATGCTCTGTCACGCCGTCAATCCCCAACGCCAGCATCTTCTGCGGCGTATCGGCGATAGCGAACAGATCGCGCGTCGCTTTGTTGACGCCCTTGTCGGTGGCCTGCGCCGACAGGGCCACAGCGACAACAAGGGTATAAGCGTTTACATGATCAAGCTCGCCTTTCGGCTCGGCCTCGGCCGCTTCAAACCGGGTAAAGATTTCGCGGATCGTCTGATAGTCGAGTTGTTGTGTCATACGCGCTTTGTGCCCTGCCCCGGCACCTAAGCGCAAGTTCCGGGTCGCCTGCTGCAGCGGTAATCCTTAAGGTTAAGATCATGGAACATGCACCTTATCATTACGATGTCATGGCGCGGGCGATCGCACTGATTGATGACCGCGCGGGCGCGCCACTGTCCCTGACAGAACTTGCCGAGTCCCTTGGCATGAGCACCAGCCACGTCCAGCGCGTATTCACCACTTGGGTTGGGGTGTCGCCCAAAAGGTATCAGCAGTTCCTAGCCTTGGATCACGCAAGAGAGTTGCTGCGCAATAATTTCACCACATTAGACACCGCGGCAAAGGTCGGCTTGTCCGGCAGCAGTCGCCTGCATGACCTGTTCATCCGGTGGGAGGCAATGACGCCCGGGGAATTTGCCCGCAAAGGTGACGGGCTGACAGTGTTTTGGGGATGGTTCGACAGCCCCTTTGGCCCGGTTCTGTCGATGGCGACACACAAGGGGCTTTGCGGTTTGGCTTTTGCGGCAGAGTCCGGTCCACAGGCAGCGATGGCTGACCTTACCGCGCGGTGGCCCGCCGCGACTTATATCGAGGCACCGGACAGTATTGTGGAATGGACGCAGGCCGCATTGACCGGTGTGGGCGAGGCGCGGCTTTTGATGATCGGCACTCCGCTTCAAATCCAAGTCTGGGAAGCGCTGCTGCGCATTCCGTCCGGGCATGTGACGACCTATAGCGAGATCGCGAAATGCATCGGCCGGGACAAGGCCGTGCGCGCCATCGGCACGGCTGTCGGGCGTAACCCTGTCAGCTTGCTGATTCCTTGCCACCGCGCCCTACGCAAATCGGGGGCGCTGGGTGGGTATCATTGGGGTCTGCCAGTGAAACGAACCCTTCTGGCGTGGGAGTCGGCACGTGAAACACAATCGTTAGATCAGCGGAACCTTGCCTGATAGTTGCGCGTTATTGGATAGCGTGGATGATTGCGGCATATAAGCCCCATCACCATACCCGGATGACCGGGGGCATTAATGAAAGAGATTCGCATGATCACCATGACCCGTTTGAACCTGACACTCGCAACCGCCGCACTGGCCCTGACGACAGCTTGCGCTGGCACCGGCGGTCCAAATGACAACGTTATGACCGGCCAGGGTGCTGCCATCGGTGCGGGCCTGGGTGCCTTGGTTGGCGCTGCTACTGGCGACGACAAGAGTGAGCGTATCCGCAACGGCCTGATCGGTGCATCCTTGGGTGCCGCTGCCGGCGCAACTGTCGGCAACCAGATGGACAAGCAAGAGCAGGAACTGCGCAACCAGTTGGGCGGCAACGTCGGCATCGTGAATAACGGCCAGAACCTGACCGTGACCCTGCCACAGGATATCCTGTTCGCCACGAACTCCACCTCTGTTTCCGGTGCGGCGCAAGGCAACTTGGCGACACTGGCCAATTCGCTGCGCCAGTACCCGAACTCCACCGTCAACGTGATTGGTCACACCGACGATGTGGGCGATGCAGCGTTCAACTTTGATCTGTCCCAGCGCCGCGCGCAGGCCGTGTCCGCTGTTCTGGCCAACTACGGTGTGTCCAACGCACGTATCCGGTCCATCGGCCGCGGTGAAGACCAGCCCGTCGCGACGAACCTGACCGCCGAAGGCCGCGCGCAGAACCGCCGCGTCGATATCGTAATCACGCCGAACTAAACCACGCTTTTGCCGTGACGACACATCGGGCTGCCCTTCGGGGTGGCCCTTTTTGTATGTGACATCGCGAAATTGGTTATATATCCTGACCACCTTAGGTCAGGGAATGTTATGCCGTTCGAGCGTGTTACTCAGGAGAAGCTATCTATCGGCATCGCCCGCCAGATCGAGGATCTGATCCTGCGCGGCATTCTGCGCCCCGGTCAGCGCCTGCCGTCAGAGCGCGAGCTAAGCGAGCGGATGGAGGTCTCGCGCCCGTCCCTGCGCGAGGCGCTGGCTGACCTGCAGCATCGTGGCTTGCTCACGGCTCGGGCTGGGGCGGGTGTCTACGTTGCTGACGTGCTGGGCAGCGCCTTTGCCCCTGCGCTGATTGATCTGTTCGCCGATCACCCGGTCGCGTTGTTCGACACCATCAGTTTTCGCCGCGACATGGAGGGGCTGGCCGCCGTCCGCGCGACCAAGCATGGCACCGATACGGATCTTGCCGTGATCGATACTATTTTCAAGAAAATGGAAGCCGCCCATCGCAAGGCTGACCCCACAGACGAGGCGCAGCTGGACGCCGATTTCCACCTCGCCATCATCGAGGCGAGCCACAACATCATCCTGCTGCATATGATGCGATCGATGTATGATCTGCTGCGGCAAGGCGTGTTTTATAACCGGGCTGTTATGTTCCAGCAGCGTTTGACGCGCGGCGATCTGGTTGGGCAGCACCGTGCCATCAACGTCGCGATCCAAAACCGCGATGCGGCAGGCGCACAGGCTGCGATCAATGCGCATTTGGACTACGTGCAGCACGCGCTAGAGGATCAGCAAACAGCCATTCAGAACGAAGGCTTCGCCCGCAAGCGTCTAGATATCGAACGCCAACGCTAAAAACGAAAAAAGCCCCGGCGCTATTCGCGGCCGGGGCTTGTTCCTAAGATGGTTAGACGCAGCTTAGTGCATCTTTGCCTTCACCGTGGCGATCGACTCGTCGATCAGCGCGTTGGCGCGGGCAGCGTCCATGTTGCTGGCAATCACGTCCTTCGCGGCAGCGACAGCGACAGTCACAGCACGGTTCTGCACGTCCTTGACGGCGGCAGCGCGGGCGCTTTCCAGCTGCTCCTCAGCGCTTGCCAGACGGCGGGCGATGGATGCAGCGATGTCGTCCTTAGACTCTTGCGCAGAACGCTCTGCTTCGGTGCGGGCGTTGGCGACGATGCGGTCAGCCTGCTCTTGCACTTCTTTTTGCTTACGCTCGTACGAAGCAAGCAGCGTCTGTGCTTCTTCACGCAGAGCGCGGGCTTCGTCCAGGTCAGACCGGATACCATCAGCGCGCGCATCGAGCATCGCACCAATTTTTGCCGGAATTTTCATGTACATCAGGATCGCGATGAACAGGATGAACGCCAGCAAAACGATGAAGTTCGTGTTGCGCAGCGAAAAGAAGGGACCCGTCGCAGCCATGGCGGGGGACGCCAGAACCGTGAACAATGGGATCATCAGATAACGCATGGTTTACCCTTTCATCCGGTTTGCGACAGCCGCGTCGATTGCGGCCTGATCGGCGTTTGTGCCCATGGCAGCGACGAGCGCTTGCGCGACGTCCTTTGCCACGATGGCGACGTTGTCAGTCGCGCTGGCACGGATTTCGGCGATATTCGCCTCTGCCGCAGCGGTCTGGGTCGCAATCTTTGCATCGGCCTCGGCCAATGCTGCGTCCAGGTCAGCCTGCGCAACTGCGCGGGCTTCGTCACCGATACGGTTTGATTCTGTACGGGCGTCAGCAAGGGCCTTTTCATAGACCGCTTCAGCCTCTGTTGCGCGCAGTTTAAAGTCTTCTGCGGCAGCAAGATCATTTGAAATGGTGCCCGACCGTTCCGCCAACACACCGCTAATGCGCGGAAGGGCGATCCGGGACAGGACCAGATAGATCACGACTAGCGCGATCAGAAGCCAGAAAATCTGGTTCGGAAAAGTCGAGAAATCAAGCTGCGGCATGCCCGCTTCGACTTCTTGTGCGACGTCTGCAGTAGCCATCTGTGTCCCCGGTTACCGTTGGTTTCAACGATCCGACGCGAGGGTTGCCCCGCGCCGGAAAGTCGTAAGGATGTTGTTCAGCGTATTAGGCTGCGAACATCAGCAGCAGAGCGATGAGGAACGAGAAGATCCCCAGTGCTTCTGCGAAGGCCAGGCCGATGAACAGCGTCGCAGTTTGCGAAGCAGCGGCCGAAGGGTTGCGCAGTGCGCCAGCCAGGTAGTTGCCGGCAACGTTGCCAACACCCAAAGCGGCCAGACCAGTACCGATGCCTGCGAGGCCGGCACCGAGGAATTGACCCATGCTTGCGATATCGCCTTCCATAATCTTATCTCCTTACGATGGTGGAATTGCGTTGGTGGTTCGTAGACTTACTTGTGGTCCTTGGCTCAGTGAGCCGGGTGCAGTGCATCCTTGAGGTACACACAAGTCAGAATGGCAAAGACGTAGGCCTGAATACCGGCCACAAGGACCTCGAGGCCATAGATGGCTGTGATCGCGAGGATCGACACAGGGCTGACGATCGCGAGGCCAGCGAATGCGGCGAAAACCTTCATGACGGCGTGACCAGCGGTGATGTTACCGGCCAGACGGACAGAGTGGCTAACAGGGCGCACGAAGTAGGAAATCAGCTCGATCACGGCGATGATGGGGCGCAGGAACAGCGGCGCTTCGGACATCCAGAACAGTTTCAGGAAAGACGGACCGTTCAGGACAAAACCCAGGATGGTCACACCGAAGAACACGCCGAAACCAAGGACCGCCGTCACAGCGATGTGGCTGGTGGTGGCAAAGGACATTGGCAGCAAGCCAAGGAAGTTGGCGAACAGGATGAAGACAAACAGTGTCATGACATAAGGGAAATACTTCAGACCCTCTTTGCCGCAGACATCTTCGACCATCTTGTGTGTGAAGCCGTAGAACAATTCGCCGACCGACTGAACGCGGCTCGGGATCGTGGCGCGGCCACGGGAACCGACGACGAACAGCAGAACAACGCAAAGGACGGCCAGAGCCAACCACAGCGTTACGTTCGTCGGGGTGTACCAATGCACAGCGCCGTCACCAAACAATGGCTTAACGATGAACTGGTCCAGCGGGTGAAACACCAGGCCGCCAGCGTCATGCGCTGCATCGGCACCCTGTGCCACTGCGTCGCCGCCGTGGGCCGCAGTCGCTTCTGCGCCGTGGGTCGCTGCTTCGGTCGTCTCGGTTGCCGTATGACTAGCCACGTGTGTCACCCTCGTTCTTGGCAGTCGGCCCCTCTTGGCCCGCCAGTTGTTTCTTCTGCACTTCGTCGGCAGACCTGATCATGGTTTTGATACCAGCGGCCAGACCCAACAAAACGAACAGCACCAGAAAAAGCGGAAGAGTTCCAAAGAACCGATCCAAACTGTATCCGATGCCAAAACCGATCCCAAGACCGGCGACAAGCTCGATAACCATCCGCCAGGCAAGCTGCCCTTGGTAGTGACCGTCGGTTTGACCATTATCCTGCGCGACTGTGCGCCGTGCCGCCAATTTCGCCTCTAACGCCTGAAGGCGAGTGGCATGGTCGGCTGGGTCCGGGCTGTCTGACACGCGGTAAATGTCCCGTAAATTACTTGGCTTCGTCTAAGCGGCGTGGGGCTGCGAGTCAAGGCAGGGGTATATTGGCCCAAATGCCTGAAAAACATAGCTTATCCTGAACAGAGGTTCGGTAAGTTGGCTGCCAAACACCCCCAATTCCGCATATATCAAATTCAACCAATCGGTTGACGATCACTGCAACGCGCTCCTAATGGCCGCATGACACAAGATCTGGACACAACCTTTGCCGCACTGGCCGACCCAACGCGCCGCGCCATTCTGGCGATGCTGCTAGAGGACGATATGGCCGTCACCGATGTGGCAGAGCCATTTCAGATGTCGCTTGCTGCGATCTCGAAACACTTGGGGGTGCTGTCTGCTGCTGGTCTGATCTCTCAGGAAAAGCGGGGCCGGGTCAAATGGTGCAAGCTGGAACCGGACGCCCTGCGCTCTGCCGCGGTGTGGATGCAGGGGTTTGGCCAAATTGGCGGGATCGACCTTGATGCCTTCGAGGCGTTTTTGGACCAGCAACTGCAAACGGGTCCAGACGTAAAAAAGGCCGTCCGATCAGATGATCAGGACGGCCCATACTCGTAAAAGAAAACGGGTTTACCGAAGACCAAACAGGCTCAGGACGGCCAAGACGACGACGACGAGGCCAATGATGTAGATGATGCTGCGCATGGGGTGTTCCTTATATTATCTGTGAGCAAACACGCATCCGTGAGCAAAGTTCCCTACCGATCTGTATTAGTTTAATCGGTTGTTAGCTGTGTCACTGGTCGCAAGCGCAGTTGGTTGCTTGCTTAGCTGTACCGCCAGAATGCCTGCCGCGATGATGATGACACCCACGACATCAAGCGGGCCGATTTGTTCACCCAGAAACCCGGCAGCAATCACGACCCCAAGGAAGGGGTTCAAGAAGTGGAACGTACTGGCGCGCACGGCACCGATCCGGCCGACCAGCAAAAACCAAACCCATGTCGCCGCAAGCCCCGGGATCAGTGTTGTATAAAAGAACGCAGCGATCAGCGTCCAATTCCAGTCCACGACAAAGGGTTCAAAGATGACAGCGGGGATCGCGGTCAGAACGGCCCCCACCAGCAGTTGCAGCCCGACAATCGCCAGCACATTGCCGCCAGACGACGCGCCCATCACGGCCAAGGTTGCCGCCGTCAGGGAAAAGACGCCCACGATCAGCAGGATCAGCCCCAGCACATCGGTGCCCCCCGACAACCGCGCGCCCATAATCAGGACCACGCCTATAACGCCCGCAGCCAGCCCTGCGATGCCGAGTGGGCGCACGCGCGTGCCAAACAGCAACCATCCTGCGATCGCCACAAGCAGCGGCATGGTCGACGCGATGATCGCCGCCAGTGACGCCTGTACGGTCTGCATCGCGACAAAGTTCAGGCCCAGATACAGCGCATTCTGGCACAGGCCAAAGATCACGACCCCGGTCCACTGCCGCCTTGTCAGGCGAAACGACTGGCCCAGCGCCCAAGCAATCGCGCAGCCCAGCAAACCCGAAATCAGAAACCGTAGCGACAGCGCCGTTAGCGGCGGCGCGTATTGCACGATAATCCGCGCCGAGGTGAAGGCAGAGGACCACATCGCGGCAAAAGCGAAGCCCATGAAAAGAGACTTGAAATCCATATCACCTCAAACGCAAAAAGGGCCGCCCGAGGGCGACCCTTTCGTTAATTCCTGCAAGATGCAAGATCAGCCGTTCACGCTGTCCTTCAGCGCTTTGGCGATCGTCATTTTGACAACCTTGTCGGCGTCTTTCTTCATCTGCTCGCCCGTGGCGGGGTTACGAACCATCCGCTCTGGACGCTCGCGGCAATAAATTTTGCCAACGCCGGGAAGCGTAACGGCACCGCCGCCGGACACTTCTTCAGTGATGATCGCGACGACGGCGTCCAAAGCGGCACCGGCGGACTTTTTGTCCATGTCGGTCTTTTCAGCCAGCGCTGCGACAAGTGCTGCCTTGGTCATCGGTTTCGTTGCCATTGATCGTATCTCCCTTAAATGATCCCCGCCTATGGGGCCGGTTGGTCGCGTTTAAACGTTATGTTGTGGGACACCACAACGGTTTGCTGCCTCGTGCAAGCGCAAATTTACAAAAAAACGCTTATTTCGTGGGGTTCAGAGGAAAGCTGTCTCTTCAAAGCTACGCAATTTGCGACTGTGAATGCGTTCAAGTGGCATTTCGCGCAGTGTTTCCATCGCCCGGATGCCAATCATCAGGTGATTTGCGACCTGACTGCGATAGAAATCCGACGCCATGCCGGGAAGTTTCAGCTCTCCGTGCAGGGGCTTATCGCTGACGCAAAGTAATGTGCCATAGGGCACGCGGAACCGAAACCCATTGGCGGCGATGGTCGCGCTTTCCATATCCAGTCCCACGGCGCGGGACTGCGACAGGCGCTGCACCGGGCCGGAATGGTCGCGCAGTTCCCAGTTGCGGTTGTCGATGGTGGCAACGGTGCCGGTGCGCATGATGCGCTTTAGCTCGTAACCCTCCAGCTGGGTCACAGCCTCGACCGCGTCTTCTAGGGCGATCTGGATTTCCGCCAGCGCCGGGATCGGCACCCAGACCGGCAGGTCATCATCCAGCACGTGATCTTCGCGCAGATAGGCATGGGCCAGCACAAAATCCCCCAGCCGCTGCGAATTGCGCAGACCCGCGCAATGCCCGACCATCAGCCAAGCGTGCGGACGCAGGACGGCGATATGGTCGGTCGCGGTCTTAGCGTTCGACGGGCCGACGCCGATGTTCACCAGCGTGATCCCTGCACCGTGCTTCCGCTTTAAATGATAGGTCGGCATCTGCGGCAGCTTTGCCGGGGCCTGCATCGGCGCATCCGCGTCCGTGATGATCTGATTGCCTGGTCCGACAAAGGCGGTATAGCCGCTGTCCGGGTCTGCCAGCATCAGACGGGCAAAGGCCTCGAACTCCTCAATATAGAACTGGTAGTTGGTAAACAGAACGTGGTTCTGAAAATGCTCGGCGTTGGTGGCGGTGTAGTGCGACAGGCGCGCCAGCGAATAATCGACGCGCTGCGCGGTAAAGGGCGCCAAAGGCGCGGCACCGTCGGGATAAAGGAACCCATTCCCATTCACGATGTCATCATGGGTCGTGGACAGGTCCGGCACGTCAAAGATGTCGCGCAGATGGAAATCTGCGGCACCCTCTTGCGGCACCGTGACGCTCGCGTCGTTCGCAACAGCAAAATGCACGGGCATTGGCGTCGTAGACACACCAATCGTGACGGGCACGCGGTGGTTTTGCATCAGCAGGCCGATCTGCTGTTCCAGATAATGCCGGAACAAATCAGGCCGCGTCACAGTCGTCGAATAGGTGCCAGGTTGCGGCACATGGCCAAAGGACAGGCGGCTGTCTGTCGGGGCAAAGCTGGTCGTGGTTAGGCGAATTTCGGGATAGTAGGCGCGATAACTGACGTCGGATTGACCGCTGCGGAGCACCTCTTGGAAATGCCGAGACAGGAAACCGGTGGCGGCCTCATAAAGCTCGCACAGGCGCACCACAGCAGCGGCGGCATCATCAAAGGTTTCGGGGGCTGCCACATCGGGGCAGCGCAAATGGCGGATTTCGGTCATGGCTGGCCCTCGAATAGCGGTGTCAGTTCAAATTTGGTTACGTCGACGAGCCCTAGATCGCTGATCCGCAATTCCGGAATCACGACCAGCGCTAGCAAGGAGTGTTGCATATAAGCGTTGTTCAGCGAGCAGCCGCAGTCGGCCATCGCGGCGACCATGGCGTCCGCCGCGGCTGCGACCATTGCCGCAGGGCGGTCAGACATCAGGCCAGCGATGGGCAGTTCGACCAGCGCGATTTCGACGCCATCTTTCCACACTGTGATGCCGCCGCCCACTTCGCCAAGCCGGTTTGCAGCCTTTGCCATGCAATCCGCGTCTGTGCCGACCACAATCATGTGGTGACTGTCATGTGCCACGGTCGACGCGATGGCCATGTCCCCGGTATAGCCAAAGCCCGACACAAAACCGTTTGTCACGCCGCCGGTGCCCCGGTGCCGCTCAACCAGCGCGATCTGGCAGACTTCGCCTGTCGCCTGAACGCGGCCTTCGGTGACGGGGAGTTCGAATTTCAGCGACTTGGTTGGTGCCTGATTTTCCACAACGCCGATGACCTTGGCGGTGACGGCATTCGCCCCTTGGGGGGCCGGGATCGCGAAATTCGCGGCACCTAGCACCTTGCCCAGATGCACCGTCTGCCGCGCGGCCCTTGGCCAGTCATAATGCGGACAATCGACTGTAATCTTGCCATCTATGGCCACTGTCCGCCCCCGCGCGATCACATGTTCGATCGGCAGTGTGACCAAGTCGGATGTCAGGATCATGTCAGCCCGCCGCCCCGGCGCGATAGAGCCAAGTTCGCGTTCCAGCCCGAAATGCGTCGCGGTATTGATCGTTGCCATTTGCAGCGCGATGACCGGATCGCAGCCGCAGGCAATGGCGTGGCGCACAACGCGGTTCATGTGGCCGTCATTCACCAGCGTCCCCGCCATGCAATCGTCGGTGCACAGGATGAAGTTTCGCGGATCAAGGCCGCGTTCTGTCACTGCCGTGATCTGGCTTTCGACATCATACCAAGCCGACCCCAGCCGCATCATGCTGCGCATGCCTTGCCGGACGCGGGCGATGGCGTCGGATTCAGCGGTGCCTTCGTGGTCATCGGCGGCGCCGCCAGCGGCATAGGCATGGAACGGGAAACCCTTGTCGGGGCTCGCGTAGTGGCCGCCGACAGTCTTGCCCGCGTTCATCGTCGCCGCCATTTCCGCCAACATTTGCGGATCGCCATTGATGACACCGGGAAAGTTCATCATTTCGCCCAAGCCAACGATACCCGGCCAAGACATCGCCTGAGCGACGTCTTCTGCCGTGATCTCATACCCTGTGGTTTCCAAGCCGGGGGCAGAGGGCGCGCAGGACGGCATCTGGGTAAAGATGTTCACGGGCTGCATCAACGCCTCGTCATGCATCATCCGCACACCGTTCAGCCCCAACACATTCGCAATCTCGTGCGGGTCGGTGAACATAGTTGTCGTGCCATGCGGGATTACGGCGGCAGCAAATTCGGCAGGCGTCAGCATGCCGCTTTCGATATGCATATGCCCATCGCACAGACCGGGGATCAGATAACGCCCAGCGCCGTCAATCACTTCGGTCGCGCCGCCAATGCAATGGCTGGCGTCAGGACCAACATAGGCAAAGCGGCCATCAGCAACGGCGACCTGCCAACCCTCAAGAACCTCTCGGGACTGGACGTTGACCAGACGGACGTTGCGAACGACCAGATCGGCTGCGTCGCGACCGGCGGCGACGGCAACAAGGCGGGGGGCAGTTTCAGCCCAAGTGGGAATATGATGTGACATGGCGAAACGTGACACCAAAGCCCGCCCCGCTTCAACCCCGGCCTAGGGTAGTTTGTGCAATTCCAGCGGTTTCTGACCGGGATTGAGCCGCAGGATCGACAAATTCAGCGCCGTCGCGATAGTGACCCAGACCAGATAAGGCACAAAGGCAAGGCCAGCCAACAGATCAAGCTGAAAGTGCGTAATCGTCGCGCCCAAGATCGCCAGCCACAGTGCCACGATAATCACCAGCGCGCCCTTAATCCGCCGCGCACCAAAGAACACCGGCGTCCACAGCGTATTCAGGGCGATTTGCAGCGCCCAAAACGCCATGGCAAAGGTATTGCCGTCTAGCGGCGCAACGCGCGCGCCAGCAAAGGCGATCAGCAGATAAATCGTCGTCCACATCACGGGAAAGGCACAGTTCGGTGGCGTCCAAGCTGGCTTTTGCAGGCTCTTGTACCATGCACCTGTCGGAAACAGCATCCCGGTTGCGCCAGCGGCGACCGTGGCGGCTAGAAAAATCGCGAACAAGGTGATGGACATGAAAGTGCCTTTCTTAAAGCTTCACGCATAACCTAGGGCTGATACGGGTCCGCGCCAAGCTGCACGCTAACGTAGATCATTCGGCAAAGAAAAAGGCCGCCGCAGTTTCCCGCGGCGGCCCCGTAAATCGCTAACCGACGTGCCGATTAGTTGGCAGGACCAAAGCTGGCCAGATAGGCGTAAAGGTCAGCGGCTTGACCCGCATCACGCACCTGATAGGCCATTTTGCTGCGGGCGCGCTTGTCATCCAGCGCGTCGCGCAGGAAAGCGGTTGGGTTCTGGACGTAGCCGACAAAGCTTTCCTCGTCCCAAGCCGTACCGATTTCACCGTAAGCAACCAGAGCGTCGCCATAGTTAAAGCCTTCGACGCTGGCCGGCATGTGACCAGCAAGACCATACAGGTTCGGGCCAACCTTGGCGTTACGGCCAGCCAGCACTTCGCCCGACACGGGGTCTTGCACAACGTGACAAGCGACGCACTGACGGTTGAACTGCTCTTCACCGCCAGCAACGTCGCCGGTGGGGGCAGCCATGTGGCTTTCAGCAAAAGCGGGCGCGGCGAAGGTCGTCATCGCCAATGCAAGAGTTGTAAGTTTCATCGTGTTCTTCCTTCGAGGTGGAATTCAAATGTATCTGCGCAGGTCTAAGCTTGATTTAGCGTCCTGCGCCACGGCGTCCAGATCATTCGCCTGATAGGCGCGATCATCGCGCCGGGGTGCAACGGACATTGCCCTAGTATGATTGGCCGCACAACTGCGCCTTTGGTCGCGCCCATGCGACATGACGCCTTAGTGATCGGCGTGGGCGTCGTGATCAGCGGCGACATTGCCCGAATCCTCGACCTTGAAAACAACATCAAGGCGGCCGGCCTTTTCAAACACAAGCGTCGCAGGAACGCTTTCGCCGGCTTCCAACGGATCGCCATTCAGGCCCATAAACATGACATGCAGCCCGCCGGGCGCAAAGCTGACGGTGCCGCCAGCTGGGATCGTCACGCCGTCCATCTGGGTCATCGTCGCGATACCGTCGACGGTGGCACTGTCGTGCATCATCACGCGGGGGAAATCAGCCTCGATCGCGACAAGGGTGTCGTCTTCGGTGCCGGAATTCAGGATCGTCAGATAACCAGCCCCGGTCATCGCCGTCTTTGGCGTCGCGCGGGCAAAGGGGTGTTCGACATGCAAATCGCCAACCTTATAGTCGTGGCCCATCGCAAAGCCGGGCAAAATGGCCACGGACAGCGCAATCATCAGGCGGGTCAAAGACGTCATGGTGGAATCCTTCGTATCGGTCATCGTCACTGACCTATGCAGTCTGCTGCCCGCGTGAAAGGGGCGAATGGCCGCAGTTTCGCGACCCGTGCGGAAATTTGCCGTAGGCGTATCCGTTTTGGTCTGCCATAGTTTCCCCCTAGCCCGGCATAGACCGGACGGAACAGACGAAAACCGGGAGGAATACAATGAACTACACTGGACGCACCGCGCTGGCCGCCTTGGCGCTAAGTATATCAGCAGCCGCACCGCTGCACGCCCAAGAGGCGGATTACATCCTCGCCACGGCATCCACTGGCGGCACCTATTATCCCGTCGGCGTCGCACTTTCGACACTGGTTAAGGTGAAGCTGCAGCCAAGCCAAGGCATCGGCATGTCCGCCATCAGCAGCGCCGGGTCGGGTGAAAACATCCGCCTGCTGCGCGAAGGAGAGGCGCAGTTCGGCATCCTGCAAGGTCTGTACGGCTACTTCGCAGCATCCGGCACCGGCCCGCTGGCCGATGTGGGACCGCAAGACAACCTGCGCTCTGTTTCGATGCTGTGGCAGAACGTGGAACATTTCGTCGTTAGCGCTGATGCAGCAGCCACCGGCACCATGGCGGATTTCGTGGCGCTCAAGGGTGAAAGCGTCGCCCTTGGCGCGCAGAACTCCGGCACTTTGGGGTCGAACACGGCCCTTCTGGACGGGCTCGGCGTCAATGCTGAAACCGATTACACCCTTGTCTATGGCGGCTATGGTCCCGCAGCAGAGGCGTTGCAGAACGGTCAGGTCAAAGGCATCAGCACCCCCGCGGGCGTGCCCGTTGGTGCGCTAAGCCAGCTTTTCGCATCCGCCGGTGACAGCGTGCGTCTGCTGTCCTTCACCGACGAAGAGCGTGCGGCGGCTGACGCCGGACGCGAGCTTTGGACCGCCTATACCGTGCCGGCCAACACCTACTCTGGCCAGTCAGAGGACGTCACGACCGTCGCACAGCCGAACTTTTTGGCCGTGGACGCCAGCGTGTCAGAGGAAAACGTCTATCAGATCACCAAAGCGATCTATGAAAACCTGCCCTTCCTGCAGGCAATCCACCCGGCCACGCAAGCCATGAGCCTAGAGGCCGCAATTGCGGGCTTGCCCCTGCCGCTGCACCCCGGTGCGCTGCGTTATTTCCAAGAGGCCGGGGTCAACGTCCCTGACCGTCTGATCGCGAAATAGCACCAATCCCCCGGCCCTCCTCCGGGCCGGGGACTCTGCGCAAAGGGGAATTTGGATGTCGGATGATACCGAAAACGCCGCACTGCGGCGCATTGATGGCGCGTGGGCGCGTGGGCTGACCGTATTCTGCGCGGCCATATCCGTGGCACACCTTTATATCGCGCTGTATCCGGTGGTGTCAGAACTGACGCGCAATGCGCTGCACTTTGCGGTCTTTGCCCTGCTGGCCTGCATCTATTACCCTCTTGCGGGCACAGCGCGCGACAGCCGACTGGTGCGGATCTTTGATCTGATCCTCGGGCTTGCTGTTGCCGCCTCTGCCATCTGGCTCGCCACAGCGGAAAACGCGATTTATGATCGCGGGGTAAAGCTGTCGACGCCCGACTGGACCGCCATCGCCGTCTGCGTCGGCGGCGCGATAGAGTTGACGCGGCGGCTGACCGGCTGGATCATCCCCGTTCTGATCATCCTTGCCCTGACCTACATCGCGTGGTGGGGTCAGTTTGTCGGCGGCGTCTTCCGGTTTCCGGGGCTGAGTGTCGAGACTGTCGCCTTCCGCTCTATCTATGGCGATGACGCGATGTTCGGGTCGATTGCGCGGATTTCTTCGACCTATGTGTTTTTGTTCATCATCTTCGGTGCCTTCCTGCTGCGGTCGGGTGCGGGCGATTTCGTCATTGATCTGGCGCGCGCTGTCGCAGGCAAGATGGTCGGCGGGCCGGGTATTGTTGCTGTCATTGCCAGCGGACTGACTGGCACGATCAGCGGCTCTGCTGTTGCCAACACGGCCAGCACCGGCGTCATCACGATCCCTTTGATGAAAAAGGCAGGCTTTAGTCCCAAGTTTGCCGGCGGGGTCGAGGCCGCGGCCAGCACTGGCGGGCAGCTGATGCCGCCCATTATGGGGGCCGGTGCCTTTGTCATGGCTGCCTTCACCCAGATCCCTTACGAGCGTATCGTTGCGGCCGCTGCCCTGCCCGCCCTGCTGTATTTCCTATCCGTCGCGTTCTTTGTGCGGATCGAGGCGAAGCGTCAAAACCTGCCGCCGATGGAAAACACGGGCCAAACCCTTGGTTCCGCCTTCCGTAATGGCGGGGCGAGTTTCGTGCTGCCCATCGGCCTGCTGATCGGGATGCTGGTCGCAGGCTATACGCCAACCTATGCCGCCGTTTACGGCATCGTCGCGGTCATCGCCTCCAGCTGGCTGACCCGCAATCCCATGGGCCCAAAGGCTGTGGTCGAGGCGCTGTCGATGGGCGCAAAGGGTATGATCTTGACCGCCGTGCTGCTGTGCGCTGTCGGCTTGATCGTGAACGTGATCGCGACTGCGGGGATCGGCAATACCTTTAGCTTGATGATCTCGGATTGGGCTGGCGGCAACATTCTGGTGGCCATCGTCCTGATCGCGCTGGCGTCATTAATCCTTGGTATGGGTCTGCCGGTGACGGCGGCCTATATCGTGCTGGCGACGCTGTCGGCCCCCGCATTGGCAGGTATGATCGCAGACCGCTTTGTCGTGGACGCGCTGGTCCTGGGTCAGCTGCCCGACACCGCCCGCGCCGTCCTGATGCTGGGCGCACCAGAGGCGATGCAGGCGATCATGGCCCCCATGGCGCGGCCCGAGGCTGCGGCGCTGGTCGCGTCCTTGCCGCTAGAGGTCGCAAGCCCCCTGCGCGACCTGACGGTCCCGGCAGAGGCTGCGACGCTAGCCCTGCTGTCCGCGCATATGATCATCTTTTGGCTGTCCCAAGACAGCAACGTGACGCCGCCCGTTGCACTTGCGGCATTTACCGCCGCTGCGATCGCCAAGGCCCCGGCGATGGCGACAGGCTTTGCCAGTTGGAAGCTCGCTAAGGGCCTGTACATCGTGCCGGTCCTGTTCGCCTATACGCCCTTGCTGTCACGCGACTGGGGGGCGGTCGTGACCGTTTTCGGATTTGCGGTCTTTGGCATCTACGCCGTCGCGGCGGCGCTGCAGGGCTGTATGGAACGCCCCCTCGGCTGGCCCTTGCGGATTGTGGCGTTAGCGGCGGGTATTGCCTGCCTTTGGCCGCACCATCTGTCCGTCAATCTGGTTGGTTTGGCCGTGGTCGCAGGACTGCTTGCGCTGAACATGCGCGGGGAACGCCGCGCGGTTATCGCCTAATTTTCAGGCAATCGCTCAAGAATGGCCCGTAACGACGGGCTGTTCTGTTGCCTCTGCCCGAGAAATTTGCGCAGGGTTAGGCCATGACACTTGCCGCGCCATTGCATGATGACCCGCATCACCTGACGCCCCGCGCGCAGGGTGTGCTGCGCATTGGTGTGAAGGCAAGTAACCGGCTGGACACGCTGCGCCAATCCGGCGCGTCCAAGGCGCTGTTCCCGCGCCACGCGGGTGGCGATCTGCTGGCCGTGACGCTGAACACCGCAGGCGGCGTGACTGGAGGCGACCGCTTTTCCATTGCCGCGCAGGTCGCACAGGGTAGTCACCTGACCCTGACCACCCAAACGGCAGAGCGGATTTACAAAGCCCAGCCCGGTCAGACCGCCCGCATGACGACGGAAGCGGCCCTTGCCCCCGGCGCACGGCTGGACTGGCTGCCGCAGGAAACCATCCTGTTTGATCGCTGCCGCCTGCGGCGCAGGCTGACTGTTGATATGGCCGAGGACGCTATTTTCCTAGGTGTCGAAACCCTTGTGCTTGGCCGTGCCCTGATGGGCGAGCGGATTGAAGCAGGTTTTGCAAAGGACGACGTCCGCATCACACGCGGCAGCGATTTGGTTTTCGCTGATGCCATCGCGCTGGACGGCGCGATCTCTGACCAGATGGCTGCGGCTTGGTGCGGCGGCCCGGCGAATTGCCTTGCCAGCGTGACCTATGTGGCCCCCGATGCCGAGGCGCGGCTGAATACCCTGCGCGCATTGATGCCCATCAATGCTGGCGTCAGCCTGATCCGGGACGGCGTCCTATTCGCGCGCGTTCTGGCCGCAGACAGCCACGATCTACGCCGCGCGCTGATCCCCGTTTTGACCGCTCTTCGCGGCCCCCTGCCCCCGACTTGGACGCTTTGATATGCAACTGACACCCCGTGAAAAAGACAAACTGCTGATCGCTATGGCGGCCGAGGTCGCGCGCAAGCGGCTATCGCGCGGGGTAAAGCTGAATTACCCCGAAGCGATTGCGCTGATTACAGATACCGTCGTCGAAGGTGCCCGCGACGGGCGGTCCGTTGCCGATATGATGGAAGCCGGCGCGCAGGTGATTACCCGCGATCAGTGCATGGAGGGTATCGCAGAGATGCTGCCAGAGGTGCAGGTCGAGGCGACGTTTCCAGACGGCACCAAGCTGGTGACGGTCCACGAACCGATCCGTTGAATTTTGAGTATTTTTAGCAAGATGATGAGAAGAGGTATCGCAATGATCCCCGGTGAAGTGATGACGGCAGAGGGTGATATCGAGCTGAACGCGGGCTCTGAGGCGCTGACGCTGATGGTCGCCAATACGGGCGATCGTCCCGTGCAGGTTGGCAGCCACTACCATTTTGCAGAGACCAATCCGGGTTTGGATTTTGACCGGGCTGCGGCGCGCGGGATGCGGCTGGATATCCCGCCCGGCTCTGCCGTGCGGTTCGAGCCGGGTCAGCGCCGCGAAGTGAAACTGATCGCAATCGGCGGGCGGCGGCTTATCTATGGGTTCAATGCAGCCGTCATGGGAGAGTTGTGACATGGCCCGGAATGCGACCCCGCTCGAATTATTCAAAACACAGATGGAGGTCGGCATGATGCTGGCCGAAGCGCAGAGCGTCATCGCCATGCGCATGATGGGCTGGGGCGGGCTGTGGTCCGTCACCTCCGATGAAAACGACCGCATGGTGTCCGAGAAGACCGAAGCGATCACCAAATCGATGCAAAGTGCCACGCTGGCGGCGATGACGGGCAAGCGCCCGGACGAGATCATGAATGCCGCCGTAAAGCCCTTGCGCCAGAAAACCCGCGCCAATGCCAAACGCCTTGGCAAGCGCGGCCCAACGTTGATGAAGTGAGCCTATGCCAGCCCTGATTTCCCGCGCGAATTATGCCGCCACCTTTGGCCCGACGACGGGCGACAAGGTGCGTCTGGCGGACACTGATTTGATCATTGAGGTCGAACGCGATCTGACCACCTACGGCGAAGAGGTGAAGTTCGGTGGCGGCAAGGTGATCCGCGACGGGATGGGGCAGTCTCAGGTCACGCGGGCGGGCGGGGCTGTGGATACGGTCATCACCAATGCGCTGATCGTTGATCATGCTGGGATCTGGAAGGCGGATGTCGCGCTGAAGGATGGCCGCATTCACAAGATCGGCAAGGCAGGCAATCCTGACACGCAAAGCGGCGTTGATATTATTATCGGACCGGGGACAGAGATTATCGCCGGCGAGGGCCGCATTTTAACCGCTGGCGGGTTTGATTCGCACATCCACTTTATCGCGCCGCAGCAGATGGAAGATTCGCTTCATTCCGGCGTCACCACCTGTTTTGGCGGCGGCACGGGGCCTGCCCATGGCACGTTGGCCACGACCTGCACGCCGGGTCCTTGGCATATCGGGCGGATGCTGCAGGCCTTTGACGGCATCCCAATGAACATCGGCCTTGCGGGCAAGGGCAACGCCAGCCAGCCGGACGCTTTGATCGAGATGGTCAAAGCTGGCGCTTGCAGTCTAAAGCTGCACGAGGATTGGGGCACCACACCTGCGGCCATCGATTGCTGCCTGTCTGTCGCGGACGACATGGACGTGCAGGTCATGATCCACACCGACACGTTGAACGAGAGCGGCTTTGTGGAGCATACCGTGAAGGCCATGAAAGGCCGCACGATCCACGCCTTCCACACTGAAGGCGCTGGCGGCGGTCATGCGCCGGATATCATCAAGATTTGCGGCGAAGAGTTTGTTCTGCCGTCGTCCACCAACCCGACGCGGCCCTTCACGGTGAACACGATCGAAGAGCACCTCGATATGCTGATGGTGTGCCACCATCTGGACAAATCGATCCCCGAAGACGTCGCCTTTGCAGAATCCCGCATCCGCCGCGAGACGATTGCCGCAGAGGATATTCTGCACGATATGGGCGCGTTTTCGATCATCGCGTCCGACAGTCAGGCGATGGGCAGGGTCGGTGAGGTGCTCATCCGCACATGGCAGACCGCCGATAAGATGAAGAAACAGCGCGGGCGGTTGGCCGAGGAAACCGGCGACAACGACAACTTTCGCGTCCGCCGCTATATTGCGAAATATACGATCAACCCGGCGATTGCCCATGGCGTCAGCCACGAGGTGGGATCCATCACAGAGGGTAAGCGCGCCGATCTGGTATTGTGGAGCCCCGCATTCTTTGGTGTGAAGCCGGAAATGGTGCTGCTGGGCGGCACAATAGTCGTGGCACAGATGGGCGATCCGAATGCCAGCATCCCAACGCCGCAGCCTGTTTATTCGCGCCCGATGTTCGGGGCGTATGGCAGCTCACTTCGGCATGGCAGCGTCAGTTTCGTCAGCGCAGCGGCGCAGGATGCAGGCATCCGTGACAGCCTTGGGCTGGCAAAGCAGACTGTCGCCGTCAAGAACACCCGCAACATCGGCAAGCGCGATCTGATCTTGAATGACGCCCTGCCCCAGATCGATGTGGACCCCGAAACATACGAGGTCCGCGCCGACGGAGAGCTACTGACATGCCAACCCGCCGAGGTTCTGCCGATGGCCCAGCGATACTTTCTATTCTGATGGTGGGCATCGGGGTTGCAGAAAACGCAATTGTGCTGCGCCGCAGCATCCCTATGTTGTCTGGCAGGGGAGGAGACCTGATTCATACTTTAGCGGCGATTGCCGCAGACAAGGTTTCCAATGGCTACGCAAACACTCAGCGCACCGCGCACCGCAGCAATCCGCGAAAAAGTGGACGCTTTCTTCGCTTCGATCGGCCAGGGCATGAATGCCTATATGGAGCGCCGTTCGCGGATGGACCAGATCAACAATCTGGAAGCAAAAACAGACGAAGAGCTGTCCAAACTGGGCATCAAGCGCGACCGTATCGTGCAACACGTCTTTCGCGACCTGTTCTACGTCTGATCTTTGATCCGGCGAACGGGGGCCGCGCATGACGCAGCTGATCGTTCATAATATTGTCACTGACAATCACAGCGCGCAGGTGTTCGACACCTGCGCGCTGACCTACGATGCGCGGTTGATGCGGCGCAAAGTGCTAACTTGCGATGGTGGCACCGCGGTTCTGGTCGATTTGGAACACACAACATCCCTAAATGACGGTGATCTGCTGGCGCTGAACGACGGTCGGTTTATTCGCGTCGTCGCTGCCGCAGAGCCGCTGTACCGCGTCGCTGGCGATTTGGTGCGGATGGCATGGCATATCGGCAATCGCCACATGCCCTGTCAGTTTGCAGGCGACCACCTGCTGATCCTGCGCGATCCGGTCATTGGTCACATGTTGCGCGATCATCTGGGCGCGGATGTTGCCGAAATCGACGCACCCTTCACCCCCGAAGGCGGGGCTTATGGCCACGGCCGGACGATGCCGCATGCCCACTGAGGGACTACTAACGCTGATGCAATGGCTCTCGCCCGGTTTTCCGCTGGGTACGTTTAGCTATTCGCACGGGTTGGAAATGGCGGTCGCGGATGGAAGGTTGCGCGATGCAGCGGGCCTGCAGGACTGGATTGCCACCGTGCTCACGCATGGAACTGGCCGCAACGACGCCATCCTGTTGGCAGAGGCGTATCGCAGCGACGATGCGCAAGAGATTGACGCACTCGCCCGCGCCCTTGCGCCATCCCGCGAACGGCTGCTGGAAACGACAGCACAGGGCGAGACGTTTTGCACCACGGTGAATGCCGTTTGGGGGCTGGACCTGCGGCCCATGTGCTTGCCGGTTGCCGTCGGCCGTGCGGCCCGGATGCAGGGGATCGCCCTAGATGTGACGCTTTCGGCGTACCTGCATGCGTTCACCGCAGGGCTGATTTCAGCGGCGCAGCGCTGCATGCCATTGGGACAAACTCAGGCGCAGCGGATTGTCGCGGATCAAACGCCGCTATGCCTGTTGCTGGCGCAAGCGGCGCTGACGCAAAGCATTGACGATCTGGGCGGCAGCGCGTTTCTGGCGGACATCGCCGCCATGCAGCACGAGACACTTCAACCAAGGATATTCCGGTCATGACCTCTCCTCACGGGCCACTGCGCATTGGTATTGGCGGACCTGTTGGCGCGGGCAAAACAACGCTGACGGCCAAGCTGGCAGTGCGGCTGAAGGACCAACTGTCCATCGGCGTGATCACCAACGATATCTATACGCAAGAGGACGCCGAGGCGCTGATGCGGATGCAAATCCTGCCTATGGACAGGATCATCGGCGTGGAAACCGGCGGCTGCCCGCATACCGCCATCCGCGAGGATGCCAGTATCAATCTGGCCGCCGTCGCTGAGATGCGCAGCCGCCATCCCGATCTGGACGTCGTCCTGATTGAGAGCGGCGGCGACAATCTTTCCGCAACCTTTAGTCCCGAACTTGCCGACCTGACGATCTATGTCATCGACGTCGCCGCAGGAGAGGAGATTCCACGCAAAGGTGGCCCCGCCATCACCCGGTCCGACATTTTGGTGATTAACAAAACCGATCTGGCCCCGCATGTCGGCGCATCGCTTGACGTCATGGCCCGCGACGCAGCACGCATGCGCGGCGACGGCACGGTTTGCTTTGCGGCCCTGCGCCACGATCAGGGAATCGATCCCATCATCGCCCGCATTGCGGCCCTTGGCGGGTTGTCTTTGGTGTGACATAGGACGGAACTAATCTGCGTTACGGCGGGTTTTGCGACGACACCTTCAGACAGGATTATTTACTTGGACAGCCAGATCACTGTGCGCCTGAACTATGGCATCCCTCAGCCTTGCACCCTGCTGCTGCAGATCCGCGCGATGACGGATTTCAACCAGACGGTGACGTGGGAAAACACAGAAATTGCGGCCTATAAGTCCTTTCGCGACATGCCCGCCGAAGAAGGTATCGGCAATCGTATCTGGCTGGAAACCAACGGTGATCTGCTGCTGACCTATTCGGCGCAAGTGACCGTCAATCGCCCGGTTGCCCAACTGAAATCCCTGAAAGAAACGCCGCTGCATCAGCTGAACGCGCCAACGGTAAAATACCTGATGGCGTCGCGTTATTGCACGGCTGACAGCTTTGGCGCGTTCATGACGGACACGTTTGGCGACCTGCGCGGCGGGCCGCGTGTGCTGGCGATGTCGCGTTGGATCACCGACAATTTGACCTATGATGGCGAAAGCAGCGACGGCAACACCACCGCGCAGGATACATTTGACGCCCGGCGCGGCGTTTGCCGCGATTATGCCCATCTTTTAATCGCTATGTGCCGGTCCAGCGCGATCCCCGCACGCATCGCCAGTGTCTATAGCCCAGATGTCACCCCGCCAGATTTTCATGCTGTAGCAGAGTTTTACCTGAACGGCGGCTGGCATTTAATCGATCCCACAGGCATGACGACGCCTGATCGCATGATCATCGCAGGCGTTGGCCGCGACGCCGCGGATGTCGCTTTTTTAACCGCTTTTGGGGCGGCAACCTTAAATGAGCAGACAGTTTCGGTGGTGACCTGTTGACCTTTCCGCGGAACCTGCCTGAATAATTTGCAGTATCCTAGGAAAGCGTTAGCTTCAGTCACATGAATACAAAGCCAGATCACTTTGACGAAATGCGGATGGGCGACGATCAGGTGCGCCCGCCTTATGCCAATTATAAATCGTGGTTCGACGGCCAAGATCCCGGCCGCCTTGCCAAGAAATCCAAAGAGGCCGAAGCCTTCTTTCGGCGTACCGGCATCACCTTTAATGTCTACGGGCAGATGGCCGCCGAAGAGCGGCTAATCCCGTTCGATCTGGTGCCGCGCATCATTTCGGGGCGCGAATGGACGAAGCTGTCGCGCGGTATCGAACAGCGTGTGCGTGCCATCAACGCGTTCCTACACGACATCTACAACCGCCAAGAAATTCTGCGGGCAGGCCGCATCCCGATAGATTTGATCGCCAGAAACGAAGCGTTCCTGCCGCAAATGATGGGCTTTTCGCCCCCTGGCGGCGTTTACACGCATATCGTCGGGACTGATATTGTCCGCACCGGCGAAGACGACTTCTTTGTCCTAGAAGACAACGCACGCACGCCGTCCGGTGTCAGCTATATGCTGGAAAACCGCGAAACGATGCTGCAAATGTTCCCAGAATTGTTCAGCCGCATCAAAGTGCGGCCCGTCAGCGATTACCCGAAGAATCTGCGCCGTTCTCTTGCGGCATCCGCGCCCAAGTCCTGCGGCGGCAAGCCGGTGATCGCTGTGCTGACGCCGGGGATTTATAACTCGGCCTATTATGAACATTCATTCCTCGCCGATCAGATGGGGGCAGAGCTGGTCGAAGGCCACGACCTGCGCGTTGTGGACGGCCACATCGCCATGCGCACGACCCGCGGCTACAAGCAAATTGACGTGCTGTATCGCCGGGTCGATGACGAATTCCTTGACCCGCTGACGTTCAATCCCAAGTCGATGCTGGGCGTGCCGGGCATTATGGACGTCTACCGCGCCGGCAATATCACCATCGCCAATGCACCGGGCACGGGGGTCGCCGACGACAAGGCAATCTATAGCTATATGCCCGATATCATTGAATTCTACACCGGTGAAAAAGCGATCCTGAAAAACGTCGAGACGTTCCGCTGCGGCGAGCCGGATAGCTTGAAATACGTGCTCGATAATCTGGCAGAGCTGGTTGTGAAAGAAGTCCACGGATCGGGCGGTTACGGCATGTTGGTCGGGCCCGCCGCCAGCAAAAAAGAGCTCGCTGATTTCGCTGACAAACTGCGCGCCCGGCCCAGCAACTATATCGCTCAACCCACGCTGTCGCTGTCGACTGTGCCGATCATGGTGAAAAAGGGCCTTGCTCCGCGCCACGTTGACCTGCGCCCCTACGTGCTGGTGTCGCCTGATGGCGTCGACATCACGCCCGGCGGCCTGACGCGCGTTGCGCTGACCGAAGGATCGCTTGTCGTCAATTCCAGCCAAGGAGGCGGCACCAAGGATACTTGGGTGCTGGAGGACTAAACTATGCTGGGAAAAACCGCAGGCGGCCTGTTCTGGATGTTTCGCTTTCTGGAACGCGCCGAAAACACCGCACGCTTGGTCGAGGCTGGCTTTCGCATTGCATTGACCCGGTCCACTGACGCAAGCACCGAGTGGGAATCCGTTGCCACCACCGCAGGCGTCGCGACCCGCTACCGCGAAAAGCACGACACCTTTAACGCCACCGATGTGATCGACTATTTGCTGCGCGACAAAGACAACATGTCGTCGGTCTATTCGGTGACAAAATCGGCCCGCGACAATGCGCGGTTGGTGCGCACCGCGCTCACGTCAGAGGTCTGGACCGCCGTCAACGATAGCTGGATGACGATTCAGGATCTGCTAAAGCGCCCGGTCAAGGAAACCGAACTGCCCCGCGTTCTGGACAGTATCCGCCAGCAATCCGCCATCGTGCGCGGCGCGTTGCACGGCACGATGCTGCGCAATGATATTTACGACTTTGCCCGCATCGGCACCTTTATCGAACGCGCTGACAACACGGCGCGGATCATCGACGTTAAATATTACACGCTGCTGCCGTCCAGCAGCTTTGTCGGATCGTCCTTGGATAACGTGCAGTGGGAAACGATCCTGCGATCCGTATCCGCACACCGGGCCTTTCGCTGGCTGGACGAGGACGAGATGACCGCCGCTGGCGTCGCGCGGTTCCTGATCCTTGATCGTCGCCTACCCCGGTCGCTGGTGTTTTCCATGGCAACAACTGTCGAAAACCTGAACTATCTGGCCGACGAATATGGCGAGCGTCACGCCTGCCATGACCACGCCGAGCTGATGCTGAAAAAGCTGAAAGAGCGGGACATCGCCTCGATCTTTGATGAGGGTTTGCATGAATTCATCACGAATTTCATTCAAGACAACTATGCCCTCGGCCAAATGATCGAGCGTGATTACAAGTTCTACGGTTAGGATACCCCTTGGACCTGCATATTTCCCACACGACCCGCTACGCCTATGACACGCCCGTCAGCTATGCGCTGCAGCGACTGCATTTGCGGCCGCAGTCGAACATCATGCAAACCGTGCTGGACTGGACAGTCACCGTCGATGGCGGCGTGATCGAACTGACCTGCGAGGACCACCACGGCAACGTCATCGATCTGGTGAACACCGACCGCGGTGCGACCGAATTGACCGTCACCGCCAGCGGCACCGTGCGCACGCATGACCGTGCAGGCGTGATGGGCAAGGTTTATGGCGCTGCACCGTTGTGGCATTTCATGCAGGACACGGCGCTGACAAAACCAAGCAAGGATATCCGTGCACTGGCCCGTCCGCTGAAATCAGCCACTGATACGCTGAGGGCTTGCCACGCACTATCAGCCCAAATTTTGGCGGCTGTGCCCTATCTGATCGGCCAGACCTATACCAACACCACCGCCGATCAGGCACTGACGGGCGGCGCGGGTGTGTGCCAAGACCATGCGCACATCATGATCGCTGCCGCACGCTACGCCGGATTTCCTGCGCGCTATGTCTCGGGCTATTTGAAACTGGACGACCGGATTGATCAAGACGCCAGCCATGCTTGGGCAGAGGTGCATCTGCCGACGCTTGGTTGGGTGGGGTTCGATGTGTCTAACGGGATCAGCCCGGATGAACGCTATGCCCGCTTGGCTATTGGGTGCGACGCAAGCGATGCGGCCCCGGTTAAGGGGATGCGCATGGGCGACGGGGATGAATCGCTGATTGTCACGCTGCAAGTCCAGCAGTAGAAGCGACTTAACCTAAATCAGAGAATTCCCATGACCTATTGCGTTGGCCTGCGTCTAAACCGCGGCCTAGTCTTCATGTCCGACACCCGCACCAACGCTGGCGTCGACAACTTTTCCATGACCCGCAAGATGTTTACATGGGAAGCGCCGGGCGAGCGGGTCATCACGATCATGACCGCCGGCAACCTTGCGACGACGCAATCCCTGATTTCCCTGCTGGAAGAACGGTCAAAATCCGCCGCTGACCGCGACCCCAGCATCATGCGCGAACCAACCATGTTTCAGGTCGCCCGCCTGGTCGGCGCGACCTTGCAAGAGGTCATCGCCTATTCGTCCCCCACGGGCGACACATCTGGCAGCAACTTCCGCGCGACGGTCATCGTCGGCGGCCAGATCGCAGGCGGCGTGCCGACGATCTTTATGGTCTATCCCGAAGGCAACTTCGTCGAAGTGACCGAAGAGACTCCGTTCTTTCAGATTGGAGAGACGAAATACGGCAAGCCAATCCTTGTGCGCGCCTATGACCCAGAGATGACGTTCGAAGACACCGTCAAACTGCTGTTGGTGTCCTTCGATTCAACGGTCAAATCGAACCTGTCTGTCGGCCTGCCGTTTGACATCGTGCTGTACGAAAAAGACGCTTTTGAAATCCACAAACGCGCCCGCGTCGAAGCTGACGACGAGGTCTATCATCAGATTTCCAGCGGCTGGGGTGATGCGTTAAAAGAAGCTTTCGTATCTCTTCCGACGTATAAGCTTTAACGTTCCAGCCACAGTTTAACGGACGCGGCCATTGACCGCGCCAGCGCCTGTCGCGATGTCGCGCGCAGGCGCTCGTTTAGCTGCAACAGCTTGTCGATTTCACGCACGATGCCTAGCCCAGCGCTGTTCGCCTGTTCCGCCTGCATGCCGTCCTTCAGGACGAATTGCGATCCAACGACATAAAGCAGTTCCCCTTCTGCATCTGTCAGCGGCTCAATGATCACAAGGTTGTCAAACGTGCTGCCATCGGCACGTTTGTTGCGGAACACGACCTGAAATCCAGTTCTTTGCGCCAGCCCGCGGCGCATTTTTAGCCGAGCGGTGTCGTTGTCCAAATCGCCCTGCAAAAACCTGCAGTTCTTGCCGATAACCTGCTCTGAATCATAGCCTGTCGCGGTACAAAATGCGGGATTAACGTAGCAAAGCGGCATATCGGGACGTCTTGCATCGGCAATCGTCAGCGGGATGTTGGCACCATCCAGCCGCTTTGCGACTTCGGTCATATTCAGCTGCGTCATGTTGTTACTTCCAAGCCCCTAGACCGAACGCCTCTATGGTTTATGTACCCAGCTTAACGAATGCACCCGACCGGAACCAGACATGACGCGCCTGACTGACCAAACGACCACTGACCACGACGGCTTGATCATTGTCGGCATCGGTGCCTCTGCCGGGGGGCTTGAGGCGATCCAAGGTCTACTGGAACATCTGCCCGATCAGCACAGAATGGCGATCGTCATCGTGCAGCATCTAGACCCGCATCACGACAGCCTGATGCAGGAACTGCTAAGCCGACAAACCAAGAGCCCCGTCGTGACCGCCTACGAGGGTTGCCCCGTCCACGAAGGGCACATTTATCTGATTGCGCCGGGCGATATTTTGACGATCGCGGACAACCGCTTTCACACTGAAAAATTTCAAGAGCCGCGCGGCGTACGACGGCCTATCGACGACTTCCTGATTTCACTCGCGCGGCATTCTGGCCTGAACGCGGTCGGGATTATCCTATCAGGCACCGGCAGCGATGGTAGCGTCGGGATCAGTGACATTAAGAACAACGGCGGCCTCGTACTGGTCCAGCGCCCCGAAGAGGCGAAGTACGATGGCATGCCGCGCAACGCGATTGCGACCGGGGCCTGCGACCTGATCCTACCCGTCGCCGAAATCGCGCCTGTCCTCGAAGACTTCTTTGCCCGCATCCAGAACTTTGCCATCGAAGAGCCATCGGATAGTGACTTTATCCAGCGCGTGATGCGTCACCTGCGCCACCGCGTCGGGCATGACTTCACCGAATACAAACCCGGCACGCTACTGCGCCGCATTGCCGTGCGCATGTCGATCCTTGGACAGGAACGCGCGTCGGAATATCTGCGCTATCTGATCGACGATCCAAGAGAGGCCGACCTGCTGTTCGATAGTATTTTGATCAACGTCACCAGCTTTTTCCGCGACGAAGACACATTCAGAGAGTTGCGCGATGTCACCCTGCCAGATTTGATCACGCGCGCAGGCAGCGAGGGCGATCTGCGCATCTGGGTGGCCGGCTGCGCGACAGGCGAAGAAGCCTATAGCTATGGGATCGCCCTGCTAGAGGTGATGGAACGGCTGAACGTCTGGCCGTCCCTGTCAATTTTTGGCACCGACATCGATGAAGGCGCGCTGCGCGTCGCACGTGCGGGACACTACAGCACGGAAAACGTCAGTCACATGCCAACTGACTTGGTGCAGAAATACTTCAGACCCAATGCGAATGGATATTCCGTCAACGAGCGGCTGCGCAATATCATCCGATTTTCCAACCAAAGCCTGATCAAAGATCCGCCATTTTCGCAGATCGATCTGCTGTCGTGCCGGAATGTCATGATCTATTTTCAGACGTCGTTGCAGGATTCCGTCGCTAAGGCGTTCCACTACAGTCTGCGTGAAAATGGCATTTTGGTTTTGGGAAACAGCGAAAGCATCCCCCGCGTCCATGACTTGTTCGAAGAAACATCGCGTAACCACCACATCTTTCGCCGCATGCCCGGGCCACCGTCCCGGCTGGAATTGCGCGCAGCAGATGGCATCTTTGACAAGGCAAACGATAACAATCTGTCTTCCGTGACGCAGCCTGAAACGGCCCCCGGCGCACCCGAGGTGATGCAACATTTTGCGCCGCCTTATATGGTTCTGACCATGCAGGGCGATCTGCTTTACACCTCTGAAAAAGCCAGCAAATACCTGCAAGTCGGCGCGGGACGCCCGCAACTGTCGATCCTGAAGTTGATCCGACCCGAGCTGAACACCACACTTGCGCGGCTTTTACGGCTGGATCAAAAGCTTGATCAAAATCAGTCCATTACCTTTAGCGGCGCGCTAGACGACAAGCCCGTGCGGCTACGGATAACCGGCCGTAAAACCGATGACCGCCAGATCCTGATCGCATTTGAGGCGCTCGCGACTGACGACGTCGACGCTCCACTCACAAGTCAGATGGTCGGACAAGACAATGAAGAATACCTGCGTCAGCTAGAGTCAGAGCTGGACGACGTGCGCCAACGGCTAACCAGTGCGACTGAAAAGCTTGAGACCTCGAATGAAGAGCTGAAAAGCTCTAACGAGGAAATGATGTCGATGAACGAAGAGCTTCAATCGGCGAATGAAGAGCTGACGACCACCAATGACGAGTTGAACGCCAAGATTGCCGAAATTCGCGATGCTCATGCCGATATGGCAAACTTTATCGCCAGCAGCAAAATCAGCACCATCTTCCTCGACAGTAAACTGCGCCTACGTCGGTTTACGCCAGAAGCGCGCAATCAATTCCGCTTTGTGTCGGGCGACGTTGGGCGGCCTCTGGATGACATCGGGTCGGACCTTGATGTCTTTGCCATCCTTGATGATTGCCGCAAGGTTCTGGAAACGCAGACCATGATCGAAACGGATTACGACAGCCGTAACGGTCAAGCCTTTCGCGCCCGGATCGTCCCGTTTGAATCCGACCGATCGACCCAAGGCGGGATCGTGCTGTCGCTATTCGATGTCACCGAATTGCGCGTCCTTGCCCAAGAGGCAGAGCATCAGCGCGGCCTGTCGGTCCAGCGTCTGGCCGAGATTGAAGACCTGTATAATGGCAGCCCCCTCGCGATGGGCATGCTCAGCCATGATCTAGTTTATATGCGCGCCAACGAACGCCTTGCGAAAATCGCAGGGTTCGAGGTCGACGAGCTGATCGGCAAAACACTGGGTTCTATGTCACCCGCGCTGCGTGATGTGATCGAACCGATCGCACGCGAAGTTCTGGACAACCGCACGCGCATCGAAAACAAGCAGTTGCGCGGCGGCACAGCCGATAACCCTGGGCAAGAACGGGTCTGGGAAACGGATTGGTATCCGGTATTTCACGATGGAGGCCTGACAGGCGTAGGACTGAACGTCCGCGACATTACCGAGCAAGTGCAACTGCAGTTCGAACTGCGCCGTGTCATGCAGGAACTGCAGCACCGCGTGAAAAATATGCTGGCAAATGTGCTGGCGCTTGTGTCCCGTGCCAGCCGCGATGCCACGGTGGACCGCGATGTGTTTACCGCGCTCGCCCGCCGCATTCAGGCGCTCGCGCAGACGCACAAACTGCTGACCCAGTCGAACTGGGCCTCTGCGAACCTTAGCCAGATACTTGCCCCCGAACTGACTGCTGTCTACGGCGCGGACCGCGTCGAACTGAAAGGCCCAGAGATTATCGTCAATGCCCGCGCGGCCCTATCGCTGGGCATGGCAGTGCATGAACTGGCCACGAACGCCGCAAAATATGGTGCGTTCTCAAATCCACAGGGCAAGGTTAGACTTAATTGGCTGCGCCAAGACGATGGCGAGTCCGACACCTATATCTTTACTTGGACGGAAACGGGTGGTCCCGCCCCAACGGTCAACGGTGACGATGGCTTTGGCACTCAATTGATCAAATCCACTATCACTGGCAGTCTAAATGGAAATGTTGAATTTCATTGGGAACCAGAAGGTTTGCGGTGCGTTCTCCAAATACCAGTAAATGCGCTAATTGAGATCCCTCATGAATCACTGTTCAACTCCCTCGAAATCTAAACTTCTATATGTCGAGGATGAGGTGATCGTCGCTCTGGATGTGTCTGACGGGCTAGAACACGAGCTAGGGTTCGACGTTCATATGGCGCATAACCTGCCCGCTGCGATGGCAAAGTGCGAAACTACGTCATTTGATTTTGCGTTGCTGGACATGAACCTCGGCAACGGCGAAAACAGTCTAGCGCTGGGTCTGATGCTAGCCGAACGCGGGACGCATGTCGTCTTTGCGTCTGGCTATAACCGTCACGAGATTTCCAAGATCGACTCATTTCAACTGATCGAAAAGCCGTTTCAGCTGTCGGATATTTCGGCCGCTTTCGCGGCCGAAAAGACGGATCACTGATCCGCGACTGATACCCAGGCAGCATCATTTGCAGATGACCTGACACAGGCATCAACAAAAATGACCCCGGCCAGACCGTCACGCACAGTCGGATAAAGCGCATCACTTTTGCGCCCGGTGCGCGCTGCCTCAATTGCGTCAGCAGCCGCGACGTAGATATTCGCAAACCCTTCCAGATACCCCTCTGGATGGCCGCCCGGAATACGCACGCCGTCTTGCGCACCAGAGGCCCCGTTGCGCGTCAGGATCTGCGTTGGTTGTCCAAAGGGCGTATATTCCATCACATTAGGGTTCTCTTGCCCCCAAGATAGCCCGCCCTTGTCGCCATAAATCCGCAGCGTTAGCCGGTTTTCATTGCCCGGTGCCACCTGTGAACACCACAGCATCCCCCGCGCACCGCCCTCAAAGCGCAGCAGCACATGCCCGTTGTCATCCACACGCCGCCCCGGCACAAAGCTTTGCAAATCCGCCGCCAGACTATCCAGCGTCAGCCCAGACACAAAACAGGCAAGGTTATAGGCATGCGTGCCGATATCACCGGTGGACCCGCCAGCGCCCGATCGCGCCGGATCCGTCCGCCAGCCCGCCTGCTTGTTGTCCGCGTCCGCCTCTTCGGTCAGCCAGTCCTGTGCGTATTCGACCTGCACAACGCGAATATTGCCCAGCTTGCCATCTGCCACCATTTGCCGCGCGTGGCGCATCAGGGGATAGCCGGTGTAATTATGCGTCAGCACAAACAGCGCGTCCGATGCTTCGGCCACCGCGACCAATTCCTTCGCCTCGTCCAACGTTGCCGTCAGCGGCTTGTCGCAAATCACATGGATGCCGCGCGACAGGAACGCTTTGGCGGCGGGCGCATGCATATGGTTCGGCGTCACAATCGCAACCGCCTCGACCCCATCATCGCGGGCCGCTTCTGCTGCGGCCATCGTGTCGAAATCAGGATAAATCCGGTCCTCGGCCAATCCCAAAGCCCGCCCGGATTCCATCGACTTTTCCGGTGTCGACGACAAAGCCCCCGCCACCAAATCGAACCGATCATCCAGCCGCGCCGCATAGCGATGCACCGCCCCGATAAAGGCATCCTTGCCCCCGCCCACCATGCCAAGCCTGATCCGTGCCATCATATCTCTCCCGCGTCCGAATTCTTCTGGTCAAAAATACCTCGGGGTCTGGGGCAGCGCCCCAGTCCGACAGTTCAAATTGTCAAAGCCCCAGCATCTTGCGGTTCATCGCATCATCCGTCCCGCCTGCTGCGAAATCGTCAAAGGCATGCGGCGTCACGCGAATGATATGATCCCGCACGAACTGCGCACCTTCCCGCGCGCCGTCCTCAGGATGCTTCAGCGCACATTCCCATTCAACAACCGCCCAACCGTCAAAGTCATTCGCCGCCATCTTGGAAAAGATAGCGCCAAAATCGACCTGACCGTCCCCAAGCGACCGGAAACGACCAGCGCGATCGACCCAAGGCTGATAGCCGCCGTAAACGCCCTGACGCCCCGTCGGATTGAACTCGGCGTCCTTGACGTGGAACATGCCGATCACGTCCTTATAGATGTCGATGTTGTCCAAATAATCGAGGCATTGCAGCACATAATGCGACGGATCGTACAGCATCTTGGCGCGCTTATGGTTGCCGACACGTTCCAGAAACATCTCGAATGTGACACCATCGTGCAGGTCTTCGCCGGGGTGGATTTCATAGCACAAATCAACGCCGCGATCCTCTGCGTGATCCAGAATAGGCTGCCAACGTTTCGCAAGCTCGTCAAAGGCTGCCTCGACCAAGCCAGCGGGGCGCTGCGGCCACGGATAGACGTAAGGCCATGCGAGCGCGCCGGAAAACGTCGCCTGCGCTGTCAGTCCCAGATGCGCAGAGGCATCAAGCGCCTTTTTCACCTGTTCCACCGCCCAGACCTGCCGGGCCTTCGGATCGCCGTGCACCGACGGCGCGGAAAAACCGTCAAACGCCAGATCATAGGCAGGGTGGACGGCGACTAATTGCCCCTGAAGGTGGGTCGACAGCTCTGTCACGGTGATCCCGTTGTCGGCCGCCTGCCCTTTCCATTCATCGCAATAGGTCTTGCTGGTCGCGGCCTTGTCCAGATCGAACAGACGCGCGTCCCAGCTGGGTACTTGCACACCGTCATAGCCCATCTCTTTGGCCCATTTGGTAATGCCGTCCCAAGTATCAAAGGGGGCGCTGTCCCCTGCAAATTGCGCTAAAAACAGTGCCGGTCCTTTGATGGTCTTCATGGTGTCCTCCCTCAGACGTAACGATTAACGACGTTTTCCAGTATCTCTTGACGGCCCGATACGGGCTGCGGATCAAGTCCCTCGGCGCGGGCAGCGATACCATCCAGCGTCGCGCCTTCGGCCAGATAATCAACACTGTCCCATTTAGCATAACGGGCGCGGCGCGGTGCCTCGAGTGCGTCATCCTCTAGCATCTTAGCCGCAGCTTTCAGGCCGCGTGCGCAAATGTCCATCCCGCCGATATGCGCGGCGATCAGGTCTTCGGCATCCAGCGACTGACGGCGCAGCTTGCTGTCAAAGTTCGTACCGCCCGTCGTGAAACCGCCCGCCTTAAGCACCTCGTAATAGGCCAGCGCGGCTTCTGGTGTGTTGTTCGGGAACTGGTCCGTGTCCCAGCCGGACTGGTAATCGTTGCGGTTCATATCGATGGACCCAAAGATGCCCAGTGTGCGCGCCATCGCCAGTTCATGCTCGAACGAATGGCCGGCTAGGATCGCGTGGCCCTGCTCGACATTGACCTGCACTTCACCTTCCAGACCGAACCGCTTGAGGAAGCCGTAAACCGTGGCGACGTCATAGTCATACTGGTGCTTGGTCGGCTCCTGCGGCTTTGGCTCGATCAGGATTGCGCCCTTATAGCCAATCTTGTGCTTATATTCGACGACCATCTGCAAAAAGCGCCCCATCTGCTGCAATTCGCGGTCCAGATCGGTGTTCAGCAGCGTCTCGTATCCTTCGCGGCCGCCCCACAGGACATAGTTCTCGCCGTTCAGGCGCTGGGTCACGTCCATGCAAGCCTTCACCGTGGCTGCGCAATAAGCAAAGACATCAGGATCGGGGTTCGTGCTTGCGCCGCTCATGTAGCGGCGGTTGCTGAACATATTCGCGGTACCCCAAAGCAGTTTGGGGCCGCCGTCAGCCATCTTCGCCTCGAACACATCAGCGATCTGGTTCAGGCGATCCCGGCTTTCCGCCAGCGTCGCGCCCTCGGGCCGGACGTCGTGGTCGTGGAAACAAAAGTATGGCACGCCAAGGATGCGGAACATGTCGAACGCCGCATCCGCGCGCTGCTTGGCCAGGTCCATCGTGTCAGCAGGAAACCAAGGACGATCGAAGGTCTGGCCGCCAAAGGGATCGCCGCCTTCCCAGACAAAGCTGTGCCAATAGGCGACAGCGAAGCGCAGGTGGTCTTCCATCCGCTTCCCCATGACGACTTCGTCCGGGTTGTAGTGGCGAAACGCCATCGGGTTTGTGCTGCTTTCGCCCTCAAACTTGATTGGGGCGATGTTTTTGAAGAATTCAGTCATTGGACGTTCTCTTTGATGAAAATGTTAAGAGGGATATCGCCGCGCCCGGCGTCGGCAGTCGCGCCGTCCGCAAGGTCACGCATGATGGACATGGCCCGCGTCACGGCGCGGGCCGGATCTTGGTCGATGACCAGATCGAATAGATCAGACCGCAGGCCTTTGCGGGCCGCATCGGTCAGCTCGTGCAGGATCGTGACAGGACGAAACGCGCTATTGGTGTTTTTCATCGCACTCAGCAGACCCGCGTTACCGGCACCAATCGCATAGACGCCCATCAAAGGCGCGTCGGCCATCGCCTGCTGCGCAATGGCCGCAACGCGGCGCGCATCATCAAAGCCTTCGGTCACGGGCAATACGTTCAGCCCGGGAAATTCGGATGCGATCACCTGCCGAAAGCCGAACAAGCGCTGCGCGTGGTCCCGCGCGGCCAGCGATCCCGCGATCACAAGCAGAGAGCCAATCGGGTTGCGCATAAAGCGCCCCATAAAGCTGCCCGCCATGCGGCCAGCAACCTCGTTATCAGGCCCCACATAGATATCGCGCCCCGGGGCCGCGACATCAGACACCAGAGAGAGGATGCGAACGCCTGCACCGCGCAGCCGCGCCAATTCACTGCGCACTTCAGGCACATCCGACACCATAACAGCGGCGCAATCCGTCTGTTCGGGGTCAATACGTCGCAGTGCTGCAACTTGCGCAGCTGAATCAAATGTTTTTGAGGACCGCACGTCAACATTGATACGATCTTTGCGCACGCGCTGCGCTTCATCGCCAATTGCTGCGATCAAAGACCGAACAAACGACGATTGCCCGGCGGGCAGCAAGAATACAAACCGATAACCACGACCGCGCGACAGATTAGCCGCGAACTGATCCCGGACATATCCTGTTTTCTCAACAGCCCGCTGCACTTTATCGATGGATTTCGCCGCGACTCCACCACGCGCATTCAGAACGCGATCAACCGTCGCAAGGCTAACTTGCGCCTCGCGGGCGACATCATGAATCGTCGGTCTTTCCATCGCGTCCTCCTACGACAGTTCTAACTTCCGAAAATGATGTACGTCAATCTTTTTCGGTCACGTGATGACAACAGGTGCGTACGAAAAGGCGGAAAACCGCGCCTTCTCACCACGACCGGTGATGTCGAATGCCATCATACCGACAAAAGCCCCGGTAAAAGACGCGTGCTCTCCCTGCGCGCCCTCGTCCGAGACGTGATAGGCGTCTCGCGCCGGGCCAAGCGGATGCTCTTGCCCACCGCTCGACCAGAAAAACTGCTGTGATGCGCCGCGCACTTCGACCCGCAAGCCAATGGGGCCATCCGGGATTGGAACTGGCGCGATCGGATGATCAAGTCGACCTTGCGGCCAATCACCATTGCACGACATCAGCGTCAAACACCGCTGGCCGCCCTCAAACGTCACGAATGCACCGTGGAATTTGTGGCGATTGTAATAGGTCATCAGCCCAGCGCCTTGCTGATAGCAATCCGGCGCAAAATCGAGCGTTGTGCTGGCGTCAAAAGCTGCATCCTCTTGCCGCCGCGCGACAAGGGATTGTTCAAACCAGCTGCCAATGCTCTCTCGCCCCGTCAGGACCAGCGCGCCGTCTTCAACCGCAAACAGTCGATCCGGATCAGGCGTGCGCAGCCACTGGAATTCCGGCGGCAAGCTGTCGAAGCGCGCATGCACGACCGGACCACGCGGCGCTGCATCCGCGGGGGCATCTACCGTCTCGGGCGGCAGCAGACTGCCATCCTCTAAATAAAGCCAATCGTCCCGCCAGACGCAGCGCCCGATGCCGGTCTCTCTTCCTGTGGCGCAGAACGGTTTGCCGTCATGCACCATTGGGCGGCCCATCAGATAGGTATGCCACGCGGTGCCGTCTGGCGCTTCGACATATTGCCCGTGACCGGTGCGCTGCACGGGATGATCCGGTGCGCCCTGCGTTGACATGACGTGCTTATCGGGGTGCGTATCGTAGGGGCCGTCGATAGCCCTAGACCGCGCCAGCGTCACCGCGTGATCATAGCCGGTGCCGCCTTCGGCCGTTGTCAGATAATACCAGCCGTTGCGGCGAAAGATGTGCGGTGCCTCTGTCAGACCGCGATCGGTGCCCGCGTAGATATTCTTGACCGGACCGAACAACCCGCGATCCGGCGACCATTCCTGCAAGATGATCCCGTCAAAGCGGTCATGCGCCGGGTTTACACCCGTGCCCGCTGCGCGGTGATTCCATTGCATATTCACGAACCACTTGCGGCCGTCTTCGTCGTGGAACAGCGACGGATCAAAACCGCTAGAGTTGACGTACCACGGGTCAGTCCAGTCGCCGTCTATCGTCTCGCAGGTGGTGATGTAGTTATGGGCGTCTTTCCAGTCGCCCTCTAGCCGCTTCACGTCGGTATAAATCAACCAGAACTTGCCGTCCGCATGGGACAAACAGGGGGCCCAAACCCCGCAGCTGTCGGGATTTCCGCGCATATCCAGCAGCGCGGCCCGGTTCAGAGGCCGCGCTACCAGCGTCCAATTCACCAAGTCCGTACTGTGGTGAATCTGGACGCCGGGATACCATTCAAAGGTGGACGTCGCGATGTAATAATCCCCGCCTACCCGGCAAATCGAAGGATCAGGATTAAAACCGGGCAGGATGGGATTACGGATCATCGGTTACTCCGGTGCGTTGTCAGACAGGCTGGATTTGGCCCACAGGTTGATCGCTTGATCGCCTGCGTGCTTGTCGATTTGGGCAAGTTCGTCAGCGGTGAACTCAAGGTTGCTGACAGCGCCCACACAATCGACGATCTGGCTGGATTTGCTTGCGCCGATCAGCGCCGTGGTGATGCCGTTGTCGCGTAGCACCCAAGCGATCGCCATCTGCGCCAGCGTCTGGCCGCGCGCTTCTGCGATATCGTTCAGGGCACGGACAGAGTTCAGCGCCTCTTCGGTGATCAGGCTTTGCGCCAGCGATTTACCCTGCGCGGCGCGGCTGTCAGCAGGAATACCGCCAAGGTATTTCTTGGTCAGCATGCCCTGCGCCAGCGGCGTAAAGGCGATGGAGCCAACGCCAAGATCGGCCAACGCGTCCTTTAGCCCGTCGGTTTCCACCCAGCGGTTAAACATGTTGTAGCTGGGCTGGTGGATCAGCATGGGCACGCCCATCTCGTCCAAGATCGCGACAGCTTCGCGGGTTTTCTCGGTGTTGTAGCTAGAGATACCGGCATAAAGCGCACGGCCCGACGACACGATATCGGCAAGCGCGCTCATCGTTTCTTCAAGAGGCGTTTCAGGGTCGAAACGGTGGGAGTAAAAGATATCGACATAATCGAGGCCCATCCGCTTGAGCGACGCATCGCAGGACGCCATCAGGTACTTGCGGCTGCCGAACTCTCCATACGGGCCGGGCCACATGCGGTAGCCGGCCTTGGAACTGATAATCAGCTCGTCGCGGTAGCCGGCGAAATCGGTTTTGAGGATCTCGCCAAAGGCTTCCTCGGCGCTGCCTGCGGGCGGGCCGTAATTGTTTGCGAGGTCAAAGTGCGTGATGCCGTGATCAAACGCCGTGCGGCACATATCGCGCTTGTTTTCGTGCGGGCTATCGCCGCCGAAATTGTGCCACAGCCCCAGCGACACGGCGGGCAGCTTGACCCCCGATGCGCCGCAGCGGCGGTAGGTCATCTTTTCATAGCGGTCTTCGGCGGGTGTATAGGTCATGCATCTTCCTTTAACAGGTCACGCGCCGCATCGGGGCCAAGGGCTGCCGGGCGGTCGCAGGTGGTCGTCATATCGACAAACTGGCCCGTCTCGCCGGATTTCAAGATGCTGGTCATCACGTCAGTCACATGAACGGCCAGTTCCAAGGCGCAACGGTGCGGCCTGTTGTCGACGATACCGGCGGCCATATCGGCCAGCCCGGCGGTGCGATAATTGGCGCGCGGCGTGTCCTTGTCCAGATCCCAGTTCATTTGCCCAAACGGGTGATCCCAGACCGGAACCTGCGTAATCGTTCCTTCTGCGTCGGCCTGTTCCAGCGCGCCGCCAAAGTGGTTGGGATCGGGCACGAACAAGGTACCTGTCGTGCCATATAGCTCCATGTTCGCATGGCGATGCGCTTTGACATCCCAGCTGGTAGACAGGGTGATCGTCGCGCCATTCTCGAACGCCAACAGCGCATGGATGTTGGTGGGCGTCTGCACCGGAATCGTCTCTCCCGCGCGGGGCTCTGACGTGATGGTCCGCTGCTTTTGCGCAGAAGAGCTAAGCGCCGCGACGCGTTTGACCGGGCCGATCAGCTGCACAAGGTTCGTGATGTAATACGGCCCCATGTCTAGCACTGGGCCGCCGCCGGGCTTGAAAAAGAAATCGGGGTTCGGGTGCCACATCTCCATGCCTGGGCCCATAAAGTGGGCGGTGCCGGATGTGACTGTGCCGATACCGCCAGCGTCGATGATCTGGCGCGCCTGCTGATGGGCACCGCCAAGGAAGGTATCCGGGGCAGAGCCGATGCGCAGGCCTTTGCTTGCGGCTAGATCCGCCAGCGATTTCGCCTGCTTCAGCGTCAGCACCAGCGGCTTTTCGGTGTAGGCGTGCTTACCAGATTCCAGAATGCGCCGGGTCACATCGTAATGCGCATCAGGGATCGTCAGGTTCACGACGATGTCGATATCGTCGGACGCCAGCAGGTCACTGACAGTACGCGCCTTGATGCCGAATTCCTTGCCCCGCGCCAGCGCGGCCTCTTCGTTCATGTCGGACACAGCGACAAATCGGATATTTTTAAAGGTCGGGGCCAGCGTCAGATAAGCGGTCGAGATGTTGCCGCAGCCGATCAGGCCCACGTTCAGAATAGTCATGGATCGCAGTCCTTAAAGAGAGGTCATGTAGGCCAGCGCGCGGCTGGCAAAACGGTTGTCGTCTGCGGGCTTGTCATGTTCCATGATGAACAGATCGCAGCCAGCCGCCTTCAATGCGCTGAAATGGCCCGGCCAGTCCAGTGTGCCGTGACCTGCATCGGCCCAGCCGTCCTCATTCGCGTTCTGACCCGCTGGCGCGCGGTCCTTGACGTGGGCGGCGATAATGCGGTCCCCGTATTGGGCGATCACATCCGCAGGGTCTTTGCCTGCAACGGCGGCCCATGCGACGTCGAACTCGAAACCGACGCTTTCGTTCGCAAGGATCAGGTCGATCGGCAACTCTCCGGTTGGTAGGGCGATGAATTCAAAGTCATGGTTGTGCCAGCCAAACTGAAAACCTGCATCTTGCAGCGGCTTGCCTGCTGCGGCCAGACGCTTGCCAAAAGCGGTCCAGCCTGCGGCATCCTTGGGACGGTCCGCGGGCATCAGGTAGGGCACAATGATTTTCCGAATACCTAGCGCCTTGGCAATTTCAATGACGCGGTCCGGGTTGTTTTCCACCATATCCATTGCAAAATGGCCGGACGGCATGGTCAGGCCCGTTTCGTCCAGCGCCTTTTTGGTGGCGTCCAGATCTTCGTAAACGGGACCGTAGCCTTCGACATGCGCATAGCCCAGCGCGGCCAGCATTCCGAAGGTTTCCGGCGTCGGTCCAAAGTCACGAGAGCTGTAAAGCTGATAGGAGAAATCGGTCATCGGGTGTCCTTAATCGTTATAAGTCGCGCTATGCAGATCGCGCAGCGTAAAGGTCGGGGTGGCGCCGGGATCGGCGGGTGTGAAGGTCAGCGTCGCCGTATGCCCCGGCCCAAGGTGGACCGCGTTGCGGTTAAACCGGCCCGGCACAGATGCTTCGGCAGTGACATAGAATGCCATGGCTTGCGCGGTGATCTGCAACAAGTGCGTGCCTGCTTTTGCCTCGGTATGGCAGGTCAGCTGCGGCGGCAACAGATCGTAGGTCTTATAGGATCGCGGCGCGAAAACATCCCCGCCTTTGCTGCCATCGCTCGCCGTCCAGCCAAAACTCAGCATCTCTTGCGCGCCCAAATCGGCCAGCTTGATGCGCAGCAGTTCAACCGCACTGTCACCGATGGTGCCTTCGCCCTGCCCTAACACGCGGGCAATGCCGTCCATCGCGCAGGCATAGGCGGTGACATCGATGCGGGCAGCCTCGCGCAGGTCATTGACGCCGCGCAGCACCAGATCGTCGCCATCAGGCATCACGACCACCGTCACAGGCGCATAAAAATCCTGCGCCAGATGATGCAGCACCTTCCAGCCCCCACCATAGTCAAGCGAAGCCCAAGAACACACAGGCCAAGTGTCATTCAACTGCCAGACAAGCGTACCCATGCAGTGGGGCTTTAGCCCGCGCCATTGAGTCACGGCCGTCTTGATCGCCAGCGCTTGCTGGACTTGGGTGACATACACGAAGTTTTCGAAATCCACGGGAAAGCGGAAGTAGCGGAACATGGTTTCGGCAATACGCGCGTTGCCGCCCTCGTTCTTTTGATGGCTCTCCATTACCGGGGCGGCGATGTTGAAATCCTTGGGGTCCGCGAACTGGCGGATGATGTCCATCGACGGATAGCTTTGAAAGCCGAACTCTGAACAAAAGCGGGGTGCGACATCGCGGTAGTGGTCGAAGTCGCGCCCTTCGTGCCAGACGGACCAAAAGTGCATGTCGCCGCTGCTATCATCATGCCATGCATCGCCAAACGATAGCGGCCCGGTCGAGGGGCTAGAGGGCCACCAATTTGCGGCTGGGTCGGTCTCGCGCAGGGCATCTTCGATACAGCGGTTCAGGCGGTCGTAGTTGACCAAGTAGCGGTCGCGGTCGTTGATGCTGACGTCATACCACGTCAACGCGCCGACCAGTTCATTGTCGCCGCACCACAGGGCAAGGCAGGCGTGATGATGCATGCGGGCGACGTTATCGCGCACCTCTGCCTTTACCTCGGCCAAATAGGCGGGGTCTGATGGGTAAAGGTTGCAGGCGAACATGAAGTCCTGCCAGACCAGTAGGCCAAGTTCGTCGCAGGCGTCGTAAAAGCTGTCCGGCTCGTAGCGCCCGCCGCCCCAGACGCGCACCATGTTCATGTTGGCGTCGACTGCCGATTGCAGCAGGGCACGCGTCTTTTCGTCCGTGATCCGCCCCGGCAATGCGTCAGCAGGAATCCAGTTGGCCCCTTTGCAGAACACATCGTGCCCGTTGACTCTGATCTTAAAGCCAAGGCCAGCGGCGTCGGGCTCTGCCACCAGTTCCATCTGCCGCAGACCGACGCTGCGGGTAGTGGTTGCGGTGCCAGCGGTCACCTTCAGATCGTATAGGTGCTGATGACCCAATCCAGCGGGCCACCAAAGCTGGGGGTCCGGAACAGGGATTGTCACCTGACACATGCCGCCGGCGCTGTTGGCCGTGACCACTTGGTTACCCAGTGTCACAGTCACGGGACCATCGTGGTGGCTGGTGTGGACTGCTACCGTGACGCTGACGCCATCGCTGTGATCTTGGCTGATTGCCAGCCGGTCAATCCGCGCGGCCTTTGACGGCTCCAGATGCAGGGCACCATAGATGCCAGACGTGGCAAGCGCGATATTCCAGTCCCAGCCGAAGTCGCAGGCCGGTTTGCGCAGGAAATTTCCATAGGGGATCGGGCAGTTCTTGGACCACGGCACGTCGAAGGGGTGGGCGTCTGCCAGCGCCTTGCCAGCCACCACCGGCGAATGAAATGTGATCGCAATATCATTTGCCCCCACCTTCGCCGCAGCATTTAAAGGCACGCGGTAGCTGCGGAACGCGTTCGCCGCATGCAGGACGGCCGTGCCATTCACCCGCACCGTAGCCACGGTGTCGAGTTCCGAGATCACCAGATCAACGTTCGGATCAGCCAGATCAAAGGTCCGCGACACGGTCCAGTCTTCCTCGCAGATCCAGCGTAGATCGTATTCGTTCTGCCCCGCATAAGGGTCGGGGATCAGCGCGGCGTCATGCAGCGTGGATACGACGTCGCCTGGAAACGTCATTGCCGCACGCATCGCGCCAGAGGCTGATTGAAGCGTCCAGCCGCCCCTAAGGTCGCAAGGTGTCACAAACGCACCTCTGTCGTTTTGTCAAACAAGGATGCGGCGGCGGGATCAATACCTATGGTCAGGCGGTCACCAACAGCGACCTGCGCTTGTCCGTCCATCCGGACCCGCATCGTCTGGCCGCCGAACTTGCAATAGACCAGCGTGTCCGAGCCCATAGGTTCGACCAGATCAATTTCGACCACCGTCGTGTAGGGCGCAGAACGTAGGTTATCGCCGGTCATCACATGCTCTGGCCGGATACCGATGATCGCCGGGGTGCCGGGGGCGGGTTGGGACGTGAATTCATAGCGGCCCAGCGGCAGATCGTGACCGGGGATGCGCATGATATCGCCGTCCACCGTGCCATCAAAAAACGTCATCGAGGGCGAACCGATGAAGTCGGCGACATACAAGTTCTGCGGCTTGCCATAAATCTCGGCTGGGGTGCCAAGTTGCATGATCTTGCCGCCCTTCATGATCGCGATCCGGTCGGCAAGGGTCATCGCCTCGACCTGATCGTGGGTCACATAAATCATTGTGTTTTTCAGGTTGTTGTGCAGGCGCTTCAGCTCGACCCGCAGATCGGCGCGCAGCTTGGCGTCTAGGTTCGACAAAGGTTCGTCGAACAAGAACACCTCTACGTCGCGCACAAGAGCGCGGCCGATGGCAACGCGCTGGCGCTGGCCGCCGGACAAGGCACCGGGTTTGCGTTTCAGCAGCGGCTCAATCTGCAAGATTTCCGCAGCGCGGGCGACCCGTTTGGCGATTTCAGCCTTAGGCACCTTCGCGTTTTTCAGGCCAAAGGTCAGGTTCCCCTCGACCGTCATCTGGGGGTAAAGCGCGTAGCTTTGGAACACCATACCGATGCCCCGCTCTGACGGCTCTGCCCATGTGACGTTCTTGTCCTTGATCCAGATTTGCCCGTCCGTGGGTTCAAGCAGTCCCGCAATCACGTTGAGTAGGGTCGATTTACCGCAACCGGATGACCCCAGCAGCACAAGGAATTCACCGTCCCCAATATCAAGGTTCAGGTTTTGCAGCACCTTCACGGCACCAAACGACAGATCGAGGTTCTTGATCGAAACGGAAGCGTTTTGAATGGTCACTATCTTATCCTTTTACCGCACCAGCGGCGATCCCGCGGACGAAGAGCTTGCCCGAGGCAAAGTAAATGACGAGGGGCACGAGGCCGGTCAGAAGCGTCGCCGCCATGTTGACGTTGTATTCCTTTACCCCCTGCACAGAGTTGACAATGTTGTTCAGCTGCACCGTCATCGGGTAGCGATCAGGGGACGAAATATAGGTCACGCCGAATAGGAAGTCGTTCCAGATGCCCGTGACTTGAATGATCAGCGCCACCACGCAGATCGGCAGGGACATCGGCAAGATGATCTTGAAAAAGATCGCCCAAAAGCCTGCCCCATCGACGCGGGCGGCCTTGAACAGCTCCTCTGGAATGGACGCGAAATAGTTGCGGAACAGCAGGGTGTTGATCGGCATGCCGAAGGCGACGTGCACCAGCACCAGCCCCGTCAGCGAGCCATAAAGCCCAGCCTCGCGCAGCAGGATCACAATGGGATACAGCATCACCTGATAGGGGATGAAGGCACCGATCATCAGGATGGTAAAGAACACCTCTGACCCTTTGAACTTCCACATCGACAGGGCGTAACCGTTCACTGACGCAATCGCGACGGACAGGATCACCGACGGGATCAGGATACGGACGGAATTCCAGAACCCGCGCGACAGGCCATCGCAGTTGATGCCAGTGCAGGCCTCTTGCCATGCCTTGACCCAAGGCTCGAACGTGACCTCTAGCGGGGGGGCAAAGATGTTGCCCATGCGGATTTCGGGCAAGCCTTTCAGCGAGGTGACGATCATCACATAAAGCGGCAGCGCGTAATACAGCGCGACAACGAACAGCGTGCCGTAGATGATGATGTTGCTACGGCTGAACTTGTTCTTTGGTTTCGGACCACGCGGTCCGGCAGCAAGCGTGCCGCGCAAGGGCTGCGTGACGGCGGCAGCCGCGTTTAACATGCCGGTATCAGCCATGCTTCTTGCCTCCGAATTCTAGGTAAGCCCAAGGGATCAGGATAATGACGACCATCAGCAGCATCATCGACGAGGCCGCAAAACCTTGGCCAAGGTTCTGACCGCCAAACATCGCGGTCATGACGTATTTCGCTGGCACTTCAGAACTGATGCCCGGCCCGCCCGATGTCTGCGCGACCACAAGGTCATACAGCTTCACAATGCCCGCTGCGATCAACACCAGCGACGTCACAAAGACCGGGCGCATCATGGGAATAATCACGCGGATATAGGTTTTCACCGTGCCGATGCCGTCCACGCGGGCGGCTTTCCAGATATCTTCGTCAATGCCGCGCAGACCAGCCAGCATGATGCACATGATCAGCCCGGTGCCCTGCCACAGCCCTGCGATCAGCAGGCCGAACATCACGATTTCCGGGTTGTTGAGCGGGTCAAAGGTAAACGACGTCCAGCCCCATTCGCGCACAACGTTTTGCAAGCCCAGCTCTGGGTTCAGAATCCACTGCCAGACAAGGCCAGTGACAATAAAGGACAGCGCAAAGGGATAAAGGAAGATGGAGCGGAACACAGCCTCGCCCCGGATTTTGCGGTCCAGCAAGGCGGCCAGCGTAAAGCCGATCACAAGCGTGCCGATCAGGCTGCAGATACCGTAAAGCGCCAGATTTTCGATCGAGACGATCCACTTTCGTGACGACCAGAGGCGTTCGTATTGATCAAGGCCCACCCACGACAATCGCGGCAAAAGGCCCGATTTCGTAAAGGAATACAGCACGGTCCATAGCGTGCCGCCAAGGAAGACCACGCAGGCCGTAAAAATGAGCGGCAACATCGCAATCTTGGGCGACAGGTTGCGCAAGAACCGCGAAGGGCGGCGCACAGTTTCGCGCGACCCGGTGTTCGGGCCGATATCAGTGGTCGTCATGGGCTCCCCCCCGCAAAAAATGCCAGCCGCGCGGGCGTTGCGCGCAGCGGACAGAACGGGCCCCCGCGGGGGCCCATTCGTTGCCATACCGGATCGCTTAGTCAGCAGATGCGATGATATCGGCGTACTGCTGCTGCACCTCGGCGGGTGTCATTGCTGGGGTGTTCCAGAATTCCGTCAGCAGATCGTTCAACTGCGTCGTGGTATCTGGTGACAGCAAGGATGCAGCGTCTGGGATGGTCTTGCCGTCTTTCAGCAGATCCAGCCCCTTTTGCGTGCATTCGTTCACCGTGGTCAGGTCAACGTCGCCCCGGATCGGCAACGATCCCTTGGCAGAGTTAAAGGACACCTGAACCTCTGGCGAAACCAGAAGTGCGGCCAGTTCTTTTTGACCGGCAGTGATGTCAACATCGCTGTTCACCGGGAAATAGAAGGCATCGCCCCCCGTGGACAGAACGCCCGTTTCGCCCAGACCCGGCAGACATTCGTAGTCTGTGCCAGCAACTTTGCCAGCCAGCGCAAATTCGCCCTGCGCCCAGTCGCCCATGATCTGCGCACCGGCGGTACCCTCGATCACGGCAGAGGTCGCTTGGTTCCAGTCTTGCACGTTCAGACCTTTGGCCATCTCGCGCGCCGCGCCGTAAGCCTCAAAGACTTTGGTGTACTCTGGGCCCATTACGGCCTCGGCATCCTTGCCTTCGTTGACTTTGGTCCACGCGTCGACGCCGCCAAGGGCGACAGCCATCACGCCGAAAGCGCCGTTCTGTTGCCACGACTGACCACCCATCGCCAGCGGCGTGATTCCCGCCTCTTGCAGCTTGGGTGCGGTCTCCATGAACTCTGACCAGTTTGTCGGAACAGGAACGCCAGCCTTTTCATAGGCAGCGCTCGATAACCACATCCACTGCCAAGAGTGGATGTTCACTGGCGCGCAGTAAATCTTGCCGTCGATGGTGCAAGCATCCAGCAGGCTGGGTGGATTGATGATCTCTTTCCAGTTGTTCGCCTCGGCCACTTCGGTCAGGTCAAGCAGCAGACCAGCGTCGATTAATTCTTCGGCCTGACGGCCATGGTTGAACTGGAACGCGGCGGGTGGATCACCACCAATGATACGCGACACCATGATCGGGCGCGCGGTATCACCGCCGCCTGCGATGGCCCCGTCGACCCATGTATTTCCGGTCGCATCCCAAGCCTCTGCAAGCTTTGAAACGGCGTTGGCCTCCCCCCCAGAAGTCCACCAGTGCATCACCTCTAGGTCGACAGCCCCTACGCTTGTTGCCGCGCAGATTGCCGCCCCCGAAAGTAGTATTTTGCTTAACTTCACGATTCTAACCTCCCTGATCTAAATCGTTATAGGAAGGCTACTCTGAAGTTGTTTGCGCAAACAAGACTGTTTTTTACGCCATTTAAAAATTACAGTTTGCAGTTAGAGCCGCTGGAAAATAAGGCAGCGGAAAGTATCAATTGATACAGGATATAAAGGACGTTTCGGTTGGATAATGCAGCACGCGGCAACACACCTAAACCGACGCTGAAAACGATTGCCAAGCTGACGGGTCTGGCCGTGCCAACCGTTTCGCGCGCGCTGTCAGGCGCAGAGGATATCAATATCGACACCCGCGCCCGCGTGCGCGCCGTTGCCGACGAAATTGGCTATGTCCCCAACCGCGCCGGGGTCCGTTTGCGCACAGGGCGCACAAACGTCATTTCGCTGGTCATGTCGACGGAACATGACGTGATGAACCACACGGCAAAGTTGATTTCCTCTGTTGCCGGCGGGCTGCGTAACACTCCGTTTCACTTGAACATTACGCCCTATTTCGCGGACGAAGATCCGATGAAGCCGATCCGCTACATCGTTGAATCCGGATCTGCCGACGCGGTCATTTTCAACCAGATTAAAGGGCAAGATCCGCGCGTAAGATACCTGCTTGATCGCAAGTTTCCCTTTGCGACTCATGGGCGCAGCGACTGGTCGGATCAGCACGCTTGGTTCGACTTTGATAATGGATCATATGGCGCGCTCGGCGTGCGATCGCTTGCTGCACGCGGGCGCAAACACATCCTGATGATCGCGCCGCCAATCGACCAATCCTATGGTGCGGCCATGATCGCAGGAGCGACTGCCGCGGCCCAACACGCTGGAGTGTCATTGGCCGTCATGCCCGGTCTAAGCAGCGATTCGCCCGTCGATGCGATCGAAGCCCAACTGGCCGCAATGCTGCGCGACGGCGATAAAACTGATGGCATCATTGGCGGCTCGACCAACTCGGCATTGGCGGCGGTCGCTGCGGTCGAATCTTGTGGCCGTGTGCTCGGGGACGATGCGGACGTCTTTACAAAAGAGGCGATTACATTCCTGCGCCGGGTGCGTCCGCGCATTCTAGCTATCCACGAAGACGTCGCTGCCGCTGGCGATTTCCTCGCACGCGCCGCCATGTCGCTGGTCCGCACCCCCGAAGCGCCGCCGCAACAGCATCTGGACGTCCCCCCCGATACTCCGTTGTAATCACAGCGCTGGCACATCGCGCAGGTTGCGGGCAATATCTGCGCATATCTTGGGGAGGATGCGAAAATGGCAGGCTTATGGTTTGACGAATTCACGGTGGGCATGACCTTTAACCACCCGTGGACCCGCACAATTACAGAGACGGATAACCGCTGGTTTTCGCTCTTAACGATGAACCCGCAGCCGCTGCATATTGATGCGCATGCCGCCGCGCAGACGGAATTCGGGCGGCCCATCGTGAATTCGCTGTTCACGCTTGGATGCCTTGTTGGCATGACCGTGAACGACACAACGCTGGGCACGACGGTAGCCAATCTTGGCATGACTGACGTCAACTTTCCTGCCCCCCTTTTCGAAGGTGACACGATCCATGTCACGACAGAGGTGGTTGCCCTGCGGCCCAGCGCGTCCCGGCCCGGTCAAGGCATCGTCACATTCCGCCATCGGTGTTTCAATCAGGACAATACGCTTTGCGCTATTTGTGATCGCGCCGCCCTGATGAAGGGTCGGCCCGCATGATGTTCCCCCACCGATCTTATCTGTTTGTGCCCGGCGACAGTGCGCGCAAGCAGGAAAAATCCCACGGCACTGGGGCTGATGCGATCATTCTCGACCTTGAAGATTCGGTCGCTGCTGAATCAAAAGATGCAGCCCGGCAGCTTACGGCGGAGTGGCTTAAGGCCCCCGCCAAAATGGCCCGCTTCGTACGGATCAATGCACTGTCCACCGGCCGCGCGGCCGATGATATTGCCGCCACGGCCCCCGGACAGCCTGACGGATATGTGCTGCCAAAGTGTGAAAGCCTAGCGGACATCGCCGAAACCGCAGCGTTGATCGCGCAGGCTGGATCGCAGGCGCCGATCCTGATTATCGCCACGGAAACCGTACGCGCCGTGCGTCAACTGATGCGCAGCGACTGGGCTCACCCGGCCCTTGGCGGCATGGCCTGGGGGGCCGAGGATCTGGCCGCCGATCTTGGCGCGATGTCCAACCGCTGCGATGACGGCACGTGGCGCGCGCCCTTTGCGATGGCGCGGACTTGCGCGTTTTTGGCTGCAAAGGATGCCGGAGTCGCAGCCATCGATGGCCCCTATACGGCCCTCAGCGATGCGAGCGGGCTAGAGCGCGAATCGCGTGCCGCCTTTGCCGAAGGATTCGACGGAAAGCTGGCCATCCACCCCGCGCAGGTCCCAATTATTAACGCAGCCTTTACGCCAAGCGCCGACCAGATGGATTATGCGCAGCGGGTCATCGATGCCATGGCGCAAAGCGGCGTCGCGAGCTTGGATGGCCAGATGTTGGACCAGCCGCATTTGGTGCAGGCGCATAAGATCTTGAACCTCGGCACGCGGCGGTAGCGCTGGCTAATCCCAAGAAACGGGTCTGATCCGCTGCAGAAAAGTCGCTTCATTGCTTGATCTTTAAAACTTGCTTCATGCCTTTCCCCTAAGCCTAGAGGGGATGTTCAGTGAGAGTGTGATGCAAGTAGATCCCGATCAGAACGCGGAAATATCGGCAATGCAGCAGGTTATCGGCAGAAATATTCTGTTGCCGCTGTTCGAAAATTCCGGCCAAGCGATCATGGTATTGAACAGCGACGATTTGCATATCGTCGCAGCAAATAGACTTGCCAGAACGATTTTGAAAAACGGTATGCGTGCGTTGCAGCGTCTGACGTTGATGGATGCCGTTCCCAGCCTTCCAGCCGACGACGTTGCGCGTTTTTTGCGACAGTTCATCAGGGTCAGGCGGCGCAGTGTGCGGGCACGGGTTGGTCTGAACACAGACAAAGCGACGATCTACGACGTAAACATCATCCGGATGCCCGATCAGGAAAAGTCGATTGTTATCATTGCGCAGGATGTCTCGGCGACCGTACTCGCGCTGAAAATGGCGGACGAAGCGGAAAGCAAAATGGCGACGGCCATCAACGCCTTATCCGATGGCTTTGTTCTGTATGACGCAGACGACCGCTTGGTCATCTGCAACCAGACCTACCGCACATTCTATCCCGAAAGCGCGGCTGCAATGGAACCTGGCAATACGTTTGAAAACATCCTGCGGCTTGGGTTGCAAAACGGTCAATATGCCGATGGCATTGGGCGAGAGGAAGAATGGCTCGCCACGCGGTTAAAGCAACATCGCAGCTCTCAAGGCGTTATCGAACAAAAACTGTCCAATGGTCGCTGGTTGCGAATCGTGGAACGCGCGACCGCTGATGGCGGGCGCGTTGGCCTGCGCGTCGATGTCACCCAGCTAAAGGAACAACAGCACGCGCTGCGCCGGCTTGCGATTACGGATGAACTTACCGGATTGCGAAACAGACGGAACCTGCTGGAAGATATCGCACTGATGGCGGATGGGCTTGGCCCACACGAAACGGTCGTCGTCTATCACCTTGATCTGGATCGTTTCAAAGCGATCAATGACGTCTATGGCCACGAAGCAGGTGATCATGTCCTCAAGCATTGCGCTGCGATTTTGGAAAGCGCGGTCGCGCCTGGCGAATTTGCGGCCCGTGTTGGCGGTGATGAATTCATCATCGTACGTCGTATGCCAAATGACAGGGGCGCGATCACAGCCTTTGCAGATCAGATCATTGACCGCCTGCTGAAACCCTTGGGCTATGCGGGCCAGTTCATGCACATCGGCGTTTCGATCGGCATCGCCCTGCTAGAACTGAAATCGGGCATGGCGGCGCGCGGCACCGTCCTGACGGCCGCGGATCTTGCCTTATACGAAGCAAAGAAAATTGGCGGCGTCGCGTTATTTTTTGAAAATACGATGCGGGATCAGGTGCTATCGGCAAACGCCTTGGCGCGCGAATTGCAGATCGGTTTGGAACGCAACGAGTTCGAGGCATACTTTCAACCACAGGTCGACGCAGTCGCCGGCGAATGCGTCGGGTTCGAGACGCTGTTGCGCTGGAACCATCCGCGACGCGGTGTGATGAACGCAGGTCAGTTTCTTGACGTTGCGCAGCGGGCTGGACTTACCGACGCGCTAGATACGTTGATGACGGATGCGGCGTGTCACGCCCTGCGCTGGCTGTCCGACCAGGGGATGCCGCACACAAGCATCAGCATAAATATGTCGACCGCTCAACTATCTGACCCTCGCCTACTGTCCCGACTGGAAACCGCACTGGTAAAATTCGACGTGGCCCGGCACCTGCTTCGAATCGAACTATTGGAATCAACGCTGTTGGACGAACGAACAACCCATTTCCTCGCGAACGTTAATGCCATGGTCAGCGCGGGATTTGTGGTAGAACTTGATGATTTCGGCACAGGTCACGCTGCCATCGCCGCACTGCGAAAGTTTCACGTATCGCAGATCAAGATCGACCGCAGTTTTGTCCGTCACGTCGACACCGACGAAGATCTGCAAAAGCTGACCGCCGCGATCATCGGCTTAGCAAACAGCCTAGATATTAGTGTGCTGGCAGATGGCGTGGAAACACACGAAGAACAGGCAAGGTTGATCGACATGGGGTGCCGATTGGCGCAGGGCTGGTTTTATAGCAAGGCCATGCCGCTGTCACACATCAAGGATTTTCTGACCCGCTACCCGGTGCCCACTCATTTTCGCACCAATGTGTCCCCAAAATCGATCCGCGGCGTCAGTTGAACAAGGCTCGGCCCCGGGTCTTCTCCGGCGACGCGTTTGGCGATGATATTTGCAGCGCATGCTCCGATTTCAAACCGGCAGGCATCCATCGTCGCCAATCGCCGCGGCAATCCGGCAAGCAGCTCTACACCGTTAAATCCGGCTAGGCCGATCTGCCCCGGCACATCAATCTTCTGGTCCAAAAGGTACATAAGCCCGCCGGCGCCAATCATGTCATTGGAATAATACAGAAAATCAAGATCTGGATGACGCGCCAGCATAGCTTGCGTCATTTCCCGGCCCTTCGTCAAAGCAGATCCGCCAGCGTAGAATTCGTGGTCTGTAATCTCGACCCCTGACTTTGCCAAAGTCCGGGTGAACCCTTCGAAACGTTTGCGCGCGCGGTGGTCCAGCGGCATTTGCGTCCCCATAAAGCCGATCTTGCGATAACCGGCCGCAAGAATCGCTTCTGCCATTTCCCGCCCCGCCCGGCGGTGCGAAATGCCGACGCATGCGTCGATGGCCTCTCCGTCTGTATCCATTATCTCGACCACGGGAATGCCAGCCTGCGCCAACATGGCGCGCGATGGGTCAGAGTGTTCCAAACCGGCGATGATGACCCCGGCTGGACGCCAAGACAGCATTTCGAACAAGACCTTCTCTTCTTTTTCGGGACGGTATTCCGTCACACCAAAGACCGGCTGCAGCGCTGTGCCATCGAGCGATTCGGAAATACCGGACAACACCTCTGGAAACACCATGTTTTTCAGCGACGGGATAATAACCGCAACCAAATTGACGTGGCTCGATGCGAGCGATCCCGCGATACGGTTCGGTACATAGCCCAAACGTTTCGCCGCCTCTTGTACTTTGACGCGGGTCGCGGCACTGACGTCACCCTTGTTGCGCAGCACCCGGCTGACTGTCATCTCGCTGACGCCGGATGCTTCTGAAACGTCGCGGAGTGTCATAGGTCTGCGAGGAGGCTTGTTCACGGGATCATCCTGTCACTGCGTTCAAATAAGTATTATCCCGCAGTCAACGGCTTGTCCAAGCCTGCCGCCACCCACGTTGACCAATCGCGCATTTCAAGGCAATGACGTGTCGTGGTCCCGTGGCTCAATTGGATAGAGCAGCCCCCTCCTAAGGGGCAGGTTATTGGTTCGAATCCAATCGGGGTCACCAAAAACACCTTTAAAATATGACTTATTTACAGTGCATTGTGCAGAAGCTTGCAGAAAGTCCCGTGAGCTTTCGCGCCGAATTCTGCTGAAACGGCGGAAATCTCGTACAAAACCTGTACAAAATTCGCACGTCTTTGCCCACTTCGGGGCGATCCAATGAGCTGGCGGGTTGCGAATACATGCGCGGAACGGAAGTTCGGCAGCGCAACGCGCAAGCAGATCATCATGTTTCTGGCCGACAAGGCGAGCGACGATGGCTCGGGCATATGGTGCTCCAAGGGCACGATCCAACGGCATACCGAGCTGGGGGAGACAACAGTCAAGCGAGCCGTGCGAGCGTTCCTTAAGGAAGGCATCCTCGTCGAGACCGGCGCACGCTCCTGCAAGAACGGATTTACCGTCGTCTACCGGATCGATCTGACCAAGGTCGAGGCGCTGGAACCGACCGCAGAGCCCGAGATTGAGACGGGGTCCACAGTGGCCCCCGTCCAGACTGGACCCGGTACGGGGGCCATTGTGGCCGGGGTACCGGGGCCACCACGGCCCCCAAACCATCCTAAAACCATCCTAAAACCACCTACGCGCAAGCGCGAGGCGGCGGTGGATGAAGAAGCTGAGAAGATTCTAGTAGCCTATCCACCTGACCGATTGCGGAGCAGAGCGGCCTGCCTTGCCCAGATTGAAGAGGCCATGAAGGAAGGGATCAGGCCGGAGGACTTGCTGCGGGCCGTCCAAGCCTACGCCACCGACAGCGCAGGTTTCACCCGCTCCAAGGTCTGCTTTTCCGACAACTGGTTTCAGTCGAGGCGTTGGCAGGCCTATGTCGAGAAGCGGGCGGAAGACCGGGAGAGGGCGGCAGCGTTGCAGGCTGACCACCATGCGCGGTTGGCCTGCTGGATCAGTGATCGCAGCCCGATGTGCAAACACATCACGGCGACCCAAGTTACGGCGTTGCTGGCCTCAAATCTGGTGACAGAGGCTCAAATCCACGCTGCAGGCCTCGGATCATGACCGCAACCGATCCGACAGAAGAGCAAACAGCAAGGCGACCCATGTCATACGCTGACGCTGCTGACACGGGACCTTGCGAGGGGCGGCAAGCCTCCCCTTCGAACCCCACCGGCGCGGGAAAAGCCCCCGCCAAAGAGCCACTGGCTGAGACCTTCGTCTTTCGGTGCACAGCGGCAGAGAAGGCCCAGTTGCGCGCCAAGGCCGAAGCCGCTGGCTTGCCTGCCGCGACCCTGTTGCGCGAGGCCTTGGGCCTGACGGAAGCCCGCCGTCGCAAGCCCATCCCTCGCGTCGACCCCGCTCTGGTGCTGGCCGTTGGGAGCATCGGCGGCAACCTCAACCAGATCGCGCGCTGGCTGAACCGCGCGATGCTGGTGGGGCGCGTTGATCTTGACGCGCTCACCGTTGCCCGCCGCTTGCTGACCATCGAACGCCAGCTTGCCCAGATCGTCGAGGCCGCGCGCCGATGCTGATCAAGTTCTTCCGCAACGGCAAAGGCGCGGGCGCTGGCCCAGTTGGCTACCTCGTGGCGGACAAGGTGCTGGCCTATGACGACAACCGCGACTTGATCCGCGACGCAGACGGCCAGCCGATGACGGTCACGCGCGAGCCACTGCCCGAGGTCCTGCGCGGCAACCCCGATCGCACCGAAGCCTTGATTGACGCCAGCCGCCACCAGTGGACTTACCGCGCGGGGGTGATCAGCTTTGCCGCCGAGGATGCGCCGACCGAGCAACAGCAGGCCGAGGTCATGGACCACTTCGAACGTCTGGCCTTCGCGGGGCTGGACCCGACGCAATATGAGATGCTTTGGGTCCGACATACCCACGAAGACCGTGTTGAACTTCACTTCTGCACACCGCGCTTGGAGCTGACCTCAGGGCGGAGCCTGAACATCGCGCCGCCCGGCTATGAGAAGGCCTTCGACAGCCTGCGCGACGTCATGAACCAGCGCCACGGCTGGGCCGATCCGATGGAACTGGAACTGGCCCAAGAAGTCCGCGACACCATCGAGACCCCAACCCGCGCCCAAGGCCGCGACGAGCTGCACGCGTGGCTGCAAGATCAGATCAGCGTCGGCCTGATCACCGACCGCGCAACCATGATCGATGCCCTCACAGATGCGGGTTTTGACCTGCCACGTGTCGGCAAGGCCTACCTAACCGCCCGCGACCCCGACACAGATGAACGCTGGCGTTTGAAAGGAGAAATCTTCCATGAAGACTGGCAAGCCGACCCGGCTGAGCGAGAAGCTGAACGCGGAACTGGACACGATCCGGCAGGACTACGCCGCCTCGCTGGCATCGCAATTGGAGAGCTTCAGGACCGATTTGAACAGCATTGCGACCAACGCGCAGCGTACAATCGAGACCGATACCCGCACCTTTCTGCGACAGAACAAGAGATGGCTGACGATCTCGCCTTGGCTGATCACGGGGACGTTCTTGGCGGGGATCGTCTCGATGATGGCCGCGAGCTTGCTCTGGACGCTGATGCTGGCGAACTCGGAACTGACGGACTTGGGCCTGACGCGGATCGACAGAGAGGACGGGACATGGCTGGTTCTGGACCCGACCAAGACGCGCCTGAGGACCTGCACACTAGGCGGCAGGTCAGTGACCTGCATCAAGATCGAGGAGAACTAGATGACGACACCCCTGACAGCCTTGGAACGCGACTTGCTCGCCTGCGTCGAGCGGTTGGTGACGGCCTGCGAAGTCTCAGCAAAGGAATTGAGCGGGTTAGAGGAACGTTCGACGATCAGGATACAGAGCCAGATAGATGGATTGGCCGCCTGCGTGTCGGTGCTCATTCAATCGCAAACAGCGTCCGTGGCTGCATTGCACGGTTTGTTGAGCGAGGGCTCGAACTACGGGAGGCTGCGCACGCAACTCGAGACCAGCTTGAAATTAGTGAAAGCCGCCGAAGAGAGGTTGAGCGAGACTTAGATAACGCCCGCGAGCGGGAAGCTGACATCAGCCACGGTTACGGGTTATAAATTGAGAGGAGGAAATATGCGCTTGGACCACCAGAGTTTCACAATGAGTTTTGCTCAGGCTCGCGATATCTGCATCGACTATCGCGACTACCAGAAAGTTGACTGTCTGCCTTCTGGTATCGCGATAACGGCCATTGCAGGCGTTTGGGGAGACAACGTCAATATCCGTTGCTTGTTTGAAGATGGTGACGGCAATCGGTATTTACGCAACATTCGGCGGTGGGGCGATGCAGGTTATATCGTCAAGGAACTAGGGCTTGATGCAAAGGATATAAAAGCTGGGCAAACTTTTCAGTTATGACGGCTAGTTGCCCTAATTAAAAAAAGTGAGTGGTAAGCGCCGTCGATGGCACTTTCGAAGTCCTGTCCCTTGATTCAGGCTAGACTTGCTGAAGATCAGTAGCCAATGTTTTCAAAACCTTACTACCAATAAACTGGCGGAGTACCTGACTAATGACGGCTTTCCTCTTTGATGAAGATCATCCAGACCTCGAAATGATTTTTGGACCTCAATGTGCGGCGCCAATAATCAATGCAATCGAAGACTCGGGTGATATGCCGCCGCTTCGGATATTGCGTGGTTCACTTTTGCACAGCAGATATTGTTACGACCTCGCTGAGGTAACACTAAGAACCCAGGAAAAAGTAACTGACGGGATTAGCGCGAGTACATCCGGACAAACGCTAAAGCCTGATATGGATCATTTCTTGACTATCATCTGCGATCTTGCTGAAACAATGCATTCTAGCGGTTCGAGTATGACGGAGGACGAGCTTCAAATCGCTTTGGCCAAAAAAAATATTTGGGTAGTTGTATTACAAGCTCTTCCCGAAAGCTGCCTCCCGGCTATCGAAAAGCCATTGAGCGAATTTGGTCCCTACCTTGGTTGGATAAAGGTTGACTGGGACAATCCAGTACATATGGACTTGTTCGGTGGGTCACTATTCAACGACATGTTCATCGACAAAGATGGTCTCTGCAAACTTAGTGATTGGCCCTTGGGCTCGGAAGACAGAGATGAAGAGGAAGCGTTGCTGTCGGAGTATGGATCGCGATCCACGCCAAGACTGTTGGACTATCTAACATTTCAAAAAGCTGCTCCAAAACTACTTGAAGCGGGTGAACCCAGTGATAGGGCGCAACTGGCAGTAAAACGGATTTTAGGTGAATTGCCCAACCACCGGAAAAAGATTGGGAAAGCACTTTCGCAAGACAATTTTGAGGCGGTCGGGGATTTCCGAACTTTTTCGACTTCTAGGCCAGAGGATGGTATCCATTTTTTCGTACCCGAAGAGAAGTTAACCAAATACCTGCTTAAGCTAGATCATCCGGTTGGTGGCCCCAAAGCCCGCTTTTTCATAGAGACTCTTGAGATTCTACCAGAAGATTGGCGCTACCTCGCAGATCAATTTTGTCAAGCAGCGCAGAATTCAGATTTTTATCGGTTAGATGTCAAACAATATGGTGTAATGCACGGTGCGGTAGTGTTGGTAACAGGAAGAAATGGACGCGTCGCGACTGTTGAAACTGGTTGGAAACTCGAACAAGATGGCCCGGCAATACTTGTAACGGCGTATCCCACAGATAAAGGTAAGACGTCAGAACTTTTACCCGTGAAAAGCAGAGTGCCCTCCTTGAGCACACCAGATCCAGAACGTTGGGCAGAAATTCACAAGTTGGCCCATGAAAATGGAGTTCAAAGAGGCAATGCAAAGAATCCTACTCCAATGGTTTTGGAAAAGTGGGGAACAATTTGGGAAGGGCAATGTGGATTTGGTTGGGTTTTACTTCCAAATGCTAGGGCACCTTTCGCCCGTTGGGCACTTAAATCTAATATTGGCTTTGCATCGAGGCCCGGAGTGCAAATCAGTTCAAAGCTGCCAACGCAATCAATCGAGAAGAATTTGGCATATGCGGAGGGCTATGCGGAAGTTCTTAAGGTAAATGGAATCGAGTGCTGTACTGAGAGTCGTCTTGACTGACCTGTTTGAGGTGAAGGATAAGGTGCGTCAATGGCGTTACGGCAACATCTGTCAAGCTCCGACGAGTGGATAGTGCGCTTGTATTCATTGACATTTAACCCCTCTGTGGCTATGTACATCTTCATAAGGACACCAGATCGACTGTGAGGTTCCTTCCGCAACGCAAGTTGTCCAACTGGAATAGTGGATAAGGCCTAGGCCGAAGAGAGCGTCGAGATAACCAAGGAGTTGCCTGCAAAGGTGGCTCCTTCGGTCGTTCTAGCGTCTGAAATATTTGACTTTTTTACCCATGAGCGCCTGACTGATGACCACAGCGATCTTGACCTTTTGGCCGTTTTCCGGCTGCGGGCGGTGGTGGGCGCTTTCGACAAAAAGACGCAGCTTGTGGCGAATGCCATCGAATCTGCCCTTGTGAGGCTTAAGGATGAAAAAGGCGGTGTAGGCCGTTCCGTCGTCCAGCATCATCGAGGCGTTATAGGTGCCGTAGTTCCGGTCCGATGGCGTGAGGTATAGCCGGTTTTGAGGCAGCGTTCCCAGCAGCCCCGCCAGATCAACCGAGGCAGCGAACCTTTGCGGACAAAAGGCGCGAGGCCGTGTTCCATCCATGACCTGCATCTGGCCAGCGTGGGCGGCGGGATCAAAGGTTCTGGTCCAGCAATGGCAGGAATATTCGACAAGAATGTTCACCCGGTCGCCTTTGGGCAGATCGACGGTCAGAATATGCGGCGCAAGATGGGGAACGTGAAGGCGGGTGCTTTCGATCACCTGCGCCGTCACCTCTGCGCCGCTGGTGTCTCTCAGCGTACCGTCCGGACCCAACACATGCCGCGTCATATGTTGACCTCAAGCAGCTTGGCCGCTGAGCTAGAACGATTCATCTTTGATCTAATCCAACAGATGCCAAGGCTCAACATCCGGTCTATATCACCGATTGCCTTTGGCGCGGTTGTGCGTCTTGCAGAGCATTTCGCAATTCGCTGCGGAGGTCGCCCCACCCTTGCTCCAGGCGGAAACGTGGTCAGCTTCCATCTCTTTTATCAACCATATCTTCGCTTTGTTGGCATCATGGCCCAGTGCGCAGAGCGAGCAGTTTGAGGTAGTCTTGGCCTTTGCGGTCTTGGTCTGCTTTTCATACACAGACCTTTTCGTAGGCTCCTCAAAGACCCGAATATCCAATAGTTTGGAATCCTTAGAGCCTCCCAGAACGTACTCAAACACACCGCGCCTGTTCTTGACGAATGCGTCCCCGTACAGACGCTTGACCTCGGCAGAAACGGCGGCGGGGTCATAGGATGTCTTGTGGTGGCTTTCATACAGCCGGCCCCATTCTAGTCCTTGCATTTCCTTCTCAACGTCCGTGAAGACGCTCGAAACCCAGTCGATAACGCTATCGAAATAGTTTTTCAGCTCGGTGATGATATTGTCTGTGCGATGGCCGCTCATGTAGGTGCCGATATCGCCCTTACTCACCCAATCCAAAGCGCGTTCAAGGAAGTCTTGCCGGTTGGCACTACCCTTGATGTAAGCGCTCCATTTTTGGATGTTTGCATTTTGGCTGTTGCTGAACTCGGCCTTGGCGAGTGTTACAAACGGACCAGAATAGATAGCATTCAGAAGCTCTTGAGGCTTAAGCGGGACACCCGCAATGTTGATCGTTTGAAACCACTGCTTGATTTCCGTCTCTGTACCTTCGCAGACGTAGATCAGCATCTTTGCTTCAAGGATTAATGCCTGTTGGTCCTTGGGAAGGCTGTCAAAAGTCTTGGGATTGCCGCCATCCATGATGGCAAACTTGTTGGTAACAAACCGCCCAATGCTGGTAATGCGTTGTTGACCGTCCAGAACCTCGAATTTTTCGTCAGCTACCTTGTTGAAGTAAATCAAACCCAGCGGATAACCCTTCAACAGGGACTCAATGACGGCCTGTTCACGTTTGCCATTGTCTTCGGCGTAGATGTAATTGCGCTGATACTCAGGCTGGATCGTCAGCTTTCCGGCCAGCCCGAACAGCCCTTTTCCTTCGAGCTGGTTGTAAACAAAGCCGTCGCAAATATCGGCAACGCTGATGTCGGTTTTAAGGATGGTTTTCACTTAGAGAATGCTTTCATTTTCGGTGCCGTATCAAAATACGTTTGTAAATTACGCGAGGACTTGGGTCGAAAAGGCCAAGCATCCTCATTCCTGGGCTATAGTGTCCAGTTCCTCCGTTTGCACGATACGCATCGATGAAGTCGCGGCCTAATTGGCTCACCCCAAGTTCACGCATCATTTTCCCGTCGTCGCTGTTGCCTACTATTTCAAATTGATCCGGATTATATTTGTTCAGAAACGTGACGGGTACGCCCATTATGCCATCGTAGTCACTTGGGATTTCTTTGTAGGTCCCGACTTCAAGAGCGTCAAAGTTCATATATCTCGAGTAACTGTCTTTTTTTGCTAAGCTCTTGCTAAACTTCAGATTATCGGCCTGTGTCATTAGGCTAAGTGGTTCATGGCGACGACCATGATCCAGATTCGTATACCAGCAAGATGTGGATACGCGAGCCATTTTTTTTCCAGTCTCTTCATTGATATGATGGTATTTTTTCCATTCATCGGGAACTTCAAAAAACATTCCAACATTGAAATTCGTACACCCAAGCCAAAGCGAGTTGGCCTTTATCAGCGGAAACACTTCCAAATACGTAATTGCGTTTGTGTTCCCGATCACAAGAAACTTCTTCTTGTGTTTCGTTAGCAAGGCAAGGAACTCCTTGAAAAGTGAAAACGGGGGGTTAGTCACCACGATGTCTGCTTGCTTGAGCAGTTCAATGCACTCTTCGCTTTGAAAATCACCTCCACCCTCAAGAGGCCTATGTGAATGCGGATTGCGTTCAAGAAATAGCTTCACATCTTCGATGCCAACCGCGCCATCCCCATCAAGGTCAGTCACTTCTTCAATTTCAACACAGATGGCCTTTGGCTTTTCCCGTTCGCCATTTCCTTCGGTGTATTCATCAAACGTGATCTGCCCACCAGCAATCAATGAGCCGTCGTAGCTGGTGGAGATAAGCTTGCGCAGGCCGAGCCGGTTGAAATTTGCAGCGAAATACTTGAAGAAATTGCTTTCAAAAGGGTCGTCGCAGTTACAGTAAACAGTCTTGTTGCGAAACGTATCAGGGTCATACTCAAGATACGCCTCAACTTCTTTCTGGATGTCGACATATTGAGTGTAAAACTCGTCTTTCTTTGCCGTCTTCGCTGCGGTTAAGCCGAGGTTCAAAGAATTTCCTTCTGACGCCATGTTGGTTCCAACTTCATTTTTGTAGGCGTGTTGTAGGTTAGCGATTCAACCTAAACAATGCGTTTCGAGCTTCGGCCTTACTGGCTATCAAAAATGGAAAGTTCTTTGCGCCGATGCTTCATCAATATGCGCAAAAGCCTCTGCGCGATGACAATGCCGATAGGGCCAAGAACAACCATGACAACGTAAAGGGAGCGTGCAATGTCCCAAGTTGTTTGGCTTGACGTGGCGATCAGAGCAATCACGCCGCCAAAAAACAAGAACGCGCCTGATATGCCGACTTGCCGCGCGAAGGTGAGTATCTCTTGGTCGCAGGCGTCCAAGTCGGGTTTTGCGACTTCGGGCTGGTGAAATGTATCAGTCATGTCAGTTTTCCCTTCTTAGAGTGTGTCAAAATAGTTGCTGGCGATCTGCGCAGGCGTTTCACCAGTCTGTGCAGACTGGGCGGCGACAAAACCGATGATCTTGCCGAGCTTGGCAATCGGTAGGTTTGTTCCGCGATCTTCAGCTTCGGACAAAACGGCGATTGCGCTGGCCTCAGCCAATTCGGGGTCGTTGTTCTTGTGGATCTTGCCGCGCCCTGCCAGCAGCCATTCAAGATCCACTCTGAACGCTTCGCTGATGTTGAGAGCCGTAAGCGCGGGCAATTCCCGTTTTTCCTGCTCATAGTTTTTATACGCACGGTCAGACACATCGATGGCCGCAGCCATAACGGGCTGAGTAATATCATTTATTTTGCGAATTTCTCGCAAACGAAGACCAATCCCGCTCAAGTCCGTTGACAAGATGCACCTATGAGTTATTAATTCACCCATATGTACACTTTTGGAGTGATTTGGGCGATCCTGTTCACTCTTGCAGTGTTTTCAACTGAAATCCAACGGAAAGGTGAGCCGTGACCAAACCTCTCGAAACACCAAAGGAGCTGGCCGAGCGAGTCGGTCTGCCCGTGACCAACATACGATATCTGATCCGTGAAGACATGCTGGATCACATCTACACGGCACCTGGGCGGCGCAACCCCAAGATCCCCAAAGGGGCTTGGGAAAAGTACGTGGCCCAGTTCACGGTCAAAGCCGAACCCAAAACCGCGAACTCGCGGTGGAAAGGCTAAGTCATGTCTAGCCAAGATGCAGTCGACGGTTCTCAAATCCTTGGGTTAGGGAAGACACCCTCTCAATGGGTCGAAGTCATGGCCGGTATGGGGATTGATATTTCGGAGCGAACGCTTCGCGAGCGTGCCAACGAAACGGGCGCTTTCTACCGCCTCGGACGGACAATGCTGATCACGCCCGCACAGATCGACAAGATTTTTGAAGGAGGTCAGCCATGCCGCTCCAAATCTACAAGAGGGGCCGTTTCTACTGGGCCAAGGGTTGGATCGAGTACAATGGCAGGCGTATCGCAGGCCCATACCGGCGAAGCACTAAGGCATCTACAGAAGCAGGCGCGCGGGACTGGATAACACTTGAGACCGAATTTCAGATACGCCGCCATGTGGTTGGCGACGAAGTCAGTAAAACATTCTCTGACGCCATCCTGCTCTACAACGCATCCAAAGATGATGCGAAGAGGCTCATTCCGATTGTGCAAGAAATCGGCGACATGCCGCTAAACACCATCTCGGGTGCATTGTTGAAAGGGCTCGGCCCAAAATGGAAACCGATGGCTTCGACGGATACGTGGTGGCGGGAGATTGTCACACCTGCGAGTGCGGTGATCAACAACGCGCACGAGTTGATAGGAACGCCTCTGATCAGAGTGAAGCCCTATGACAAGTTCGAACGGATCGCGCAGGACAAGCGCCGAGGGAAGCCAAGCCGAGTTGAGCGCAAACCGGCGGATAAGGAATGGATCGAGGCGTTTTGTAGTGCCGCTGATCCGTACAACGCCGCGTTGGTGCGGTTCATGTTCGAGACAGCAGCGCGGATCGATCAGGCGGTCTCGCTGGAATCTGATGATCTGCGGCCTGCAGAGAACAAGGTGAGGGTGATGGCTCAGAAAGGGCATCCAGAAAGCTGGATAACCGTTTCGCCCGAAATGATGGACGAGTTGCTGGCCTTGCCACCGAAACGCCCAAAGAACCGCAAGACCGGCAAATTCATGAAGCCGCGTGTGTTCGGCTATGGCAGCTCGACAGGCTACAACACGCGATGGAAGACCATCTGCAAGCAAGCGGGCATTCAGTACCTGTCAGCGCACCCAGCAGGACGGCATGGGTTTTTCACTGAATTGGTTGTGCGGCAAGGCGTCGACCCAGTCACAGCGGCCAAGGCTGGACGCTGGTCAGACCCCAATTTGCCCATGCGCATCTATGCCCACGCAGAGACAGATGAGGCCGATGTCAGGGCCCGTTTTCGTACAAACCATGTACAGACGGACCCTGTACAAACAATCAAACAACAGAAATCAAAGAAGGAATAGCGCTATGAACGGTTCCCTCCTAAGGGGCAGGTTACTGGTTCGAACCCAGTCGGGATCACCACCTTCAGATCGCATCGCAAAAATGACACCAACTGGCGTCAGACCATGCGGATGACGTCCTTGTCGATTGCCAGCATATAGCCTTTGCGCGCGATGTTTTTCACGAGAAGTTCGCTGACCATTTGATTGCCCAAGGTATCGCGCAGGCGCTTAATACGCGTTGCACCGGCTGCTTCGTCGCAGTCGGACGCGTCACGGCCAGAGATGACGCCTTCGATTTCAGCGCCAGATAACACCTCGTCGTCCATCCGCGCCTCTGCCAGCACGGACAGCGTTTCAATCGCCGCGGCGGTCAGCTTGAATTCGAAGTTGTTCAGGTAAACCGATCCCTGATCGCGGCTGATCAAAAGCGAGTTTACCTCGATCCCCTTGCGCTCAATTTGGCCCATGCGCCGCGTCAGCCCGATCAGCATGACCAAAAACGCGATCGCAGCGACCAGAAGCGCCGTCGAGAACACAAGCAGCACGAAAATCACAAAGCGATAGGATGACAGCGTATCGGAAAACGCGGTGCCGGAACCTGCGAGGATTTCCAGCAGCTTAATCTCTGCCCCAGTGGTCAGGTTGTCGTTCGCGATGAACAGCTGTTCGACCCGGGCGTTGAATGCGTTAGCATCTGGCAGGTTGACGAACAAAAGCACGGCAGCAGCCGCGAGGATCAGAACGATACCGATGATCCCGCCGACGACAATCCGATTGCCGATCTCGCGCGCCTCAGTAGCGGAGGAAATACTCACCAGCGGTGCCCTTTCTGCTGTCCAGACCGTTTGCATCAAACACGCCTACGATCGTCAGCAGAGCCCAGCCATCCGCCGCCAACCGCGGCGCAATGGCCGCTTGCGCGTTAGGCTTTGTGCATTCCCCGGACACCTGCGCGACGCCGTAGTGCAGGCGCAGCGGGTTATCTTGCTTTGCCTTATAATCGGCATAGCAATCGGCCTGGGCTGCAGTCGCGCCCAAAAGACCAGCAAGGATTAGGGGAATAAGCTTTTTCATCATGGTGCGATCTGACGTGGATCCGTCGTGTTATGCAATATCGTCCGATGGTATCGCGCGCAGACCGACATTGCCAGCGGATGATATCGCCTGTCAGCGGTCAATATGACCATCCTGTTTCCATATATGGCGCGATCAGTGCCCATCGCAAAAGGGAACACGATGTTTAGGATATTGATATTGGCACTTGCCATGGTTGCCGTAGCATTTCCCGCCGCCGCGGACCAAGGCCGGAATGGCAAAAGCTGGCGCGAGCTTGTGACCGAGCAGGGGTATTTACCCGGCCACGGGCGCGGCAAAACAGGACCACCGCGGGTTGCACCGCCTGTCGTGGTCGCGCCGTCGTTCGGCAATAGCCGCACACGTCAGTCACTACCCGCCACATGCATTGATGATATCGAAACACGGGACGGGTGGCGGCGCATTTACGACCGCGACTGCCTTGCCGATTGGGGCACCGACACCCGCGCACTGCCGCGAATCTGCAATGTGCAACTGACGACATGGGGCGGCATGCGCCGCGGCTATGACGCGCAATGTCTGGTTGATGCAGGCTATCGTCGCCGCTGATGTCCATTTGGCGCGGGCAGGACTTCCCCCTGCCCCGCCGCTGCGGCATCATAGGGGCATGACACGCATCCCCCCCGACCTGCATTTCGAAGACACCGCCCGCGCCGCCGGATACGCCCATATTGCGGGCGTAGACGAGGTCGGGCGCGGCCCGCTAGCTGGCCCCGTCATGGCTTGCGCCGTGATTCTAGACCACGCGCAGATTCCCCCCGGCCTTGGCGATAGCAAAGCGATCAGCGCAAAGCGGCGCGATGCCCTGTTTGACCTGATCCCAAACGTGGCAATTGTTGGGTACGGCAGCGCCTCGGTGGAAGAGATCGAGATATTGAACATCCTTGCGGCAAGCCAACTGGCCATGACCCGCGCGCTGGCGGATTTGGCGCAACCTGCGGATTTTGCACTGATAGATGGCAACCGCATGCCTCCAAACATGCCCTGCCCCGGCCAAACCATCGTAAAGGGTGATGCCAAATCTTTATCGATCGCTGCGGCCTCAATTATGGCCAAAGTGTGGCGAGACCGTCTGATGGTGGGATTGGCGCAACAGCATCCGGGCTATGGCTGGGCACGAAACGCCGGATATCCGACCGCCGAGCACCTAGAGGGACTGAAATGTCACGGTGTCACTCTACATCATCGCCGCACATTCGGTCCGGTACACAAGATGTTGTGGCAAGATAAAATTCGCGATGAATAAAGCAATTTATCCATTGCCTCTGAAAGCCGCAAAAGGTCATCTTAACCTCAATCAACGAGTGGAAAAATCCACCGGGATAGAGGCAGAGCATGACAATAAAAACAAAGGCCCAAAAGGGCCTAACGCTACCGCTTAACCAAATTTTGGATGGCGATTGCATCGAGCTTATGAACAGTTTGCCAGAAGAGTCAGTCGATCTGATCTTCGCAGACCCACCCTATAACCTGCAACTGCGTGGCGATCTTCATCGCCCGGACAATTCCAAAGTCGACGCCGTCGATGACCATTGGGACCAGTTCGAAAGCTTTGCTGTTTATGACAAATTCACCCGTGATTGGCTGAAGGCGGCACGCCGCCTGCTCAAGCCGAATGGCGCGATCTGGGTCATTGGCAGCTACCACAACGTGTTCCGTATGGGCGCAGAGCTGCAGAACCAGGGCTTCTGGATCCTGAACGACGTCGTCTGGCGCAAGTCGAACCCGATGCCGAACTTCCGCGGCAAGCGGCTGACCAACGCCCACGAGACGCTGATCTGGGCCGGCAAGTCCGAGCACAGCAAATACACCTTCAACTACGAAGCGCTGAAAGCGCTGAACGAAGGCATTCAGATGCGCAGCGATTGGATGCTGCCGATCTGCACCGGTCACGAGCGGATCAAGGACGAAAACGGCGACAAGGCGCATCCGACGCAAAAGCCTGAAAGCCTGCTGCACCGCGTCCTGCTGGGCACCACGAACCCCGGCGACGTGATCCTTGACCCCTTCTTTGGCACAGGCACCACCGGTGCTGTCGCCAAGATGCTGGGCCGTGATTTCATCGGCATCGAGCGTGAAGAGGCCTACCGCAAGGTCGCGACCAAGCGCATCGCCAAGGTGCGCAAGTTCGACAACGAGGCGTTGCAGGTCAGCACTTCTAAGCGGGCAGAGCCGCGCGTCGCCTTTGGCGTGCTGGTCGAACGCGGCATGCTGCGTCCGGGCGAAGAGCTTTACTCGCTCAACGGGCGTCACACCGTGAAAGTCCGCGCTGACGGCACGCTGAGCAGCGACGACATGAAGGGATCGATCCATCAGGTCGGCGCCCATCTGGAAGGCGCACCCAGCTGCAACGGCTGGACCTATTGGCAGTTCAAGCGCGAAGGGCAACGTGTGCCTATCGATCTTCTGCGCCAGCAGGTCCGTGCCGAAATGGCAAAACACGCATAGATTTCAACAGTTACCGCCGGTGCCTTTGACGTGATAGCCCCACATGGGCTTTCACGCGGGCACTACCTTTGCCCCGTCTCTTCTTTGGAAGGACGGGGTTTTTTTTCGTTCTCGATCTGGGTTACGAGCATGATACAGATCAAAGCCCGCGCTGGATCACACCCCTACGCTTTGCGCATCCACAACCGAATGGAACCTGCCCATGACCGCCCCAGCGCCGCAGTCTGCCCCCATGCCGCAGGTGATGCGCCTGCATCTGACTGATTTGCGGGATTGCCTGCGTGCCGGCTGGGCCGATTACCGCGCGGCACCGCTGTTCGGGCTTTTCTTCAGCGCAATTTACGTCGTGATCGGCAACGCCTTGTTCCAGATGGGCGCAGGGTTTTTCACATGGACGCTCATCCTGTCGCTTGGCTTTCCGCTGATCGCACCGATCCTTGCCGTTGGCCTGTATGACGTCAGCCGCCGGTTAGAGCGCGGCGAAGTACCCCGCTTTTCGCAAGTCTTGCCGATCATCTGGCAAGAGCGTACCCGCCAAGTCCCTTGGGCAGGCGTCATCATTGTGACGTTCTTTCTGTTCTGGACGTTTCTGGCCCATATGTTGTTCGCCCTGTTCATGGGGCCATCCGTGCTGCTGGGCCCGCCGGACGATCTGCAAAGTTATCTGAATGGCACTGGCCTGACGATGATTGCAGTCGAACTGGCCGTCGGTGCGATAGCCGCGTTTTTGCTGTTCAGCCTCACCGCGATCAGCCTGCCCCTGTTGCTGGACCAAGAGCTAGACTTCGTCACCGCAATGCTGATCAGCCTCAAGGTCACCCGCGAAAATCTGCTAGTGATGTGGGTCTGGGCCACGATCATCGCGGTCCTGACACTTGCGGCGCTCATCCCATTGCTGCTTGGTCTACTTGCAGTGCTGCCTGTGCTTGGGCACGCCAGTTGGCACCTGTATCGTCGCGCCTTGTCCTGACGAAAGCCTTTCCAAGCCCGCAGCGCAGGCTACTTTATGCGTGACACAGACTAAAGGAATACCCCAATGACCACCGCCACGCAGATCGTTCTGGCCAGCCGCCCCAAAGGGTCGCCGACGCTTGAAAACTTCCGCACCGAAACTGTGACCCTGCCCGCAATCAAGGACGGCGAGTTCCTTGTTCGCGTCATCTGGCTATCGCTAGACCCCTACATGCGCGGCCGGATGGACGACGCTAAATCCTATGCCAAAGCGGTCGAAATCGGCGGCGTTATGGAAGGCGGCACCGTGGCCGAGGTGATGGAAAGCAAACACGAAGGCTTTCCCGTCGGCAAGATTGTCGCCGGTGCCTTTGGTTGGACCAGCCACGCCATCAGCAACGGCGAAGGCGTGCGAATCGTTGATCCGGGCATCGCCCCGATTTCGACCGCGCAGGGCGTTCTGGGCATGCCGGGTATCACCGCTTGGGTTGGCTTGAATGACATCGGCCGCGCCAAGGACGGCGAAACCATCGTGGTGTCTGCCGCGACAGGTGCCGTGGGCGGCATGGTTGGGCAGCTGGCCAAGACCAAAAACATGCGCGTCATCGGCGTCGCAGGCGGCGCGGACAAATGCGATTACGCGGTCAAAGAGCTCGGCTATGACGTCTGCCTTGACCACCGTGCTTTGGACGCCAAGGCGCTAACCCAAGCCATCGCAGACGCCGCGCCGAACGGCGTCGACGTCTATTTCGAAAGCGTTGGCGGCAAGACGCTAGAGGCCGTGCTGCCAAACATGAACACCTTTGGCCGCATCGCAGTCTGCGGCATGATCTCTTGGTATTCGGGCCAAGGCGTTGCAGAGGCGCAGCCCCTGCCCGCCGTCTGGCGCAACATCCTGACGCGCCGCCTGCTGGTCGAAGGCTTCATCATCTTTGATCACTTCGAAAAGTTTCCGGACTTCATGGCCCAAGTCGGCCCACTGGTTGGCGACGGGCGTATCACCTTCAAAGAAGACATCGCCGAAGGTCTAGAAAACGCACCGCAAGCGTTCCTAGATATGCTGGGTGGTGGCAACTTTGGTAAACAAATGGTCCGCGTCGGTGCCGATCCGGCCTAAACCCTAACGCGGCCACGGATTGGTTGCGGCCTTATAGGCGGACCAATCCGTGATATGCGGATAGTACTGGCGGCGCCAGGCACGGACCCTAGGGTTCATGGCGCGCCGCCACAGCGGCGGCACCATCGCAACAAACCCCATCACCGAATACCCATAGGGCAGCTGCGGCGCATCGCTGGCGTCATATGTTTGCAGCAACGGAAACCGGCGGTCGGGCTTGTAGTGGTGGTCAGAATGGCGCTGCAAATTGATCAGCAACCAGTTCGACACCTTCTGTGCGGAATTCCACGAATGGTGCGGTTTGACGTATTCATATTTGCCGTCGCCCAGATGTTCGCGCGTCAGACCGTAGTGTTCGATGTAATTCACCAGTTCCAAATGCCATGCCGCGACAAAGGCTTGCCACAAGAACAGCGCAAGCCCTAGCCAGCCACCAATGATCAGTGAGAGCGCCAGAAACCCGGCCTGCAGCGCCCAGTAGCGCCAAAACGGATTGCTAAGATCCGTCCAAGGCAGATTCTTGCGCGCCAGCATCGCCCGTTCCGCCTTGAAGGCAGAAGTATAGCATTGCCGCAGCACGCGCGGGAAAAAGCGGTGAAACCCTTCGTTATAGCGGGCGGTCACCGGGTCGCGCGGGGTGGCGACGTAGCGGTGATGGACCAGCAAATGTTCTGACCGGAAATGCGAATACAGTGCCATCGCCAGCAGGATATCGGCCATGTTGCGCTCAATCTTGGGCTTTTGGTGCATCAGCTCGTGACTATAGTTGATGCCAATCGTGCCCGTGATCACGCCCATGCCAAAGAATAGACCGACCAGTTCCCACCCGCCCAGATGATCGGCGCGGGTCGCGTAGTACATGACACCAAACAACGTCGCTGCCTGCAGCGGGGCCCAGATGATCGTGATCAGGCGATACCACCAAAGTTGATCATCGGGCGTAGACGTATCGGCGTTCGCCTCGTTTAGGCCTGCGAAAATATCAATGATGCCAAACAGATACCACGTGCACAGCGGCAACAGGAAAACGGCCCAGCCACCCCAGACCGCACTGATCCACGCAATTGGGATCAGCAGCAGCGACAGCCAGAACGGCAGCGCAGCGGATAGGCGAGCAATCGGGGGCGTGGCTGCAGTTGCGGTCAAGGAATCCTCTTTCACGGCCTTTTACCCCAAAATTGCGGCGATATATCAGTCAAATGGTAAAGAATCCGCGACCAGATCAAAGACCTTTCGCATCACAGTGGGAAGTGCCGTTGGGGAAAAGTCGTTATGCGGCACAAAATGCCCCCGCGCGGGCTGTGCATTGCCCGGAACGCGCGTCCAAAGAATCGTCAACTCTAAATGAAAATGCGTAAAGGTATGCCGCGCCGTCGCATCCAACTGCTGCCATTCCGCATTCAAAGGGGGCGCAGGTTGTGGATCATCCGACCAGTCTGATCCAGCAAACCCAAGCATCCCGCCCAGCAACCCCTTGGGATCGCGCGTTTCCAGCAACCAAGCGCCGTCATCGCGGCGCACGACGTAAGCAATGCCGCGCCGCACGGGCACAGGCTTTTTCGGAGTCTTCTTTGGCAGCACAGGGGCCGTCCCCGCAATGCGGGCCATGCAATCATCGCGCAGCGGACAAATACCGCAAGCTGGCGATTTTGGCGTGCAGATTGTCGCCCCTAAATCCATGACCGCCTGCGCATAGTCGCCGGGGCGTTCCTGCGGTGTTAGCGCCTTAGCCAACGCCATCAGCTCTGGCTTGGCAGCAGGCAGCGGCGTGTGCACGTCGTATAGCCGCGCCATGACCCGTTCGACATTGCCGTCCAGCACGGTTTCCGGCTGATCAAAGGCAATCGCAGCGACAGCGGCGGCAGTGTACGGGCCAATGCCGGGCAGGGTCAGCAGCATGTCATGATCAGGCGGAAAGACGCCGCCATGATCGGCCACGACAGCCCGCGCGCATTTCAGCAAATTGCGGGCGCGCGCATAGTATCCAAGCCCCGCCCAAGCGGCCATCACATCCGCATCCTGCGCCGCGGCCAGATCGGTGACGGTGGGCCATAACCCCATGAACTTGCGCCAATAATCGCGCACTGCAGCGACTGTAGTTTGCTGCAGCATCACCTCTGACAACCAGATGCCATAAGGGTCTGGCAGTGCACCCGCTTTGCGGTCCGCAGGGGGCACACGCCACGGCATGGACCGGGCGTGGACGTCGTACCATTCGAGCAGTTGCAACGATCGCTCACGCATTGTTCATGCCTCCTCGCACTGACTTGGCGTGCGGGGTGACATAGACTAAACGGTGATGATGAAACAGCCTCACCGCACGTCCTCTACTCGCGGTTTTTCCCGCGCCGTCACGCTGATGCAGTCGCGCATCCGCGCGGGCAGTGAAGGGCGTGGCTTTGCGGAAACGCGGCTGCTGACCCATTGGGCTGAATTTGTGGGCGAACAGGTGGCCAGCGTGGCGACGCCTGTGAACGTCAGCTATGGCCGCGGCGCGCTGGGTGCTACCCTGACGGTACTGACGACTGGTGCCAATGCGCCCATGCTGGAAATGCAAAAGGTGCAGATCCTCGAAAAAGTGAACGCCTGCTATGGCTACCGCGCCATCGCGCGGGTGCGCATCACACAGACCGCCCCTACAGGCTTTGCCGAAGGGCGCGTGGCCTTTGCGCCCGCCCCTAAAGCCCCCGCAGCACCCGACCCCGTCATGCAAGACCGCGCCCGCGCGGTTGCAAAAGGGGTCGCAAATGACGACCTAAGGACAGCACTGGAGGCATTGGCCGCCAACGTCCTGTCGAAACCGAAAAACAGAACCTGAGGTAGACCATGAAACGCAGAACCCTGTTGACCACTGGCGGCGCGGCCGTCCTTGTTGGCGGCGCTTTCGCCCTGAACCTGAACAGCCCGCAAAGCAGCCTGCTTGTTGGCATGGCCAATGCCCAAACCGAAGGCGCAACGCCTGATCCAAACGCGATCGCTGACATGATTGTCGGCTCTGCTGATGCGCCCGTGAAAATCACCGAATACGCCAGCTTTACCTGCCCGCATTGCGCCAACTTCCATGCGACGGTCTGGCCCAAGCTGAAGGCGGAATATATCGACACCGGCAAAGTGCAGTTCACCTACCGCGAAGTCTATTTTGACCGCTTCGGTCTGTGGGCATCGATGATGGCCCGCTGCGGCGGAGAGATGCGCTTTTTCGGCATCGCCGAGATGCTTTATGACAAACAGCGCGCTTGGACTGCCAGCGGTGATCCGGCAACAATCGCGCAAGACCTGCGCAACTTGGGCAAGACCGCCGGCCTGACCGACGAGATGTTGGATGCCTGCATGAACGACGCGGAAAACGCACAGAACTTGGTGGCGTGGTACGAGGCGAACGCAAAGGCCGACGACATCAGCTCTACCCCGTCGTTCATGATTGATGGTGAAAAGTATTCCAACATGTCCTTCGAAGATATGTCCAAGATCATCGACGACGCGATCGCCGGTTGATGCGCCCGCTGGACGGCCTGCGGGTCATTGAATTGGCGCGCATTCTGGCTGGCCCTTGGGCGGGTCAGACCTTGGCCGATCTAGGGGCAGACGTGATTAAGGTCGAATCCCCCGACGGCGATGATACGCGCCGTTGGGGGCCGCCTTGGGTTGATCACGGGGGCGAACGCGCCGCCGCTTATTTCCACAGCACGAACCGGGGGAAAACCTCGGTCACTGTAGATTTCCGCACGCCAGAGGGGCAGGCACACGTCAAAGCCCTGATCGCGGACGCCGATATCGTGATCGAGAATTTCAAGGTCGGCGGATTGGCTAAATACGGTCTGGATTACGCAAGCCTTGCCGCTATCAATCCACGGCTGATCTACTGTTCAATCACGGGGTTTGGCCAAACCGGCCCCTACGCCCACCGTGCAGGCTATGACTACATCATCCAAGGCATGTCCGGTCTGATGTCCGTCACCGGAGAGGCCGACGGCCAGCCGCAGCGCGCCGGCGTGGCTGTCGTCGATCTGTTTACCGGGATGTATGCAAGCACAGCTATTCTAGCGGCTGTTCACCAACGGCAGACCACAGGCGTAGGTCAGCACATTGATCTGGCGCTTTACGATGTCGCTGTTGCGGTGATGGCCAATCAGGCGATGAATTATCTGACGACCGGCACCCCCCCGGCGCGGACGGGAAACACCCATCCGAATTTGATGCCCTATCAGGTATTCGACTGCGCGGATGGTCATATCATCATCGCAACAGGCAATGATGCGCAATATCGGCGGTTGTGCGATCTGTTGAAGATGCCAGAACTGGCGCAAGACCCGCGCTTTGCGACCAATGCAGACCGTCTGGCAAATCGCGACCAGCTTGCCACTGTGCTGAACGATGCGACCCAGCAACATGCGCGAGAGGCGCTTTTGACGATGTGCGAGGCGCAGGGCGTACCTGCCGGGCCGATCAAGGATATGGCAGAGGTGTTTGTCGACCCACAGATCGTTCACCGCGAAATGCAGGTTGATTTGGACGGCGTACCAGGGATGCGGACACCGATCCGCATGTCAGGCGGCGATACCAGTCCGCGCGGCCCAGCGCCGCGGATGCAGGACGAGGCGTCTGATTAAAGCGACGGGGTGATGGGGGCCAGCCCCCGTCCCTGCGGGACTCCACCGGGATATTTGGGACGAGAAGAAGGTCAAAGGCCCAGCGCGGCAAGGGCTTTGTGGAGCGGCGTAGTGTCGTCGAACTTGAGGCGCACAGGCAGGGTCAGCACCTTGGCGCGAAAACTATCCGGCAGGCGGACGGCGTCCTTTTCAGTCGTCACCAACTGGGCGCTGCGCGTCTTTGCTTCCAGCTCTAGCCTTGTCATCAAGGCCTCTGTCAGGGGTTGGTGGTCTTCAAGCGGTTCAGCGCGGATCACATCGGCCCCCATGGCACGCAGCGTGGCAAAGAATTTCTCTGGATGACCGATCCCGGCAAAGGCCAACAGGCGCAGGCTTTGCCACGGCATGCCGGTGATCAAGGGGATCAGCTCACCGGTCAAATCGGGGATATGTGGGCCGGCAGCGAACCCGGCTTGGGCCGCAGGGCTGCCGATAGACAGCAGTAAATCAGCGCGGGCAAGGCCCGTGGCCACGGGTTCGCGCAAGGGACCAGCGGGCAGGACGCGGCCATTACCAAACCCGCGTTGGGCGTCGACCACGACGATCGACAGGTCTTTTTTCACCGATGGGTTTTGAAAACCATCGTCCAGCAAAATAACCGTAGCACCCGCCGCCTGAGCCGCCTGAACGCCTGCGGCGCGATCGCGCGCGACCCAAGTTGGTGCGAAAGACGACAACAGCAACGGTTCGTCCCCGGTTTGCGCTGCAGAATGGCTGCGCTCGTCGACGCGAATGGGGCCGGTGAGTGTGCCGCCAAAGCCGCGGGTCACGATATGCGGGGTTTGCCCGCGATCCGTCAGGATTTGCGCCAGCGCCATCGCGGTGGGTGTCTTGCCCGTACCGCCGACGTTGATGTTGCCGATGCAGATCACCGGGATTGCCGCCTTGTAACCGGGTTGACGCAGGCGCCGCACCGTAGCTGTGCCATAGATCCAGCCCAAAGGTGCCAGAAGGCGCGCGCGCAGGTCCGGCGTATCAGGCGGCGTAAACCAGAACTTCGGTGCACCCATCTATAGACCCGCCTCGTCCAGGCGGTTGCGGATCAGCGTGACGATGCGGTCCGTCGCCTCTGCCCCGCGCGACGTTACATCCCAGCCCGCCATCGCCATCGCCGCCACGCGGTCGGCAGCTAACAGCGCCTCGACCGCGCGGCCAAGGCCGACTTGGCCGTCGACTTGCAGCGTGGCCCCGGCCCGCGCAAGGCGGTCATAGCGCGCGGTGTAAGGCGCAGTGCGTGGGCCATGGATCAGGACAGAGCCAAGCGCCGCCGCCTCGAACGGATCTTGCGCCGCGCGCTGCGTCAGGGTGCCACCCGCAAAGGTTACGGTCGCAAGGCGCAGCCAAAGGCCCAATTCTGCCGGGGTGTCGACGACATGCACCTGCATCGATTCCTCTGGCCCGCTGGTCAGGGACCGCAAACTCGCATGCAGGCCCTCTGCTTCGAATTGACTGACCAAGGCGGGGCCGTCTTCGGCGCGGGCGGCTACTGCGACCAGTAACAACCGATGGGAACGGCGCGCAGCATGGCGCTGCGCAGCGGCAAGGCCTGTGACATCGGCTGCCTCTGTTTGCGTCGCGAGCCAGACCGGACGATTGCGCAAAGCCTCTGCCAGATCACGGCGGTCGGATTCGATAAACGGCAGCACGGCGGGCGGGTCTTCAAGCAAGCCGACCGCATAGGTTCGCTCTGCAGGCGCGCCTGCTGCAACGAACGCATCTGCGCAGGATTGATCGCGTGTATAGACAGCGTTCAGTTGCGACAGGATGGCCCGGCTGCGCGATGGGAACCAGCGGCTGACGATGCCGTCCAGCGCTGTTTCGTCCAAGTCGATTACAACGACAGGCACGTTCGCCTCTCTCGCCTCGGCCAGAGTCACGGTATCTAGAGGGCCGCCGATCCACAGCAGCAGCATCGGCTCTAATTTGGTTAAATGCGCCCGAATAGCGCGGCGGCCTTCGGGGTGAACTTGCGTGGTGACGGCAAAGCCAACGTCTTCGCCCGTGGCCCGCAAGCGTGCATCAAGGGCCGCAATGACAGCGGCATCCGCAGGGGTGGCGCAACGCGCCCAGACGACGGCCTCCACCCCCGCGGCCCTGAATTACAGGCCGAGTTCTTCGGTCGGAGAGGCCGCGACCTCTTCGTCCCGCAGACGGTGGATGTGTGCGATGAAATAGCGCGTATGCGCGTCGTCGACCGTGCGCTGGGCGTTGGCCTTCCACGCGTTATAGGCGCTGGCATAATCGGGGAACATGCCGACGATGTGGATGTTTTCGACATCCTTGAACGCATTCTTGGTCGGGTCGATCAGTTCGCCGCCAAAGACAAGGTGCAGGCGCTGGGTCATGAGGGTGTCCTTTGATCAAGATGGTGTTGCCGCGCAACTTACGCAGGGCGGGTCGGTGTTACAACAGGGGGCCATGCCCGCTTATCTGTGATGATGGGTTAAATAGCCGTTCAAATCAAAGCCGCGCGCAATGCACCGTGAACCGCGCCTGCGGCAAGCACGCCGTCAACCTGCGGATAAGGATTGTTGAATACCAGCGGCGCGCCCCACCGATCCGTCGCGGTGCCCTGCGCCTCTGACACGATCAGACTGCCGGCGGCGATGTCCCATTCCCATGATGGGCGCAGCGTTAACATGGCGTCGAACTTGCCCTGCGCAACAAGGCACAACCGGTAAGCCAAGGACGAGCGGAAGCCTTTGGAAAACGGCGGTACCGCGCCGCCCAGCCAGAAATGCGGCGCAAGGTTCGGCTTGGTCGTCAGCACGTTCGCCGCGGCAAGGTCAGTCACCTGCGTCACATGCAGCGGCTTGCCGTTCAGCGTTGCCCCGCCGCCCAGCGTCGCGGCAAAGGTCAGCCCGCGCGCCGGCAGCGTCACGACGCCAGCGGTCACGCGCCCATCCTCGACCACAGCAAGCGCATGTGCCCAATCAAGACTATGGTTGATGAAAGCGCGCGTGCCGTCGATCGGGTCGATGACGAACTGGCGATGCGTCGTCAGGCGGGCGGTATCATCAGGCGTTTCCTCTGATAGCCAGCCATAATCGGGCTGGGCGCTGCGCAAACGGGCGGTCAGCATGTCGTTGACCGCCAAATCAGCCTCTGTCACCGGGCCCTGATCGCCGGCTTTGTCCCAAACCTGCGGGTCGGACTTGAAGTAGCGCAACGCGATGTCGCCCGCAGCAGCGGCGGCGTCCAGCAAAAGGGGTAGGTCAGTCGCCGGCAAGGGTAAGCCCCGATACCAGAAGCGATGGCACAACCCGGCTAAGATGCGCGCGGGCATCATTGGCAGCGATCATCGTGCGCCACATATCACGCAGGTTGCCTGCAATCGTGCATTCATTAACGGGATGCGTGATTTCGCCATTCTGTACCCAGAAACCTGCCGCCCCGCGGGAATAATCGCCAGTGTTCGGATTGATCGTCGACCCGATCATAGAGGTGACAAGCAACCCCGTCCCCATCTGTGCAATCAGGTCGTCCCGGCTGACATCGCCCTGCGTCAGCGCCAGATTGGTCACACCCGGCGACGGCGGCGCAGATGTGCCACGGCCGGCGTTAGCAGTGGATGGCAGACCCAGCTTGCGCCCAGTGGCAAGATCCAGCGTCCAGCCCGTCAGCGTGCCATTGTCGATCAACGCGCGGCGCTGCGTCGCCAAACCTTCGGCATCGAAAATCTTGGATGCAAAGGCGCGCGGGCGGTGGGGGTCTTCGATCAGGCTCATGCCTTCTGGCAGGATTTGCTCGCCCAGTGCATCGCGCAAGAACGACGCGCCGCGCGCGATGGCGCTGCCGTTGATTGCCTGCACAAGATGACCAATCAGTGACGATGCGACCCGTTCGTCGAACAGAACCGGATAGGCACCTGTCTTGGGCCGGCGCGAACCTGCACGCTCTACCGCGCGCGCCGCTGCGGTGCGGCCAATATCCTCCGGCTCACGCATATCGGACTGAAAGATGCGGGTGTCGTAGTCATAGTCACGTTCCATCCCCGTGCCGGTGCCGCTGATCGCGACGCAAGACAGGCCAATGTCGGACCGCGCGTAGCCGCCGGAAAAGCCATTGGTGGCTGCTGCGTGAATCTGGCGGCGCGAATATCCAGCGCTGGTTTCCGAAACCTGAGAGATCCCGGCATTTTCCTGCGCCGCCGCCTCTGCGCGCAAGGCGTAGTCCTCCAGGGTTTGCGGGTCGGGTTCGGGCGATTCGTCGCAAAGTTCCAGATAGCCGCTATCCGTCTGCGCGGTCAGCTGGCTTGGATCAGCTAGGCCAACGGTCGGGTCCTCTGGCGCTTCTTTCGCCATGGCGACGGCGCGTTCTGCCATCGCAGCAATCGCAGCAGGGCGACTGTCAGAGGTGGACACGCAAGCCTGCCTTTGCCCCAGCAAAACGCGCAGGCCGATATCTACGCCTTCTGACCGCTCTGCCTTTTCCAGCGCGCCTTGGCGCACATCAATCGCGATCGACGTGCCCTGCACCGCAATGGCGTCGGCATCATCGGCACCGGCCCGGCGGGCGGCGTCAAGGATCTGTTGGGTCAGCGCAGCGAGGTCGGTCATGGGGACGGTTTCCTTTATGTCGCCCATTCAGGTAGTCCGCGCAGCCGCGCACCGCAAGGTGACGGACTGCGCGCAGGGGTCAGCGAATGCGCTGACCATTGGCCATGACTTGACCGTCTTTCACCTCGATCACCGATTGCACCGCGTCTTCGCCGACGGGTTTTGCGAACATGCCCAGCATCATGCGCGGCATCATCGCCTGCTCTGCCGGGATCAGACCCATGGTGATCAGGTTGTCGATCAGCGCGTTGGCCCCGGCCACGTCGATCGTGACCGTACCATCAGGGCGCGGCATGCCCGGAAAAGTCGTCGTGTCGCTATTATCAAAGGTGAATTCGCCGGTTCCGTTCACGTTCAGACCGACCGCATCCACAGTCAGATTGTTCAGCGACAGGCTTTCGATCTTGCCGGGGAAGCCAGGCTCCATCGCAAGCGCCTGCGCCTGTTCAGCGTCCATCAGCGGCACATCCAATTGCGCCGCGCCGGTTACGTCCAGCTTGATCGTCGCAGGGTCATGCGGCAGGGCGGATGACGGATCGACCATCGCCCAGATTTCCTCGTTCACGGTGACGCCGGACAGGTCCAGCGCCAGTTTGAATGGCACAGGCGCATCTGTTGGTGCCAACGGCGTCGTCATGGCAAAGCCATAGGACGCTGCAGACAGCTTAAACGGGAACGGCATTTCGCTGCTGGTCAAGTCGGCATTCACGTCGGTGGCTGTGATATCATAGGACAGCCCTTCTGGCCCGACGGAATAGGACATCGTGCCCGGCCCGTTGGTTGCGGTGCCATTCACCGTCGTCGTACCATCCACGGCGATGATGTAGGCCGAAGGCCCGCTGGTATAGCTACCCTTGGCAACATACGCGCCGCCGAACATCGCGGCCGGGTCGGTAAAGTCCAGATCCATCGGCGCGCTACTGGTGCCAGCGCTGGCAACGCCGTCAATCTTGCCCGAGATCATGACAGAGGTCGCATCCGGTGCGGTAACGTCGACCAGCAGATCGACCTTGCCTGCCGTCAGATCATAGCTGCTTTCGCGCAGATCGCCGGTCACCATCGTCGATGTGCCTTTGACCGCATTCAGCGCCACACGCATATCGCCGTCGATGGTGCCGTCGGTGCCCGTTAGCTTGTCGACAGAGATGACATATTGATCCGCTGCGACATCATAGCTCAACGCCTCTGGCGTGCCGCTGGCTTTAATCACAGTCCCAGTCTGCTTGATGCTCATCTTTACATCGACGTCAGCACCGGTGGTGAATTCAACCGGAACTGTGTCGGACAGCGTGATATCAACAGTGCCATCACCCGCGCCAGTAAAGACGATCTGCGGGATCGTCATGCTGACCGTGTCGCCGTCGATGTCGTTGTTCAGGGCAAAATCGGTGACCGTCACTGTGTCACCGGATGCATCAACCGCACCGGTCGTGATCTGCGCGGATGCGGCGTATTCGGTCATGCTGTCCTGCCACGCGTCCCAGACCTGCTGGGCGGTTACATCGGCGTGTGCCGCAGGGGCAAGCATCACTGCCGTCAGGCAAGCGCTTGCGCGTAGTGCTTTAGATGTCATCATGGGACTAATCCTTGTGGGACTGAACTTTGGCGCGGCGCTCTTGCCGTTCCGGTCCAAGTGGGGAATTCTGGCGCAACGCTAAAGTGTCCCGCCGGGGACCGAAAGGGAGTGCGATGAAAAACTTTGACATGACCGGTAAAACCGTTCTGATCACAGGCGCAAGCCGCGGCATCGGGGCCGCCGCCGCGCAGGCTTTTGCTGCCGCTGGGGCCAATGTCGCCTTGGTTGCGCGATCCCGCGAGCAGATTACCGAACTTGCGGGGAAGATCGGCAAACAAGCGCTGGCGATCCCCTGCGACGTGTCCCGCTACTGGGAGGCAGAGCAGGCCGTGAACGCCGCGATCCAAACTTTCGGCAAGATCGACGTCGTCATCAACAACGCTGGCGTCATCGACCCGATCGGCGCGCTTAGCCATGTTGACCCAGAGGCATGGGGCAAGGCCATCGACATCAACCTCAAGGGCGTCATGCACGGTATGCGCGCAGCAATGGGTCCGATGATTGCGCAGGGATCGGGCACCATCATCACCGTATCGTCGGGTGCCGCCCATAACCCGCTAGAGGGCTGGTCCGCCTACTGCGCCAGCAAGGCGGGCGCGTATATGCTGACGCAAGTTGCCGACCGCGAAAACCGCGGCAAAGGCCTGCGCATCCTTGGCCTGTCGCCCGGCACCGTTGCCACCGACATGCAGCGCGAAATCAAGCAGTCCGGCGTCGGCCCTGTTGCCCAGCTAGACTGGTCCGCGCATATCCCGCCCGAATGGGCCGCGCAGGCGCTGGTCTGGATGTGCACCGCCGAGGCCGATCCTTGGCTTGGCAAAGACGTATCCCTGCGGGACGACGACATCCGCAAAAAGGTTGGCGTCGCGTGATAAAGACCGCCCGCGATGGCGATCTGGCGATCATCACGCTGAATCGTCCGGACAAGGCGAACGCCCTGACCGCCGACATGCTGCGCGATCTGATCGTCGCTGTGCGCGCGGCCAGATCTGCTAAGGCGATGATCCTGACCGGCACCGGGCGCGTGTTTAGCGCCGGGGCCGATTTGGCCGACGTGGCAGAGCTGAAAACGTCTCCCTTATGGGAGGAATTGTCAGCTGCAATCGCCGCCCTGCCCGGCCTGACCATCGCGGCCTTGAATGGCACGCTGGCCGGCGGTGCCTGCGGTATGGCGCTAGCTTGCGATCTGCGCGTCGCCGCGCCGGGGGCCAAGGTGTTCTACCCTGTCATGAAACTTGGCGTATTGCCCCAACCCAGTGATCCCGCACGGCTGATCGCACTGGCAGGCCTGTCACGGGCAAAGCTAATCCTTTTGGCAGGTGCCAAACTGACAGCGCAGGACGCTTTCGCTTGCGGATTATTAGACCAGATTGCCGATGATCCGGTGGCGGCCGCGACAGCCTTGTGCGGTGACGCGCTGGCAGCTGATCTGACCCATGTCAGCGCGATCAAGGCAATGTTGCAGTGACAGGCACAGACCAAAAGACGGCAATCATCGTGGGTGCAGGACCAGCCGGGCTTATGGCAGCTGACGTTCTATCCGCCGCAGGCATTGCCGTCACGGTGATGGACCAGATGCCGTCCGTTGGGCGCAAATTTCTGATGGCCGGAAAATCGGGCCTGAACCTGACCAAGATTGAAGATCCAGCTCAGTTCGATGCAGCCTTTGGCGATGCGCCCCCAGCCCTGCGCGATGCATTGGCGCAATTCGGCCCAGCACAGGTGACGGCTTGGGCGGAAGGGTTGGGACAACCCGTCTTTACAGGCTCGACAGGGCGGGTGTTCCCCGTCGCGATGAAGGCCTCTCCACTCTTGCGGGCGTGGTTGAATAGGCTGACGCAACAAGGCGTCACCCTTTTGACGCGCTGGACATGGACGGGCTGGGACGGCAATGCCTTGCGCTTTGACACGCCTGAGGGGCCTGTCACGCGCAGCGCCGACATCACCATTTTGGCCTGCGGCGGCGCAAGCTGGCGCAGGCTAGGGTCAGATGGGCAATGGGCCGATCATTTCAGCGACGTCGCGCCATTCAAACCCGCAAACTGCGGCTTTCGCGTGGATTGGTCTGACCACATGGCCCCCTATTTTGGCCAGCCGATCAAGGCGACGACCTTGCATGCCGGAAAGGCGACCTCTCGGGGTGAATGGGTGATTACGCAGAACGGGATTGAGGGTGGCGGTATTTATGCCGTATCCGCAGCGGTCCGCGATGGTGCGCCCCTTTTTGTGGACTTGATGCCAGATCACGAGCTTTCGGCCTTGCAGCAAAAGATGGACGCAGCACGCCAAAAATCGAGCCTAGGCAAAATTCTGAAATCCACGCTGCGCCTACCGCCCGTCAAAATCGCGTTGTTCAACGAGATGTCCCGCCGCGCTGAACCTGCCACCCACACAGCGGCGTTGTTAAAGGCATTACCCATTACGCACAGCGGCCCTGCCCCGCTTGATCAGGCGATTTCGACCGCTGGCGGGCTGCGCTTTTCGCAGCTTGATGGCCTGATGCTGCCCAGCAAGCCCGGCACCTTTGCCGCCGGGGAAATGCTGGATTGGGAGGCACCCACAGGCGGCTACTTAATTACCGCTTGCCTTGCGACCGGGCGCGCCGCCGCCGTCGCCGCTTTGCATCAAATCGCCGCGTGACGCGATTCGAATGATTCGATTGCGATCAGAACGGCTTAGAGGCCGTTCCTCGTGCTATTAAAGCGGCCCGATGGCCTTGCTACACAGGCTTTTGAACGCCGCACGCTGGCTTGGAAACCGTCGGCGCAATCCATTTCAACAGATAACCAGCCATGTGACAGCCCAGAGATTAATCACTCTTATTGCATGGAACTGTTGCAATGCCGCATCGCCTTGGCTGCCAGATTAGGGATGCGCTGCCAGCACAAGCTAAGCGACCCAAAGCACCCCCAATGCATAGAATTGGATTAAGTCATTAAAATTCAATAAGTTGCCGTTTCAATAAAAGTCATTGCACCCAAGTCCTCAGAGCGTAAACTGGTTGCGAGCAGAACTCCGCCGAGCGAGATGCGTGCAGATGTGGCAACAGTGTTGTCCGATTTTCACAAGTATCTTGTTTTGGGCATAAAACGTGGATAGACAACTTGTGATCGTCCACAACGTGCATCTAATTGGAGTACCCACAATGCGCATCACCACTACCCTCGCAGCCGCTGCCGCAATCGCAGTGACCGGTGCCGCAGCTTCCGCTGGCGGCCTGGCTCCTGAAGTCATGGAAGCTCCGGTTGTCGTCGTCGACACACCGATGGCACCTACCGGTTCCGTGAACTCCGGCTACATCGTTCTGGGCCTGCTGGCCGCTCTGGTCGCAGCTTCCGGCTCCTACTAATCCCTCATCGGATTAGAACAAGATTTGAAAGGGCTGGCGTTTCGCCAGCCCTTTTTCTTTGCTTATACGTATTTTCACACTGATTTGACATCTGAACAGGACCTTTGTTAGCCGTCCATCACACGCAACCACAAAACAGGAGAGACCTTTGAAACATCAAAAGTCCCGTATCGTGGCCCTTGCAGTGATGACAGCGCTTACAGCGCCTGCTGCCTTGGCTGACAGTCTTACAACCGCAACCGCAACCAAAAATCAGGTTACCACACAGCCGGTGGCACCTATGCCAAAAGGTGATCTGGTGATCGTCGGCCTGCTTGCCGCACTTGCGCTGGCGGCGGCTAACTAAGCGGCGCAGCGGACGCGGATCAGTGGCGGGCCATCATTGCAAGCCGGATCAGCGTCCGTTCCATCAGCGCATGCTGCGGTGCATGGCTTGCTGACCGCATGGTCAGGTCAGTGTCCGTGAGCGCCGCAATCGCGCGCTCCAAACGATCCCGCCCCCATTGCGATGCTTGCTGCACCAGTCGGTCCCGGCGCGGGCCGAAGACAGGAGGCCGCAGACGGCCGATACCCTGACCGGGGCCGCCGGGATCAGAGGCGACGACATGCAACTGCCTGAAATGGCGCATCGCACCAATGCACAGCGTAATCGGCAACACGCCTTGCGCATAAAGGTCGCGCAGCACTGGGCCGATCATCTGGGAATTGCCCTCGGCCACGACAACCAGAATATCATCGACATCCACGTCAGCCGACTGCGGGGCCAGCAGCGCGACATCGGCGACACTGAGCGGCTCTGGATCGCCCAGCTTATACAGGCCCAGTTTTTCGATCGTTTGGCGAAAATCGCCGGGGGTCAGACTGTGTGCCATCGCCATAATGGCATCCATCACGTCGCGATTCGGAATCGCCAGTTTGGCGGCATCTAGCAAAATCTGCACGTCCTCAGCATTGGGCGGGTCGTCATAAAGCGCGATCCCAACGCTGTTGCTATGCCCCTCGAACACCTTGCGCAGCGCCGATTTCGCAGTCAGCTGACCAGCCGTCACAACCAACTGCGCATCCCCTTCGCGCCAATCCTCCAGCACGGTGGTCATCAGTTTCGACAAACCGTCCGTCGCATCCTCAACCAGTGCGACGCGAGGACCGGGAAAGAAGCCTTGCGCCTTGACCGCGTCATTCACAAGCGCGGGGTCTTTGCGCAGATCGCTGGCGGCAATGCGCGTCAGACGCATTTCGGATTCGCCTTGCGGTCCGACCAATGTGTTCACAATTTGCGCCCGTGCGGTGGCCACGCGCATCGGATCAGCGCCAAAGATCAGGATCCCGGCACGGGTCGTCTGCGGCTTACGAATAAAGTCCGCTGCATTGCGCCCGGTCAGCTTCACTGTGGCAGGTCCAGCAGCATCAGTTGCGCGACGACCTTGTCACCCAAAATGATCATCAGCCGCCCCACCGCATCCGTCGCAGCGGATTGCGTTGCCACAGTCGAGCCCGTCGCGGCGTAGCTGGTAAAGCCGTCAACCTGACCGCTGCCCCAGACGGTTCCGTCAGCCGCGGTCAGCTGCCAGCCCGCAGCCCCAACCACGTTATACCGTAGGGTCGCGCCGCTTTGCGATTGCGCCGCAACGTCCAGCGCCTCTTCGACGTTCACGCTAAGCGTCGCGATCGGTGCCGTCGCCCGCCCCAGCCGGTCAATCAACCGGCTGCGGATTGCAAATCCCGCGATGGTGTCCGGCGCGCTGACCGCGACCGTATTGTGCAACTTAAGCATATCGCCGCCCGGAGCCAGCGCGGGCGTGAACCCGCAGGCTCCGACCGCCAGCAAGGCCAGCAGCACTGCGCGGCGAGAGGCGAGTTTATACAACAATGTTCACGATCCGGCCGGGGACAACGATGATCTTTTTCGGCGTTGCGCCATCCAGGTTCCGCTGCACGGCATCCTGCGCCAGCACCAATTTCTCGACTGTCGCCGCATCCGCATCGGCGGCCACGGTGATTTCCGATTTACGCTTGCCGTTGATTTGAATCGGCAGCGTGACCTCGGCGTCGACCAACATGGCCTCGTCCGGCTGCGGCCAGGGGGCGTGCAGGATTAGCCCTTCGCCGCCCAGCATCGACCAGACGTCCTCGGCCAAGTGCGGCGTCATCGGGGCCATCAACTGGGCCAGCGTCATCGCGGCCTGGCGGCGGGCCGATGTGCTGGCTTTGGATTTCGACAGCGCATTTGTGAATGCATAAAGCCGGGCAATCGCCGCGTTAAAGCCAAAGGATTCGACTCCCAGCGTCACATCGCGCACGGCGCGGTGCATCTCTTTTAGCAGCGCCTGATCGCCGTCGGTTGCGCCTTCGTCCGTGCTTTGCGCGATGTCATTGGCGGTGCGCCAGACGCGGCCCAGATGCTTGTAGGTCGCTTCGGCACCAGAGGCTGTCCATTCGACGTCCCGTTCCGGCGGGCTGTCTGACAGCACGAACCAGCGGGCGGTGTCGGCCCCATATTGACGTACGATGTTGACCGGATCGACCACGTTATTCTTGGACTTCGACATCTTGGCAGAAGGGATCACCTCGACCTGTGTGCCGTCCTCTAGGAAGGCACCGCCGTCGCGCAGCGTGACCTCTTCGGGGTAATGATAGTTGGGGCGGCCGTCGGGACGCTTGGTCTGATAGATCGCGTGGGTGACCATACCTTGGGTGAACAAGGCGTTAAACGGCTCGGCCGCCGTGCTGGGCAGGTGCCCGGTCATGTGCATCGCGCGGGCGAAGAAGCGGGAATACAGCAGGTGCAAAATCGCGTGTTCGATGCCGCCGATGTATTGGTCGACGTTCATCCAATAGGCGGCGTCGTCATGGACCGTCGGCGTATCAGCACGCGGCGCGGTAAAGCGCGCATAATACCATGACGAGTCGACGAAGGTGTCCATCGTATCCGTCTCGCGCCGCGCATCCGCGCCGCATTTCGGGCAAGCGCAGTTGCGCCATGTCGGGTGGCGGTCCAGCGGGTTGCCGGGGACGTCAAAGGTGACGTCATAGGGCAGTTCGACGGGCAGGTTTTCCTTCGCCTCTGGCACCACACCGCAGGTGTCGCAGTGGATGATCGGAATCGGGCAACCCCAATAGCGCTGTCGGGACAGGCCCCAATCACGCAGACGGAACTTGGTGACGCCATGGCCGACGCCATTCGCCTCGCAGAACGCGATGGCGGCATCGACGGCATCAGCGCCAGTCTGCCAGTCTTCGCCTGCAAAACCTTTGACGTAAAACACCTTTTCGGTTTTCGCTGGCGTATACGCCTCTGTCAGCGCCGCTTCGGCATCTACTGACGGAAGGAAGGTCGCGGTGATGGGCAGGTCGTATTTCGTCGCAAATTCAAAGTCGCGTTGATCATGTGCGGGGCAACCAAAGATCGCACCAGTGCCGTAGTCCATCAAGACGAAGTTCGCGATATAAACCGGCAATTCCCACGCGGTGTCAAAGGGGTGGCGGACTTTCAGCCCGGTATCATAGCCGCGCTTTTCCGCCTTCTCCAACGCCTCTTCTGTCGTGCCGCCTTTGCGCACGTCGGCGCAAAATGCTGCGACCGCGGGGTCGTGACGTTCCAGCGATTTCGCCAAAGGATGATCGGGCGAGATGCCGACAAAAGACGCGCCCATCAGGGTGTCGGGGCGGGTCGTGTAAACCTCTACCCGGTCGTGTCCGTCGGGGGCGTCGGTCAGGCCAAAGCTAAACTGCAAGCCACGGGATTTGCCGATCCAGTTGGACTGCATCAGCTTGACCTTCGCAGGCCAGTCATCCAGCCCATCAAGGCCTTCGAGCAGTTCTTCGGAATAGTCAGAGATCTTAAAGAACCACTGCGTCAGCTCGCGGCGCTCAACCTCTGCGCCAGAACGCCAGCCCTTGCCGTCTTCGACCTGCTCGTTCGCCAGAACGGTCATATCGACCGGATCCCAGTTCACGATCGCCTTTTTGCGATAAATCAGGCCCTTTTCCAGAAAATCGAGGAACAGCGCCTGCTGCTGACCGTAGTATTCCGGATCACAGGTGGCCAATTCGCGCGACCAATCAATCGACAGGCCAAGCGGCTTCATCTGATCGCGCATGTCGGCGATGTTCTGATAGGTCCAATCCTTGGGGTGGCCGCCACTGGCCATTGCCGCGTTTTCGGCCGGCATGCCGAATGCATCCCAACCCATCGGGTGCAGCACATTATGCCCGGTGGACATCTTATAGCGCGCGATCACGTCGCCCATCGTATAGTTGCGCACGTGCCCGATGTGGATGCGCCCCGACGGGTAAGGGAACATTTCCAACACGTAATACTTTGGCTTGTCGTCGCTGCGCACCGCCTTGAACACATCGGCGGCGGACCATGCGGCCTGCCAGCGGGCTTCGATTTCAGCGGGGGAATAGGTGGTCATCTGGTGAAGGCTTTCTTCGGGCAGGCCGGATCGATAACGGCAATGGCGGCAAACGGGGCGGGGGATGCGGCCCGGAATAGCCGGTCAACTGTAGCCCAATGGGCCAAGTGTCCAGTTCATTCGCAAAATCGCGCGCCGCCGCACCGACGGTTGTTTCGCCAAAAGATGTAGCGAAGCAAGAGGGCCGTCACAAGTCCGATAGACCGCGACATGCGCCAGAGCCCTGCGCAAACGAAAAAGGGCGGCCCCGAAGGACCGCCCCAATCTTGAAGTCTTCAGGTTCGATTAGAACGTGAAGGATACGGCAATTGTTGTGCCTTCGTTAACTTCGTAAGAGTTACCGATTTCGTCGTTTGCACCGGTGTATGTGTCGCCAGCGTCGCCGTAAGCTGCGATCAGGCTAGCACCGCCACCCAGGTCGTACTCAGCAGCTGCGTATGCTTCAGTCGCATCGCTGTCGCCGTCGTTCTGGATGTAACCAGCGTACATGGTCAGGCCCATGCCAAAGTCATAGGAACCTTCCAGGCCGATTTCCTGGTCGTTACCATCGTGGTAGTAAGCAGTCGCTGCGACAGGACCGTTAGCGTAGGCAACAGCCACACCGTAGTTGTCATCAACTGCAGATTCGATGGAGTAGAACACAGTCGCGGTGACCGGACCGAACGGGTAATCCAGCTGGAAGCCAACGGAGTCCTCTTCGGTGTCCAGGTTCGTAGCGTAAGCAACTTTGACGTTTGCGCCAGAGAACGTGGTCGAAGCGAACACGCCGATGACTTCGTCAACGGTACCGGGGTTCTCTACACCATCGTCAGAGTTGCCGAGGATGCCGTCACTGCCTGCAGTTGCGGTATCGTCTGCGTCAACCAGAGCGCCACTAACGCCTTGCTGGTACGTCATACCCACGGTGAACGCACCAAAGGTGGACACTGCGCCGAACTGCAGACCGTCAAGGCCATCAAGGTCGCCATTTGTGTCTGCGCCGTCAGCCATCAGGAACGACAGCGAAGCCGTTACAGGACCGTAGGCCAGATCGCCACGGATCACGCCATCGACGAAATCGCCGTCGTCAGCGCCGTCATTGACGTCGTCGACTTCCAGGAAGCCGTCGTTTTCCATGTTGGTTGTGCCGGACCAGGTCTTTTCGGACGCGGTTGCGGTGTCACCAGCGTAGACAGCTGCGCCTTGACCTTCAACGAACACGACAAAGTCGGAACCGCTGATGCCGATGTTGCTGAACGCGCCGTCACCGGAAGGATCTACAGCGTCGCCTTCTGCGTCGTTGAAGGTCAGATCGACGTCAAGAGTCAGACCAGCGGTCAGGCCCATGTTCATGCCAGCAGATGTCGAAACTGCCAGGCCACCGTCGAAGTAGAAGCCATCTTCGACTTCTTTGTTGTAACCGAACTCGCCATCAGCGCCCCAGACAACGCCCTGTGGGCCCATCATGTCAGCGGAGGCGTGGCTCTCAGCAGCAGCGGCACCAGCAAAGGCAACCAGCGCGGTCGAGGTAAGAAGGATGCTTTTCATGGATAATTCCCTCGTGTTTTGCATTCCAAGATATGCCAGTTGCTCCGGCATTGGGGCAGTAATTGCGCCTGATCGGCTGCTCACTCAAGAGATTTGGCCTTGGCAAGCCCCAGTCGCAGGAAAATGATGCAACAGGGACACACACGATTTCGGCAACAAGTTGTCATGACTTCGGATGATTTTCGCCTTATGCCCCAACAGACAAGCGATCTGAAGGACTTGGGGAAACGGCAATGACACTTGATACGATCAGAGCCCGCACGGCGCAGGCTGCACAATCTGCCGGACGCGATCCCGGCGACGTGACGCTTATTGCGGTGTCAAAAGTACAACCTTTGGACCGAATCCACTCTGTCTTGACCCAAGGGCAACGAATCTTTGGAGAGAACAAGGTTCAAGAGGCGCAAGGTAAGTGGCCGGAATTTCGCGCAACGTTTGGCGAGGTCGATTTGCATTTGATCGGGCCATTGCAAACGAACAAGACGCGCAGCGCGATGGAACTGTTCAATGCGATCCACACTGTAGATCGGCCCAAACTGGTCAACACTCTGATCCGGCTCACGCAAGAGATGGGGACCTGCCCAAAGCTGTTCATCCAGATCAATACCGGCGCAGAGCCGCAAAAGGCAGGCGTCTTACCGCAAGATGCCGATGCCCTGATCCGCACCGCGCAGGACGGCGACCTACCGGTGATGGGTCTGATGTGCATCCCGCCTGCCGATCTGGACCCAGCCCCGCACTTTGACATGCTGCGCGAGATTGCTGTCCGCAACGGACTGCTGGGCTTATCGATGGGGATGAGCGGCGATTTTGAGACGGCCATTGCCCATGGGGCGACACATATCCGCGTTGGCTCTGCCATTTTCGGCGATCGGACCCCGGTATGACTATTGTCATGAGTGATAACTATAACCCACCAATGGACCCGCTCGTGGTCTTGCACGACGACCATCAGGTCATTTTGGTCGACAAACCCGCAGGCCTGCTGTCGGTGCCGGGCAAAGGCGAGCATCTGGCGGACTGTCTCATCACGCGGGTGCAGGCTGTTTTCCCAACGGCGCTGCTGGTGCACAGGCTGGACCGCGACACGTCCGGCGTCATGATCTTTGCCCTGACGCCGCACGCCCAGCGCCATTTGGGTCTGCAGTTCGAAAAGCGGTATACTAAGAAGACTTACATCGCGCGGGTCTGGGGCAAGGTTGAAGAGGCCAAAGGCACCATTGATCTGCCGCTGATCGTTGATTGGCCTAATCGTCCGTTACAAATGGTCGATCATGAAAACGGCCGCGCGGCGGTGACGGACTGGCGCAGGTTGAAGCGGTCAGAAACGGAAACCCGTATGCGCCTGATGCCGCAAACTGGCAGATCACATCAGTTGCGCGTTCACATGCTGGCCTTGGGACACCCCATCTTGGGCGATCCATTCTATGCGACAGGCCCAGCGCGCGATTTTCCCCGCATGATGCTGCATTCCGAATTGCTGCAATTCAGACACCCCGACGGCGGTGCACCGACCAAAATCACCTGCAAAGCCCCATTCTAATACGGGGCGGTTGGTGACACTTCGGTTTTTGACTGAGAGTGAGTTGGGGTAAAACTCTTCATCCGAAAAGTTTTACCCCGCTTGGTTTAGTCGTTCGACCAGCCGCTGATGGCTTTGCTTTCAAGGAACTCTTCGATCCCCCAAACGCCGCCTTCACGGGCGCGGCCGGACATCTTCATCCCGCCGAAAGGGCTGCCTGCCCCGCGGCTTTGGCCGTTCATCTCGACCATGCCGGACTTCAGCGCCAGCGCCATACGGTTGCGCTTTGCGCCGTCTTGCGTCTGGACATAGTTCGTCAGGCCGTAGGGCGTATCATTGGCGATGCGAACGGCGTCAGCTTCATCCTCGAACGGAATGATCGACAGCACAGGGCCAAAGATTTCCTGCTGCGCGATCGCCATGTCGTTGCTGACGTCAGCAAAGACCGTGGGCCGCACGTAATAACCACGGTTCACGCCCTCTGGCAGACCAAGCCCGCCAGCAACAAGGCGCGCGCCCTCGTTGATGCCCGTTTCGATCATCTTTTGGATCTGCGTCCACTGGCTTTTGTTGACCACCGGACCGATGTGCCGCCCCTCTTGCGTTGTGGGGCCAACTGCAATGGCAGAGGCAACTTCTGCCGCCTCGGTGACGACACGGTCGTAGACAGAGCGTTCCACAAGCATCCGCGTCGGCGCGTTGCAGGACTGGCCAGTGTTCTGCATGCAGTTCAGCACACCGCGCTTGACCGCCTTTTCGTCAGCATCGGCAAAGATCACGTTGGCACCTTTGCCGCCCAATTCCAGCGTAACACGCTTGAGCGTATCAGCGGCGGTCTTGGAAATGGCAATGCCAGCGCGGGTCGAACCGGTGAAGGAAATCATCGCCACATCGGGGTGCGCCGAGAGTTGAGAGCCGACACCAAGCCCGTCGCCATTCACAAGGTTGAACACGCCAGCTGGCACGCCGGCGTCATGGACAAATTCAGCGAACAGCAGGGACGATAGCGGTGCCTCTTCGCTGGGTTTCATCACGATTGTGCAGCCTGCCAGCAGTGCTGGAATGACCTTCAGCGTGACTTGGTTCATTGGCCAATTCCACGGCGTGATCAGGCCCACCACACCAATCGGCTCTAGCGCGATTCGGTCATTGGGCGCGTGATCGCCAAGCGGTTTGATCCATTCGATCTGATCAACGGCGGTCAGAAAGTTCTCTAGGTGCCACGGCAGACACGGCGCTTGGCTTTCGCGGGCCAGCTTGATCGGCGCGCCCATTTCGGCGCGGATCGCCTCGGCCATCTCGTCTTCGCGCTTGCGGTACTGGTCCAAAATCCCGGCGCAATAGCCCGCGCGTTCCTGCGGTGTGAGCGCCGCCCATGCGGGAAACGCAGCCTTAGCGGCGGCGACGGCTGCGTCGGTATCTGCCTGACCGCCTAGGGAAATCACTGCGACCGCCTCTTCCGTGGCTGGGTCGATGACTTGGCAGTCACGGGGCTGCGAAGGGGCGACCCACGTGCCATTGATATAAAAGTCGCGTTTCTCGATCATGATACGGTCCTTGTGCGTAATTTCCGGCAGAGTGACAGCGCCGCAGGTCTTGCACAAGCAGTGGCATCACCCCGCCGAATGACTATGTAAGTGCTATCCAATCAAAAGGAGCATCCCAATGGCACTGCGCATCAACGACGAAGTTCCCAACCTGACGATCTTGACCGATCAGGGAGAGATCAAGCTACACGACTGGATCGGCGATTCTTGGGCGATCATCTTTTCGCACCCCAAGGATTTCACCCCCGTCTGCACCACTGAATTCGGTGCAGTGGCCCAATTGGCCGACGAATGGGACAAGCGTGGCACCAAGGTGCTGGGTGTGTCCGTTGACGGCGTCGAAGAGCACAAGAAGTGGAAGGTCGATATTGAGACAGCTGGCGGTGCTAAGCCCGGCTTTCCGATTGCGGCGGACCAGGATCTTGCGATCTCCAAAGCCTTCGACATGCTGCCAGCAGAGGCGTATTTGCCCGATGGCCGCACGCCCAATGACACCGCCACCGTACGCGCAGTGTTCATCATCGGCCCGGACAAAAAGCTAAAGCTGTCGATGGTTTATCCAATGAACGTCGGCCGCAACTTTGCAGAGGTGCTGCGCGCACTGGACGGTCTTCAGACCGCAGCAGGGCGCGGTGTGGCAACACCCGCGAACTGGAACGTCGGCGATGATGTCGTCATCCCGACGTCAGTGTCCGATGCGGATGCCAAAGAAAAGTTCGGCGATTTCAAAACCGTCCTGCCTTATCTGCGGATGACGAAACTGAAATAAGCCATTGGTCGGGGCGGCGCGTCTGCCCCGACCTTTACGCTGCGCGCACGACCGTCCCCACAGACACCCGCGCATATAGATCGAGCATGTCCGCATTTGCCAACCGGATGCAGCCTGACGAAAATGCCTGCCCGATACGGTCAGGCTGCTGCGTGCCGTGAATGCGGTACAGCGTGTCGCGTCCGCCCCGATGCAAATACAGCGCCGCGGCCCCAAGGGGATTGCTAGGGTGTCCGCCCGGCAGGCCGCTGGCAAAGGGGCCATAAACCGCAGGTTCCATCCGGATCATGTTACGGGTCGGCACCCACGACGGCTTGACCGCTTTACGCGCAATGACCGCCTTGCCGGTAAATTGTCGGCCTGCCGCACCGACGGACACGCCATAACGCAGGGCCTGTTGCCCCCCAAGGGTCAGATACAGAAACCGGCTGCGCGTATCGACGTGGATCTGACCGGCAGACATCGGCTGCGCCATCGTAATCAGATGCCGCTGCCAGACGTTTGATGCGATTGCTGGGCTGGCAAGCAACGCTGCACCCGCCCCAGCCAAAAACTGTCTTCGCTTCATGCCCCAACCTTCCATCATGGATTCGGGGACAATTTGCGCCAATCAGGTTAATGGCTCGTTGTTTAGAACAGGAAAACCTCTGTGCCGATTGGGACCAAGTCATACAGCTCTGACACATATTCATTCGTCAGCCGCACGCAGCCAGACGAAAAGGCGGTGCCAATCGTCTCTGGCTGGGGGGTACCATGGATGCGGTAGTAGGTGTCGACGTTGCCATCATACAAATACAGCGCCCGCGCTCCCAATGCGTTCTGCGGATGCCCGCCGGGCAGGCCTTTGCGATAGGGGCCGTAAATCTCCGGCTCTAGCCGCACCATTTCCGGTGTCGGCACCCAGCTGGGCCATTCGCGCTTGCGCTTGATCTTCAGAACCCCGGTATAGTTGCGCCCGTCAGCACCCAGCGCGATCCCATAGCGCCGCGCGCGGCCGTTTCCGAGCGTCCAATACAAGAAGAAATCTTTTTTGATGACGTGAATCTGTCCAGCGGGCAGGTCGGGACTAACGTCGACCTCTTGCGGCAAAAACTGCTCTGCCCGGTTTGTGGGTCTGCCAAAGATACGGGCAAGCGGGTTGGCGCTGACAGTGGTTCCTGCAACGCAAATAGCGGCGCTGGCCGCGAAAGTACGACGGTTCATCATCTGATTTGCCTGACTGCTGCTGCCCGATTTTTCGAGCCATTACCTGATTGTTACCAAACCGAGTCGATTCGGTCCCTCCACGTTTTGCAGCACTGGCGATTCAACGTGGCAGTGGCACCTGCGCGCCACAGGTGCCACACGGACGCATGACTATGCTGTCAGCGTCACACCCGCAGCCTTCATCCCGTCCAAGGCAGCGTCCAGCGATCCACCCACATCAATACCCCGAGAAAGCAGCGTGCGAACGGTCACGTCAAACCCTAGCTTTGCAGCATCAACCGCCGAATAATTTACGCAAAAATCAAGCGCGAGGCCGACCATGGTCAGCGTTGTAATACCGCGTGTGCGCAAATACCCCTCTAGCCCCGTTGGGGTGGTGTGGTCGTTTTCAAAAAACGCCGAATAGCTGTCGATCGCGGGGTTATACCCTTTGCGGATGATCAGATCGCCGTCCGTGCGCAGACCTTGATGAAACGCAGCGCCGGGCGTGCCTTGGATACAGTGGTCGGGCCAAAGCACCTGCGGCCCATACGGCATATCGACGACCTGCATCGGCGCAGCACCGGGATGACTGCTGGCAAAGGAAGAATGCCCGGCTGGGTGCCAATCCTGCGTCAGGATCACGGTTTGAAAGTCCGCCATCAACGCATTGATTCCGTCAACGATGTCATCGCCGCCCGTGACGGCCAGTGCGCCGCCGGGGCAGAAGTCGTTCTGCATGTCGATTACGATCAAAGCATGTGTCAGGGGCTGCATAATGGTGCCTTTCAAACGGGTCCCCAATGGGTAAAACCCCGCCTGTCCTTGGTCAATCGCTCAGACGGTTGATGCCGCCAGCGCTTTGGTCTAGCAGCGGCGTTTCGCATATAGAGGAAGCAGTCATGGCCACGCTTGGGATCGACTTTGGCACATCGAACACCGCCGCCGCCGTCATGGCAGGGGATAATGTGTTCCGCATTCCGGTCGAGCCGGGCCGGGAAACGCTGCCAACCTCGCTGTTCTTTGACATGGACCGCAAGCGCACGCTGATCGGCAGCGCCGCGAATATGGCCTTGATCGAAGGGCGCGAGGGGCGCTTTATGCGCGCCCTAAAGTCCGTTCTGGGCACGCCGTTGATGCGCGAACAGCGGCAGATCGGCTATGAAAAGATGACATTGCTGGACGCTGTCGCGCGCTTTGTGTCGACCGTGCGCACCCGCGCCTATGATGCGACGCGGCTGGATTTCGACACCGTGCTGTCGGGCCGCCCCGTACATTTCCACCCAGACCCTGCCCGCCACGCGCAGGCGCAGATTGATCTGGCCGAAGCCTATCAGATTGCCGGCTTCAAAACCGTCAAATTCCTGCCAGAGCCAGAGGCCGCAGCCTTGACCGCCGGGCCGCTGGGCGATGGCCAGCTTGGCCTGATTGTCGATATTGGCGGCGGCACATCAGACTTTACGCTGTATCGTCAAAGCGCTGGGCAGATTGACGTGCTCAACAGCCACGGCGTGCGGATTGGCGGCACCGACTTTGACCGTCTGCTGTCATTGGCGCATGTGATGCCTTTGCTGGGACGCGGCGGTGATGTGCGCAATGCATTCGGCAACGGTACGACGACGGCGCCAAATGCGATATTTAACGACCTTGCGACTTGGGAAAAGATTGCGTTCCTTTATACCGCAGAAACGCGGCGCCTTGTGGCGGATTTGGTCAAGATGGGCGTCGATCAGACCGCCTTTGGCCGCCTAGAAGAGGTCATCGCGATGGAGCTTGGCCACGACGTCGCCTTTGCTGTTGAGGCGGGCAAGATCACAGCGAATGACCATCCTCAGGGCGTCATTGACCTGAAAGCGCTGGAAAAGGGGCTATCGGTCCCACTGTCTGCGGATCAGTTGGGCGACACGCTGTCCGACCTGACCACCGCGATTAAAGAGGCCGCATGGGAAACGCTGGGCGATACCGCCCCGCGTGATGTCGCAGCTGTCGTCTTTGTCGGCGGGTCCAGTCTGATGGGGACGGTGACGCAGGCGATGACTGATTTGTTCCCGCAGGCGCAGCAAATGCGGGCGCAGGCGTTCACGGCGGTGTCAGACGGTTTGGCCATGGCAGCCGCGCGCCTGACTTGAAGCCAGCGCGCGGCAGGCGTATGGCAAAGCCATGTTTACTGTCGCAGCGCTCTATCATTTCGCCCGCTTCCCGGACCCCGCATCCCTGCGGCAGCCTTTGCTTGATCTGTGCCAACAGCACGGCATCAGCGGCACGCTGCTGCTGGCGGGCGAAGGCGTCAACGGCACCATCGCCGGATCGCGCACCGGCATTGACGCCGTGCTTGCCCATCTGCGCGCCCTGCCCGGTTGCGCAGGTCTGGTCCACAAGGAAAGCACAGCAAGCGAGCAGCCCTTTAACCGGATGAAGGTGCGCCTGAAGCGCGAGATCGTGACGATGGGCCAGCCTGACGTCGATCCGCTGCAAGGCACGGGACACTACGTCGCGCCCGCCGACTGGAACGCGCTGATTACCGCGCCCGATGTCGCCGTGATCGATACCCGCAACGACTATGAGGTCGCGATTGGCACCTTTGACGGTGCCGTTGATCCGCAGACCAAAAGCTTTGGCGAATTTCCCGCCTGGTGGGAGGCGAACAAAGACCGTTTTCACAATAAGCGGATCGCGATGTTCTGCACCGGCGGCATCCGTTGCGAGAAGTCTACGAACTACTTGCGCGGTCAGGGCGTGGAAGAGGTGTATCACCTGCAGGGCGGCATCCTGAAATACCTTGAAGAAGTCCCGCAGGATGACAGCACATGGCAGGGCGAATGCTTTGTCTTTGATGGGCGCGTCAGCGTTGGGCATGGCCTGACCGAAGGCCCGCATATCCTGTGCCACGCCTGCCGGCGCCCCTTGCTGCCCGAGGATCGCAATCATCCGCAGTATGAAGACGGCGTCGCCTGTCACCACTGCGCCGATCAAACGTCTGACGATGACAAGAACCGCTTTCGCGAACGCCAACGCCAGATCGTTCTGGCAAAGGCGCGGGGCGAACGGCACATCGGCAGCCTGTGAAAGCACTCCGCCGAAATCAGGACACCGGCCTTGCGTTAACGATTGGTGTGCTGTCGGGGCTGATCGGGTATTTTATCGGCATGCCGCTGCCCTGGATGCTGGGGCCGATGATCGGCACTACGATCGCCGCAATGGCGCGCCTGCACGTGCGCGGCCCAGGCAAACTGCGCCCCTTTGTCATTCCAATCATCGGCGTCCTGCTTGGCTCTGGCATCACGGCAGAGCTCTTCGGCCAGCTTAGCAGCTGGGCCGCGACGCTGATCTTGCTGCCGCTGTTCCTATGCGCGGCCGCGGGGGTGTCGTATGTCGTCTACCGCAAGCTAGGTGGCTATGACCCGGTGACGGCCTTTTACGCCGCCATGCCCGGCGGTTTGAATGAGATGTTGCTACTAGGCGCTGCCGCTGGCGGCAACGAAAAAAAGATCGCGCTGGCCCATGCCGCCCGCGTCTTTTTGGTGGTCGTGCTGGTTGTCGCCTATTTTGGTATCTTTCTGGGCGTCCGGTCTGGTGCGGGTGGACGCGGGTTCGTTCCGCTTTCGGCGCTGTCTGCCCTTGATTATGTGATCCTTGCAGGGTGCGCCGCGCTCGGATCCATCGGTGGGAAATGGCTTAACTTGCCCGCCGCCCCCGTCTTTGGTCCGATGATCCTGTCGGGCATCGTCCATGTCGCAGGCATGGTTCATACCGCGCCCCCCTCTGTCATCATTATCGCAGCACAGATCGTTATCGGCACAATTATCGGGGCGCGATTTGTCGGATCGACCGTCAGGGAAATCCTGCGCGATCTTGGTATCGCGGCCGTTGCCACCGCTGGCATGCTCGCCATCGCCGTGCTGTTCGCAGAAGGCATCGCGCACTTTATGGGCATGCCGCTATCGCAAGCCTTTCTTGCCTATTCCCCCGGTGGCCTGACAGAGATGTCGCTGCTGTCGCTCACGCTGGGACAGGACTTCGCCTATGTCTCTGTCACCCATATCATTCGCATCACGCTAATCATTGCCATCGCCCCCACAGTGTTTCGCTGGCTGCTGCGCCGCGACTGACCCTGTTGCGCCAATGACGCGCTGCGGCACAGGTCTTCACGATACCTTTGCGCAACTGCACCAGCGGCGCTACCTAGCGGCAGAATGAATTGCGGGGCCTGCCATGCTTGAACGTCTGTTGTCACTGTTTCACGCCGACAAAACGACCACCACCTTGCCAGAGGTCGACGCCCGCCACGCCTTGGGTGCCCTTCTGGTGCGCGCAGCCAAAGTCGACCGCGCCTATCTGTTCGAAGAGGTCGAGGAAATCGACCACGTCCTGTCGCATATGTATGCGCTGAACCCGGTCGAGGCCGCCAAGATGCGCGCGCGCTGCGAAAAGCTAGAAGTCGCAATGCCCGACACCGACACGCTGGCCCGCGTGCTGCATGACGCCATTCCCATGCTGGAACGCGAAACCGCCGTGCAATCGTTGTGGTCCGTCGTGCTGGCCGACGGAATGGAGCGGCCAGAGGAAGACGACCTGCTGCACCGGATCGAAGCGACGCTCGGCGTTTCCCCCGAACGCGCGCTGGAACTGCACGACGCGGCCGTGGCGCAGGCGCAGCACCTGTAAACCTGCACAGCCCTTGCCAGTCGCGCCCAGCCTTGGTCTAACCGCGTGAAACGCCCGGAGGACCCCATGGTCGACATCGCTACCCGTGTCTGGAACCACAAATGGAAGATCGATCCGATCGTCCGGTCCCTGATCGACACCGACTTTTACAAACTGCTGATGTGCCAATCGGTGTTTCGCAACAAACGGGATGTGCAGGTCAAGTTTTCCCTGATCAACCGCACGAAAACCATCCGCCTTGCCGATCTGGTGGACGAGGCAGAGCTGCGCGAGCAGCTCGATCACGTCCGGTCCCTGTCCCTGACGCGCGGCGAGTCCACGTGGATGCGCGGCAACACCTTTTACGGCAAACGCCAGATGTTCACGCCAGACTTTATGGACTGGTTCGAAAACCTGCGCCTGCCGCCCTACCACTTGGAAAAGCGTGACGGCCAATACGAGCTGACGTTTGAAGGCTCTTGGCCCGAGGTAATGCTGTGGGAAATCCCGGCGCTGGCGATCTTGATGGAACTGCGCTCTCGGGATGTGCTGCGGGATATGGGGCGGTTTGAACTGCAGGTGCTCTATGCCCGCGCCATGACGAAAGTCTGGGAAAAGGTCGAACTGCTGCGCGGCGTCGAAGGGCTGCGGATCGCCGACTTTGGCACGCGGCGCAGGCACAGCTTTCTGTGGCAGGACTGGTGCGTGCAAGCGCTGCAAGAAGGGCTGGGCGACGCCTTTACCGGTACATCCAACTGCTTGATCGCCAAGAACCGCGATATGGAAGCCATCGGCACCAACGCCCACGAATTGCCCATGGTCTATGCCGCGCTGGCGGACGGCGACGATGCCCTGCGCCAGTCGCCCTATGACGTGCTGGCCGACTGGCAGGCCGAACACGACGGCAACCTGCGCATCATTTTGCCCGACACCTTTGGCACGCCGGGCTTCCTTGACCGCGCGCCCGACTGGCTGGCCGGCTGGACCGGTATCCGCATCGACAGCGGCGACCCCGCGACTGGCGCGGAAGAGGCGATCGCCTGGTGGACGTCCCGCGGCGAAGACCCGCGGGCCAAGCTGATCATCTTTTCCGACGGGTTGAACGTCGAGAAAATCCTAGAACTGCACGCCCAATTTCAGGGCCGCGTCCGCGTCAGCTTTGGCTGGGGCACGATGCTGACTAATGATTTTATCGGGTTGGTGCCCGACGACGCGCTGGCCCCGTTTTCGCTGGTCTGCAAAGCAGTCGAGGCTGACGGACGGGCCACCGTCAAGCTGTCCGACAACCCGAACAAAGCGATGGGACCAGCGGAAGAGATCGCCCGGTACAAGCGCGTGTTCGGGGTAGGGACGCAGGAGCGGGTTGTGGTTGTGGTTTGACGAAAAGTATAGCCGATTATTTTCCACAAGATGGCGAAATCAGGGACCTCTACTGCGACGCATGCGGAGGGTATTTAGACTTACGCTTCGAGGAATTTGATGAAAAAGTTTCTGATGTGAGAATTCGGATCGGAAACCTCCCGGTCCTTAAGTGTGACCTCTGCAATCTTAGATTTATTCCAGATCGATGTAAGGCAAAAATTATTGAATGCCACAAAAAATGCTTCCAAAATAATGAAAGCTCAATAGAGATCTCAAAATCTATTGATCGCCGCCGATTTGGTTTCACGAAAATTCCATTCCCATATAGTGCGGATGAATATTTCTTCACTCCCGGCCTCGTGCGGCCTTGGGAAACTGGCTTCCTAACGCCCATCTAATTCAATAGACAGAGGTGGTTCGGTTTGTCTGAACAGTTTCTGGGCGTTTCTTAAGTGGTTTTCCGCCTTGGTTACGCCGCTACCGCATCTGGCAGTTGCTGATTGAAGTAGGCCTGATCGGGCGTTTTGCCGTCAAGCGATGAGTGAGGTCGTCGGGTGTTGTAGAAGCCGAGATAGCGCCCGATGGAAGCGCGGGCTTCCGGGACGCTGTCGTAGGCGTGCAGATATACCTCTTCGTATTTGATGGTCCGCCACAGGCGCTCGACGAAGACGTTGTCGCGCCACGCCCCTTTGCCATCCATGCTGATCTTGATCTCCCGGCTCGCCAGAACTTTGATAAATTCGGTTGAGGTAAATTGGCTGCCCTGATCCGTGTTAAATATCTCGGGCTTGCCGTATCGGGCCAGCGCCTCCTCTACGGCCTCAATGCAGAAGTCTGCCTCCAGCGTGATCGACACACGCCAGGACAGCACGCGGCGGGTGAACCAGTCCAGAACGGCAGCCAGATAGATGAAGCCCCGCGCCATGGGTATCTATGTGATGTCCATCGCCCAGACTTGGTTCGGCCGGGTCACAGGCAGGTTCCTAAGCAGGTAGGGGTAGATCTTGTGCCCCGGTGCCGGCTTGGAGGTGTTCGGTTTGCGATACAGTGCCTCGATCCCCATGCGCTTCATCAGCGTGCCGACGTGCAACCGGCCCACTTTGAACCCCTCCTGCACCAGCAGACCTTGCAGCATTCGGCTGCCCACGAAGGGGAACTCCATGTGCAACTTGTCGATCCGGTGCATCAGTTTCAGATTAGGAACTGACACCGGGCGCGGCTGGTAATAGACACTGCCCCGGCTGATCCCTAGCACGATAGCCTGCCGGCTGACGCTGAGCTTTGCTGAAGGATCGATCATCTTTTTACGCGCGGCAGCAGGCCCGCCTTGCCGAGCGCGCCGGACAAAAAATCATTCTCCAGCGCTAGCTCTCCGATCTTGGCATGCAGCGTCTTCACGTCGATCACCGGCACCAGATCAGCCTTCGAGGCATCGCCGAATACCCCGGTCGCGCCTTCCAGCAATTGGTCACGCCACTGCTTGATTTGGTTTGGATGGACGTCAAAGTCCTGCGCCAGCTCGATCAGAGTTCGTTCACCCTTGATAGCGGCTACAGCTACTTTGGCCTTGAAGGCCGGACTGTGATTCCGGCGCGGTCGTCTTGTCATGGTCATCTCCTCGCTTGCAGCATCATGCTGCTGTTGCGCGGAAAATCCACTTATCCCTACTGTTCAGTTTTCCCGAGCCACCTCTGACGGGTTCTGTCCCGTTACGACCGAGAGGATGAATATTTCCTCAAATTATATTCCCGGACCTATGGAAGCATCCGAGACCGGGGAAATTTTGAAGCCTGTTTTGGCATTGATAAACATGGAACAGTTTTCATGTGGTTAGGTGACGTAGCAAAATTCCCAGATTCGGAGCAATATTATTTAATGTCTGAAAGTCGCCCGCCCGAATTTTCAGTCGGATCGGAGTTTTTTGATGGACAGATTTCTTGCAAAATTTCAGATCAGTCGATCGAAGACGATCTCCTTCACTCAAGAACTTTAGCAATTGATTCCTTTATCAAAAAATATCAGATTAGTATCGCCCATCTTGATGAAGAAGTTTTAGACTTAGCTATACATTTCTTTGGGCCGTCGACAAATTCTTTTGTCGAATGGGAGTGCACATCAAACACACTGAATAGAATTCATGTAGAATCACTATCGAACCCGAACCTTGGAAAAATCCAACAGTCTATGGGCATACCGTCCGCTCAGGGCGGACCTATGCGACAGCTGTCGGCTATTATCGCTAATCTTTCGAACCAAGACACTGCAAATTCTATCATGCTCCCTTTCTTCACAATATATGATTTACGAATAGCGTTCCAACACCTAACGAGCGCAGATAAAAAGGGTGAGCTTCTGAATAGCGTTCTTACGCGGCTAAATCTATCAAACGATGCAAGCATCAAAAATATATATGACAGTACAGTGAGGTTGATGAACAAATCATACAAAGAGATTTCGGGCATCGTGGAAGCAGCCACCTAAACTACAAACCTACTCCTCCCCCACATCACCCCTCAGCGCCTTCACCTCGCCCCTGACCTTCTTCGCCTTCAACCGGCGCTTCACTGATCCATAGGTCGGCTTTGTCGCCACGCGGCGTTTGGGCCGCTCGGTCGCTTTGACGATCAACTCGGCCAGCCGCTCTCTCGCAAGGTCGCGGTTGCGGGCTTGGGAACGGGTGTCTTGCACAAAGATCACCAGCGCGCCGTCCAGCGTCCAGCGGCGGCCTGCCAGCCGCTTTAGCCGTGCCTTGACCGGGTCGGGGATCGACGGAGAGCGCTCCGCCTCGAACCGCAGTTCAACGGCGGTAGATACCTTGTTCACGTTCTGCCCGCCGGGGCCGGACGCGCGGGTGAACTGCTCTGTCAGCTCCCACCCTTGCAGGGTGATCGTGTCGGTGATGCGTAAATCTTCTGCCATGGGGATGATGTAACGGGTTTGCCGGGTTTTGCCAGTGGCGCGCGCCCCCATGCCCGCTGCGGGGTCACATTTGGCTACGCCAAACGTTTACCCCCACCCGTCACTTGCGATGCAATTGACGTAAAAAAGGGCTACCCCGGCGATGGGATAGCCCTTTCCTGAATATCGGAGGTGGGTCGGTTAGGGACCGCAAGCGGCCACCCACCTGAAGGGTAACAGACCTAAGGGCTGCCTTAGATCAGAACCCCCCAAGCTGTCCCGACACACTTCTCCAGAACTTCATGATGCACTGGATCACCTCCTTTCAATATGTTTCGCCTAAGTCCAAATTTGGCACACATATCGTGTATGTCAAATTAAAATGTACCAAGGATCGCGGTTAAGGGCGCGGCTGTGTGACGCGCCCAACAATCAGGCGGAACGGAACAAGGGCGATCAGGGCGACCAAAATCTTGACCGACCAGTCGGCAACAGCCAGCGACACCCACAGCGGCACAAGCGGCCCTGCGTTCAGGAATGGCACCGCATCCTGCGCCCAGATGATCTGATCCGCAGCGCCCGCGCTAAAGCTGTTGAAGGTGGCCGCAAAGGCGATCGAGAAGAAGATCACCGTGTCCACGACGGACGACACCAGCGTCGATCCCAGCGGGGCCAACCACCATACGCCCATGCGCAAGCGGTTGAACACGGCGATATCCAGCAGCTGCGCGACGCCAAAGGCGGTCGCCGAAGCGATGGCGACGCGGACGGGCACGGCAGGGCCGAACTCTAGCTGGATCTGGCTGCCGATCAGAGAGCAGACGATGCCGGCGACAAGGCCCACCAGCACGACGCGGCGGGCGGCAGAGACGCCATAGATGCGGTTCATCAGGTCGGTGACCAGAAACGCCAGCGGATAGGTGAACGCGCCCCAAGTCAGCAGGCCGTCGAGTATCAGGAATTGAACAAGGATGTTGGAGGCCACAACAATGGCGGCCATGGCGAGTACGCCGGGTAGAATACGCATGAGATTTGATCCGTTTTGGCAAGGGTGCGGCACTTGGCCCCCGAACCATTCAGGGACGGCGTGGCTTAGCTGGCCTTGCCCTGCACGTCAATCAGCGACGCGGTACTCTACGACTTCGGTCGTTTGAAAGAACTTGAAGTTATCATCCGCGATCAGCGTCATCCGGATCGCACCGCCTTGATCACGCCAGACCGAGATACCTTCGAGGTTATCATGAGCCCCAGTCCGCGTTTCCAGCAAGGTTTCAGCCCCCCCGCCGGTCATGTCAAACCGCCTGACCCGACTGCGAAAGCCGATGCCGGTAAAGTCACGCTCTAGCAGATAAAACAGGCCGTCGGGGCCGATATCTGCACCGACAGGCAGGAACGGCCCCTCGCGCGTAATCTTAAAGGCAGTGGCCCAGGTGCCGTCTTTATAGCGATAGACTGGGTAAGGTTGCATCGCGCTGCCCGACCGCTCTGGCAGGGTATAAATCGCGCCCTCTGCGTCAATCGCCAACGCTTCAAGCGCGGCATTGGGCTGCATCGCGTCAAAGGCAGGCATGCGCGGTATTCGGATGGCAGGGCCGGTCACCTCGGTATAGGCCGCGACACGGGCCAACCCCTCGAAAGAGATATAGACCGTGCCATCAGCGCCCAGCGCCAGCCCTTCGGAATCGCCCGTGTGGTGATCGGTTGGGCTGCCGTCAGAGATATGCAGCGGCGTGATAAGTTCAGGGGTGAGGGCGGTGATCACCCCGCCTTTGCGCGTGACCGACCCCTCCCACAAGGTGCTACGGTCACTAAGCGCGATGAAGCGCGATCCGTCATCGCTGATTTCGATTCCGGACATACCGCCGAAAGCGGGGTCATCGTTCAGCCAGATGAACCGACCAACTTGCGTGACACCGCTGGCCATCGTCTGGCCAAACGCCTGACTGCACCCTGCAAGCAGGGCAATCAAAAGCAGCAAGCGGCGCATGATCAGTTGGCGGCGACGGCGGCGCACTGACCCGGCAAGCTGGCCATCGTCAGCTCACGCTTGGGGGCCGGTTTTGGGGCATTTGGATCGGCGGGCGGCGCGGGCTTGGGGTTGACGATATTGTCGACCCAAGCGGCGGCATCGGCGCAGCCATCACCGGGCGGCGGCGGGTCTTGCGGCGCGCACAGACCGGAGCCGGCGGGGCAGTTCAAGCGAACATGGAAATGGTAGTTATGCCCGTACCAAGGCCGCACCTTGTTCAGCCAACTGCGGTCACCCGTTGCGTTTTTGCACATTTCGACCTTGGCACCCGGAAAAATGAAAATCCGTGCAACGCGCGGATCAGAGGCCGCAGCGCGGATGATCGCCTCTTGGGCGGGGCCCCAGTTGCTGTTCACATAGGCACCGCCATTGCGGTCCATCCGATCAGAAGAGATATTCTCGCGCTCTGTCCGGGATAGGGACAGGTTGTTGGCAGGCTTAAGCCAGATATCGGCATCAAGGCCAATCTGGTGGCTGGCATGCCCGCTGAGCATCGGGCCGCCGCGCGGCTGGCTCATATCGCCCAGATACAGGCCGTTCCAACCGGGCTGCTGTGCGGCAACGCGGGACAGGTCTTGTACGAAATCGACCAGCTGCGGCTGACCCCAGTTGCGATTACGCGACAGGCGCATCGCTTGCCAGGTCGGACCAGTCTCGGCCAATTCCTCGGCACCGGCCTGACAGCCCTTGGAATAGAACCCGACGGGCGCGGATGGCTGATTGGATCCATTAGACAGATTACCGAACACCTGCTTGGCGATCCGTGTGTCGTTGGTGTTCTGCGTCGAAAACACCGGCTGCGTCGCAGTCGCGACCTTCGCCTCTTGCTGGCAGGCTGCGAGGCCCGCGATAAGTGCGATCATTGCTGTAATGCGGATCATGCTGCCCGGTCCCCGTCTGTGTTGACCCACCTTAACAGGAAGAGCCCAAGGAGGAACAGAAAGATGACGGGCAGAAACCCCAGTTGCACGTTGCCTGTCATAAACGTGAAGAGCGCGATGCTGGCCGGGGCGATAAAGGCCGTCGCTTTACCGGTTAAGGCAAACAGGCCAAACGCCTCTGCCGGGCGGTCGGGGTGGGTGTGACGGACCATCATTGTACGGCTCGCGGCATAGATCGCACCGCCTGCCCCACCGATCACCATGCCGCACCCATAGAACACCAGATCAGGAATTTGCGATCCGGGGGCCAGCGGGAATATGAAAAGGTTCTCTCTCGACATGCCGACGATCAGACAGCCGACTACGATCAGCAACCAAACACAGACCCGAATGACCGGTTTAGGCCCGAACCGCTGATCTGCCAGCCCGCCGAGCCACGTAAAGATGGCAGCGGCGATAGCGGCAAGAATTCCGAAGATACCGATCTTCATCACGCTCCAACCCAGCACAAGCTGCGCATAGATGCCGCCAAAAGCATAAAGCGCGTTCAGGGCATCGCGGTAGAACATCGATGACAGCAGAAAGTACTTCAGGCTGCGGCGGTGCATCACGCCGCGCAGGGTCGCCATCAGATCGCCCCAGACCGCCCGAAGCGACGTGCGCTTGACCTTTGGCGCGGGTGTGTCGCGCACATAGGCAAAAAACGGGATCATGAAAACGATATACCACAGCGCGATAAACGGCCCGACGCTGCGCGTCCCCTCCATCTGCGCGGCATCAAGGCCTAGCATTGGCGGGATACCAAGCAGGGTCAGGCCCGTATCGGGGCTTTCGACAAAAAGCAGCAACAGGATGAACAGCGACGTCACGCCGCCCCAATAGCCAAAGGCCGCGCCAGAGCCAGATATGCGGCCGATTTCCTTGTCGGTGCCAAGACTGGGCAGGATCGCGTTCACAAAGTTCAGCGCAGACTCGCTGGCGAAAAACGCGACGTAGAAGAGCAGCAAGATCAAATACAGCCCAGCCCCATCCGGGGTCAGCCCCCATAGCGACCAAGAGGCCACGACGAAAACGATCGAAAAGCCCGCAATCCACGGAATCTTTCGGCCAGAGTTATCGGCGTAAGCCCCCAGAAACGGGGCTGTGATTGCAATCAGCAGGCCAGCAATGGTTTGCCCAATCGACCAGATGGACTGCGCCTGCGCTTTCGCCGCTTCTTCGATCAAGCCATCGCTGACAAAGGCCTGCGTTGCGACAAGTGCGAAATAGGGACCAAAGACGAACGTCAGGCCCAGCGTGTAAAATGGTTGAGACGCCCAATCAAAGGCCATCCAGCCCCAAATCCGCTTTTTCGATACTGCCATTTTGGGCCCCCTGTTTGCCGCGACTAGACACCGGGTCAGCGCGCACTCGCAAGCACTTGATGCAAGCCGTGCGGACTAAGGGGTTGTTTGAATCCCTAGGACCGCTTACCTGCGGCACAGCTTAAAATACGGAGAATGCCGCCGATGACATCCCTGTTCCAAATCCTGCTGCTGCTGCTTGGTATCGCGCGGTTCTTTATCTTCGCCCATTTCATCATGAGCTGGCTGATCAGCTTTGACGTTCTGAATGTGCGCCAGCCCATCGTTGGCCAAATCTGGTACACCCTGCAGCGCATCCTAGAGCCGATCTATGCCCCGCTGCGCCGCGTGCTGCCAAACCTTGGCGGGATCGACCTGTCGCCCATCGTGGCGCTGGTCGGGATCGAAATTATTCGTATCCTGCTGATCAACAACGCAGCGCTGTTCTATTAATTTGATCTGGCGGGGCTCAGATTGCCTATGGCACATCTAAGCCCCGCCAGCTCGCCTTAGCTTAGGCGTTCGATCGCCAGTGCGATCCCCTGACCTCCACCGATGCACATGGTGATCAGCGCCCGCTTGCCGCCGATCCGGTCCAGCTCGTACATCGCCTTAACCGTGATGATCGCGCCTGTTGCGCCCACCGGATGCCCCAAAGCAACCGCGCCGCCATTTGGGTTCACCTTAGCGGGATCAAAACCCAGTTCCTTGCTGACGGCCAACGCCTGCGCGGCAAAGGCTTCGTTGCTTTCGATCACGTCAAAATCGTCTGCTTTTAGGCCGGTCCGTTCCAACAGCTTGCGCACAGCAGGCACGGGACCAATCCCCATCACCTCTGGTCGCACACCGGCGTGGGCATAGCCCAGCACGCGGAATCGCGGCGTCAGGCCAGCCTTTTCCGCCGCATCCATCGTCGCCAGCGTGATCGCGGCAGCCCCGTCATTCAGGCCAGAGGCGTTGCCCGCTGTCACGCTACCATCCTTGCGGAAGGCGGGGCGCAGACCAGCAAGCGCCTCTAGGGTTGTCGCCTTTGGATGCTCGTCGGTTTTGAATTCATAGGTCTCGCGCCGGGTTTTCAGCATGACTGGCACGATCTGGCTGTCAAAGCGGCCCTCTGCCATCGCCTTGGCGGCGCGGTTCTGGCTTTCCAGTGCAAAGGCGTCTTGCGCTTCACGGCTAATATCATGCTCTGCGCTGACGTTCTCTGCCGTGATGCCCATGTGGCCGGTGCCAAAGGGGCAGTTCAGCGCGCCCAGCATCATATCGCGGGTCTGAATGTCGCCCATCTTAGCGCCCCAGCGCTGGTCACTGACGATGAACGGGGACCGGGACATGTTTTCTGCCCCGCCCGCCAGACCGAAGTCAGCATCGCCCAGCTGCAGCGCCTGCACGACCGAGATAATTGCCTGCACGCCGGACCCGCACAGACGGTTCACGTTCATCGCAGGCGTCGTATCAGGTACACCCGCATCCATCGCGGCAACGCGCGACAGGTACATATCGCGCGGCTCTGTATTGATCACATGGCCAAAGACGACGTGGCCGATCTGCGCAGGATCGACGCCAGCGCGGGCCATCGCGGCCTCTGCCACTGTCGCGCCCAGCGTGATCGGCGGCGTGCCTGCAAGCGCCCCTCCGAATGATCCGACGGCGGTGCGTGCGCCGCCCAAGATGACGATGTCAGACATGGTAACTCCCTCCGGTTTGCCGCAGGATGACAAGCCAAGGCGGCAGACACCAGCAAAACGTGCCGTCATCTGCGGCAAAGGGACCGCCCGGTCTGTTCGTAGCCGTTCTGCGCCATACCTACGTCGCAACAAAAGAGGGCCCAATGCTGCTGACCGTGACTGACCTGCGCAAAACCTATGCCACAGCAGATGGCCCGTTCGACGTGCTGCGCGGGATCGATATGACCCTAGATCGCGGCGAAACGCTGGCCCTAACCGGGGAAAGCGGGTCTGGCAAAAGCACTTTGCTGCATCTGATTGGCGGGTTGGATGCGCCTGACGGTGGGCGAATTCTGCTTGATGGCGAGGATCTGACCGCCATGGACGACAATGGCCGTGCGCGCATGCGGCGCGATACCGTCGGCGTGGTTTTTCAACAGTTCAACCTTATCCCTAGCCTGCGCATCGCTGACAACATCGCCTTTCAGGCACGACTTGCCGGACGGCACGACCCTGCATGGTGCGCCACGTTGGCCGACCGCATGGGCCTGACACCGCAGCTGCGCAAATATCCCGAACAACTCTCCGGCGGGCAGCAGCAGCGCGTCGCCATCGCCCGCACACTCGCGCCGCGCCCCAAACTTGTGCTGGCGGACGAACCGACAGGCAATCTGGACGAGGCGACAGCAGCGCAAGTTTTGACCCTCATGCTAGACCTCGTGGCTGATACCGGTGCAGGGCTCTTGATGGTCACACACTCGGACCGGCTTGCCGGACAGATGATGCGGCGTCTGCACTTGGCACAGGGCCAGATCGCATGACACGCGCTGTTTTTGCCGCGCTGCTGTCCCATTGGAAGCGCAACCCATTGCAGCTTTTTACGCTGCTCGCCGGGCTCGCGCTGGCGACGGCGCTTTGGTCAGGCGTGCAAGCGATCAATTCCGAAGCAAAGGCCAGCTACGATGCGGCCGCAGCCACCTTGGGCGAGGGCACATTTGACCAACTAACACGCCGCGACGGGCAACCGATGGCGCAAGACACATACGTCGCGCTGCGGCGCGCAGGCTGGCTGGTATCCCCGGTGATCGAAGGGCGATTGGACGGGGTCCGCATTGTTGGCCTTGATCCTCTGACGTCATTCGGCGGTTTAGGTCCGGTGCAGGTGGCCGAGGGCGCGGATATTACAGGTTTCCTGACCGCCCCAGGACAGGCTTTTGGGCAACAAGATGCGCTGGATGCTTTGCCGCCGGGGATCGCCAAAGTTGCCGCCCCCGATGTCGCCCCCGGCACCGTCATCATGGACATCGGCGCAGCCCAGCGCCTGCTGGATCGACAAGGCCAGATTGACCGGCTGATCGTAGGTCCGGCGCAGCCCATAAGGCAGGCACCGCTTGACGCCATCGCACCTCTCCTCTCGCGTCAAATCGCCCAATCAGGCTCTGATATTGGGCGATTGACTGACAGCTTTCACCTCAACCTGACCGCTTTTGGTCTGCTGTCCTTTGCCGTCGGCATCTTTATCGTCAACGGTGCCATCGGCCTCGCCTTTGAACAGCGCCGCCCTGTTGTCCGAACCCTGCGTGCGCTTGGCGTACCGCTGCGGCGGTTGATGGCGCTGATGGCAGCAGAGCTTGCAATCATGGCTCTGGTTGCCGGGGGCATCGGTGTGGCGCTTGGCTACGTCATTGCGTCACTCCTCCTTCCTGATGTCGCCGCGACGCTGCAAGGCCTGTACGGCGCCACAGTCGCAGGCACCCTACAACTGCGTCCATCATGGTGGCTGTCGGGCCTAGGCATCGCACTGGGCGGCACGGCCATGGCCGCAGCGGCTGCATTTTGGCGGCTCGCACGATTGCCGCTGCTCGCCGGGGGATCGCCACGCGCGCTTAGCATGGCTGCCGGACGATCGGCGCAGGTGCAAGGATTGATCGCCTTGGCGCTTTTGGGGCTAGCAGCGATGCTGGGGATTACCGCGCAGGGCCTTATCGCTGGATTCGCCCTGTTAGGCACTATGTTGATCGGTGCCGCACTGGCCCTGCCCTTGATTTTAGACCGCGTCCTTGCGCTCGCTGAACGCCTCGCCACAGGTGTTCGGGCGCAATGGTTTTGGGCCGACACACGCCAGCAATTGCCTGGATTGTCGCTTGCTCTTGCTGCGCTGTTGCTTGCGATGGCTGCGAATGTCGGTGTGTCCACGATGGTCAGCAGCTTCCGTCTGACCTTTACCGGATTTCTGGATCAGCGGTTAGCGTCAGAGCTTTACGTCACCGCCGAAGATCCCGCGCAAGCGGCACAGATCGTCGCCTACGTCACCCCCCGCAGCCGCGCCGTTCTGCCCATCGCGTCGGCCCCAGTACAAATCGCGGGCCTTCCGGCCGAGGTGTTTGGCACACGTGACGACGCAACCTATCGTGACAACTGGCGCTTTCTACAGACGGCAGAGGGGGCGTGGGATGCGGTCTTTGACAGTGATGCGCTGTTGATAAATGAACAGCTTTCCCGGCGCTCTGGCCTGACGCTGGGCGATACGGTGCCGCTGGATGGCCGCGATTTTCACGTGGCGGGTATTTATGGGGACTACGGCAATCCCATCGGGCAGGCCATCATCGCAGAGCCTGCTTTTGCCACGCTTTTCCCTGAAATAGAGCCTTTGCGCTTTGGGCTGCGCCTGCCCGCCACCGACGTCCCAGCCCTCGTGACGGACATGGAACGCGACCTAAATTTACCGCCTAGCGCGACGATCAATCAGGCCGGGATCAAGCAATTCTCGCTCGACATCTTTGATCGGACATTCACGGTGACGACCGCCCTCAACATCCTGACGCTCGCAGTTGCGGGCTTTGCCATTTTGATGAGCCTACTCACTTTGGCCGCCTTGCGTGTGCCACAACTTGCCCCGGCCTGGGCCATGGGGTTCACCCGCCGCGAATTAGGCCGATTGGAACTGATCCGGGCGGTTCTGCTCGCCACATTAACTGCCGCGATCGCGCTTCCGCTCGGGCTCGCGCTTGCTTGGGCGCTGCTGGCCATCGTCAATGTCGCGGCCTTTGGGTGGCGGCTGCCGATGTACGTCTTCCCGCTAGATTACCTAAAGCTTGGCGGATTCGCCCTGATTGCAGCCACATTTGCCGCGTTATGGCCCGCATGGCGGCTATCTCGCACCCCGCCCAGCGACTTGCTAAAGGTGTTTTCGAATGAACGTTAAGGCACTATTACTATGTTTAGTGCCTGTTTTTGCACAGGCACAGGGTTTCGCGGGGCTAGGCAGCGGAGCCGACGGCTTTGCCATTCCCCAGCCAGACCCGCAATTCAGCTTTCCTGCTGATCACGGTGCACACCCGGATTTCCGTATCGAATGGTGGTATTTGACCGCGAACTTAAAAGACGCGGACGGGACCGACTATGGCCTGCAATGGACTCTGTTCCGCTCTGCCATGGCCCCCCAAACGCAAGAGGGCTGGGATGACCCGCAACTCTGGTTGGGCCACGCTGCCGTCACGACACCGGACGATCACTTCGTCACGGAACGCCTTGCGCGGGGCGGCATTGGGCAGGCGGGGGTCGTGGCCGAACCCTTCGCCGCATGGATCGACGATTGGCGTTTTGATGGGATCGACGTGGGCACCTTGTCGGCCACCGGGCCGGATTTCGGCTATGACATGCAGCTGACCGCCAATGGGCCATTCGTCCGGCAAGGCAAAGACGGATACTCTGTCAAATCCGCGAGCGGGCAAGCCAGCTATTATTATTCCCAGCCGTTTTACGACATCGCCGGAACGCTGCACCTGCCGCAGGGCGAAATCGCCGTGACCGGTACAGCTTGGCTGGATCGCGAATGGTCCAGCCAGCCGTTGTCGGGCGATCAAACAGGTTGGGATTGGTTCTCACTCTCCTTCGACGATGGCGCGCGGATGATGGGGTTCAGATTGCGTCAAACCGATGGGGCAGACTACACCTCTGCCACTTGGATCGCGCCAGACGGGACACCGACACCCTATGAGGACGGCAGCTTGCGGGCCACGCCGCTTGAGGTGTCGCAGGTCGCGGGCCGCGATATGCCGACACGTTGGCGTTTGGAATTACCGGCGCAGGGTGTTGACGTCACCGTGCAAGCGATCAACACACAAGCATGGATGACAACCAGCGTCCCCTATTGGGAAGGCCCGGTCACAATCGACGGCACGCAGTCCGGCACCGGCTATCTGGAGATGACAGGCTATGAGTGAATGGTTCGAAACACTGCCGGGACTTCATGATCAGGTCTGGCAACAGCTGACACATGGCGCCGCACGCAGGGACGTCGCAGCCCGGCAGCCAACCCTTGCCACCATCAGCCCAGATGGCTGGCCAGAGGCACGCACCGTGGTTTTGCGCCGCGCGGTTGCTGATCCAGCAATGTTAGAGGTTTATACAGACACCCAGTCAGACAAGATCGCCAGCATCGCTGCCCACCCCCGCGCGGCGCTGCATTTTTGGGAGCCTGCACTGGCCCTTCAGGTACGCCTTCAGGCAACGGTCGAGGTCATTTCTGGTCCAACGGTTGCAGATCGCTGGCAGGAACTACCTGATGGGGCCTTGCTATCATACGGCACCACACCGCCGCCCGGCACGACACTACCGCACGCGCTAGACTATATCAAAACCCCCGATCAGAGCCACTTTTGTGTGTTGCAACTGATGCTAAGTCATATCGACGTCGTGCATTTGGGCACAGATCACCGGCGCGCCAGCTTTGCCGCCACAGACGGCTGGACGGGCAAGTGGGTGTCGCCATGAACCCCGACTTTCCACTGGTCAAAGATCTTGTGCTGATTGGCGGCGGCCACACCCATGCGCTTGTGCTGCGCAAATGGGGGATGAAGGCGCTGGCCGGCGTGCGGGTCACTGTCATCAATCCCGGCCCAACCGCCCCCTATTCGGGCATGCTTCCCGGGTTTGTTGCTGGCCACTATAGCCGGGCAGAGCTGGACATCGATCTTGTGAAACTTGCGCGGTTTGCTGGGGCGCGGTTGGTAAACGGGGCGGTCACCGGGATCGATACGGCTGCCAAACTGATCACCGTGCCGGGACGCCCACCAATTGCCTATGATATCGTAAGTGTCGATGTCGGGATCACCTCGGTCATGCCCGACCTGCCCGGCTTTACCGATCATGCGATCCCGGCAAAACCGCTTGGCACTTTTGCCGGCCGTTGGGACGCCTTCCGCGCCAGCACGACCAAGCCGCGCATCGCGATTATCGGCGGCGGTGTTGCCGGGGCAGAGCTGGCCATGGCAATGATGCACAACCTGCGCGCCCGCGGCTTGTCCCCCATCGCCCACCTGATCGACCGGGGTAAAATCGTCGATACGCTGGGCGATACCGCACGGCGCAAGATGCTGGCCGCCCTTGCAGACCAAGGCGTAACCCTGAATGAGGATGCCAGCGTCGCCCGCGTCACGGCCACCGCCGTTGTGCTGGATAACGGGACCGAGATCGCGTCAGATTTCACAACCGGTGCGGCTGGCGCCAAGCCGCACGACTGGCAGGCGGACATCGGCGTTGATGTGCAGGGCGGCTTCATCACCGTGAACGAGATGCTTCAGTCATCCGATCCATCCCTGTTTGCCGTCGGCGACTGCGCCCACCTTTCCCACGCGCCGCGGCCCAAGGCTGGCGTTTATGCCGTGCGGCAGGCACCTGTGCTGTTCGACAACCTGCGCGCGGTGCTGTCGGGGCGCGAATTGCGCCCCTACGACCCGCAAAAGGACTACCTCAAGCTGATCTCGCTGGGTGGCAAATCCGCTTTGGCCGAACGGATGGGCACTGCGTTTTCCGGCCCGCTGCTGTGGCGGTGGAAGGATCACATCGACCGCACATTCATGCGCCAGTTCGATGAACTCAAACCGATGGGACTGCCCCCGCTACCTTTGACCCGCGCCGTGGGGCTGCAAGAGGCGCTTGGCGATAAGCCGATGTGCGGCGGTTGCGGGGCCAAAGTCGGCCGCGGCGCGCTACGCGCCGCCTTGCAATCCTTGCCGCCGCCGGACCGTGACGACGTGCAACTGGTACCGGGCGATGACGCTGGGCTGCTGACCATGGGCGGCGCACGGCAGGTCATCAGCACCGATCATCTGCGTGCCTTTACCGATGATCCCGTCACGATGACCCGCATCGCGGTGAACCACGCGCTTGGTGACATTTGGGCGATGGGGGCTGCGCCGCAAGCGGCGACAGTGAACTTGATCCTGCCAAAACTCTCTGCTGATTTGCAGGCCCGCACATTGTCCGAAATCATGGGTGCGGCACATGAGGCGCTGTCCGATGCCGGTGCCGAAATCGTTGGCGGGCATACGTCACTCGGGGCAGAGCTGACGATCGGCTTTACCGTGACCGGGCTCTGCGACCGGGACCCGGTTACCCTGCGCGGCGCGAAGCCGGGGGATGCTTTGATCCTGACGAAGCCGCTTGGCAGCGGTGTCATCATGGCGGCGGAAATGGCTGGCGCTGCGCCGGGCGGGGTCGTTGCCAGCGCCCTTGATCTGATGTGTCAGCCGCAAGCGATAGCCAGCGGTATTCTGGCGGACGCTCATGCGATGACCGATGTCACGGGCTTTGGTTTGGCCGGGCATCTGTCGGGGATTGGGGATGCGTCAGGCACTGGCGCGCTGCTGGAACTGGCGCAGATACCGCTGATGGACGGCGCGCTGGCCTTGGCCGAGGCAGGGCAGCATTCGAGCCTATTTAAGGATAATATCGCAGGTTCCGGCCCTGTCACCGGCCCGATGGGGCCGCGCACAGACCTGATCTATGACCCGCAGACTGCAGGCGGATTGCTCGCCGCCGTGGACGTAGATCAAGCGGACGACCTGGTGCACAAGTTGCAGGATGCAGGCTACACCAGCGCCGCGATCATCGGATATGTTACGGACACGCCCGGCATTACGCTGCGCTAAAGCGTGGCGATCAGCTTTGCCAAATCGTCCGCGGCGCGGGCGCGGCCGGCAGCGTCCAGGGTCTCGGCGTGAACCTCGCCCAGCCACGTGCGGTCGCTGGCCTTGCGCGACCGCGCATAGGCCGCATCGTAGTGCTGATCCATCAGGGCCGTCGCCAGCGCGGTAAAGTCGCCTGCGTTCAGCAAAGCCTCCCACCCGTCAACGATCGCATGCCCCCGTAGATTGCGCAGCGGCTGCATCCGTTCGCGCAAAAGCGCCGGGTCGGCGATGATATCGGCGTAGGCTTCGCGCAGGAACGCGGCACGCGCGGCAAGTGGCGCGCTTACCTCGATCCGGGGGGCGGCAGACATCCGCGCCCAGATTTGCTTTGGCAGAACAATCTGGCCAACCTTGCTGCTTTCCGCCTCGACCACGGTCAACTTGTTCGGGTCCAACTTTGCCAGCGCCTGCGCCAGCTGCGATTCAAAGCCTTTCTGCGCCGGTTGTCCGCCAGCGACACCGCCAAGCAGCGAACCCCGATGGGCGGCCAGCCCTTCCAGATCGATGACCTGCACACCGCGTTCTGCAAGCAAATGCAGCAAGGCGGTCTTGGCCGTGCCGGTGTAGCCGTCCAATAGGATCAAACGGTGCGGCAGCGGGTCGATATACATCGCGTCGTGCACCAGCTTGCGATAGGTTTGATAGCCGCCTTTGATCGTGTCCGCACGCCAGCCAATCTGCTGCAGGATCGATGCAAAAGAACCCGACCGCTGACCGCCGCGCCAACAATAGACTAGCGGCTGCCAAGACCCGTCATACGCGGCAAGCGGGCCTTCGACGTGGTCGGCGACATTGCGGGCAACAAGCGCGGCGCCGATCTTGCGCGCGTTAAAGGCGCTGACCTGCTTGTAGATCGTGCCGACTTCTGCCCGTTGGTCATTCGACAGCGCGGGCAGGTTAATCGCGCCGGGGATGTGGTCTTCGGCAAATTCGGCGGGACTACGCACGTCGATCACCGCGTCAAACCCGTGGGCCATCAAATCGGCCAAGTTTTCAAAGCTTTGCGGCATATCTTAGCGGGCCGGACGCAAAGGTTTTCGCCCGTCATCCGTCAGCGTGAACCATGCGCCGCCGTCAAACACAGCGGGCACCAGTGGGCGCCCGTAACCTGCGCCGCCATCCAGATCGATGCGGTTTCCCAGGTGTTCCGGCGTATCAAGCGCCGTATGTCCATGTACGACCATCATCCTGTGGTCGTCTGTATTATCCAGCCAGCCGTCGCGGATCCAGATCAAGTCATCCTCGATCTGCGCATCCAATGGCATGCCGGGGCGAATACCGGCGTGAACAAACAGCTGCCCGTCGGCCTGATGCATCAGAGGGTTCGAGGATAGGAAATCCAGATGCGCCTGCGGTACGCGCGCCTGTGCCAAGGCGACAAGCTCTGCCAAATTCAGGTCGCCTTCGGTCGTCGGATAGGTCGTTAGAACCTCGCGCCCCAAATCGTCCTTGTCGAAATTCGCCGGACCGGTGGGGATGATGCCATAGGACGCCAGCGTCGTGTCACCGCCAAGGCGTGAATTCAGCCATGACAGGCCAGATTTGATCGCAACATCGTGGCAGTCGCCAGATTCCATAAAGCGCTGGAACATGCGGTCGTGGTTGCCTTTGATAAAATGCCAATCAAAGCCAGCATCGCGTCCGGCGATCAGCGCATCAATCACGCCGCGACTGTCGGGGCCGCGATCTGTATAATCACCCAGAAAGACAAGGGGCGCAGCCGCGCCGCCGTCAGCGGCAATCAGCACGAGCGCGTGGTCCAGCATGGCCTTTTGACCATGAACATCACCGATGGCGTAAATCACTTGTCACTCCGTCACTATTTGCGACCTGACTTAGCAGACGCCTCGCGGAATGACAGGGCCCTCGCCTTTGGCGAGAGTTTTAATCGCCGGATGGCGTAATCCCGGCGCAGATGTTCTGCGCCGGGATTAGTTTTTAGATTGCGACGAATGTCAGCGGCTTAACCTGCTGGAAGTTGCCGGATGCTTCCAGCGCCTTCACAGCGTCAGCCGGGACAGGTTCGTCGATGTACAGCAAAGCGATCGCCTCGCCCTTGGCAGCAGAACGGCCAAGCGTGAAGTTTGCGATGTTTACACCGTGATCGCCAAGGATGCTGCCCAGCTTGCCGATGATGCCGGGGATGTCCTTGTTCGTGGTATAAAGCATGTTTTCGCCAACTTCAGCGTCCACATTGATGCCCTTGATCTGGATAAAGCGTGGCTTGCCGTCGCTAAATACCGTGCCCGCAACCGAACGTTCGCGCGTGTCGGTGACGACTGTGACCTTGATGTAACCTTCAAAGGCACCGGACTGGTCCTGCTTGGTCGTGCTAACCTGCACGCCGTTGTCCTTAGCAATAACAGGTGCCGACACCATGTTCACGTCTGGGTTCCGGCGACGCATAATGCCCGCGATCGTGGATGCGGTCAGCGCCTTCAGGTTCATCTCGGCGGCTTCGCCGTCGAACAGGATGTTGATCGCCTTGATCGGTTCGTCGGTCATCTGACCGATGAAGTTGCCAAGGTGGCCGGACAGCGTGATCCACGGGCCCATGATCTTGGATTCGTCAGCGGTGATCGACGGCATGTTGATCGCGTTGGTCACAGCGCCGGTCAACAGGAAGTCGGACATTTGCTCTGCAACTTGCAAGGCCACGTTTTCCTGTGCTTCGGTCGTGGCTGCGCCAAGGTGCGGCGTGACGACGACGTTGGGCAGGTTGAACAGCGGGCTGTTGGTGGCTGGCTCTTCGGCGAAGACGTCAAAGGCGGCACCGGCAACGCGGCCATCCTTGATCGCCTCGGCCAGTGCTTCTTCGTCGACCAAACCGCCACGGGCGCAGTTGATGATGCGCACGCCGGGCTTCAGCTTTGCAATCGCTTCGCGGGACAGGATGTTGCGGGTCTGGTCAGTCAGGGGCACGTGGAAGGTGATGAAATCAGCGCGGCCCAGCAGTTCGTCCAGCTCGACCTTTTCGACACCCAGCTCAACAGCGCGGTCTTCGGACAGGAAGGGGTCATAGGCGACGACCTTCATCCGCAGGCCCTTGGCGCGGTCGATCACGATCGAACCGATGTTGCCTGCACCGATGACGCCCAGCGTCTTGGCGGTCAGTTCAACGCCCATAAAGCGGGACTTTTCCCACTTGCCAGCGTGGGTGGATGCGTTCGCTTCTGGGATCTGGCGTGCGACTGCCATCATCAGCGAAATCGCGTGCTCTGCCGTGGTGATCGAGTTGCCGAAGGGCGTGTTCATCACGATGATGCCCTTTTTCGACGCGGCGGGGATGTCGACGTTATCGACACCGATACCAGCGCGGCCGATGACCTTGAGGTTGGTCGCAGCTTGGATCAGCTTTTCAGTCGCCTTTGTCGCGGACCGGATCGCCAGACCATCATAGTTGCCAATGATCGCGGCCAGCGCGTCCTTGTCCTTGCCCAGTTTGGGCTGGAAATCGACTTCGATACCGCGATCCTTGAAGATTTGAACAGCAGCGTCCGACAGTGCATCGGAAATTAGAACCTTGGGGGCCATGTTTGGCACTCCTTAAGCGAAATGGGGGAATGGGGTGGGCCATCAGCGGCCCACCGAAAAATCAGGCGTTGATCTCAGCCTCGAAGGCGTAAGCGATCCACGGCATCAGCGCTTCGACGTCCGAAGTTTCGACCGTCGCGCCGCACCAGATCCGCAGACCAGCGGGGGCATCACGATACGCACCCACGTCCAGCGCCACGCCTTCGGCTTCGAGCCGCTTGGCGACAGCTTTGGCGAAAGCTGCGCCATCGGTGATGCGATCATCGGTGAACTTCACGCAGACGCTGGTGTTGGACCGGGTCGCCGGATCGACGGCCAGGTTTGCGATCCAGTCGTTCTGCTCGCAGAAGTCCCAAATGACCTGAGCATTCGCATCAGCGCGCGCCTTCAGGCCCGGCTGACCGCCAATCGACTGGCCCCACTTCAGCGCGACAAGGTAATCCTCGACACACAGCATGGAGGGCGTGTTGATCGTCTCGCCCTTAAAGATGCCCTCGATCAGCTTGCCCTTGGATGTCAGGCGAAAGATCTTTGGCAGCGGCCATGCGGGGGTGTAGTTTTCCAGACGCTCTACAGCGCGGGGGGACAGGATCAGCATGCCATGTGCAGCCTCGCCGCCCATGACTTTTTGCCAGCTGAACGTCGTCACATCCAGCTTGTCCCACGGCAGGTCCTGCGCAAACGCGGCAGAGGTCGCATCGCATAACGTCAAGCCAGCGCGATCTGCTGGGATCATGTCGCCGTGCGGCATCCGCACGCCGGATGTCGTGCCGTTCCATGTGAAACATACGTCGTTGTCATAGTTCAGGGCCGCCATATCGACGATCTCGCCGTAGCCAGCCTCGTGCACAGTGGCTTCGATTTTCAGCTGCTTGACCACATCGGTGACCCAGCCAGCGCCGAAAGATTCCCATGCGACCATTTCAGCAGGGCGTTCGCCCAGCATGGTCCACATAGCCATTTCAAACGCGCCGGTGTCGGACGCAGGCACGATGCCAATGCGATAGTCGGCAGGCACGCCAAGAATTTCGCGGGTAAGGTCAATTGCCTCGGCCAGTTTGGACTTACCAACGGCAGCGCGGTGCGACCGACCCAAAGGGGCGTCAGCGAGCGCGTCGAGTGTCCATACGGGGGGCTTGGCACAAGGGCCGGAAGAAAAACGCGGATTTGCCGGCCGCGTGGCCGGAGTCGTCGTGACCATTTCTGGTATCCTCACAGATAATCGCCCTTCGTTGGGGAAGGGTGTCCCGCCGCAGGATCTAGTCCTGCGCCAGTTAAATAGCAATGAAAATCCAAACTCTTTTAAGGTAGCCCGGGCCAAGTGCTTTTGCGGTGGCCTTATCGCCTAGCTTCCTGCAACATCAGGCAAAGACCGGGAATTGTGACGGGGGCCGATATGACCATACACCACAACATCTCTCATTGGGCGGAGCGGGTCGACCTTGCCGCCGCCTTTCGCTGGACCGCCCGCCTGAACATGCACGAGGCGGTTTCGAATCACTTCAGCCTTGCTGTGAATGATGACGGCAGCCAATTCCTGATGAACCCGAACCAGATGCACTTTGCCCGCATCCGCGCCAGTGACATGCTGCTGATCGACGCAAACGATCCCAAAACGATGGAAGGGCCGAACGCGCCGGACCCAACGGCTTGGGGCCTGCATGGCGGGCTGCACCGTCTGGTGCCGCATGCCCGTTGCGCCATGCACGTCCATTCGATCCACGCGACGGTGCTAGCGTCCCTTGCCGACAGCACACTGCCGCCCATTGATCAAAACTGCTGCACTTTCTACGACCGCGTCGTCATCGACGACGGCTATGGCGGTCTGGCGTTCGAGGATGAAGGCGCCCGCTGCGCCGCCCTGTTCACCGACCCCAAGAAAAAGGTCATGGTGATGGGCAATCACGGCGTGCTGGTCATCGGCGACACCATCGCCGAGACCTTTAACCGCATGTACTACTTTGAACGCGCCGCAGAGACTTACATCCGCGCCCTGCAAACGGGCCAGCCTTTGCGCGTGTTGCCCCACGACATTGCCGAAAAAACCGCTCAGCAGATCGAAGCCTATCCAGAGCAAGACCTGCGCCACCTGTCAGAGCTGAAAGCTCTGCTTGACCGTGAAGGGTCGGATTACGCCTCATGAATGACTCCGCAGATTTTGACGATGATGATTTTGAAGACGACGAAGATGAATTCGATCACTTCGTTGCGGCGCAAGACACGGTTTACGACACCGTCGTCGCAGAGCTGACCGCAGGTAAAAAGCAAACCCACTGGATGTGGTTCATCTTTCCTGTGCTGACCGGCATCGGGGAATCCCCCATGGCCATGTTTTATTCGCTGCGCGACACAGCAGAGGCGCAGGCCTATCTGGCGCATCCCCTGCTGGGTGAACGGCTGCTGGAATGTATGCGCCTGATCCGAGAGCATAAGGGCACCGATCCCGTCGCCATCATGGGCGACACCGACGCCTATAAACTGCGTGCCTGCGCGACCTTATTCGAGGCAGCCGCCCCAACCACCCCCATCTTTGCCGCTGTTCTGGACGAGATGTTCGGCGGTCAGCGCTGCACGAAATCACAGCGCATTCTGCGCGCGCCCCCGGCTGACGATCTGTTCGGATAAACGCCTGTGACCCGCACATTACTTTCTTTTGGCCACGGCTATTCCGCGCAGGCCCTTGAGCGTCTGCTGCTGCCGCAGGGTTGGCGTATCATCGGCACCACAAGGTCAGAGGCAAAGGCCGAAGCCATGCGCACGCGCGGTATTGAGGCGCTGATCTGGCCCGGCGCAGACGTCACCGACGCGCTGACTGCTGCCTCTCATCTGCTGATGTCCGCCAGCCCCGATGATGGAAGCGACCCTGTCTTGGCCGCGCTTCAAGATCAGATCACCGCCCTCGCGGATCAGTTTGAATGGGCCGGCTACCTGTCTACTACCGGCGTTTACGGCGATCATGGCGGCGACTGGGTGGATGAAACCGCCCCCCTGACCCCAGCCACCCGGCGCGGCCAAGCCCGTGTTGTGGCAGAGGCGGCATGGCAGGCTATCCCCGCCCTACCGCTGCATATCTTTCGCCTTGCGGGCATCTATGGCCCCGGCCGCGGCCCCTTTGCCAAGGTGCGCAACGGCACGGCGCGGCGGATTATCAAGGACGGTCAGGTCTTTAGCCGCACCCATGTCGACGACATCGCGCAGGTGCTGGCCGCGTCCATCGCCCGGCCCAATCCCGGCGCGATTTACAACGTCTGCGACGACGACCCTGCCCCGCCACAAGACGTCATCGCCTATGCCGCCCAGCTACTAGGCCTGCCAGTGCCAGAGGCCGTGCCATTCGAGGACGCCGAGTTGACCCCCATGGCCCGCAGCTTTTACGCCGAAAGCAAAAAGGTACGGAACGACAGGATCAAGGACGATCTTGGGGTAAAGCTGCTGTTTCCCGACTATCGCAGCGGGTTGCAGTCGCTTTTGGATCAAGGCGACACGTAACGCCGCAGGCCAAGACAAACCGCCACTATTTCACCAGCGGTACCGTTGTCGGGCCAATACGCCTTGCGCGCAGGCCGCCCAAAGCACATCTGTCCAAAGCACCAAAAATGAAAGCCACCATGTCCCTGAGCCAAAGCCTCGCGACACTGCTTGATCGCCCCGCCGTCACCCGCTTTATCACAGGGGTCATCATCTTTAACGCCGTGTTGCTGGGGCTTGAGACGTCGACCACCATTATGGCAACGGTTGGCCCGCTTATCTTGCTGCTCGACGTGATCTGCCTTGCGATCTTTGTGGCAGAGATTTTGGCAAAGCTGTTCGTGCAACGCGCCTCTTTCTTTCGGAACGGCTGGAATATCTTTGACTTTATCGTCGTTGGCATCGCCCTTGTCCCGGTCGGACATGGCCTAGCCGTGCTTCGCGCCTTGCGGGTCCTGCGGGCGCTGCGCGTCATTTCGGTCGCGCCGACGCTGCGCCGCGTGGTCGAAGGCTTTGTCAGCGCCCTGCCCGGCATGGCGTCGGTCTTTGTACTGATGGGTATCATCTTTTACATCGCGGCCGTCATGGCGACGCAACTGTTCGGCGCAGCCTTCCCTGACTGGTTCGGCAGCCTTGGCCATTCGGCCTATTCCCTGTTCCAAATCATGACGCTGGAAAGCTGGTCCATGGGCATCGTCCGCCCCGTGATGGAGGTGTTCCCCTACGCTTGGGCCTTCTTCATCCCCTTCATCCTTGTGACCACCTTCGCGGTAGTAAACCTGCTGGTCGGCCTGATCGTAAACTCAATGCAGGACGCCCACGCCGAAGAAGGCAACGCCGCCACCGAATCCTACCGGGACGAGGTGATGGCAAAGCTAAATGCGATTGAACAGCGGCTGGATGAGCGGAAGCATTCAAAAGACGCTTAAACGGATATTTACCATTGCGGCCCTAGCTACAGGGCATGCTGCACATCTTGTCCCTGATCTTGCCTGTCCTCGTCCCGTCATGGCGGTTTTTTCAATCCGTAGAACCGTCGCCAAGGGTACAGTGGGCGCTAGATAAGCCAACTCAAACGGCTGTCTGGCAAGAATTCTGGCCGCGCCCAGCGCATGTCACCCTTGGGCAGATGCTGACGCGTCTTTTCTGGAACCCCGCCCGCAACGAGGCACTCTTCGTCGTCAGTTGCGCCGAACGTATCGCGCTGAGGTACACAGTACATAGCATTGACGCAATTAACGCACGTATTTGCAACGACTTGAGGGATCGAAATATAGAAACAAAGGAGCTGATGCTGCGGTTTCGGCTCGTTTTTGTCAGCCGCAGTATAAATGGCTGGTCAGAAGATATCGTGTTTCAATCCACGCCTATACCGGCTGACGGATCTGCCAAAGTATGACCTTCGACGCCGCGATAAGAGCGACGGAAATCCTACTGGCGCTGGCTTTTTTTCAGCAGTCAGCCGAGCATATCATCCCTTCTGGCACCGTCAGGCTGCTATTTCTACCGCGTGCGATTGGCAGCCTATTGGTGCTGGTGGGGTTTCAAACTGACGTAGCATTGCTGCTGCTGTCCCTGCATTCGGCAATTGTGCTGCATCACTATCAGGGGCCCTATAACGGCGGCAGTGACCGAATGGGGCTGCTCGTTTTGTACTGCCTCACGCTTGCGCATTGGCTGCCGGCGGGCTTTTCGGCGCAGATGGCCTTTGGACACCTCGCGATACAGGTCGTGATGTCCTATTTTATGTCTGGTCTGGTCAAAATCACGAACCCTGACTGGCGCAGCGGCCAAGCCTTGCAGGATGTCTTCGCATTCTCGGCCTACCCCGTGTCCGAATCCCTGCGTCTTTTAGCAGATCGGCCCCGGCTGCTACATACCGGCGCATGGGCCGTTATGCTGTTCGAGCTCGCGTTCCCCATGGGGTTTGTGCGCCCAGCGCTGCTGAAGATCACCCTTGCGATCGCATTCGCTTTTCACGTGGCAAACGCCTGCTTGTTCGGGCTGAACCGGTTCGTCTGGTTTTGGGCCGCGTCCTACCCATCGCTTTTTTGGCTTCAGGCGCAGATTTTTCCGCCTTGATCAGGCCCGCTTCCCAATCACACCGACGCCCAACACCTCTAGCACCTTCGCCTCGATATCTGACGCGTTCAGGCCCGCCATGGCATACATGTCCGCAGGGCTGGACTGGTCGATAAAAGTATCAGGTAGCACCATGGACCGGAACTTTAACCCGGTATCAAACACTGCCTCATCCGCCAGCAACTGCGCGACATGGCTGCCAAAGCCGCCAACGGCACCTTCTTCGATCGTGATCAGCGCGTCATGGTCGGCTGCCAGTTTCAGGATCATGTCCCGGTCCAGCGGCTTAGCAAAGCGGGCATCAGCGATGGTCGGCGTAATGCCCTTAGCGCCCAAGGCTTCGCAGGCTTGTTCAACCTCTTGCAGCCGGGTGCCAAAGGACAAGATCGCAACCTGTTTGCCTTCGCGGATCATGCGGCCTTTGCCGATTTCCAGCGGCTTGGCATCCACGGGGATCTCAACGCCGACACCTTCACCGCGGGGAAAGCGGAACGCGATGGGGCCGTCGTTATGCGCGGCTGCGGTGACAACCATGCGCACCAATTCAGCCTCGTCCGCGGCCGCCATCACGACCATGCCTGGCAGGTTCGCAAGGAAGGCTACATCGAAGGACCCCGCATGCGTCGCGCCGTCGGCCCCAACCAGACCCGCTCGGTCGATGGCAAAACGCACCGGCAAACGCTGAATCGCCACGTCGTGGACGATCTGATCGTAGCCTCGTTGCAAGAAAGTGGAATAAAGCGCGCAAAACGGCTTCATCCCGCCCGCGGCAAGACCGGCGCAAAACGTGACGGCGTGCTGCTCAGCAATGCCTACGTCGAAGCACCTGCTGGCGTAGCGGTTCATGAATTTATCTAGGCCCGTGCCATCTGGCATCGCAGCGGTGACAGCAACGATCTTGTCATCCTTCGACGCCAGATCAATCAGCGTATCGGCAAAGACCGAAGTATAGGACGGCGCATTGCTTTTCGCCTTTTGCTGCTCTCCGGTGATGACGTCAAACTTGCCGCGCGCATGGCCCCGGTCTGCGGCACCTTCGGCGGGTGCAAACCCTTTGCCTTTTTTCGTGATAGCGTGGATCAGGATCGGCCCGGTTGCGCGGTCCTTGACGGTGCGCAGAACAGACAACAGCTGGTCAATATCATGCCCGTCGATGGGACCGACATAGGAAAATCCCAGTTCTTCGAACAGGGTGCCGCCGACGGTCATATGCTTGAACATATCCTTGGCGCGCTTGGCCCCTTCGCGGAACGGCGGCGGCAGAAAGGATACGGCCCCCTTGGCAGCGGCCTTCAAATCCTGAAACGGGCCTTCCGCATATAGACGCGACAGATAGGACGACATCGCACCGACAGGCGGGGCGATCGACATCTCGTTATCGTTCAGGATCACGATCAACCGCTTGCCCAAATGACCCGCGTTGTTCATCGCTTCATAAGCCATGCCAGCAGACAGCGCGCCGTCGCCAATCACCGCAATTGCATCGCCGGGATCGCCGCCCAGATCGCGTGCGGCGGCAAAGCCCAGCGCCGCACTGATCGAGGTGCTGGAATGCGCCGCGCCAAAGGGGTCAAACGGGCTTTCGCTGCGCTTGGTAAAGCCAGACAAGCCATCCTTCATCCGCAGGGTCCGGATGCGGTCGCGCCGCCCGGTCAGGATCTTGTGCGGATAACACTGGTGCGACACGTCCCAGATGATCTTATCGCGCGGCGTATCGAACACTGCATGCAGCGCCACGGTGATTTCCACCACGCCCAGACCCGCCCCAAGGTGGCCGCCCGTGGCAGCAACCGTCGCAATCGTCTCGGCCCGCAGTTCGTCCGCAAGGCGGCGCAATTGCGCGTCAGACAGCCCCTTCATATCCGCAGGCACATGCACACGGTCAAGGATCGGCGTTTTTGGGCGGTCGGTCATGATCGTGTCCTTACTTGTCGCGCGCGATGACAAAGCGGGCAGCATCCTTTAGCGCATCTGCACGTGTCCCAAAAGAACCTAGTGCGTCGCAGGCAGTGTCCACTAAATCCACCGCACGCCGCTTTGCGCCGTCCAGTCCCAGCAAAGAGACAAAGGTTGCTTTGCCAGCAGCGGCATCTTTGCCCACCGCCTTGCCGACCGCATCCACAGACCCGGTTTCATCCAAGATGTCGTCCGCGATCTGAAACGCAAGGCCCAGCGCATCCCCGTAAGCCTTAAGTGGCGTAATATCCGCCTGCGCGATCCGCGGTCCGGCGCAGCAAGCCCAAGTCATTAGCGCGCCGGTTTTACCCGCCTGCAGCGTTGTAATCTGGTCCAAAGTCAAAGCGGGGCCTGTTTCGGCGGCAATATCCAGCGCCTGCCCCAGCACCATACCGCCAGCACCTGCAGCCTGCGCCAAAGTTAAGGCAAGCTCTGCCCGGGCTTCGCCCGTCACACCAGCCCCCGGCGCGCAAACCATCTCGAAGGCGAGCGCCTGCAGGGCATCGCCGACAAGAATCGCTGTCGCTTCGTCCCATTTGCGGTGCACTGTGGGCTGGCCGCGGCGCAGATCGTCGTCGTCCATCGCGGGCAGGTCGTCGTGCACCAGCGAATAGGCATGTAGCGCCTCGATCGCTGCGGCCGCATGACCGGCGCGGTCGCCAACATCATACAGGCGCGCGCTTTCCAGCACCAAAAACGCCCGCAGCCCCTTACCGCCGCGCACCGCATACAGCATGGCATCGCGCAACGGCACGTCAGGCACTGGCGTCAGCGCAAGTTCAATCAGCCGCTGCGCCGTCGTGGCGTCCAACGCCAGCTGATTAGTAAACATCACGGATCCAGCGGAGCCGTGCCAGCCGCCTGACCATCAGGACCAACAGTAATCTTGGCGACCTTTTCCTCGGCCTCGCTCAGTTTCGTCTCGCAACGCTTTTTCAATGCGGCACCGCGTTCATACAGCGCAATACTGTCATCCAGCGCGACATCGCCGCGCTCTAGCTTACCGACGACCTGCTCTAGCTCGCGGATCGCATCCTCGAACGTCATTTCTTCAACCGGCGTTTCTGCCATCGCTCCGCTCCCTCAACACGTTGACATGCGCGGCGGCACAAGCCCCCAGCGCCGTCAGGTCATAACCGCCCTCTAGGCACGACACCACCCGCCCGGCGCAGTGTTTGTCCGCCAGATCACAAAGTGCTTGCGTGATCCACGTAAAATCATCCTCGACCAATGCAAGCCCCGCCAGCGGATCGTCACGATGCGCGTCAAACCCAGCCGAGATGATGATCAAATCAGGCTTGAATGCATCAACCCGCGGCAGCACACGGCGCTCCATCGCGGCGCGAAATCCGCGACCATTGGTCCCCTCATCCAGCGGAACGTTGACCACGTTGTCATCAACGCCAGTCTCATCCGCCGCCCCCGTGCCAGGATAAAGTGGGCTTTGATGGGTCGAACAGAACAAAATACGCGGATCGTCTTCGACCAGATCCTGCGTACCGTTGCCGTGGTGCACGTCGAAATCGACAATCGCGACCCGCCGCAACCCGTGGTGATCCAGCGCATGTGTGGCCGCAATCGCCACATTGCCGAAAAAGCAAAACCCCATCGCGGTCGTGCGCTCTGCGTGATGCCCCGGCGGGCGCATCGCGACAAAGGCATTCGCGACATCGCCGCCCAGCACCAAATCAACGGCCCGCACAGCACCGCCAGCGCTGCGCCACACAGCGGCCAAAGTGCCCTGCGACATATGTGTATCCGCATCCAGCGACACCCAACCTTCGGTAGGTGCCGCGCGGCGGATTGAAGCAAGGTGTGACTTCGGATGTGCCCGCAAGACGTCATCTTCGGCGGCCATCGGCGCGGACACTCGGTGCAGATCCATGCCTTGCAGCGCGCCAAGGACAGCGTCCATGCGGGCCACCTGTTCCGGGTGGCCGGGCGGCGTGACGTGATCAAGGCAATCGGTGTGGGTAATCAGTGCTGTTTTCATACCTCTACCAAAGCGAAACCACAGCCCAAGGACAAGTCACTTCATCTGGCCAAACAAACTCCCGCCGGAGGCGCCTCGCCTCCGGCGAGCCGTTCGACCGCTTATTCGGCTTCCTGACAGATCAACGCCTCTTCCAGCGCGGCCATCGTGCCGGTCAGGTCGATTGTCATGACCGAACCGGAGCTATTCGCGAGATCCATCGTCTGACGGGCAGCAATGTCGAACAGGAAATCTTCGCTGTCGAAATAGATATCAGCACCCGGCACACCATTCAGGTACATGCCCGTGGCTTCACCCTCGTATGGTTCGCCATCCAAGGCGAAGGTCACGGGATAGGTCGCGCCTTCTTCAATGTCGCCCCATGCCATGTTGAAGGCGGTCAAATAGCCCATGCCAGCGTTGTTATCAAAGCCGATGCGGACGACGGACCCGTCAGTGAATTCGGACTGGATCAAACAACCATCGCCCAGCGATGGGTCCCACATCACGTCCCAGCCCCCGGCCGTACCCCAGTTTTCTAAATCTTGGGCATGCGCTGCACCCGCCGATAGCAAAGCAAGGGTGAGCACCGTCATCATTGACTTAAACATGTTTCTCTCCGATCAAATGTTTGTGTCCAAATGTTCGGTCATCAACCCTACTAAGTCTGCAATTTTCACGCGCCGCCTAACCTAAAGGCCGAATTGTCGCTAATCAGGTGCCAACATATACCCCGACCCGCGCACCGTTTGCAGATACCGAGGTTGCTTTGGATCCGTCTCAATCTTGCGTCGCAGACGCGTAATCTGCACGTCGACAGCGCGTTCCTGCGTTTGTCCACCAGACCGGCTCAGCTCTTCCACCAACTCTAACCGCGTCACAGGCTCGTGCGGGCGGGCAGAGAAGATGCGCATCAGCTGGCTTTCCGTTGCCGTCAGCCGCACCAAACCGTCATCGCGCCGCATTTCACCCTTGGTGATGTCATACCGCGCCGGCCCAAGCTGCAGGACGGTCTGGGCAATTGGCTGCGCCTCTGCCTGCGGGGCGCGGCGCAGGATCGCATTGATCCGCAACAACAGCTCTTTGGGTTCAAAGGGTTTGGCGAGGTAATCGTCAGCCCCGGCCTCTAGCCCAGCAATCCGGTCCTCTGTCTCTCCCCTCGCGGTCAGCAGCATGACGGGGGTGCCGGTACGGTGCCGCAGGTCGCGGCAAAAGCTGATGCCGTCCTCGCCGGGCATCATCACGTCCAGGACGATCAGATCAAAGGCAAGCCCACCCAGAATGCGCCGCGCATTGGCGGCGTCGCGCGCTACCGTCACTAAAAACCCGGACCGCACCAGAAACTTGCGTAGCAAGCCGCGAATGCGTTCATCGTCGTCAACAATCAACAGATGGGGTTCATCAACGCCCATCAGGTTTATCCACCAATGCCAGATAGTGGTGCCGCATTTCGTCGTCCATCATCGCCTCCAAGACTTGTCGAAAGCCGGCGACAGCCGCCGGGCCCGCAGCGCGATAAGCGCTGCGCATCCGGTCCCGCTGCGCATCCGACAAGCTACGCTCTAACGCAGCGCCTTTGTCCGTCAGATGCAGATGCCGTTCTCTCTTGTCCCTTTTCCCTACAGTAGACGATACAAGACCGTCCGCGATAAGGCTACGCAACACACGATTAAGGGATTGTTTCGTAACACCAAGGATCGCCAATAAATTATTGACCGTGGTTCCGGGGCTACGATGTATAAAATGGATCGCCCGGTGATGCGCCCGCCCGTACGCCAAATCCGACAGGATCCGGTCTGGGTCGGCAGTGAACCCGCGATAGGCAAAGAACATCGCCTCGATCCCCTTGCGCAGCTGTTCATCCGTCAGGAACAGCAATGTCTGCCCCGAGGTGCCTTGCGGTGTCTGGTTCATATGCGCGCCCTCGGTGAGTTCCGGCAGTACAATACGTCAGCCTTGTTGACATGACTAGACTCAACTGGTAGCGAAGCGACACAAATTGCGCAACTTTATGTCCGAAACGGACATAAACGCGATACAAATGCAAAATAGGAAGGAGTTTGGCCATGGATGGCGCCTATGACGACCGCGACGGTAAAATCTGGATGGACGGCCAACTGCTTGATTGGCGCGATGCAAAAGTCCACGTTCTGACCCACGCCCTGCACTACGCGTCCTCTGTTTTCGAAGGCGAGCGCTGCTACAACGGAAAGATCTTTAAAGACCGCGAACATGCAGAGCGTCTGCACTTTTCGGCCAACTGCCTCGACTTTCAAATCCCATATACCGTCGACGAGCTGATCGCTGCCAAGGCTGAAACGCTGCAGGCGAACGGCCTGACGGACGCCTATGTGCGCGCCTTCGCATGGCGCGGCGCTGGCCCCGACATGGGCGTCGCATCCGCGCGCAACCCGGTGCGCACGGCGATCGCGGTGTGGTCATGGGGTAATTACTATGGCGATGCCAAAACCAAAGGTGCGAAACTGGACATCGCAAAATGGAAGCGTCCCAGCCCCGAAACGATCCCGCATCAGGCGAAAGCGGCCGGTCTGTACATGATCTGCACCATGTCCAAGCACGCCGCAGAAGCGAAGGGCTGTTCCGACGCCATGATGTTCGACTATCGCGGCTACGTGGCCGAGGCGACGGGCGCGAACATCTTCTTTGTCAAAGACGGTGAAGTGCACACGCCCAAGCCCGATTGCTTCCTCAACGGCCTGACCCGTCAGACCGTCGTTGGCATGCTGCGCAACAAGGGCGTCACCGTTCACGAACGTCACATCATGCCAGAAGAGCTGGAAAGCTTTCAGCAATGCTGGCTGACCGGAACGGCTGCCGAAGTCACCCCCGTCGGCCAGATTGGCGACTACAACTTCGAAGTCGGCAAGCTGACGCTAGACATCGCTGCCGACTACGAAAAGCTGGTGCGGGCTTAAGGGCCTAAACCTGTTCAGGCGTGCGCGCCTTAACCCATCCCGCAATCAGGCCACCCGGCCGGTTGCGGGACCTTGGCCGCCGCAGCAGGGCCTCTGCCGCGGCATTGCGATGATCGCGGCGCGCCAGACGCAGGAACCGTTCTAGCCGCTGGCTGCCGTCCTTTGTTTCGATGTGATCCAGTGGATGTCGTGCCATAATCGTATCCTCCTGCCCCCTGTATACACTAAAACGCCCCATTCTCGAAATCGCGCTGCTTGACGCACTCCAGATCTGCGCCATTTCCTGCTGACAAGAGTGAGGATGCGCATGAATAACGAGATTGAACCGGAACTTCGCCGCGCTGTCAGCGAAAACGAAGCCCACCGCCAGAAGGCCGTATCCGATCGCGTCGAACAGGAAGCAAACCTGCCCGACGAAGAGGAAGCCGTCCGCGAAGCATCGCACCTGTCGGCCAAGCTGGTCTATCAAGTCGTGCGCCGCGAAGGCGACGAAGAGCTGCGCCGGCCCAATTCCTCGCTTTTCTGGTCCGGCATCGCGGCCGGTGTCTGCATCAGTTTTTCCGTCATCGGCGAAGGTCTGTTCAAGACCTACCTGCCGGAAACGACCTGGCTGCCGCTGCTTGAAAGCCTTGGTTACACCTTCGGCTTCTTGATCGTGATCATCGGGCGCATGCAGCTATTCACCGAAAACACATTGACGACAGTGCTGCCGCTGTTCGCGCGTCCCAGCTTTTACAATCTGTGGTGCGTTGCGCGGCTGTGGGGCATCGTGCTCGGGGCAAACGTGATCGGTTGTTTTATCGCCGCCGCCTTTATCGCCTATATGCCCACGTTCGAGCCTGAAATGCTGGCCAGCATCACCGAGATCAGCAAACACGCGACCGAAAACAGCGCATGGATAGGGTTTGCCAAGGCAGTGCCCGCTGGCCTGCTAATCGCCGCCCTTGTCTGGATGCTGGCAGCAGGAGAGCAAGAAAACTTCTTTATCATCATCCTGATGACATGGCTGATCGCCGCAGGCGGCTTTACCCATATCATCGCAGGCTCGGTGGAAATGGGTTTCTTGATCCTGACCGGAGAGTTGGGACTTTTCGCCGGTATCTTTGGCTTCTTTATCCCTGTCTTTCTTGGCAACGTCGTCGGGGGCACCTTGGTCTTTGGCCTGATCACCTGGGGCCAAGTCCGCGAAGAAGTGCGCGATGCCAGCAATAATAGCACCAAGTCGCGTTAATGATGCCCCACGGTCCCGGTAACCTTGCGTTGCCGGGCCCGCTTTAGCCCCAAATGACGTTCGCGTAGAATGATCATCAAGCCTGCCGAAATCACGATTGCAGCGCCGATCATCATTGTGACGGTCGGCACTTCGTCAAAGATGAAATAGCCCACAATCAATGCGAGTAGCATTGAGGTATAATCGAACGGGGCCACCAAAGACGCATCGGCAAAGCGATAGGACGAAGTCAGGAAAATCTGCCCAATCCCGCCCAGCAACCCGGCCATGATCAACATCACCCACTGGGATGCACTTGGCCATGCCCAGCCCCACGGCAATGTCAGCAGCGACAGGCAGGTCGCTGTCACAGAAAACCAGAAAACGATAGCAGCGGTATCTTCGGTAAACACCAGTTTGCGCACAAACACCTGCGCGAGCGCGGCGCAAACTGCGCCCATCAGCACCAACATCGCACCCAATGTCTGCGCGTGATTGACCGACGCGCCCATGGAAAACCGCGGGCTTAGCACGATCAGGACGCCAATCAGGCCCAGCGCAACCGCTGATAGCCGAAAGGCGCGCACTTCTTCGTTCAGAAACATTGCCGCAAAGATGACCACCAGAAGCGGCGCAGCATAGCCAATCGCCGTCACCTCTGGCAGTGGCAGCAGACCCAGACCTGCAAAACCGAACCCCATCGCAAGCGTACCAACCAATCCGCGCCAAACATGGCCCATCGGCTGCTTTGTCTTCCAACCGTGGCGCAATTCATGCCGCATCGCCAACCAGCCGATAATAATCGGCAGTGCAAACAGGCTACGGAAAAACACCGCCTGCCCAGGCGGAATATCAGTCGAGGCCGCTTTGATCAGCGATGCCATCCCGACGAACACCATGACCGAGACAATTTTGTAGCTAATTCCGCGCAAGGGCTGCATAGAAAGGACCCCTTTCGCCGCGACCCTATGCCTGCCAGCGCGCGGATAAAACCCCACGACATCGCCCTTGGAAAGATTTTATCGGGCCACGCGGATCGCGCTTAGCGTCCCGGCGTCACCCGCAAAATTTGTCCCGGATCGGCATCGATCAATACCAGCAGATCGCCATTATCCAGCACCTCGACGTCGCGCACACGGCCGACGTCCTGCAACAGAAGTTCTTCGCCCACCACACGGCCATTTTGCAGCCGCAGCCGCGTCAGCGATCCGGGGTTCAACCCCGCGATCAGCAAATCACCCTGCCAAGGCGCATAGCTGCCGTCATAGAAACCCATACCGCCCGGCGCGATCACCGGATCCCAATAATAGACGGGCTGCTCCATCCCCTCCATCACAGCCTGACCAGAGCCAATCGGGCTGCCATTGTAATTCACACCATAGGAAATAACCGGCCAGCCATAGTTCGCGCCCGGTTGCGGCTGGTTCAATTCGTCACCGCCGGCAGGGCCATGCTCCATGGTCCACAGATTACCGTCCGGCCCCAATGTTGCGCCTTGCACGTTGCGATGGCCATACGACCAGATACTCTCATCCGCGTCCTGCCCTGCGAATGGATTATCCTGCGGCACCGATCCGTCCGCATTCAACCGGATCACTTTGCCATAGGTCGTGTCCAGATCCTGCGCGAGCTGCCGGTTCGCTTGGGTAAAATGCTCACCCGTGGTGATATATACCTTGCCGTCCGCCGTCGGTACGATCCGGCTACCATAGTGCGCAGAGGTATCCGACGGCGGCCCTTGCACAAAGATATCCCGCACATCGGTCAGCGTCGTGCCCTGCAACACAGCCCGCGCAGCCGCCGTCACAGTGCCACCTGGCACATCCTTTGCATACGTCAGAAAGATCACGCCGCTTTGCGCAAAATCCGGGGCGATCGCCACATCAAGCAGCCCGCCCTGCTGCCGCGCATCGACCTGTGGCACCCCCTCAATCGGACCTGACAGCGTGCCATCGGCCGCAACCCGGCGCAGCGTACCCGGCCGTTCTGTCACCAGAAACGTCCCATCCGGCAACTCTGCAATGCCCCAAGGGTTCGCCAATCCCTCTGCAAAGGGTTCAACCGTCACAGGCGTCACATCAAACGCCGGTGCCCGCGTCTGGTTCTCGAACGCAGGCTCGAAAGAGGCGTTGCGGTCACCCTGCGCGACCTGCGCAGCGGCTATTGTTGGGATGAGGGCGATAAGGGCGGCAAGTCGCATGGTGGCTCCAGTCCTAGCTGTGCCAAGGCCCAGGATGCGGCATCAGCCACAGTGGCATCGGCGTCGGTCATCAGCGGGGTCAACACCTGTGCCAAGGCGGCGTTCCCGCTATTCCCGATAGCGTAGCAGACATTTCGCACAAATCGGTTGCGACCAATGCGCTTGATCGGGCTACCCGAAAACCGAAGCCGGAAAGCCGCATCATCCAGCGCCGCCAATTCCGCCAAGGGCGGTGCCCGCAGATCATCCCGCGCCGCCAATCGCGCGTCACGCCCCTGCACCGCGAACTTGTTCCAAGGACAGACCGCCAGACAATCGTCGCACCCGTAAATCCGGTTCCCCATCTTCGCGCGCAGATTAGGGTCCACCGGACCACTATGCTCAATCGTCAGATAGGAAATGCACCGCCGCGCATCCAGCTGGTAAGGCGCAGGAAATGCCTGCGTTGGACAAACATCAAGGCAGGCCGTGCAACTGCCACAATGGCCGACTTCGGCCTCATCAGGTTCTAGATCGACAGTCGTAAAAATTGCGCCCAGAAAAACCCAGTTCCCCAGATCGCGCGCCAAAAGATTGGTATGCTTCCCCTGCCATCCCAAACCAGCAGCCTGCGCTAGGGGCTTCTCCATCACAGGTGCCGTATCAACGAAAACCTTGATCTCCGCCCCAGGGACCTGATCGATCAGCCAGCGACCGACGACCTTCAGCCGCTTCTTAACCACATCATGGTAATCCCGCCCCTGCGCATAAACAGAGATCGCTGCGCGATCCCGGTGCGCCAGCACGGCCAGCGGATCGACATCCGGTGCATAGTTTTCCGCCAGCATGATAACGGATCGCGCCTGCGGCCATAGCGCCGTTGGATCGCCGCGCCAGGCCATGCGCTCGGCCATCCAGCCCATCTGCCCATGACGCCCCGCATCCACAAAGGCGGCAAGCCGCTCAGCTGTCTCAGGCACCACCCCCGGACGGCATACCCCTACCTTGGCGAACCCAGCCTCCAGTGCAAAGGCGCATAGATCAGCCTTCAGCCCCATCTTTCACCTGAACGAAAATATGTCGGGGGAGTCGCGCCAGCGACGGGGGCAGACCCCCCAAAAACGGGAGGGTGGGCGGGCCCACCCTCCCGGGTCTTAAAAATCAAGGTTCGCATAATGCGACGGCGGCAAGAAGCCCGGCACTTGATCAGCCAGCAGCGACCGAAACGCAGGCCGCGATTTGATCTTGGCGTACCAGTCCTTCAACACCTCGGACCGGTTCCAATCAACATCACTGATATAATCCAGACAGGACAACTGCGCCGCCGCTGCAAAATCAGCAAGGCTCATTTCATTCCCGGCCAGCCAGCGGCGGTGCTCTAACAGATGCGTCATATAATCCAGATGTAACCGCATCGCCCGGCTGCCCGCTTTCACGTTGGTGCTGTCGGGGTATCCCGTACCCATCACCTTGCGAAAGACCCGTTCACCCAGCAGTTTCTGGGTACACTCGGTATAAAACTTGTCGTCGAACCACCCGACCAGACGTCGCACCTCGAACCGCGAATCGGCATCGCGGGGCATCAGTGGCGGGTTTGGGTGCGTCTCTTCCAGATACTCGCAAATTGCGGCGCTCTCGCTCAGCAACTTGTTGCCCAGCCGCAAGACAGGGACCTTGCCCGCGGGGTTCCGGCGCAGGAAATCACTATCCTGCTCCCAGTAACGCTCCTCGACCAATTCAACCTCGATCCGTTTCTCGGCCAGGCTCAGTCGGACCTTGCGTGAAAACGGCGATAGCGGGAAATGATAAAGACGGTTCATGGTGCTCTCGGGGACAGGAATGCCCCCTCAATGCCGCACCTTGGCCGCGCATTCAACTCTGGAAACAGGCAGCCCGCCCGTCGGCCCTGATCGTTGCAGCGCCATCAAGGATACTCGCCGACCGCCTACGCTGCGCAGACGTGGGATTTGCGGCATCCCGGCCCTTGGGATCAGGCAAGATCATCGCCAGCCGTGCGGCCTGCACAGCAGACAAATCAGCGGCATCGACGCCAAAATAATGCTGCGCTGCGGCCTGCACGCCAAAGACGCCTGTGCCGAACTCTGCCACATTCAAATACAGCTCAAGGATTCGCCGCTTGCTCCACAGCGCCTCGGTCAATGGCGTCCAGACAGCCTCTAGCGCCTTACGGGTCCAATTCCGGCCCTGCCATAGATAGACATTCTTCACGACTTGCTGCGAAATCGTTGACGCGCCCCGGTCGCTCCCCGCTGCCAAGGCTGCCCGAATGGCCGCCACATCCAGCCCCCAGTGCAGGCAAAAATTCGCGTCCTCTGCCGCGACGACAGACCGGACCATAACGGGCGCAATATCGCCGATCGGGGCCCAAACCTGCGCCACACCGCCCAGCCTGCGGCCTTCTGCGAACATGTAAGGCGTCGTTGGCGGGTTCACGACTTTGTACAGCAGAGTCAATAAAACCACTGCTGCGATGACCCCAAGGCAGATCCGAAACACCCAGCGCCGCACGCGCAGGTGCAAGCGCCGCTTGGGCGCAGGAGCGTCTTTTGATTTTCGCGTTTTACGGGTTTTTGCCATGACGCCCATAAGTCACGGCGACCGCCCCCGGGTCAAGATTGCCAAAACGAAAACACCCCGCCGCGCGATGTGCGTGGCGGGGTGTCTTTTCAAACGAAGGCCGATTTACTCAGCTGGGATCGCCTGCTCTTCATGGCTCAGCGGTGCCTTCAGATGCACCAGCATTTCCTTGGGGCAAACCTGCAAGAAGTTGCCTTTTTCGCTATCCCAGTGCTGCAGGATCTCGCTGGCTTTGCGGCTGCCTGTCTCGGCGGCATGCCGTTCGATCAGCGACTTAAGCTGCGATTCCCAGTGATCCACCGTGACCGAGCAGGTCACCAGCGTTTCAGGGTTAATCAACTCGGCAGAGGTGCCTTCGGGATCGTACAGATAAGCCATACCGCCTGTCATACCGGCGCCAAAATTCGCACCGATGGACCCAAGGATCACCGCCACACCGCCGGTCATGTATTCACAGCCGTTGGTGCCGCAGCCCTCGATCACGACATGCGCGCCAGAATTTCGCACGGCAAAGCGCTCACCCGCGCGGCCTGCCGCGAACAGATAGCCCTTGGTTGCGCCGTACAGCACCGTGTTGCCGATGATGGTATTTTCGGACGCGACCAGCGGGCTTTGCATCTGCGGACGCACCACGATGGTACCACCCGACAGACCCTTACCGACGTAGTCATTGGCGTCGCCGCTGACTTCCAGCTTCAGGCCATGCACCGCAAAAGCACCCAGCGACTGCCCTGCACTTCCGCGCAGTTTTACTGTCAGGTGATCATCCTGCAGGTCGTTGTTCATGCCGAACCGCTGAACGATATGGCTCGACGTGCGCGTGCCGATCGTCCGCAGTGTGTTTTGCACTGCATATTCCAGCTGCATCTTTTCACCATCTTTCAGGAAGCGTTCAGCATCCTTCACGATGTCGACGTCCAGCGTATCCAGCACAACGTTGCGCGGCTGCGCGCGGTCGTACTTGATCTTGGACGCGCCATCGACGGTAATCAGCAGCGGGTTCAGGTCCAGATCGTCAAGGTGGGCAGAGCCACGCGAAACCTGCGTCAGCAGGTCCGCCCGGCCAATCACCTCTTGGATCGAGCGTGCACCGATGGACGCGAGGATTTCCCGCACTTCCGTCGCATAGAAGGTGATCAGGTTCACAACCTTGTCGGCATTGCCCACAAACTTTTCACGCAGCGCCGGGTCTTGGGTACACACGCCCACCGGGCAGGTGTTCGACTGACACTGGCGGACCATGATGCAGCCCATCGCGATCAGGGCGGCGGTGCCGATACCATATTCCTCGGCCCCCATCATCGCAGCCATGACGATGTCACGGCCTGTGCGCAGGCCGCCATCCGTGCGCAGCGTGATCCGCTCGCGCAGGTTGTTCATCGCCAGCACCTGATGCGCCTCGGTCAGACCCATTTCCCACGGCAGACCAGCGTATTTGATACTGGTTGCAGGGGATGCGCCCGTGCCGCCGTTGTGGCCCGAAATCAGGATCACGTCAGCCTTGGCCTTAGCCACACCAGCCGCAATCGTGCCGACGCCGGACGACGCCACCAACTTGACCGTCACCTTGGCGCGCGGGTTGATCTGCTTCAGGTCGTAGATCAGCTGCGCGAGGTCTTCGATGGAATAGATGTCGTGGTGCGGCGGCGGGGAAATCAGCGTGACGCCTTTGGTCGAATGGCGCAGACGGGCGATCAGGTCCGTGACCTTCATACCGGGCAGCTGGCCACCCTCGCCGGGCTTCGCACCCTGCGCGACTTTGATCTCAAGCTCTTCACAGGCGTTCAGGTATTCGGCAGTCACACCGAAACGGCCCGAGGCGACCTGCTTGATCTTGGCGGACGGGTTGTCGCCGTTCGCCTCTGGCAAGAAGTGTGCGGGATCTTCGCCGCCCTCGCCGGAGTCAGATTTTGCGCCGATGCGGTTCATCGCAACGTTCAGAGTCTTGTGCGCCTCTGGCGACAGCGCGCCAAGGGACATGCCGGGCGTCACGAACCGCTTGCGGATCGCGGTGATGCTTTCGACTTCCTCGATCGGGATCGCCTTGCCCAGTGGCTTGATCGCCAGCAAATCGCGCAGGTGGATCGGCGGGTTCGACTGCATCGCTTTGCTGAATTGCTGCCACATCGCATAGGACGACTTGGCACAAGCCGCCTGCAACATGTGCATGGTCTGCGCTTCCCAAGCGTGCTTTTCACCGGACCGGCGGGACTTGTAAAAACCACCGATGGGCAGAACCTGGTCAGTCTGGCGCCAACCATGGGCGTGCACGGCTTCTAGCTTGGACTGAATACCGTTGATGCCGATGCCGGAAATGCGCGACTGCATGCCGGGGAAATACTCAGCGACCATAGCGCGGGACAGGCCCACAGCCTCGAAGTTCAGACCGCCGCGATAGGACGACAGGACCGAGATGCCCATTTTCGACATGATCTTCAGCAGACCGGCGTCGATGGCAGCGCGGTAGCGGCCAACAGCTTCGGTCAGGGTGCCATCAACCAAACCGCGGTTCACACGGTCGGCAATGCTGTCCTGCGCAAGGTAAGCGTTCACTGTTGTCGCACCGCAGCCGATCAGGACAGCAAAGTAATGTGGGTCGATACATTCAGCAGAGCGCACGTTAACGGAACAGAATGTCCGCAGACCATTGCGCGTCAGACCCGAATGCACGGCGCTGGTCGCAAGGATCATCGGCATAGCAACGCGGGTTTCGGACTGGTGCTGATCCGTCAGAACCAAGTGACCGGCACCGGAACGGACCGCATCCTCTGCCTCTGACCGGATACGCTCTAGCGCATGGGCCAGCGCATGATCGCCGGGCTCGAAGGTACAATCGATGATCGAAACGGTTTCGCCGAAATGCTTCATCATCTCGTCGAATTCAGCGTTGGCGACAAATGGGCTTTCCAGCACCAGAATCTCTGTCTGGCTGCTGTCTTCATCCAACACGTTCTTCAGGTTACCAAACCGCGTCTTAAGCGACATGACGCGGCTTTCACGCAAGCTGTCGATCGGCGGGTTCGTGACCTGAGAGAAGTTCTGCCGGAAGAAATGCGACAGCGGGCGGAAGGTCGTCGACAGCACGGCAGAAGGCGTATCGTCGCCCATAGACGCGATCATTTCCTTGCCGTCCTCGGCCATCGGCGCAAGAACCTGCTCTAGCTCTTCAATCGTGTAGCCAGCGGCGCGCTGACGACGGCGCAGGACTTCACCGTCAAACATCGCCTTTTCAGGCACGTTCTTTAGCAGATCAGACAGTTCGACGACCTTTTCGACCCAAGCCCCAAACGGCTGGGCGACGGCGAGCTTATTTTTCAGCTCTGTGTCGTGGTACAAACGGCCTTCGGCCATATCGACGGCGATCATCTGGCCGGGGCCAAGCGCGCCTTTTTCGACGACCGTTGCTTCGTCCACGGGGACCATGCCGACTTCGGAACCTGCAACCAGCAGGCCGTCACCCGTCACGACATAGCGCATCGGGCGCAGGCCGTTACGGTCAAGACCGCCGCAGACCCAGCGGCCATCGGTCATCGCCAGCGCGGCGGGGCCGTCCCACGGCTCCATCACAGCGTTGCAATAGCCGTACATGTCCTGCCAGCTTTGCGGCATTTCGGCCTGCTGCTTGGACCATGCCTCTGGCACCATCATCGTCTTGGCCATCGGCGCGTTTCGCCCAGCGCGCACCAGCACCTCGAACACGGAATCCAGCGCAGCAGAGTCGGACGCGCCCGACGGGATGATCGGCTTGATATCGCCAGCCGCCTCGCCAAAGGCAGAGGACGCCATGCGGATCTCGTGGCTGCGCATCCAATTTACGTTGCCCTTAAGCGTGTTGATCTCGCCGTTATGGGCCAGCATGCGGAAGGGCTGCGCCAGCGACCACTGCGGGAAGGTGTTGGTGGAATAGCGCTGGTGATAGATCGCAAAGGCGGATTCAAACCGCTGATCCATCAGGTCGGGGTAGAAGACAGCAACCTGTTCGGCCAGCATCATACCCTTGTAGATGATCGAACGGGTCGACAGCGAACAGATGTAGAAGCCCGCAACGCCAGCGGCGGTCACGGCTTTTTCGATGCGGCGACGGATAATGTAGAGCTCGCGCTCGAACTGCTCTTCGTCAATATCGCCCGTGCAGCGGATCAGGATCTGCTCGATCTCTGGCCGCGTCGCGTTGGCCTTTTCGCCAAGCACTTCGTTGTTCACGGGCACATGGCGCCAGCCATAGATCCAGTGACCCATCCGCAGCACTTCGGCCTCTACGATTGTGCGGCAGCGTTCCTGCGCAGCGAAATCGGTGCGCGGCAAGAAGATCTGACCAACGGCAATCCGCTCGCCTTCGGCGTGTTCGTGCCCGGTGCGGCGGATCTGGTCGTGAAAGAACGCCTGCGGGATTTGAACGTGGATACCAGCGCCGTCGCCAGTTTTGCCATCTGCGTCGACAGCACCGCGGTGCCAGATCGCTTTCAGCGCGTTAATTGCCTTTTCGACGACGTCGCGGGATGCTTCGCCCTTGATCGACACGACAAGACCAACGCCGCAAGAGCTATGCTCGTCTTCTTCGCGGTAGAGGCTGTTTTCAGCCATCCACTTGCGCTTGGCTTCGGTCGCGGCAACCCAATTTTCATCATAGGTGGTCATTGGAAATCTCCTTGGGTGTCAGGGCGGGGGCGGACGACAGGACCGCGCCGCAATCGAATTTCGGGTTGGCGGATAGAAAACCGGGTTCCCCCGGAAAGATGAACTGCACCGGGCGGTCATCCTTGTCGAAGGAATCGTCCGGAGAGGTCACCGTGGTGGTTCCGCCGATAAAACTGCGCCATTCGGCGTTGACGAATTCATTGCCAGCGGACGACCACAGCTCTGTCCCGTCGGGGCCATAAGCGGTGATATTGTAGTCTGTCTGCTGCAGGACGACGTCGTCGATGACGACGGTCCGGCCGGTCAGGCGATCCTCGCCCACGTAGCGGGTCAGGCCGATTTCGTCAGAGTTTGTCTGGAAATCGTAGGTATCGACACCCTTGGCTAGCAGCTCTGACAGCGACGCTGGGTCAGCAGGAGAGGACTCTAACTCTTCACGGTGGTCGGTAAAGGGATAGAAACTCGTCAGCCATTGCGCATCGCGGTCGGTGCTACCGACAAAGTTTAGGCCGTCTTCGCCCAAGCTAACGCGGCGCTTGATGCCCTCCGGATCACTTTCGCAGGTAAAGTAGTGCTCGACCGCGCAGCTATGGCTTTGGATCGTCACAAAGGCATTGCAGCCCTGCGGCAGGGCAAATGTTTCTGCGGCCAAGGCGGGGCCGCAGGTCAGGATCGCAAGGGCGACCGATGGGGACAGCGCCCCGCGCATCATTCGGCAGCCACCGCACCGGCTTGCGACAGGTAGTCCATGATCGCAGCGGCGCAGTCGCGGCCATCCTTGATCGCCCAGACCACAAGGCTTGCGCCGCGCACGATGTCACCGGCCGCATAAACGCCATCAAGGGACGTTTTACCGGTGGTAAAATCAGCTTTGACCGTACCCCAGCGTGTGACTTCCAAGCCGTCGACGCCCCATAGCGCAGGCAGGTCTTCAGGCTCGAAGCCCAGCGCTTTGACGACAAGGTCCGCCTCTTCGACGTAATGCGCGCCGTCGATCAGTTCCGGGCTTTGACGGCCCGTCGCGTCCGGCTGGCCAAGGCGCATTTTGTCGACAACAACACCGCGTAACGGGCCGCTGATGGCACGGCCGTCGTTCAGGTTTGCCGCATCGTCCACGAACATCTTGGGCGCGGACAGCCAGACAAACTCGACGCCTTCTTCTTCGGCGTTCTGCACTTCCCGCTGAGAGCCAGGCATGTTGTTGCGGTCGCGGCGATACAGGCACTTAACAGAGGTCGCCCCCTGACGGATTGCGGTGCGGACACAGTCCATCGCCGTGTCACCGCCGCCGATCACGACAACCTTTTTGCCGTTCGCGTTCAGCTCGCCAGAGTTGTATTCAGGCACTTCGTCGCCAAAGCTGACGCGGTTGGACGCCGTCAAATAGTCGATAGCGCGCACGATGCCGTCGGCCTCGGCACCGGGGTTGTCCAGATCGCGGGTTTTATAAACACCCGTCGCGATCAGCACAGCGTCATGCTTGCCACGGATTGCGTCGAACGACAGGTCTTCGCCCACGTTGCAGTTCAGCACGAATTCCACGCCGCCGTCTTCCAACTGCGCCATACGCTTCATCACGACGTCTTTTTCCAACTTAAAGCCGGGGATGCCGTAGGTCAGCAGGCCGCCCCCGCGGTCGTAACGGTCATAAACCGTGACCTGAATCCCCTGACGGCGCAGCATATCCGCCGCGGCAAGGCCGCCGGGGCCAGCGCCGATGATGCCAACGGATTCGGTCCGCTCTGAGTGCGGGCGGATCGGCTTGACCCAACCTTCGTCAAAAGCAGTATCCGTGATGTATTTCTCGACCGCGCCAATGGTAACGGTACCGTGGCCGGATTGTTCGATGACACAGTTGCCTTCGCACAGGCGGTCCTGCGGGCAAATGCGACCGCAGATTTCCGGGAATGTGTTCGTCGCCTGGCTAATTTCATAGGCTTCCTGCAGGCGGCCTTCTGCTGTCAGGCGCAGCCAATCGGGAATGTTGTTCTGCAGTGGGCAGTGGGACTGGCAATAGGGCACGCCGCATTGGCTGCAACGACTTGCCTGCTCTTCCGCTTTGGCGGCCGCATACTCCCGATAGATCTCGCCGAAATCTTCGGTGCGGTCATCAGCAGACCGCTTTTCCGGCATATCCCGGCTGACGGTCGTGAACTTGAGCATCTTTTGGCCGGCCATAGTCTTCTCCATCCTCGCGTTGAAGACGTTCTATGACGCGCGCAAAAGAAAGAAAAGGCAGCCTTGCTGACCTATATTGCAGAAAATGACAGGCTTTCGCCCAAACAACGCACTTTATTTGCCTATATAGGTCAGTAATAGTTACATAATGGCCTAGAAGCCCATAGAGAGCGCGACAAACGCAACGGACCCGACGATGATTCGCCACCAGCCGAACAGGGCGTAGCCGTGGCGACTGACAAACCCAAGCAGCCACTTTACGACCAAAACGGCACTGATGAATGCGCAGATCAAACCAACCACGATCTCATTCACCGCTCCGGCGTCTAGAAGGTCGCGGTTTTTGTAGATGTCATAGGCAAAGGCACCAGCCATTGTCGGCAGGGACAGAAAGAAGCTGAATTCAGCGGCGGCCCGCTTACTGGCACCCAGCATCAAGGCGCCAACGATGGACGCGCCGGACCGGGATACGCCTGGGATCATCGCCAGACACTGCACAAAGCCAATAATCAGCGACATTTTGACGGGGAACGCAGTGGCGTCATCGTGGCGTGGTTCTGGCGCGATCTTATCCACAAACAGCAACACAACGCCGCCAAGCACCAGCATCACGGCAATCAGACGCGGGGTTTCAAACAGTACGTTTTTGATGAAGTCATGCGCCAGCACGCCAATGAAAACAGCGGGCAGAAACGCAACCAGCACTGACAGAATAAACCGCCGCGCCGCAGGATCGCGCGGCGCATCCCGGAACACTTGCCACAGCTTTCCGAAGTAGATCGTCAGCAAGGCCAGAACGGCACCTAGCTGAATGACGACCTCAAAGGTTTTTCCTGCGCTTTCAAAACCCAAGAAGTGCCCAGCCAGTAGCAAATGCCCGGTCGACGACACGGGAATGAACTCTGTCAGCCCCTCAATCAAACCTAAAAATGCGGCGATGAGGGCGGTATGCGTTTCCATGATTTATGACTACTTTAGGTTTTTCGCGCTGTTCTTAATCTCAGCGTATTGGCCAGAGGGACGAAAGCGCCACAGATAGTCCGGAAGCACTGACACCATCGACCGCGGCGTCAGACCCAGATCGGCAAAGCCGCGCGCATCGTCCGCGACGACATTATCAACCGCAAGGTTGCGGACTTGATCTGTCGTCAGCGGCGGAGTGAACAGGCCCAGCGACAAAGTCTTCGCCAGACCGAAGCCTGCAGCCATGGCGCGCGCCACAAAGAACGGGATGTTCGCGACAATCCGGTTGCGCTGCACAACAGTCAGCATCGTCTGCATTAACTCGCGGAAGGTGGCGACATCGGGCCCGCCCAGCTCATACACACCGCGCGCGGACGAATCGCCCAGCGAGGTGACGACAGCCGCAGCGACATCATCGACGAACACCGGCTGGAATTTCGTATCCGCACCAACGACCGGCAGCACTGGCCCCATGCGGGACATGCCAGCAAAGCGGTTGAAAAAGTCATCCTCTGGCCCGAACACGATCGACGGACGCAGGATCACAGCGTTTGGCATATACTCTAGCACTGCTGCTTCGCCCGTCGCCTTGGTGCGGGCGTAGTCGCTGTCTGCTTCCGCATCCGCGCCAATGGCAGAGATATGGAGCATCTGCGCAACACCCTCTTCGCTGGCGATCCGTGCGATACGGCCCGGCGCCTCGGCCTGAACGGCCTTGAAGGTGTTTTTGCCGCTTTCAGCCAGAACGCCAACGCAGTTCACAACAGCATTGGCCCCTTTAGTGACCGCGCGCACACTATCGTCGTCGCGAATATTGCAAAAGACAGGCTCTACCTGACCGACGGCACCATAGGTGCGCACGAACATAGCCTCGTTCGGGGTGCGACATGCGACGCGGATGCGCCAGCCGTCCTTGGCCAGACGGCGGGCGATATATCGTCCGACGAAACCGGAACCGCCGAAAATGGTGACAAGCTTGGTCATTTAAAGCCTCTTTCGCTGCTAAACGCGGTTTAAACCCGCACCCTTCATCAGACAAGCCGAAACGCCGCTTGGCTGCTTATGAGGAATTATCGATTTGGTGTGAAATTCGCGTTGACACTCCCCCGCCCTCCTTCTAAATCCCCCTCACGACACCTGCCCAGGTGGCGGAATGGTAGACGCGCTAGCTTCAGGTGCTAGTGTTCGCAAGGACGTGGAGGTTCGAGTCCTCTCCTGGGCACCAGTCGGATGGCATTGATTTGTAAAGCAAATCAGCCACCGACTTTCACTACCATCCCCAACACAGATTGACCTGCAGACAGGCATAACTTAGCCCTGATCGCAGGAGGACACCGTGCCGTTCAACTGGTTGATCACCCATGCCGAAATTGTCCTACTCAGCGCGCTCGTCCTGTTCGCTGCGGCCTTTTTGCTGCAACAGCGCAGATCACCGCAGTCGACAGCCGCTTGGCTGTTGTTCCTGATTTTCGCCCCCTACATCGCCGTGCCGATTTTCGTGGCGCTTGGGGTGCGAAAGCGGCCGCCGGGGACGGATGCCCTGCATCTAGAACAAATTGGTCAACAGGTGCTGCCCGCGTCTGCCGTCGATACGATGCTGCGCAGCTATCATCTGCCGGGCGCGTCAGGCGGGCACGACTTTAGGCTGCTGAACCAACCCGATGCAGCCCGAGAGGCATTGTTTGACCTGATCAATGAGGCACAGGAGCAGATCGACGCCCTGTTCTATATCGTTGCGAACGATCACATCGGTCATGATTTTCTGGCTGCGCTGACCGCAAAAGCGCAGCAAGGCGTGCGTGTGCGACTGGTCATTGACCGGCTTGGCACCCTGAATGCCCCCACTGCCGCATTGAAAAAGCTGAAAGCTGCGGGCGGCCAAGTCCGGTTCTTCTCTCCGCTGACGCAGGGGTTGATGCGGGGGCATCTGAATTTGCGCAATCACCGCAAGCTGATGGTCGTCGATCAAAAGGCTGCCTTTGGTGGTGGCATGAATATTGGTAAAGAATACCTGACCAGCGGCGATCAGACTTGGGCCGACCTAGCCTTTACCCTGCGCGGGCCTGCCGTTGCGTCCTTTACCCAGCTTTTCGCGTCGGATTGGCGCGCCGCAGGCGGCACGGAGGAGGCGATTACTAGCCCCACGCCGCAAGTCAGCGGCGATGCCGTTGTGCAGCTGGTCCCCTCTGGCCCGGACCTGCGCCATGACGCGCTGCACGATGCGCTGCTAAACGCCATTCACCGCGCCAATACCCGCGTTTGGATCGCGACCCCTTATTTTCTGCCCACTGACAGCCTAAGCGAAGCGCTTTGCGTTGCCGGACGACGCGGTGTCGATATCCGCATTCTGATCCCGCGCACGTCGAACCAAAAGATCGCCGATTTCGCACGCGGTGCATATCTGCGCGATTTGCAGGCGGCGGGCTGCCAAGTCCTTTTGTTTAATCCCAGCATGATGCACGCAAAGGCTGGAATCATTGATGACTCTGCATTTGTCGGGTCAAACAACTTGGATGTGCGCAGCATGTTGCTGAACTTTGAAGACGCACTTTTTGTGCACGACGCGGACAGTGTGCAGGCTTTGGCAGACTGGTTTCTAAACCTCGCGCCCGATTGCGACGTTGGGATCGCGCAAGCCAGCACGCTGCGCCGCATCGGCGAAGGCTTGTTCCGCGTCGGAGCGCCTATTCTATGAGCAATCACGCCGATCTGCTGCACGTCGTCAGCTATAATATTCGCAAGGCGATGGGGACCGACCGCCGCCGCGATCCGCATCGCATCCTGACGATCCTGCGCGAAGCCGCCCCTGACATTGCAATCCTGCAAGAGGCTGACCTGCGCCTTGGTCAACGCCCGGCGGCCCTGCCCCGCGACGCCATCGAAGACGCCGGGTTCGTTCCTGCTGCGCTGGCGGAAAATACCGTCAGTCTAGGGTGGCATGGCAATGCGATCCTGATCCGGCCTGATTGGCCGGTGATGTCGATCGACCGGATCGTTCTACCGGGGCTAGAGCCGCGCGGTGCCGTCGCCGCGGTCGTCGATTCGCCCTTTGGCCCCTTGCGGATTGTCGGTTTGCATCTGGGCCTATTGCGCAGGTCCCGGCTCGGCCAACAGCATGCGGTGTTGGACTGGATGGCGGATCAAGACGACCACCCTACGATCATCGCCGGTGATCTGAACGAATGGTCCGCGCGGCGCGGATTGGGGCCATTAACGCGCAAGTTTGGTCTACGCTCTCCCGGACACTCGTATCACGCCCGCTGGCGTCTGGCCCCGCTGGACCGGATCGGCATGTCGGACCATTTTGAAATGGATGATCTGGACATGATCGACACGAACCTAAGCCGCATGGCGTCAGACCATTTACCGCTTAGCGCCAAGATCGCAGTGCGCCGCGCGCCATAGCGACCCTTGAGGCCCGTGCGGGGACTGGCTAAATCCCGGTTAGGGCTTGAGCGGGTGGCCCTAGGACCCTATCTGATGGCAACCTCGGACAGGCGGACCACACATGGCCAATCATCTTTATCACGGCGATCTGCCCGATGGGCTGGACCTTGGTCCAGTTGTCGCGATCGACTGCGAAACCATGGGTCTGATCCCGCGCCGCGATCGGCTGTGCCTGATCCAGATGTCCAGCGGCGACGGCGACTGCCATCTGGTGCAGGTGTCCCTTGATATCGCACCCGCGCCAAATCTGTGCCGCATGCTGGCCGATCCCAATGTGACCAAGCTGTTTCACTATGGCCGCTTCGACATTGCCGCATTGTTCAATGCTTACGGCGTGCTGTGCCAGCCTGTCTGGTGCACGAAAATCGCATCCAAACTGGTGCGCACCTTTACGGAACGTCACGGCTTAAAGGAGCTTTTGCGCGAAATGGTTGGCACTGACATCTCTAAGCACCAGCAGCAAAGCGATTGGGGCGCACCGACCCTAACCGCCGCACAACTGGATTATGCCGCTTCCGACGTTCTATATCTACATAAGTTAAAAGCAGAACTTGAAGGCCGCCTTGCCCGCGAAGGGCGCACCGCGCTCGCGCAATCCTGCTTTGATTTCCTTCCCACCCGCGCCCAGCTTGATCTGGCCGGATGGGCCGACCCAGACGTGTTTGCACACTGATGGAACAGAATAAAATCTTTTGCGACGCTGGTCGCCGCGTGATCGAGGCTGAAGCCGCCGCACTTGTGGCACTTGGCCAGTCCCTTGACGATAGCTTTGCCGCCGCCGTGCAAATGCTTCTGGACGTGCGCGGCCGGGTGATCCTGTCGGGCATGGGCAAGTCTGGCCATATCGCGCGCAAGATCGCTGCCACCTTTGCCAGCACCGGCACCCCCGCGCACTTCGTCCACCCCGCCGAGGCAAGCCACGGCGATCTTGGCATGCTGACGCCCGGCGACGTGGTGATCGTTCTGTCCAATTCCGGCGAAACGCCTGAGCTGGCGGACCTTGTCGCCTATACCCGCCGCTTTGGCATCTCGCTGATCGGCGTCGCCAGCCGGCCGAACAGTACGCTTTTGACCCAGTCCGATATCGCCCTTGTCCTGCCCCAACTGGGCGAGGCGTGCGGCACCGGCGTTGTGCCGACGATATCAACCACGATGACGTTGGCTTTGGGTGACGCGCTGGCCATCGCGCTGATGGAACACCGCAAGTTCACGCCTGAAAACTTTCGCGACGTGCATCCCGGTGGCAAGCTGGGCGCGCGCCTATCCACCGTTGCAAACCTGATGCACACCGGCGCTGAATTGCCGATTGTTGCCGCCGACACACCCATGGGTGATGTGCTGCTCGCGATTTCCCAGCGCGGCTTTGGCGTGGCAGGCATCGTGGCGGATGACGGCACGCTGACGGGTGTGATCACTGACGGCGACCTTCGGCGCCACATGCAGGGCTTGCTGGACCATACCGCTGGCGAAGTCATGACCCGCAACCCCACCACCGTGAAAAGCGGTGCGCTTGCGGAACGCGCTGTCGCGATCATGAACGAGCGCAAGATTACCTGCCTTTTTGCCGTCGATGACGCAGGCAAAGTTGCTGGCATCTTGCATATCCACGACTGCCTGCGCGCTGGCGTGGTCTAGGCCATGGCGGCGGCCACAAACTTTCATTCCCAACTGGTTGGCTGGCTAAAGATCCTGCTGCCGCTGGCCGCGCTGATGCTGTTGTCGACGCTGTTCCTGTTCGCCCGCAATACTGGCACCCCGACTGAGATTCCTTTTGCCGAAATCGACGCTGCCGCTGCCGAACAGCGCATCGCAGCGCCGCGTTTTTCCGGACTCACGAACACGGGCGACACCCTTGCGATCAGCGCAGAGGCCGCACGCCCCGATGCCAACGGCGGGACAGAGGTGACAATCGACAAGCCGCGCCTTTCGCTGGACGCGACGGATGGCACAACCTTGCGGATCAGCGCAGGCACCGGCCTCGTCGATACCGCCGCAAAGACTGCGCACTTGGGTGGCCTTGCCCGGCTAGAGACATCGTCGGGCTATGTCATGGAAACCGCTGGCCTACAGGCTGATCTGACCACTGGCACCGTGACGTCCGATGGCGCGCTAGAGGTCCAAGCCCCCTTTGGCCAATTGAACGCGGGTCAGGTGACGATCCAAACCGGCAGCGAAGGGACCGGCCAGCAGATGAATTTTACCAAAGGCGTAAAGCTGGTGTATACACCGCCAACCGCCGCACCAAAGGACGATTGACGTGAACCGATTTTTTGCCGCCCTGATTGCTTTGGTGTTTGCTGTACCCGCAACGGCCCAGACGAATATCAACCTTGGCGGGATTGCCGCCGATCCATCTGCGCCGGTTGAAGTCACAGCCGATAATTTGAACGTTGATCAAGACACCGGCTCTGCCGTGTTTAGCGGGAATGTCGTGATTGGTCAGGGCGATCTGCGCCTGTCAGCGCCGTCTGTTCAGGTCACTTATGCGGCTGATTCGGGCGATATCACACGGCTGCAGGCCACAGGCGGGGTCACTTTTGCCACCGCGACCGAAGCGGCAGAGGCGCAAAGCGCCGACTATAATCTCGCCAGCGGCTTGCTGACCTTGAACGGCGATGTGCTGCTGACCCAAGGCCAAAGCGCCCTGTCCGCAGACAGCATGGTGCTGGACCTGAACGCTGGCACCGCGCAAATGAATGGCCGCGTGCGGACCGTGTTTCAGCAAGACGGCAACAACTGATGCCCCGCGACGTGCCCCCCCCTGCTGGCGACGGCCTACGCGTCACCAACCTGCGCAAAAGCTACCGCAAGCGCCCTGTTATCCGCGACGTCAGCTTGCATCTTGGCAAGGGCGAAGTCGTCGCGCTGCTTGGGCCAAACGGGTCGGGCAAGACCACCTGTTTTTACCTCATTGCAGGTCTTATCACGCTTGAGGGCGGGCAAGTCAGCGTCGACGGCGAGGACGTGACCACCCTGCCAATGTATCGCCGCGCGAACGTTGGCATCGGTTATCTGCCGCAGGAAATGTCCATTTTCCGCGGCCTGACGGTCGAAGACAACATCAAGGCCGTTCTGGAAATCGCTGAGCCTGACAAGAAGCGCCGCCGCGAAAAGCTGGAAAAGCTATTGTCCGAATTTTCCATCGAACACCTGCGGCGAGCCCCCGCCGTTGCCTTATCTGGCGGTGAGCGGCGACGCGCTGAAATCGCGCGCTGTCTAGCAGCGGGGCCAAAGTATGTCCTGCTGGATGAACCCTTTGCCGGGGTCGATCCGATTGCAGTTGCCGAAATTCGTGGCCTTGTCGCAGACCTGAAAAATCGCGGCATCGGTGTACTGATTACCGACCATAACGTGCAGGAAACGCTGCAAATTGTGGACCGCGCCTATATCCTGCACGACGGCAAAGTTCTGATGAGCGGAACGACCGAAGAGGTCGTGCGCGACGAGAACGTGCAGCGCGTTTATTTGGGCTCCGGTTTCCGCGTAAATTGAGCTGCCATTGACACACGGCCTGTTGTGGCGCTGAATGTCTGGGATGATGCAAGAGATTTTCCATCGCCTTTCCGCCGTAGCGCCTGCGCTGGGTGGATCCTTTAAGCCTTTGGAAACACCTACTGCATCATCCTATCAAGCGCATATGAATGGAACTTTGGGCCGCCTGCGGCCTTGGTCCTTTGTGCGTTAATACCAGCAGAACAGGAGAGATCATGCGGTATCAGATCAGCGGAAAACAGATCGACATTGGCGCGGCCCTGCAGACCCACGTTGAAACTGAACTGGGCGAAACGCTGGCGAAATATGCCGGTCGCCCGACCGAAGCTTATGTCGTCTTCTCCAAGACCGGACACGAATATGTGGCAGAAGCCGTGGTTCATTTGTCCACCGGCCTAACAGTTCAGGCGTCTGGCAAGGATTCGGAAATCTATTCTGCTTTTGATGCCTGCGCGGAAAAAATGGACAAACAGTTGCGCAGGTATAAGCGCCGGCTCAAGGATCATCACCGCGATCGCCCCGACCCTGTTGAAGTTTCGGGCGGCGGGTCGTATATCCTCGCCGCAACGAGTGATGATAGCGACGAGGATGAGCAGTCCAGCGACGCACCGGTTATCGTGGCAGAAACAGAGGCGAAGATCCCCTCAATCTCTGTTGGTGAAGCTGTGATGCAGATGGAACTGTCCCATGCGAACGTGATGGTCTTTCGAAACGAAAAGCAGGGCCGCATCAATGTGGTCTACAAGCGCGAAGATGGGAACATCGGCTGGATCGATCCGCACAACGCGGGCTGAACGGCCGGATCCGCACCAAGGGACGAATTGATGCAACTGGCCGACATCCTGCAACAAGGTGCCGTCAAAATGTTGGGCGGTTGCACCAGCAAAAAACGTCTCTTTCACGATCTCGGCGCGATGGCAGAACAATCCTACCATATGCCGTCCGCCGACGTGATCGACGCTTTGATCGAACGCGAAGGCCTTGGCCCGACCGGGGTGGGGCATGGTATTGCCCTGCCACACGCGCGCCTGGCCGATGTCGACCGCGTGCGCGGGCTGTTCCTGCGTTTGGAAAAGCCGCTTAATTTTGATTCCGTTGATCGCCAGCCCGTTGATCTGGTCTTTGCCTTGCTGGCACCAGAGGAAGCCGGCGTAGAACACCTACGCGCGCTAGCGTTGGTGTCGCGCACCATGCGTAACCCAGATATCTGCGCCAAGCTGCGGGCGAATAGCGACCCTGCTACGCTTTACACTATTCTGACCGAAAATCAGGCGACGCAGGCCGCCTAACGTAAAGCGCCGAAGCCGAACGCCTCGTAATCGCGGCCATAGGCATCGCGCGCTGCTGCCTCCACCACATCATCATAGATCGCAGCCAACCGCGCGGCATAGGGGTCGGTCTGCTCTGGCAGGTCTGGCATGCTGGTGCGGCCAATCTGCCCAGCCAGCCGCGCCATGTCGGCCCGCAGACTATCCTCGCGGGCGATAAGGTCCGCGACGCCGAAGTCGGCCATGCCCTGCAACAGTGACTGCTGCGACGCCCACGCTGCATCGGTTCGTATTGCCGTTTGAGCCGACAGGTTGTTGCGGAGGAATTTTAGGAATGCCAGAAACGCCTTGCGATGGGCCTGCATGTTATAGACCACGTCCGTTTCTGGCACCGCGCCGCCATCTGGCACGTCTACCCCGTGGACTTTGCGCAGGGTCGCCCGAATTTCGGCAAAGCTACCCGGCCCGTTTGCCACGATCCGTTCGCAAAACGCAGTATGCGCCCAAATGACCGGATGGCGCACGACAGAGAATTTGCGATGACCGGGATGGGCCCGCAGCCAGTCCCGCAGGCTTTTCTGGCTAAAGCCGGTTTTCAAATCCTGCACTGTCGCTTCGTCCACCGCAGCCAGCCAGTCTTGTACGACGGCATTCGGCCCGGATTTTAGCGGCATATAAAGCAGCGGGCTGTGCGGCGCGGCGATATACGTCGGAATCATCGGCCCACGGCGGGGTTCAAAATTTGGCGTCCGTGTCAGATTAAACCGGTCCATGCGCGCAAGCGCGGTTTCCATCTGGGCAAAGTTCGCAACCTTATCCGCCATCGGATCGGGATTTTGCTTTTTCAGCGTTTTGTTCAAGGATGTGATGTGGCTGTCGACCCCAAGCCAGCGCACCAAGCCATTCATGACCTCAACGTCCTGTAAATCCTCGTAAGCGACGTAGAACGCCGTCTGCCCGCTGCGCTGCAGGGTATTCAAGATGCGCGTTTGAAACGCTTGCAGCGCGGCAAGATGGGTTTCAAACTCTACCCCGTCGAAATTAACCTGCTGCGTTTTGGCGTGGGTGACATTCGTCAGCTTCCACTGCCCCGTCGCGCTGGCGATTTTCCAACTGACAAAGCTGTCGACAGGATTGCGCGTCAGCACAATCTTAGCGCAGCGTGGGTCAGTCAGCGCGATGTCCAAAACGCGCGAATCGTGATCATTGAAGAACCGGAAACCGTTAAGTCCCTCGGCCTGTTTCACCCGATCAATCAGCGCCTGCGGGTCGGACTCTCTGTCAGCTTGGGTCATCCCAAGAAGGTCGGGGGTATTTGGAAAACCGATAAAATGCGGGTTAAATGCTTCGCCCAAACAGGCGACGCCGTCAAACATGTTCAGGTTGGCTTCTAAAAAGTTAGAGCCCGTGCGCATTTCAGCAAAAACTACGAAGTAATCGAATTTTGACACGTTATTTGACCAAATAAGGTTTGCGCGCCGTGGGCGCTTGATTAAGCGGGGCGGAAGCGACTGGGAAATCGCCCATCAAATACGGGTGCATCCCCTGATTTTTCAGGTTTTGCAGAAACTGGCCAAAACCGGTCAGGTCATGCATCCGCGGCGCTTCGGCAATGCGGCGCGTCTTTTCCCCCGTCATTTCGTCGATCACAAGCTGAATCGCCTCCATTGGGGACTCGATGAAATCGGCCATCGTCCAGATGCGAATGCGGGCCTTGGCCCAGGTCGAGCGCAAGGCGGCCAGATGTTCGTTTTCGACGCGCTGTAGCAACGCAGCCTCGTGCCGCAGATCGGCAAAATCGCGGTTAGACTGAAACAGCGGTACAGCCCAGCTGCCTGAAATAACGCTGATTTGTGCGTTCGGATCTTTGGCCAGCGTCCAGCTAATCTTTTGCGCATCGGACGGTCCAAACTGAAACGCCTGCCGTTCGCCCCGCGTGTTCCAAATCAGATTGGTTAGGAACATCTGCGGATTGTGATCCCGCAAGGCCGGCGCATCGGACAACGCACCGTTAAAAAACTTTTGCCGACCATCAAACTGCACGCGATCGCGCGCATAAAGGTGCCCGTGCACCCGCGACCCCGTGATACGAGCCAGCCAAGGTTCAAAGTTTTCAAACAGCTCACCAAAGCCGCTAAACACAGAATAGGGCGACGACGTGATGCCGTTCTCCCAATCCTGATTCGGCCAACGGCTTTGCATATAAAGCCCCGGACGCCCCTTTGTGCGGCGATCAACGGCCTTTGAAAAGATGCGGTCAATCTTGCCGGGGCTTGGCTCTGCCCCTTTCATGGTAGCGGCGTCTTCAACCAAAAATGCCTGATATAGCAGATCAGCGCGCGGCCAGATTTTGCGCGCAACAAAGCAGTCAGACCGCCGCAGTAGCTGTAGGTGGTCGTCGTAAAAGATGTGCGGCTTGCCCTGAAAATCGAACTTTGACAGCGTCAAAGACCGGCTTTCGATATTAACCGCATACAGGCGCGCAAGGGTCTGAAAATAGCTTTCGTCCGGGATCCAGACCTTGGCGAAATACTTATCATAAAGCGGCCGATCCGGGTCCTGCAGGATCGCCGATAGGGTCTGCCGGGTCAGGCACCACCACTGCGATCCCATATGTGGCACGATGCCTTCGGGGATCTTGCGCCGAAACCGGAAACGGCGTTGCAAGGCGACGTAGCGGTCGAACAAATAGCGGTTCTTGCGCCATGAAAACGGAAACCGCAGCGTAAAGCGTTCGCGGTCAAGCCCACCCACCGTCCAAGGCACGTCAGAGGTCGTCGCGCTTTCGATAAAATCAGTACGCGGACGGCTGTCCAGATACCTGCGCAATTCGCGCACCGGGCGCAGCGGCATGCAAGACCCAGATGCCAGGAAAACATGGCGCACATTCGGAAAGGACCGCAGCATAAGCTCTGACGCGGACTGCGTGCCCGCGACGATCCCCCAAGTGCCCCATTCGCAGCGATGGCGACGGCTGAATTTAACCTTCTCCAAATCGCCAAGCGCCGTTTTAAAGGTTTCAAACTTGTCGTCCGGCACAGTTTTATCGACGTGGATCACAACAGGGCAGCCACCCTCGACCCAGTGCCGGGCGATCTGTTCAGCCCGGTCAAAGGCGGTGTGCACCAGCATGACGACGCCAACGGTCATGCCCAGTTCCCCTTGGACATAATCCCCAAAATCTCTAACTGGCGCCAGTTGATATAGCGCTCGCTCCACTTGCACCACAGGTCCGGGTTTGCGTCGCCAGACGCGGCATAAGCGCGATATTCGTGGCTGTTGGCATAGTGCTGACCACGCTCCATCTCTTCCTTTGCCTTTTCGGTAAAGTTGGGCAGGAATTTGGTGTGCAGCAACACGCCACTGGCTTTTTCCCCGCCCCATTCATCATAGACAAGGTTCAGGCCGCGCGGCAGCAGCATGTGCGTGCTGCTGACATAAGCGTATTTCTTGTCCCATTTGACCAATGGGATCTTGTTCAACGCAGGTGCGCGGGTTGGCTCTGCTGGGAAAAAGGTGCGCGCGCGCGGGCCGCCTTGGATCCACAAATTGCCAAATTTAGGATTGCGTTTGATGTTATAATTGCCACTATCGAACCATTCGACGACCTGAAGCGGGTCGGCACCCCGGCGATAGGGCACATCGTTAATGCGTCCCTTGGGATACATATCCAGCAGCATCGCGCCAAATGATTTAATCGAGGACGCATCAAGCCAGTCAGTCAATGCCCGCAGAGGCCGCGTGTCGCAGAACGGATAGACCAGCAGCTCGTCTGGATCGACAACCAGAGTCCAATGACCATCCGCATATTTTCGCTGCAACCAGTTTAGCCAATCAACACCAAAGCGCGCCCGCTTATAGCTGCCATGCGCATGAAACAGTGTCACGTCAGGCTGATCTTTTAAGAATTCGGCACCGCCATCGGTGCTATCGTTGTCGACCATAATGAAATGGTTGACCCCAAGCCCCCGATAATACTGGATAAAATGCGGCAATCGCAGGTCTTCGTTGCGAAATGTCGAAAAGACGATGATGTCGTCAGGCTTGATCTGCCCAGTCCGGTTTGCGACAGCTTTCAATTCGCGGCGCTTGCGAAAGGCGCGCACGAGCCAGCGTTGCCGCTGCACCCTTAGCCGGTAGGACCGCAAAATGCCCACGCATTTTTCCTAACTGTCTTTGCATCTAGCGCAGGTCACTATCAGGCTTCGCCTAATACCTTCCTAAAATGCGCGGACCACGTGGGGGGAACAAGCCTGCCCGCGCGATCCTGCGGCGCTATCTGCAGGAACCTCGAAATCTCTTTTTTCCATGAATAGCGGTCTTGGGCATCCACGTAAACGGCCCAGTCACCAAGCAGTTCGCGGCAAGGTGGCAAATCAGCACATAAGACCGGAACGCCCAGCGCCGCCGCCTCGATCGGGGGCAGGCCAAAGCCTTCGGCGCGGGATGGAAAGAGCAGACCTTGCGCGCCCTGAAGGAGGGCTGCAATAGCACCGTCGGACAGGTTTGGTGCCTCTTTGACGTGGGGCACACCAGCATCGAGGCGGTCAAAAACGTCCTTGTTCAGCCAGCCACGATGGCCACAAATCAGCAGATCCGGCGCGCCCGGCCCCCAGTCGTCCCAGATATCCAGTAGCAAAGCATGGTTCTTGCGTGGCTCGATCGTGCCGAGGATTACAAAATAGGGGCGCATCGGCATGACGCCGAGGTGGATATCCTCTGGCGCGGGGCTCGGCACATCGACGCCAAGGTGCGCGGTAACGATAGGCGGCACGGGTCCCAGCGCAACTAGATGGCGGCGCACATCAGAAGCGCAGGCGGCAGAGGTGCAGACGATACGGTCCGCGAATTTTCCCGCAACCTTTAGCTTTGACGCGAACTCCGCCACAGTGCCGGGGCGTTGCATGTCCGGCCAGTCCAGCGGGATCGTGTCGTGGATCAGGATCGCAATCTGTGCGCCGCGCTGCGACTTGATCGCCCGGCAGACAGAGCGGGTCAGGTTGCTGTGGCCAACGTTGAAATAGGTGATGTCCGCGGGAAGGTGTTTTAACAAACGCTTCAGCCGCGCGCGCCGCGCCCGCGCGATCGCATGGCGACGGGCAAAGCTTTGACCGTGCCGGGCCGCATCTGTCAGCCGCCGATTGAACCGCGACAGCAGGTCCGGCTTGGGAAAATCACGGGCCGTAAATGCCGCGCCCAGCGCAAGCAGTCCCGCCCGGTCCAGCAGCACAAACCCAAGCGCCGTGCGGCATAGGCCGAAGACTGGCACGTCTGTGTCGCCTGTGAACGCCTGCAGATAAGCCAGTTCGACACGGTCGACCCCCGTCGCCACCAAACCCGCCCGAGAGGCGAGTCTGGTCACATCAAGAAGTCGCGCCGCTGTCACTGATCCTATTTGGCGGCTGCGCGCCGCGCCAAAATGTCTTGCAGATAATCGACAAACTCGTCGCTTAGCTCTGGACGGTCCAGTGCAAAGGCAACGGTCGCCTGCAAATAGCCAGCCTTAGAACCACAATCGTAGCGCTGACCTTCGAATTTATAGCCAAACACATCGCGATCTTGGGTGATTTCCATCGCAATCGCATCGGTCAATTGCAACTCACCACCAGCGCCACGGTCGATTTTGTTCAGGTTCTGAAGCACCTTGGGCGTCAGAATATAACGGCCAATAACAGCAAGGTTCGACGGTGCAGTGCCTGCGGCCGGTTTTTCAACCATGCCTTTTGCTTTGACGATGGGACCGTTCACCGATTCCACATCAAGCACGCCATATGACGACGTCCGATCCGGTTCGACTTCCATGGCCGCGACCATGGATCCACCAGTTTCCTCGTAGGCTTCGACCATCTGCTGCAAGCAAGACTTCTCGCCCGCGATCACGTCGTCGGGCAACATAACGGCAAAGGGCTCGTTACCGATCAGACGGCGCGCGCACCAGACCGCGTGGCCGAGGCCCATCGCCTTGTGCTGGCGGATGTAAGCAATCGCGCCGCTGTCCATGTTGGTGGACTTCAAGATTTCCAATAGCTCGGTCTTGCCAGCTTTGCGCAGGGTGTGTTCCAGATCTGGCGCGTGGTCGAAATAATCCTCGAGCGCGTTCTTGCCCCGTGCGGTGACAAAAATGAATTCGGTGATGCCAGCAGCGCGGGCTTCATCAATGGCGTACTGGATCAAAGGGCGATCCACCAAGGTCATAATTTCCTTTGGAACGGCTTTCGTCGCTGGCAGGAACCGAGTTCCCAAACCAGCTACCGGAAATACGGCTTTGGTGACTTTGCTACGCATGCGTTCCCTCGATCAATCAATTCGTGGCTGACAATTCGAGTCGTCCTACGCCACGTTTGTGACTAAACCAAGTCACCAGTTATCGTTTTGCGTGAAGGCTGTTGTAATCCGCCGATTGAGGATCACGCAGGGCGCGCATTTTCTGCGCTTCGTCATCAACGCGCCTGCGTGCCCGCCACGGCGCCCACCACGGATCAGATCGGTCCGACTTGCCAAACTGCCCGCCCGTCTGAATCCACACGCCGTTTTCATCAAACTGGCGGCGGTGAAATAGCCCCGTTGGTGACATCAGATACAGCGACACGATTTGCCCATCCGCTACCGCCTGCTTGGCCGCCATCAGCGCCTTTGCCGCATGCCAAGACCGGGCGCTTATGACTTTGTGCGTCCGGATTTGCGCGCCAAACGGCACGAACGGCGGTGGGTTGCTAAAATGCGGATGCTGCGCAGGCGCGCGCTTCAGCCCCTCGGCCCAGCCGGCATCGAACGTTTGCAGCAACCGCCTGACATCACCGGGCATCAGCCGCCCAGCGACCATATGTGCCAAAAGCCGCCGCCGCTGGTGCGCGCGGGGTACATGCGGTGTGGGGTGGGCCGTTCCGCCATGTTTGCGCAAAAACACCGCAAGGCTGGCCCCAATCTGAAACAGCGTGCGCGGCACGCGATCCGCGCGGCGCCGGGCGCTAGCAGCAAAACCGTGATGGACCTGCGCCAGCGGAACTATCGCTGTCGTGGCGCTGTCTTGGGCCAGTCGTAAATTAAGGTCTGTCTCGTCCAGGTAAAACGCAAATGCCTCGTCAAAGCCGCCCATCGCAATCAGCGCGGCGCGGCGGACGGCCATGTTCGTGCCTTCGGTCTTGACCGCCCGCCCGGGCCCGGCGGTCATCAGCGTTGGGCGCAGCTCGTCCACTTCAAACGGCGTAGTTTCACCGTCGCCAAAGGCCAACCGGGCGCGCCATTGGAAATCGATTCCATTGCGCCCGCGCACAAAGCCGCCCGCAGCCGTGACGTTTTCATTGGCGAAGGGTGCAGTGAGATACGACAGCCATGTCGGCTCTGGCACAGCGTCGTCGTCGATAAAGGCGACGATATCCCCCGCCGCCAGCGCCAGCCCCGCGTTGCGCGCGATCGAGATATTCGGCACGTCGCACCGCGCAGCCTTGATACGGCCCGCCAATCCGCTTTGCGTGATGGCAGGCCAAGAGCTATTATCGGCGACGACAATTACCTCGCAATTGGGGTGATCGATTTGGGACAGGCCCAACAAACAACGGTGCAACGCGTCAGGGCGGCCGTTGCTGACAACGATCACACTGACGCTTTGCTGCACGTCAGTCTGCCCCCATCTCTTTCAACATCGCCTCGATCCGAGGGACATCTTCGGGGTTGTTTAGTTCCCAGAACTGGCGGCCTTTGGCATCGACTTCAACACATAGGACAGACCGGGCCTGTTCAAGGAAGCGAAGCTGCTCTAGCCCTTCGAGGGTTTCCAATGGGCCGATGGGCCATGTGCCATAGGCTCGCAGGGCATCCGGGCGGTAAGCGTAGACGCCAACGTGATGAAAAACCGGCGTATCCGCATCATCCGCAAAGGTCTGTCCCGTGTAAGGGATGACCTCTTTCGAAAAATAAAGCGCGTTCATGCTTGCGCCGAATACGGCCGTCGTGCCGCCAACCCGGCCCGCACGGCGGTCGTCCAGAAAACCGTTCAGCGCACGGCCCTCTGTGCGCAGCACCGGGGTCGCAACATCGACGTCAGGCCGTGCCTGAATGCCTGCGACGAGATCGCTGATAAACCACGCGGGTGTCAGCGGTGCATCGCCCTGCAAGTTAACCACAATGTCATAGCTTTCGTCCATCGCGTCGATAGCGACGGCGCAGCGCTCTGTCCCGTTGCGGCAGGCCTCTGGAGTCATGACGACCTCTGCGCCGAATGCCTCTGCGGCCTGCTTGATCCGGTCGTCGTCTGTGGCGACAACGACGCGGTCAACGCCGTCCACCTGCATCGCCGCATCCCAGCTGCGTCGGATCAGCGATTTCGCGACGCCGTCCGCGCCGCGCAAGTCGACAAGCGGCTTGCCCGGATACCGGGTAGAGGCATAGCGGGCGGGGATAACAATCAGGACTGACATCAGGATTTCTGCAATGTAACGCCGGGGGCGTGGGCGATGAAGAAGGGGTTCGCGTAACCCTCTTTGCCGTAAACCAGTGGCTTGTGGTTATCAAAGCGCACGACTTCGCCGCCAGCGCCTGTCAGAACGGCATGGCCTGCGGCTGTGTCCCATTCCATCGTGCGGCCAAGGCGCGGATAGATATCCGCCTCTCCGGTGGCGATCAGGCAGAACTTTAGCGAAGAGCCTGCGCTTTTCATGTCCTTGACCAGATACAAATCGATGTAGTCATCCGTCGCTTGGTCGCGGTGCGATTTGGACGCGACGACCATCAGGGCATTGTTGTCGGGGTATGTTGTGACGGACATCGGCTCGACTTCGCCAACGGTGTCTTTGGCGAAGGGGCCCGTTTCTTCGACCGATTGGCCAGAGGCGTCTGTGTAGAACAAGCGTTCCTTGGCAGGGGCATAGACCACGCCGCGCACGGGCACGCCGTCGACGACATAGGCGATGTTCACAGTAAAATCGCCGCGGCGCTTGATGAATTCCTTAGTGCCATCCAGCGGGTCCACGATCAGGAACGTGCTGGCCTGCACCTTATGGGACGCAGCCTGCTCTTCTGTAATCAGCGCCACATCGGGAAAGGCTGCGCGCAGGCCTGCGCTGATGATCGCATCAGCAGCCTCGTCCGCGGCAGTCACGGGGCTTTCGTCGCTTTTGGTGCGCACTTCGAAATCGGGCGAGTTATAGATTTCCATGATCTTATCGCCTGCTTCCAGCGACAAACGGCGCATCACATCGGACAGCTTGTTGAAATCCATGGTCACATTTTCTCCGTAATTGCGGGGCACACAGTGAATTGATTGAAAAACCGCCCTTTTCGCTCTTATGCTGCGGCATAAAGCGAACGGCAAGAATTTCATGGCATCAGACATGCGACGCCGATGCGAATCGAATGAAAAAGGCAACGTCAGATGTTTCAGGTGCAGGCCCCAAGATCACGCACGCGCTCTGTTTTGGGGATGGCCGAACTGATTTACCACAGCGCCGTACGTGACGTCCGCAAAAACCACCGCAATCCGCTGGTCGGATTGATCATGAACATTTTTCAGTCTGTTCTGATGATCGCATCGTTCTACGGCATGTTTGCCCTGCTGGGGATGCGCGGCTCTGCGGTGCGCGGGGATTACCTGATGTACATCATGTCGGGTATTTTTCTGTACATGGCCCACACAAAGGCAATGGGCGCGGTGGTCGGATCCGAAGGGCCCGCGTCCGCGATGATGAATCACGCCCCGATGACGACAGCAATTTCGATCTGCGCCGCGGCGCTTTCGTCGCTGTATTTGCAATTTCTATCAATCGTTGTGGTGTTGTTCATCTATCACGTCACCTACAAACCCGTCGTGATCGACAATCCCATCGGCGCGCTGGAAATGCTGATGATCTCTTGGTTTTCTGGTGTGGCGGTTGGAACGATCTTTTTGGCGATCAAACCTTGGGCCCCGGACTTCACCCGCATTGGCAGTACGGTCTATGGCCGCGTCAACATGATCGCATCCGGCAAGATGTTTCTGGCCAATACGTTGCCAGCATCCATGCTGTCGATTTTTGACTGGAATCCCTTATTTCATTGCATCGACCAGATTCGCGGCGACATCTTCTTGAACTACAACCCTCACTTCAGCTCTCCGACGTATCCTCTGTATGTGGCGCTTGTGTTGCTGATGCTGGGACTGCTTGGCGAATTCTACACCCGCCGCCACGCATCGGTCAGCTGGAACGCCTCGCGCTAAGGGCCGAACCTGCGCCAGCGCGGCCGCGCGACGTACCGTTCATTGCCAAAAATTGGCGCGCTGTATGGTTGCCCCCTGTTGCAGGGGCCAAAACGCCTCCCTATATACGCCAGACAGCCGGTGCAGGACGTTTCTGTAGCGCAATCATGTAAACGGGCGCAGGTGCCGCAACGGGTCTGCGCCTCTCACATCGCCTGAAGTATAAGGGATCTGAAAATGGCTAAAATTATTGGTATCGACCTCGGTACAACAAACTCTTGCGTTGCCATCATGGATGGCAGCAAACCCCGCGTGATCGAAAACAGCGAAGGTGCACGCACCACGCCGTCGATCGTCGCGTTCACGGACGACGAGCGTCTGGTTGGTCAGCCCGCCAAGCGTCAGGCCGTCACCAACCCCGAAAACACCATCTTTGCTGTAAAGCGTTTGATCGGCCGTCGGTTTGACGATCCGCTTCTGGTGAAAGACAAAAAGAACATGCCGTTCGAGGTCGTCAACGGCGGCAACGGCGACGCATGGGTCGAAGCCAAGGGCGAAAAGTACTCCCCTTCGCAGATCTCTGCTTTCATCTTGGGTAAGATGAAAGAAACCGCTGAGTCCTATCTGGGCGAAGAAGTCACGCAGGCCGTTATCACCGTGCCCGCCTACTTCAACGACGCCCAGCGTCAGGCGACCAAGGACGCAGGCAAGATTGCCGGTCTTGAAGTGCTGCGGATCATCAACGAGCCGACAGCAGCCGCACTGGCATACGGTCTGGACAAAAAAGACACCAAAACCATCGCGGTCTATGACCTTGGCGGCGGTACATTCGACGTGACCATTCTGGAAATCGACGACGGCCTGTTCGAAGTGAAGTCCACCAACGGCGACACCTTCCTTGGCGGCGAAGACTTTGACATGCGCATCGTCAACTACCTTGCCGACGAGTTCAAAAAAGAAAACCAGGTCGACCTGACCAAGGACAAGATGGCGCTGCAGCGTCTGAAAGAAGCTGCTGAAAAAGCCAAGATCGAGCTGTCGTCCTCCTCCTCGACCGAGATCAACCAGCCGTTCATTTCGATGGGCAAAACTGGCCAGCCGCTGCACATGGTCATGAAACTGACCCGCGCCAAGCTGGAATCGCTGGTATCTGACCTGATCAAAGCGTCGATCAAGCCTTGCCAAGCTGCGTTGAAAGACGCTGGCCTGTCCGTTGGCGACATCGACGAAGTCGTTCTGGTCGGCGGCATGACACGTATGCCCCGCGTGAAAGAAGAAGTAGCCAAGTACTTTGGCAAAGAGCCGCATCAGGGCGTGAACCCTGACGAAGTCGTGGCGCTGGGTGCTGCTATTCAAGCTGGCGTTCTGCAAGGCGACGTCAAAGACGTGGTTCTGCTGGACGTGACCCCGCTGTCGCTGGGCATCGAAACCTTGGGCGGCGTGTTCACCCGTCTGATCGACCGTAACACGACGATCCCGACGAAGAAATCGCAGACCTTCTCGACCGCAGAAGACAATCAGAACGCCGTGACCCTGCGCGTCTTCCAAGGCGAGCGTGAGATGGCAGCCGACAACAAGATGCTGGGCCAGTTCAACCTAGAAGGCATCCCGCCTGCACCGCGCGGCATGCCGCAGATCGAAGTGACGTTTGACATCGACGCCAACGGCATCGTGTCCGTCGGAGCCAAAGACAAAGGCACCGGCAAAGAGCAGAACATCACGATCCAAGCCTCTGGCGGTCTGTCGGATGAAGATATCGAAGCGATGGTCCGCGACGCCGAGGCAAATGCCGACGCCGACAAGGAACGCCGTGCATTGGTCGAAGCGCGCAACCAGGCTGAAAGCCTGATCCACTCGACCGAAAAGTCGATGGAAGAGCACAACGACAAGGTCGACCCGACGACCATCGAAGCGATCGAACTGGCAATCGCCGCGCTGAAAGACGAACTGGAAAACGACAACGTCGACAAGATCAAGTCGGGCATCCAGAACGTCACCGAATCCGCGATGAAGCTGGGCGAGGCGATCTATAAGTCGAGCCAAGACGCTGAAGACGGCGGCGACGCAGAGCCGAAAGGCGCAGACGAGGATGACATCCTTGACGCCGACTTCGAAGACCTCGACGACGAAAAGCGCAACAAGTAAGGCATCCGCCTGACGGGATAGACCGGCCCCTGAACCGGGCCGGTCTTTTCCATTCCCAAGGGGGACCTGTAAGATGGCTAAACGCGATTATTACGAAACGCTTGGCATCCAGAAAGGTGCTGGCGCAGACGAGATTAAGAAGGCCTATCGCCAGAAGGCGAAGGAATTGCACCCGGATCGTAACTCCGACAATCCCAAGGCCGAAGAACAATTCAAAGAGGCCAACGAGGCCTACGAAGTCCTGAAGGACGGCGACAAAAAGGCCGCCTATGACCGCTATGGCCATGCCGCCTTTGAGGGCGGAATGGGTGGCGGTGGCCGTCATCCCGGTCAGCAAGGCAATGGCGATTTCGCCTCGGCATTTTCTGATGTGTTCGACGATCTGTTCGGCGACTTCATGGGCGGCCAACGTGGCGGCGGCGGCCGTAGCCGTGCTGCACGCGGCAACGACCTACGCTATAACCTGCGGATCAAACTGGAAGAGGCCTATGCTGGCCTGACCAAAACGATCAACGTGCCCACTGCCGTGCAATGCGGCAACTGCAGCGGCACGGGCGCGGACGACGGCTCTGAACCTGTAACCTGCCCGACCTGTTCTGGCATGGGTAAAGTGCGCGCGCAGCAGGGCTTTTTCACAGTCGAGCGGACCTGCCCCACCTGTAACGGCGCAGGCCAGACGATCAAGAATCCTTGCCACGTCTGTCACGGCGCAGGCCGCGTCGAAAAGGAAAAGGCGCTGTCGGTCAACATCCCGGCTGGCGTTGAAACCGGCACACGCATACGCCTTGCTGGCGAAGGCGAGGCTGGCATGCGCGGCGGACCTGCGGGCGATCTGTATATCTTTATCGAAGTCGCAGATCACGCGCTGTTTGAACGCGAGTCCAGCAACCTGTTCTGCCGGGTCCCCGTCAGCATCGCCTCTGCCGCCTTGGGTGGAGAGATCGAGGTGCCGACAATCGACGGCGGCCGTTCGCGGGTCAAGATCCCCGAAGGCAGCCAGTCAGGCCGTCAGATGCGCCTGCGTGGCAAAGGCATGCCGTCCCTTCGAGGCGCTGCTGCTGGTGATATGTTCATCGAACTACAGGTCGAAACGCCCGTGAACCTGACATCGCGGCAACGCGAAATCCTGAAGGAATTTGACACCTTATCAAAGGACAACAACCCGCAGGGGTCGACGTTCTTTAAGTCTGTCAAAGGGTTCTGGGATTCGATGAAAGGCTGAAGCCGCGGCGGGCATTCTACTGTGTCGCCACCAAAGGGCCCTTGCAAAAGCATGGGCCCTTTTTTCATGGCCACTGCCGAAATCGGAAACATTTTAACCGCTTTTTCATTAACGAGGGGTCATCCTAAGCGCATGACCCAGTCTTTTCAGGAAGCCCTGCCATTTTTCACCCCTGCTGCCGTTGACGAGGCAGACGGTACGATCCGACCCGGCCGGTTGCCGTCCTATATCAAAGATCACCGTGCGCGCCTGCGCGACCGTTTTATCAGTGGCGGGGCGGCGGCCTTGCCGGATTATGAACTGCTGGAACTTGTCCTCTTTCGCGCCATCCCGCGGCAAGACGTCAAACCACTGGCCCGTGCGTTGATTGATCAGTTTGGTGATTTCAACCGCGTCATTTCGGCCCCCGTAGCTGCACTAAAGCAGGTCAAAGGGATCGGCGACGCCGTCGTCGTGGAACTTAAGGTCGTAGAAGCGGCAGCACACCGCATGGCCCGCAGCAAAGTTATGGCGCGCCACGTTGTCAGCAGCCGGGATGCGCTGCTGGACTATTGCCACACTGTGATGGCCCATCGCGACACCGAACAATTCCGTATTCTGTACCTCGACACCAAAAACACCCTGATCGCGGACGAGGAACAGGCGCGCGGCACGATTGATCACGTTCCTGTCTATCCTCGCGAGGTCGTCAAACGCGCGCTAGAGCTGAATGCCGCATCGATGATCTTGGTCCACAACCACCCCTCGGGCGATCCGACACCGTCGCAAGCTGATATTACCATGACAGCGCAGATCGAGGCGGCAGCCGGGGCGCTTGGCATCTCTGTCCATGACCATCTTATCATTGGCAAATCGCGGGAATTGTCTTTCCGCGCCGAAGGGCTGCTTTAATCGCCGACCCAAACCTCGACCCGGCGGTTCATTTGGCGGCCCCATGCAGTATCGTCACAGCCAATCGGCAATGCCTCTCCAAACCCGGCAGTCCCAAGGCGAAGGTTGTCTGGTATCGCGCCTAGCAGTGACAGCAGCGCGTTTTCTACCGCCAAAGCGCGGGCCGCAGACAGGTCACGGTTCGCGTCGGCAGAACCTTCGCCGTCGCTAAATCCAATCAGCATGACCTCGCGCCCCGCATAGACGCCGTCACGCATATCATGGGCCAGCAAACGTAGATTTGCGGCCGAGGCGGTATCAAGCGCAGTCGTCCCATTCGCAAACCGAAACGTCAGCGAAATCCGAACGCGCGCGTGCATCATCGCCACCATGCCCTGCAAATCGCGCAGCGATGTGTCTGGTCCGGCAATGGTGATCGCGTGGGCGAACCGCTCTCCTTGATCGTCTAAAGAGATCGGGACCACCCCCCGATCAGCAAAGCCGGCGCGTCGCACGATCAGTTCTGCGGCTGGGCTGCGTAGCCAATTCAGGAAAGCACGGACGATTTCAGGTTTCCGTTGCGATCTGACAAAGGCAAAGGCTGGCGTGGTCAACGGATAGTCTTGCGTCTTAATCCCGCGCAGCACCGGCGGTGCCGTCAACCCGCACGCATCACGCAGGCCGAGTGGCTGCGCAATGCTAGAGGTACCAAGCGCCGCAATCCCAAGCGCCCCCGCATCAGCAGCGACAGCTTCGGCCAGCGCATCAGGGTCTGCATGTCTGATCACGGCAGCGCTGGCGGGCTCGGGCAGCATCGCCAGAAATGCATCGGCCTGCCCGTCACCCACTGGCCCCAGATGCAGCGTCAAAGGCATCGCGGGTTGGCCCATCTGTTCCCAGTCGGCAATATCCCCGGCAAAGGCTGCGATCACGTCAGCCGGATCGATAACCCGTATTGGGTTAAGCGGAGAGACGATAGGAACCAACGCCTCGCCGCCCAGCACGACGCTGCCCCCCGCAAGGCCCGGCAGAGCGATCCCTACCTCTGCGGCGCGGGCCTGTTCGTCGGGCAGCGGGTCACGAAAGGTCAGGGCGACATCGCTGTCATAGGTCAACAGATCAGCAAAAGCCTCGGCGCTTTGACTATTCCGCAGGTTAACCAGCAGCACTGGCTGGGCGTCTTCGACCAAGGTGATATTAAGTGCACCATCGTCAGTGTCCTCTTGTATCAGCTTGAGCCCGCGGTCGCGTGCAAATCCATCAATCAACGCAGGAAGCAGCAGGCTAGCAAGGCGCGGCTCGCCGGACAGGCGCAATTGTGGAACGTAGCTCTTTAGATCAGGGCAATCAGCCCCAGCGCAGGTGACGCCCGCATAGGCCAGCGTCAAAGGGCCATGCGGCGATTCGATATCCAGATAGGTGCCGTCAAAACCTGCAATACGGCCTGTCAGAACCAGATTGCCCTGGGCAGAGGTGATCGTGACCTCTTCTGCAGCAGCGCTATCCATACACAGCAACAGTGCGGCAAGTCCCCCTGCCGCACTGCGCAATATCGAATACCTTGTGGATCGTCGCTGCGAATTCATTTCGCCGCGAGTGTCAGGTCCGCGAACATATTTTTCAACACCAGAAATTCACCAATTGCATCGCAACCCGGCATTGTCATGGTCAGGTCGATGGCGTCTGCCGCGTGATCTGGACCAATCTGGATACTTTGCGCCGAAACGTCGCGGCCACAGTTCCGGCTTGTGACCTCTGCCTCTACGTTCAGGACGACCTGACCGTCACGGACGGATTGACCGCTGGGGAAGGTGTACACCTCTGCGCGCAGAGCATCGCTGACGGCAACATCGCCGAGCGACGTTAAGATACCGCCGCTGCCGGTTTGCACGTTTCCTGCAGCACCGGTCGACGCAGACCAGATATGTCCCGCGTCATCATAGCCAGCGCCGAATTCAAGCGCGTGCAGTTGCACGCCATCATCGCCCTGCCACTGCAGAACTGCGCGGTCCACCGTATCAAGATCAGGCACCAAGACAGAGGCAGCCGCCGCCTTGCCCGTATTGAAATCGGCAATAAACAGCGCGTCCCGCGACAGTGCCGGCACGTCCACCGACAGCTTACCGTCCGCATCGGTGATCGCGCTAAAAATCATACCCTGGTGATGGATCGAGACAGGTGCCCCCTTGTGGCAGGTGTCAGTCAACTGAAGCTGCACCATCGCCATAGGCTGCGCCGTGGCTGTCATGATTGGATCGCAAGCGGCCACTTCAGGGCTTGGCATGACGGGGGCCTCGGTCATGGCAGAGGCAAGAATGAGGTCTGAAACAGAGGTCGAATCGGGCATTTGCAAGGTGGGCGTTGCCAATTCCTGCGGGATATCTGCCACTTCTTTGCTGTCATCCGTCACGCGCGGTGCCAACAATTGTGGGACAACCACAGCCTTGCTTGCCGTGACAGCCGATCCAGGAACGCTAACCTGCGTGCGGCCAGCAGGGCCACCGATGGGTTCGTCGATCCCAAGCCGTGCGGCAACCGCGTCGCCGTACTGCATGACGAAACCTATGCTAAGCGCGACAGAGAATGTCGTGGCGGCGGTGACTATCTTGCGGGTTGCAGGTTTCATGCGTCGTCTCCTTGCCCGTTATGGGGTTAACAGGAGTTATGCACAGCGCAAATGTCGGCGGCGGGACCGCCGCAAGGAATTAAGGTGTCGTGAATGTGGCGAGGGCGGACCAATTGGCCCGCCCCCTGTTACATGAGATCAATGCGCGCCGTGGCAGTGCTTGAACTTTTTCCCGGACCCGCATGGGCAGGCGTCGTTTCGCGTCGGGTTGCCCCACGTCGCCGGATCATTTTCGTCAAATCCAGTGCGGGCGGTCGCATCCCCAGCGCTTTGCGCAGATGTCGCACGCTCAATCAGCTTCTCGGGCTCGGGTTGTGCATCAGGTTGGGGCGCGGCGACAGCGCCCGCTGCAGCGGCCTGCTGCTGACGCAATTGCGCGACCATCTGGTCTTGCTGTTCTTGCGTCATCGGCTGGATCTGACCCAGCTTTTGCGTCACGTCCAAACGCAAACCGTCCAGAAGCCGTTCGAACAACTGAAAGCCTTCGGTCTTATATTCGTTCAGCGGATCGCGCTGCGCATAGCCGCGAAAACCGACGACAGACCGCAGGTGTTCCAGCGTCACCAAATGCTCGCGCCACTTGGCATCGATCGTCTGCAGCAGAACCTGCTTTTCAATATTGCGGATCGCAGAGGCACCAAACGCCTCTTCTTTCTTGGCCATATGCGCGTCAGAAGCGGCCTCTAGCCGTTCGCGCATCGCATCCGCATCTACGCCCTCTTCTTGCGCCCAGGCCATGACCGGTTCGTCCATGCCAAGGTTTTGGATCACATCAGCATAGAGCGCCTCTGTCGTCCATTGATCGGCATAGCTGCGGGGCGGCATATGCTCGTCCACCATGTCTTCGACGACCTGATGGCGCATGTCGCTGACGATTTCAGACAGATCGGTCGCTTCCATGATCTCGCGGCGCTGGCCAAAGATCACTTTGCGCTGCTCGTTCATCACGTCGTCAAACTTTAGCAGCTGCTTGCGGATATCAAAGTTGCGGCCTTCGACCTTGGCCTGCGCCCGCTCTAGCGATTTGTTGACCCAAGGGTGCACAATCGCTTCGCCTTCTTTCATGCCCAGCGATGACAGCACTTTGTCCAGACGCTCGGATCCAAAGATCCGCATGAGGTCGTCTTCGAGAGACAGGAAGAACGACGACCGCCCCGGATCGCCCTGACGGCCAGAACGGCCGCGCAACTGGTTATCGATCCGGCGCGATTCGTGGCGTTCCGTGGCCAGCACAAACAGGCCGCCAGCTGCCAGAACCTTTTCCTTTTCGCCGGCATGCTCTGCCTCAATCCGCGCGCGGATCTCGTCAGGGTTTGCCTCGGGATCAGCGTCCAGCGCCTCGATCACCTTCAGCTCGACGTTGCCGCCCAGCTGAATGTCGGTGCCGCGGCCAGCCATGTTGGTGGCGATTGTGACAGCGCCCAGCTTGCCAGCGTCGGCAATGATCTGCGCTTCTTGCTCGTGCTGGCGGGCGTTCAGCACGTTGTGCTTGATCCCTTCGGCGGTCAGCATTTGCGACAGAAACTCGGACTTTTCGATGCTGGTCGTACCGACAAGGATCGGCTGCGACTTTGCGTTGGCTTCCTTGATCTCTTTGACCACGCCTTCGAACTTCTCGCGGGCCGTGCGGTAAACCTGATCGTGCTCGTCTTGGCGCTGGATGGGCCGGTTCGTCGGCACCTCGACCACACCAAGGCCATAGATTTCCATGAATTCGTCGGCTTCGGTTAACGCCGTACCAGTCATGCCGCCCAGTTTCTTATAAAGGCGGAAATAGTTCTGGAACGTGACAGAGGCCAGCGTGACGTTTTCAGGGCGAATACTGACACCCTCTTTCGCCTCGATTGCCTGATGCAGGCCGTCAGCAAGACGGCGACCCGTCATCATACGGCCCGTGAATTCGTCGATCAGAACAATTTCATCACCGCGCACGATGTAATCTTTGTCCTTGGCGAACAGCTTGTGCGCCTTCAGTGCCTGACTGGTGTGGTGCACCAGCGTGACGCTTTCGGGATCATACAGCGTCTGTCCCTCTGGCAGCAGGCCAGCGCGGGACAGTGCGTCCTCTAGGTAGTCGTTGCCTTCGTCGGTAAAGCTCACGGACCGCTGCTTTTCATCCAGCGTAAAGTGTTCCGGCAGAATGCCCGGTACGATGGTGTCGATGTCGCGGTACATCTGGCTGCGGTCTTGCGCCGGGCCAGAGATGACCAGCGGCGTGCGCGCCTCGTCGATCAGGATCGAGTCCACCTCGTCCACGATCGCAAAGTTATGCGGGCGCTGGTACATCTGGTTCAGCTCTGACTTCATGTTATCGCGCAGATAATCAAAGCCCAGCTCGTTGTTCGTCGCGTAGGTCACGTCGCACTGATAGGCGACCTTCTTTTCCGCCTCAGGCTGTTGCGGCACGACAACGCCGGTCGTCATCCCAAGAAAGCTATAGACCTTCGACATCCAGTCCGCGTCACGGCGGGCCAGATAATCGTTCACGGTAACGATATGCACACCTTTGCCGGACAGCGCGTTCAGGTACGCCGGAAAAGTCGCGACAAGGGTCTTACCCTCGCCTGTCTTCATCTCGGCAATGTTACCTTGGTGCAGGAAAATACCGCCCATCAACTGCGTATCAAAAGCCCGCAGACCCAAAGCCCGGCGCGCACCTTCGCGGCAGTTGGCAAAGGCTTCGGGCAGCATATCATCTAGGCTTTCGCCTGCTTTTGCCCGCTCTTGCAGGGCGCGCGTGCGGTCTTTGATTTGCTCATCGCTCAGCGCCGTAAACTCTGGCTCTAGCGCGTTGATCTTGTCGATCAGGGGCCGCACGCCCTTAACTTTACGGTCGTTCGCGGTCCCAAAGACCTTTTTCGCAATAGATGACAGACCCAGCATGTTCTCTCCAAGCGGACTCTTGCCGCCCCTGTGATACCGAATTGAGAGGAGGTCGCTTGTCGGCTTGCGCCAAGGCCCCTAAACAGGGCCCAAGACCAGCCCCCTCAAGGCTTCCTTGCGATGTAAGGGGCGGGCTGATTACTGTCAACGTTGCGCCCCTTCGGGGGACTCTTTGTAAGGACCGTTTCCATGACCCGTATGACCACATTGCTGGGCACCGCCGCACTGGCGCTAGCCCTGACAACCGCCGCGCAGGCGCAAGACACCACCACTGAGGCCCCCGTCGCTGACGCACCGGTCGCAGAGGCCGCCCCGGCCCCCACCGCTGATCCTGCGGCAGTCGTTGCCACGGTTGATGGCACCGAAATTACGCTTGGCCAGATGATGATCGCACGCGCTCAGCTGCCGCAGCAATATGACCAGTTCCCCGCCGACGTCATCTATCAAGGCGTGCTGGACCAGATCGTGCAGCAGCAACTGCTGTCCAACAGCCTGACCGATGTGCCCGCCCGTGTCGGCTGGGCCATGGCGAACGAAGAACGGTCTTTGCGCGCAGGCGAGGTCATCACCGACCTGACCAAAGCCGCCGTGACCGATGAAGCGATCCAGGCCGCCTATGACGAAATGGTCGCTGCAGCTGCAGAAGAGCCCGTCAAAGAATGGAACGCGAGCCATCTGCTGGTCGAAACTGAAGAAGAAGCGCAAGCCGCCAAAGACCGCATTACTGCGGGTGAAGACTTCGCGGAAGTCGCCAAAGAAGTCTCTACCGGTCCGTCCGGCCCCACGGGCGGCGAACTGGGCTGGTTTGGTCCAGGTCAGATGGTCGCGGAATTCGAACAGACCGTCGAAGGCATGGAAGCTGACGATGTCTCTGACCCCGTGCAGACCCAATTCGGCTGGCACATCGTCAAGTTGAACGAGACGCGCGACAAGCCTGTCGCAGCGCTGGAAGAGGTCCGCGCAGAAATCGTGGGCGGCCTACAAGAGGCTGTGATCCTGTCCAAAATCGAAGAGTTGAAGGCCGCCGCAACTGTGACGCTGGCGGAACCCGACGCCTTTGATCCGGCCGTCCTGACCAACCTCGACCTGCTGGAGAAGTAAGTCATGCCATTATCCCCGCTTGCCCCCGCCGCCTTTCCTGACCTGCCCGTTATCGACGGCGTCACCTTCGCGGCGGCGCAAGCGGGGGTGAAATACAAAAACCGAACTGACGTGATGCTGGCGGTGCTCGCCCCCGGCAGCACTGTCACCGGCGTATTTACCCGCTCTGCCACGCGTTCCGCACCTGTGCTGGACTGCCAAGCAAAGCTGGGCCCTGACACGGGGCCTGCCGCAATCCTGGTGAACTCTGGCAATTCCAACGCCTTCACCGGCAAGGCAGGCCTCGAATCAGTCGCCGCCATTACGCAGGCCGTGGCCGCCGCCACCGGCATCGACGCCGCGCGCGTTTTCACCGCCTCGACCGGCGTGATCGGCGAACCCCTGCCGCACGACCGCATCGTTTCCAAAATCGACGACCTGAAAGCCGCCCAATCCGCGACCGCCATGACAGACGCCGCCCGCGCGATCATGACGACGGACACCTTTCCAAAAGGGTCCACGCAAACCGTCACAATCGATGGCAAGCCGGTCCAGATCGCTGGCATCGCCAAAGGCTCCGGCATGATCGCACCCGATATGGCGACGATGCTGGTCTACATCTTCACCGACGCCCAGATCGCCTATCAGCCGCTGCAAGACATGCTGGGGCGCCTGACTGACAAGACCTTCAACAATATCACCGTCGACAGCGACACCTCCACCTCTGACAGCTTGATGCTTGCCGCGACGGGCACCTCTGGCGTGGATGTTACTGGCAACGCCTCATTCGAAGACGCGCTGCACACCGTCATGCTCGATCTTGCGCACCAAGTCGTCCGCGACGGCGAGGGTGCGACCAAGTTCGTCACCATCGCTGTGACAGGCGCTGAAACCGATGCGGATGCCCGCCTTGTGGCGATGGCTACGGCCAACAGCCCACTGGTGAAAACAGCGATTGCGGGTGAAGATCCCAATTGGGGCCGGATCGTCATGGCCGTCGGTAAATCCGGCGCTGCAGCAGATCGCGACAAGCTGACGATCAAACTTGGTGACATGGTGCTTGCGGAAAACGGCTGGCGCGCGCCAAGCTATTCCGAAGAAGCCGCGGCTGCCCATATGAAAGGCCAGAACATCGACATCAACGTCGACCTTGGCCTCGGGGATGGCGCAGCCACAGTTTGGACCTGCGATCTGACCCACGAATATATCACGATCAACGCCGACTACCGCTCGTGAAGGTTCTTCTCGTCTCTGCCGTCGCGCTGATCGACGTCGACGGGCGGGTTCTGCTGGCCCAACGCCCTGCTGGTAAATCACTGGCAGGGCTGTGGGAATTTCCGGGCGGCAAAGTCGATCCGGGCGAGACCCCAGAAATCGCCCTGATCCGCGAATTGCAAGAAGAGCTCGGGATCGACACTTGGGCCTCTTGCCTCGCGCCACTCACCTTCGCCAGTCACACCTACGACGATTTCCACCTGCTGATGCCGCTTTACGCCTGCCGAAAATGGCACGGCACTCCGCAGGGCCGCGAAGGCCAGACGCTCAAATGGGTCCGCGCGAACGACTTGGCGCAATACCCCATGCCGCCTGCAGACATCCCGCTGATCCCGATTCTGCGCGACTGGCTGTAGGGCGCGCTTGGCCCCCCTCGCTTTTTCCTAAATACTCAAATCCGGCGGCCGACCCAAATCGCCCCCGCATCCCATTCATCTGGCCAACTAAACTCAAACAAAAAGGCCCGCCAGCATCGCTGACGGGCCTTTTCTCATTCTAAGTCTGCGCCCTTTACAGGTTACGCTCGACCGATTCGCGCTCGAATATCTCGATGACATCGCCAGGGCGCATGTCTTCGTGGTTCTCAAACGCCATACCGCATTCCTGACCCGACTGCACTTCGGACACTTCGTCCTTAAAGCGCTTCAGCGTCTTCAGCGTACCTTCGTGCATCACGACGTTGTCGCGCAGCAGACGAACGCCAGCGGAACGACGCGCCACACCTTCGGTGACCAGACAGCCCGCGACGTTACCAACGTTCGAGACCTTAAAGACCTCTTTGATGTTAGCATAGCCGATGAACTTTTCGCGGATTTCATTCGACAGCAGACCAGAGGCCGCCGCTTTGATATCATCCACGAGGGCATAGATGACCGAGTAATAACGGATCTCTACGCCCTTCTGGTTGGCCACGTTCCGCGCCGTCGCATTGGCACGCACGTTGAAACCAATCACGGGTGCACCTGACGCTTCTGCCAGACCGATATCCGATTCCGTGATCGCGCCAACACCAGAGTGCAGCACGCGGACGCGGACTTCGTCGTTGCCGATTTTTTCCATCGCTTGCACGATCGCCTCGGCAGAACCCTGCACGTCGGCTTTCACGATGATTGGCAGCTCGGACACGCTCTGGTTGGCTTTGGCGTTTGCCATCAGCTGTTCCAGCGTCGTCGCAGCACCGATGGCGGCGCGCTTATCTTTCGCGGCCTTCATCCGGTAATCAGCGATTTCACGCGCTTGCGCTTCGGTGTCGACCACGTTCAGAACGTCGCCGGCTTCCGGTGTGCCGTTCAAACCCAACACTTCGACTGGCACGGACGGGCCGGCCTCTTTGACGCGGTCGCCTTTGTCATCGATCAGCGCACGAACCTTGCCCCACTGTTCGCCAACGACAAAGATGTCGCCCTGACGCAGCGTGCCGTTTTGCACCAGAACTGTCGCAACGGGGCCGCGGCCCACGTCCAGCTGCGCCTCGATCACGGCACCCATGGCGGCGCGGTCGGGGTTGGCTTTCAGTTCCAGAATTTCGGCCTGCAGCGCGATGGCTTCCAGCAGTTTGTCCAGACCAGCACCCGTCGCAGCCGAAACTTCGACGTCTTGCACATCACCGGACATCTTCTCGACGATGACCTCGTGCTGCAGCAGATCGGTCCGCACCTTGTCAGGATTGGCCGACGGCTTGTCCATCTTGTTGATGGCCACGATCATCGGGACCTTAGCGGCCTTAGCGTGGTTAATCGCCTCGATGGTCTGAGGCATCACGGCGTCATCTGCCGCAACAACCAGCACAACGATGTCAGTGACATGTGCACCGCGCGAACGCATTGACGTGAACGCAGCGTGACCCGGCGTGTCAAGGAACGACAGAACCGATCCGTTGTCCGTCGTCACCTGATAAGCACCGATGTGCTGCGTGATGCCGCCTGCTTCGCCAGCCACAACCCGTGTCTTACGGATCGCATCCAGAAGCGATGTTTTACCGTGGTCAACGTGGCCCATGATCGTGATGATCGGCGCACGCGGCTTCAGGTCAGACGCTTTATCTTCAGCTTGTTCGATGACCTGCTCGACGTCGGAATCGGACACGCGCACAACTTTGTGGCCAAATTCTTCGATCAGCAGTTCAGCTGTATCAGCGTCGATGGTTTCGGTCTGCGTGACCATCATACCCATCTTCATCAGTTCCTTGACGACATCAGATGTCCGTTCGGCCATCCGGTTCGCCAATTCGCCGACGGTGATCGCCTCTGGCAGTTGTACATCGCGCACGATCTTCTCGCGCTCGACCTGACCGCCCATCGCCTTTTGGCGGGCGCGGTCTTGCTTACGCTTCATCTGCGCCATCGAACGCTGGCGGCCACCTTCGCGGCCCGTCAACGCGTCGTTCAGCGTCAGCTTGCCACCGCGGCGGCCATCGCCTTCGCGGGCGGGCTTGGCTTTGGTGGTGTCGCGTGTCTGTGCCTCACGGTCACGTTCAGTCGCCTTGCGCGGTGCGCTGGACGTCGGACGGTCGACCTCTGTCTGGCCCGGAGGCGCAGCAACCTGCGCCGCAGGTGCGTTCTTAGCTGCTTCAGCAGCGCGACGCTTTTCTTCTTCTTCCTCGGCTTTCGCCTTGGCACGCTCTTCGCGGATGCGATCTTCGGCTTCTTTAGCCTCGATCTCAGCGCGGCGGCGCTCGCGCTCTTCAGCACGCTCTTTTTCTTCAGCTTCGCGCTTGGCCGCTTCTTCGACTTCACGCGACTTGGCTAGCGCCAGCGCTTTCATCCGGCGGGCAAGTTCCACATCGGAAATGCCTGCGGGCCGCTTGGACGGGTCACCGCCAGCGGGCAGGCCAGCGGCCACACCAGTTTTGGGCGCAGGAGTGCCCGGCTTAGGCACCACAACGCGCTTACGCTTGGTTTCCACAACAACGTTCTTCGTGCGGCCGTGGCTGAAGCTTTGCTTCACGTTGCTCGGACGCGACCCGCCAAGGCCCAATGGTTTCTTGCCGTCAGTATCGCTCATCTAGCTATGTATCCTTCCCGACAGCCATATTGCTGTCGTCAATCTCGCGGAGTCCGCGCAGTCTTGCGGCTTCCTCTACAACACGGTCACTGAGTCCGCCAGTCGCGAGCGCGCCATGTATCACACTTTGCCGCCCGAAAGCCAAACCCAATTCAGCTGCGGTCAAACAGCTGTAATATCTTGCCCCTTCGGGCGTCCAGAGTTTGGCCTTGCCACGCTCTGATCCGTCACCGGCTTGCAGCAGGACGCGCACGTTTTCGCCCCCGGCCAACCAGCCTTTTACCTTTTCGAACCCGCAAACCGCGAGCCCCGCCTTGCGGGCCATCGCAATCAAATCCAGCGTGCGCCGGACCAGTTGGCGTTCGACTTCTTCCGTTAATCCATCCGGGACTTGAACCTGCGCTTTTGCAGATCGGCTGAACTGGCCCTTCTTGGCCTTGTCCAGCGCGTCGCGGGTGGATGCAACATATATACCACGTCCGGGCAACTTGCCCAAGATGTCAGGCACAACATGATTGTCGGGCCCGACAACAAAGCGGATCAACCCCATCTTCGGTTGCGTTTCGCCGGTGACAATGCACCGACGCTCCGGTCCGTCATCCAGGTTCTTTTTCAATCCACCACGGGTCATAGGGTTAAGTCAGAGGCGCTTACGCCTCTGCCTCCTCTTCCATATCGGTGTCATCTTCATCGGAAACAAGGTCCGCCGGATCAACCCAGCCCAGCATAACGCGGGCGGTCATCACCAGATTCTGTGCTTCTTCCAGGCTGACCTCGAATTTTTCCAACACGCCTTCGTCTTTGTGGCGCTGTCCGTCAACAACAGTCCAGCCGCCAGCCAGTTCCCAGTCTGCGCAAGTTGCGAAGTCTTCAAGCGTTTTCACGCCGTCTTCCGCAAGGGCTTCGACCATTTGCGGGGTCAGACCTTCAAAGTTAACAAGCGAGTCCTCGACACCCAGCTCGCGGGCGTGATCAAGGGCCTTTTTGCTTTGCGCTTCCAGATAATCGCGGGCACGGGCCTGCAATTCGCCGGCAGTGCTTTCGTCAACACCTTCGATGACCAGCAGCTCTTCGGCTTCGACGTAAGCGACTTCTTCAAGGTTCGTGAACCCTTCGGACACCAGCAGCTGAGCAAAGAATTCGTCCAGATCCAGCGTATCCATGAACAGCTTCGTGCGCAGTTCGAATTCGGCCTGACGACGCTTGGATTCTTCTTCTTCGGTCAGGATGTCGATATCCAGACCAGTCAGCTGGGATGCCAGACGCACGTTCTGACCACGGCGGCCGATGGCCAGCGACAGCTGCTCTTCGGGGACGACGACTTCGATCTTACCGGCTTCTTCATCCAGAACGACCTTGCTGACTTCAGCAGGCTGCAGCGCGTTCACAAGGAACGTTGGCATGTCTTCGTTCCACGGGATGATGTCGATCTTCTCGCCCTGCAGCTCGTTCACGACAGCCTGCACGCGGGAACCACGCATACCAACGCAGGCACCGACGGGGTCGATGCTGGAGTCGTATGAAATGACGGCGATCTTGGCGCGCGAACCGGGGTCACGGGCGACGGCCTTGATCTCGATGATGCCCTCATAGATTTCAGGCACTTCCATCTTAAACAGCTCTGCCATGAATTCCGGCGCAGTCCGCGACAGGAAAATCTGTGGCCCGCGCTGTTCGCGGCGCACGTCCTTGATGTAGCAACGGATGCGGTCGTTGGGGCGATAAGCTTCGCGGCCGATCTTTTCGTTGCGGCGCAGGATGGCTTCGCCCGAACCCACGTCGACGATGACGTTGCCGTACTCTTCGCGCTTGACCAGCGCGTTGATGATCGTGCCAGCACGATCTTTGAAGTCTTCGTATTGCTTGTCACGCTCGGCTTCGCGGACCTTTTGCAAGATAACCTGCTTGGCCGACTGCGCAGCGATCCGGCCCAATTCAACGGGCGGGACTTCTTCGACCAGCGTATCGCCGATCTTAGCGTCCTTGATCCAATCCTTCGCTGTTTCCAGCGTGAACTGCGACTGATAATTCTCGTAGTCGTCTTCTGCGACGACGGTCCGGACGCGGGTAAAGGTCGCACGACCGGTCTTGCGGTCGATGCTGACACGGATGTCCATTTCAGCGCCGTAACGCGACTTGGCAGCCCGGGCGAGCGATTCTTCCATCGCCTCGACCACCAGGCCGGGTTCGATGTTCTTCTCGCGGGCAACCGCCTCGGCGGTTTGCAGCAGCTCTAGCTGGTTTGCAGACGTAATGGCCATCAGGTGTTCTCCTCATCCCCATCAATGATGGTTTCAATCTCGTCGAATTGGGCCTCGTCGATCTGGCCCGCGTCTTTACGTCCGCGCAATACGTTGCGGATCAAATCATCTGTCAGCACCAGCTTTGCATCCGACAACCAGTCGAACTTCAGGCCGATGGTGACCTCATCCTTGCCGTGATCGCCGGCCGGAATGGTAATCAGAACTTCGTCGCCCTCAACGCCAGCCAGCTCGCCCTTAAAGCGGCGGCGACCGTCGATCAGCTGATCGGTTTCGATCTTGGCCTCAAAGCCCTGCCATTGATCGAAATCTTTCAGACGGGTCAGCGGACGGTCGATGCCGGGGCTGCTGACCTCTAGCGTATATTCATCAAGGATCGGGTCTTCGACGTCCAGCACAGCACCAACGGCGGTGCTGATCTGGCCGCAATCATCAACCTCGATCGTGCCGTCGGCCTTTTGGGCCATAATCTGAAGCGTCGATTCCTTGCCAGTCATCAGACGGATACGCACGACCTCGAACCCCATGTCCTCGATGACGGGGGTGATGATCTCTGCGATCCGGCGGTCGATGGCCGCTTTGGCAATCAAGTCGTTCATGGATATCTCCAAGCACAAAAAAACGGGCGCGCGGCCCGTTGCGAATTCCGGTTGGGCGCTGGGGGTGGAGGCCAGCACGCCGCTGTTGAAAAATCGTTTAGACTAAAACGCCGCCCGCCGCAAGGGCGGCGTCCATCACAGCCTGAGCCGCGTCTTGTCGGCAGCAAACCCATCCATCGCGCGCACCAGCTCAGCGCTGATGCCGGGCTCTGACAGCGCATGCCCAGCGCGCCCAACAAAGGTCAGTTTTGCCAGCGGCCACTGCTGCGCCAAGGTATAGGCCGACAGCGGCGGACAGATCATATCGTAACGCCCCTGCACGATAACGCCGGGAATATTGGCCAGACGGTCAGTGCGCGCAAGGATCTGGTGGTCGCTGTCTAGCCAGCCACAGTGTTGAAAATAGTGGTTTTCCAGCCGAGCAAAGGCGCGGGCATAATCCGCTGGGCTTTCCCCCGTCACCCCGTCGCTGTCAATCGCGGCCAGCGCATTTTCCCACTGCGCCCAAGCGCGGGCATACTTCGTTTCGGTCATCATATCGCCGGAAAATAGGCGCTTGTGATAGGCCTCAATCAGATTGCCGCGTTCGTCCTCTGGCACAAGCTGGACAAAGCGCTGCCACAGGTCAGGCCAAAACCGCCCCGCGCCGCCACCATAGAACCAATCAAGCTCGCCCTGCGTCATCAAGAACACACCGCGCAGCGCCAAAGCGGCCACGTTTTCCGGATGGGTCTGCGCATAGATCAGCGCGAGCGTCGCCCCCCAGCTACCGCCGAACACAATCCAGCGATCAATGCCAAGCGTGACCCGGATCAGTTCGATATCGGCGACAAGGTGCCACGTCGTATTGGCCACGACGCTGGCATGAGGGCGCGATCGCCCGCAACCACGCTGATCAAACAGCACGATGCGATACTTAGCCGGGTCGAAATACCGCCGCATCGCAGGGCTACACCCGCCGCCCGGACCGCCATGCAACACGACAACGGGAATACCCGCAGGGTTGCCGCACTGCTCCACATAAACTTTATGTCCATCGCCCACGTCCACAATGCGCTGATCGAATGGATCAAGCGGCGGGTATAAATACGCGACTGCGCTCTTTTGGCTTGGGACGTTTTCCATAGATCACCTATATAGGGCAGTAACGGGCACAACCACGGCTCGTTGCAGATGCCACTTGCAAAGCCGGAGGTCAAAATGACCACAAACACCATCGACGATCAAGAAGTCGCCAAATTCGAAGCCATGGCCGAAGAATGGTGGGATGAGACCGGTAAGTTCAAGCCCCTGCATATGATGAATCCGGTCCGTTTGGATTATATCACGCGGCAGATCGCTGCTGAATACAACCGCGACCTTGGCGCGGACAAACCTTTTGCCGGGCTGCGAATCCTCGATATCGGCTGCGGCGGCGGCTTGCTGTGCGAACCGATGGCGCGCCTTGGCGCTGATGTCGTTGGCGTCGACGCCGCCCCGCGCAACATTCCGGTGGCGCAAATCCACGCCGAACAATCCGGCCTGACCATCGACTACCGCCATGGCACGGCCGAGGCGATGGCCGCAGCCGGCGAGCAATTCGACGTTGTCCTGAATATGGAAGTCGTCGAACACGTCGCCGACCCCCTTGGTTTTTTGACCGCTTGCCAGCAGCTGTTGAAACCCGGCGGCTTGCACCTGTGCTCGACGATCAATCGCAATCCGAAATCCTTTGCGATGGCGATTGTGGGTGCAGAATGGGTCATGCGTTGGCTGCCCAAAGGCACCCATGACTGGAACAAGTTCATCACCCCGGACGAGCTGTTCGATCTGTTGAAAAATGCCGGCCTGACACCCGTCGACCGTACCGGCTACGTTTTCAACTTCCTCGCCTTTACGTGGTCGACGTCGCCAGACGATCTGTCGGTAAATTACGTCACTGCCGCAACAAAACCGGCTTGATCCCTTTGATCTGGCAAAAAAACTCCCACCGGAGGCACCGACCGTCAGGCCGGGTCCGCTAGTTTCGCCCGCAATTCACGCAGCACCGGCAGGGTCGCACGCACGCGATCCTCGCCGACCTTGGCCACGACATCGGCCACCAGCGGGCTGATCGCTGCAATCGCAGCGTCCCGGGCTGACAGGCCCGCCGGGCTGATCGACACCAGCTTGCGCCGCGCGTCATCCCAATCCGGACGGACATGCACCCATCCGGCCCATTCCAGCTTGCTTAGCGTATTGGTGATCGCCCCGCGCGTCAGGTGAAACGTCTGCGCCAGCTGGGCTGGCGTACGTTCTGCCCCGATATGGGCCAAATGGTTCAAGACCGAAAAATGCGACAGCTCCATCCCCTTGGGTAGAACCCGCGCCATACTGGCCCGCGCCAATTGGTCGACCGCCAGTAATTCGCTGAACAGTGTCACGGCAAGGTGTTGGATCTGATCGGTCATTGTGGGTCCAGATAAGGTCGATCGTGGCGCAGTGAAGGCACACGGCCCCGCGACTGTGACACCAAAGCCAAATCCAGATCAACCATAGTGACGCCGGGTTCTGTCCCCGCATCCGCTAGAACCGTGCCCCAAGGGTCAACGGCCAAACTGTGTCCGTAAGTCTGACGCGGCCGCCCAGACCCCGCAGCATGCGTCCCTGTCTGCGCGGCAGCCAGCACAAAGCATCCCGTTTCGATCGCGCGGGCGCGCAACAATGTGTGCCAATGCGCCGCCCCCGTGACAGGCGAAAACGCCGAAGGCACCAGCAGAATATCCGCCCCGGCCTGCGCCAGATCCCGGTGCAATTGCGCAAAGCGCAGATCGTAACAGATGCTAAGGCCCAGCGCCGCGCCTGGCATCCGCGCCAGTACAGCGCGGTCCCCGGGGCGGTAGCCGGCAGATTCGCGATAGCTTTCGGTATCCGACACCGTCACATCAAACATGTGGATTTTGTCATAGCGCGCGACAATCGCGCCATCCGGTCCGATCAGGAAACTGCGGTTGGCAAATCGCCCGTCCGCATCCCCCGTCTTGACCGCTAGTGATCCAACGGACAGCCAGACACCCAACCGCGCGGCCTCAGCGCATAAGGCGGACAGCGTGATATCGTCCTGCTCTAACTGCAAGACGTCCTGCTGCCGCGCACGGTCTTGCGACACGCAATTCGTCACCTCTGGCGTGCAGATCAGCGTCGCGCCCTGAGCAGCAGCTTCGGCAACATATCGCAGGGTTTTGATCAGATTGACGGCGGGATCATCCCCCGCCGTCATCTGGATCAGCGCCGCCTTCATGCGGACAGCATCGCGTCCAGCTTGCCCGCGCTTTCCAGCGCAAACAGATCGTCACAGCCACCAACATGCGTCTTGCCAATAAAGATCTGCGGCACGGTGCGACCACCATTGCTGCGCTGGATCATCTCAGCTTTTTTGTCGGGGGTTTGCGACAGGGATACTTCGGAAAACTTCACGCCCTTGGACGTCAAAAGCCGCTTGGCGGCATGGCAGTATCCACAGGTCGACTTTGTGTAAATCTCAACGTTTTTCATCAGCAGGCTCCTTGGCTTGGATGCTTACTTAAGTGTCCTTCACCACCCGCGCCAGTGCAAGGATACAGACACGCTGTGCGCCAGCGGCCTGTAACGATTCCGTGGCGGCAGCGAAGGTGGCACCTGACGTCATCACATCATCAACCAACAGCACATCACGCCCCGCAATCAGATGTGCCCGCGCCGGATGATGCGCAATTGCCCCCGCCAGCGCGGCAAAACGCGCATCGCGCCCGACCGTTTCCATCTTGGTCGTCCGCTTCACCCGGCGCAACGCATCCGGCACATGCGGCGCACCCAGCCCCCGGGCCACCAGCCGCGACAGCAACGCCGCCTGATTATACCGCCGAGAGATCAGCCGCGTCCAATGCAGCGGCACCGGCACGACAACCATATCAGGACGGATAATCTGCCGCCCCGCATGCAGCATCCATTTCGCCGCAGGCACTGCCAGATCGGTGCGGTCGCCATGCTTCAAGTTCAACACCATGCGCCGCCCGATCCCTTCATAAACCAGCGCTGCCCGTCCCTGATCCCATGGTCGCAGGATCGTCATGCAGTCATCGCAATGCACGGGTCCAGCCCCCTGTCCCATCAGCGGCGTGCCGCAAGCGTCACATATCAACCCGTGAATGAACTGCGTATCGCGCCAACATGCGCCGCAAAGCCCGTGATCCTCGGCCGTTTGCGTGTCGCAAGCGACGCACTGCGACGGATAGATTGCCCTGATGACACTTTGCATTCGCCCGCATTCCCCCTAGATCAGCCAGATGCAGACCCTGACCGACACCCTTGCCCTGTCCCGCAACCGCGCCCGCGCAACAGAAATGTTCCTGCGCGAACGTGTTGCCGATGACGTTCAGGAAAGACTGGAAGAGGTTAACAGGTCATTTACATCCCCCTTGATCGTGACGCCGACACCGGCGCTTTGGTCACAAATCGTGCCAGACGCGCCGACCATTCCGGTGACCGAAACGTTGCCTGTGTCCGAAGCCGCGCACGATCTACTGATCCACGACCTATCCTTGCACTGGGCGAACGACCTTGTCGGGCAACTCGTCCAATCCCGCCGCGCACTGGCCCCTGACGGATTGTTCATTGGCACGCTGTTCGGCGGTCAAACCCTGCACCAACTTCGGACCTGTCTGGCAGAGGCGGAGTCCCGCCTAACCGGGGGATTGTCCCCGCGCATTGCGCCGATGGGCGAGATTCGCGACCTTGGCGGCTTGCTACAACGCGCGGGCTTTGCCCTGCCGGTGGCGGATAGCGACACGATAAACGTCAGCTACACCGACGCCTTAGCCCTAATGCGTGACCTACGCGCCATGGGAGAGGCGAACGCCCTGCACGCCCGCCTGCGCCGCCCGACACGGCCCCGCGTCCTGCTTGATGCGGCCAAAATATACGCCCAGCATTTCGCAGATCCGGATGGCCGTATCACAGCCACGTTCGAGGTCGTCACCCTGACCGGCTGGGCCCCCGCCGCAAGCCAACCGCAGCCCCTGCGACCTGGCTCTGCCACGGCGCGACTGGCTGACGCATTGGGAACCGCCGAAACGCCGCTTAAAACCGACCAAAATTGACCCCGCGATAACTCCCTTGATCTAAGCATCGATTGCGGGACCAAAAGGAAAGCCAGTATGTTCGACAAAACACCCCCCGAACGGCCAGCCACCTGCCCCGTGCACGCGGCCCCCGATCACCCGGCGATCAAACCTGCGCGCGTCGGCGTCCTTGTTGCGAACCTTGGCACGCCAGATGGCTATGATTACTGGTCCATGCGTCGGTATCTGTCAGAATTCCTGTCTGACAAACGCGTCGTCGATTACTCCGCTTGGCTTTGGCAGCCGCTACTGCAACTGGTCATCCTGTCTAAGCGGCCCTTTGCCTCGGGCGCGAACTACAAATCCATCTGGAACGAGGCAGAGAACGAATCCCCCCTGCTGACGATTACGAAAAAGCAGACCGCCGCGATCCGCGCCAAAATGGTCGCGCAATATGGCGACGACGTCCGCGTCGATTTTTGCATGCGCTATGGCAACCCCTCGACCCCGTCCAAAGTGCGCGAGATGGTCGAAGCAGGCTGCACCAAGATCCTCTTTTTCCCGCTTTACCCGCATTACGCTGGCGCAACCTCGGCCACGGCTAACGACAAATTCTTTCAAGCGTTGATGAAGGAAAAGCGCCAGCCAATCGCCCGCGTCGTCGCCCCCTATTTCGAAGATCCCGCCTATATCGAGGCGCTGGCCCAATCCATCGAACGCGCCTACGCAAGCGCCGAACAGCGCCCTGAAGTGCTGATCTGCTCTTACCACGGCATGCCGGAACGCTACTTGAAAGAGGGCGATCCGTATCACTGCGAGTGCCAGAAAACGACCCGCCTGCTGCGCGAACGCCTTGGCTGGGACAAAACTGAAATTCGCACCACCTTCCAGTCCGTCTTCGGCCCCGAAGAATGGCTCAAGCCCTACACGGTCAAAGAAGTCGCCCGCTTGGCAGAGGAAGAAGGCATCAAACGCATCGCCGTCTGCGCCCCTGCCTTCAGCGCCGATTGCATCGAAACGCTCGAAGAGATCAACGAAGAGATCAAAGAAAGCTTCGAAGAGGCCGGCGGTGAACACTTCACCTATATTCCCTGCCTCAACGACGACCCTGCCCACATTGACGCACTTTGCGGCGTGATCGATCAGAACCTGCAGGGCTGGTTGAAAACGGCGGACCAAGCATCCGGGTAAACCTAACACGGTTGCCCCCGCCGGGGCCCAAAACGCTCCGGCGGGATCCCCTTCATCTGGCGAAATAAACTCTCGCCGAAGGCTGTAGCGCGAAGCGCTGCATCCGGTCCCCGTTGGCCCGCACAGATAACCGTGATTAAGTGCGCCGGATTTAATGCCGAAAGCACCCCTCATGTCGATCTCCGCTCGCCTTGCCCCGCATCAGCGCGTCTTTGCTGCCTTTGCGATCTATAGTTTTGCATTGGGCAACCTTTTCCCGCGCCTGCCGGACATCAAACGCGCGATGGGCATCGAAGAAGGCGCCCTAGGGTTGGCCCTGATCGGCACGTCGACGGGCACCCTGATCGCCCTGACATTGGCTGCGCCAGTCATTGCGCGCCTTGGGCATCGGCAAGCGCTGTTCATCCTCCTGCCGCTGATGTCGCTGTGCTTTGCCATCGCAGTCCATGCGACCGGACCGCTGGCGCTGTATTTCTTGCTGATCCCCGCCGGGCTAACGATGGGCGCGACAGAGGTGATCGTGAACGTCGAAGCGGACCGCGTCGAAGCCGCCTTAGGCCGCCGCATCATGAACCGCGCCCATGCCTTTTGGAGCTTTGGTTTCTTCGCCGCCGGTCTATTCGGCGCCGCAATGGCCCAGTTTGGTGTGCCTCCGACGCTTCACATGGCGCTTGTGTTGCCAATCATTTTCCTAGGGGTACGCGTGCTTCTGGCCGACTTTCAGCCAGCCCCAAAACGCGGCACCGAAACAGCGGATGCCGGACCGGCGATTGCACGGCCGACCAAAGGCATCATGGTACTGGTCGGCGTATCCCTGTCAGCGATGCTGCTAGAAGGTGCCAGCATCGACTGGTCGGCCATCTATATGCGGTCCGTGTTTGACGCCCTGCCGTTTCTGGGCGGCCTCGCCGTGGCCACAACCGCGCTGTCGCAGGCGATCACACGCTACTTTTCAGATCGGATCGTTGACCGCCACGCCCCGGACCGGGTCGCGCGGGCGATGCAGGTTGCCATGACGCTTGGTGTCCTTGTCGTGTTCTTCGCGCCGTCTGCGCTGGTCGCTCTGCTTGGCTTTGCGCTGATCGGTGCCGGAACTGCCGCGATTTTTCCGCTGGCGATGTCAGCGGCTGCCCAGCGCAGCGATCGATCCGCCGCGCTGAATGTCGCCGCGCTGGCGCAGTTTTCCTTTGTCATCTTCCTGCTAGGGCCACCACTGCTTGGCTTTGTCGCCGAACACGCGGGTCTGCGCTGGACCTTTGGCCTTGGCCTGCCCCTTGTGGCCGTCAGCTTTGTTCTGTCAGGCGCGCTAGGGTCAAAACCAGCGCGCGCCTGATGTGGCATGTAATCTATGCCCGTGCGGGAAAGCGCGACCTCACTGATGTGGCATTTGAAGTGGTTGCCTGTCTTCGGTAAGAGAGCGCAACGGCCAGCAAAAGGGTGCCAAAATGCTACGACGTCAGATGATCTTTGGGGTGATGGCCCTTGGCCTTGCTGCATGTAGCGGCGCGCCCAAGGGTCGGATCGGCCCTGATGGCCTGCCTTTGCCGCAAGTCTACCGCATTGGCCCGGACGACACCGATGATATCCAGTTCCGCATGTTGGACAGCGTCAACACCTTGCGCGCCGCCGCTGGCGTGCCGGCGGTCGAACTGGACCCACAGTTGAATGCCGCTGACGCGACCCATGCGCGCGATATGTCGATCCAGAACCGGCCTTGGCTGTTCGGCTCTGACGGATCGTCACCGCTGGAACGCGCGCAACGCGTCGGCTTTCAAGGCCGCGTGCTGGGCGAAAACATCTCTGAGTCCTACGAGACAGAGCTTGAGACGCTTGCCGCTTGGATGAAGCAGGCAGATACGCGCCGCGTCGTGCTTGACCCATCTGCGCGCAAGATGGGCCTGTCGTGGTTTCAAGAACCCGCTGGCAAAATCTGGTGGGTCATGACCTTGGGCACGGGCCCTGTGGTGCAGGCACCGACCTTTACGGCCGATACCTTTGCGTCCCTGCCGCCGATGACCCAATAGGGTCTCGGCACCTTAGGGATAGATAAAGATCGGCGTGCCATCTTTGACCATGGCGTAGATCTCTTCGATCTCGTCATTGCTGACGGCGATACAGCCCCAGGTCCAGTCGTCCTGACCAATATAATTGGTCGGGGTGCCGTGGATAAAGATATCGCCGCCCGGGCGTTTGCCCATAGCTTCGGCCCGCGCGATATCGTCCGAATTCGGATAGGAAATGCCTAGCGACAGGTGAAAACGGCTGTTCGCGTTGCGCCGATCAATGCGGTACGCGCCTTCGGGCGTACGGCCGTCATTCTGGATTTGCTTGTGCCCGTCGGGCGCAAATCCCATTTCCATTTTGTAGTCTTTCAGCATGCGATTACCGCTGAGCAGCTGTAATCGACGCTGCTTTTTGAACACCTGCACCCGCGTCACAGGTGGCCCATCATAGCGGCGAAACTTGCTGACTGCAGGCTTTCCGCAAGCCGTCAGCAAAGCGCCCATGGCCGTGGCCATCATTAAACGTCGGTTCAAAATCATAACATGCCCGCTATCTGTCCCATGGTCGATCTTGGTCGACCTTCCCTATTGGCTACACCAGCACCCACCCAGCGGCCAAGCGCTAAGACAAGCGCGCCGGTCACGCCCGCGTGAGCGACGCAATCATCTCGACATGGGGGGACCAGCGGAACTGATCGACGACTTGAACCCAGTTTAAGGTGAAGCCTGCCTCGACCAGCGCCGCGACGTCCCGGCCAAAGGTGACCGGGTTGCACGACACCATTGCCACGGTCTTGATCGTGCTCACGCTGATTGTTGCCACCTGCGCCGCAGCGCCTGCGCGCGGCGGGTCGATAACAGCCGCGTCAAAGCGGTTCAGCTCGTCCGGCTCTAGCGGGCGGCGGAACAGGTCACGTGTGATGCCAGTCAGGCGCTTGACGCCTTTGGCGCTACGCCAGCCGCGATCCATAGCCGCGATCATCGCCGCTTCGCCTTCGACCGCCGTCACCTCTGCCGTGCGGGTCAGCGGAAGCGAGAACGTGCCGCAACCCGCGAACAGGTCCACCACGCGGGGGGCGTTGCCGATGATGTCCATCACACCGCTACGCAGCGTCGCTTCGCCGTCTTCGGTCGCTTGCAAGAACGCGCCCGGCGGCGGCGTCACGGTTGCAGGGCCAAAGACCTGCACAGGATCGCGCAGTGTGACGACGGTTTCATCCACCCAAGTCAGACGGGACAGCTTATGCTGCTGGGCAAAGCCCGCCAATTCGATGCGCAGCTGATCGGTCAAGCGCTGGTCGGTTTGCACCAGCACGTCCAGCCCAGCGGCGCTATCGGTGACGGTCAGCGCGACTTCGCCCCGGCGGGACGCAGAGATAACGGTCAGCGCCTCTAGCATCGGGATGCCAGCCAGCATGCCCGGCGTGACCAACTGGCAATCTGGCACAGCGACCAACACATCAGATGCGCGGGCGTGAAAACCAACCATCGCGCCGGACTTCGTGCGCCGCCCCGAAAACTTTGCCCGCCGCCGCGATTGCGCAGGCGATGTGTGCATAGGGCGGAATTCAGGCTCTAGCCCATGCGCAAGCAAGGCACGCGCCACGACAGTTTGCTTCCACTCCGCCACGAAATCATCCGCCGCGTGCTGCAAGGCGCAGCCGCCGCAGGTCTTGAAGTGGCGGCAGGGTGCCGCGACCCGTTGCGCTGACGGCGTCAGGATTTGCGGGGTTCCGTCGGGGCGCAATGCCACCTCTTCACCGGGCAAAGTGCGCGGCACAAGTGTGCCGTCATTGGCGCGGCCAGCGCCCAGATGGGTCAGACTTTCGATAATCAGGCTCACGCGTCGTCCTCTACGCTGATGAAGCCCCCCGATTGCCTGTTCCAGTACCGCGCGTAAAGCCCTTCTTGCGCCAAGAGGTCATCATGATCGCCTTGTTCGACGATCCGGCCCCCATCCAGCACAATAATGCGGTCCATTTGGCGCAAAGTGGACAGGCGGTGCGCGATGGCGATTACGGTCTTGCCTTCCATTACGGCGTCCAGCGCGTCCTGAATGCTTGCCTCAACCTCGGAATCCAGCGCGCTGGTGGCCTCGTCCAAGATCAGGATCGGCGCGTCTTTGAGGATCGCGCGGGCGATCGCGATGCGTTGGCGCTGACCGCCGGACAGTTTCACACCCCGCTCGCCCAGATGCGCGTCATAGCCTTTGCGCCCGGCGTGGTCGCGAATGTTGGCGATAAACTCCTCGGCCTCTGCCCGTGCGGCGGCGGCCTTGATTTGATCATCCGTCGCATCCGGGGCACCGTAGCGGATATTGTCCCGGGCTGATCGGTTAAACATCGCCGTTTCTTGCGTGACCATTCCGATCTTGCGCCGCAAACTTTCCTGCCGCACCTGGCGCAGGTCCTGCCCGTCGATGGAAACGCTACCCTTTTCGGGATCATAAAGCCGCAGCAGCAAGGCCACGAGCGTTGATTTCCCCGCGCCAGACCCGCCGACGATCCCCAGCTTTTCGCCGCTGGCGATATGAAGCGTCACATCGCGCAAGCCACCCGTGCCGCCGCCATAGGTAAAGGTCACGTCATCCAGCGCAATACGTCCGGCGCTCAGGTCCAGATCAACTGCAGTATCTGCATCAGGCAAAGCGTGGGGCTTGGACAGGGTTTTGACAGCGTCCTCGACCTCTCCGACATTGGAATACATGCCCATCAGGGTAAAACTGACCCAGCCCGTCATCTGCGCAAGCCGCAGACCAATGGTGCCAGCGACGGCGATATCACCCGCCGATGCCGCGCCCTGCTGCCACAGGTACAGCGTAATCCCAACTAGCAGAACGGGCAGCACGCCCGCCAGCGTCATCAACCAAAAACGGAAGCCCGCAGACACCCAGCCGAAGCCGAGAGAGTCCAAACGAAACTTCTCCATCGCGTCAGTGGCGGCGCGGTCCTCGTGATCGGCATGGGCGAACAGCTTAACGGTTTTGATGTTCGTGATCGTGTCCACCACCTGCCCCGTCACCATCGCCCGCGATCCGGCGCGCAGTTTTGAGGTTTCGCGAATGCGGGGCATGAAGGCGCGGATCAGACCGATATAGGCAAACATCCAGATCGCCAGCACGACGGCAGACCAAATATCTATATCGGTCAGCAGGATGATCGAGCCCACGACCGACGCCAGCGCGTAAAACACCGTGTTGATCGTATCGACGCCCAGATCCGTCGTGGCCCGCGCCGCCTGCATCTGTTTCTGGCTTATGCGCCCGGCAAAGTCGTTGTCAAAGAACGTCACTGCCTGCCCCAGCGTGTGGCGGTGCAGCCGCGACAGCACCAAATTATAGACGGCGGGTGCCACCACGACAGATTGCATCATCCCCGACAGGCCCAGCACAAGCGGCCGGAACACGACAAAGAACAGCGCGACGCCAATCAGCAGCCACGCGTTTTCACCGAAATATGTCGTGCTATCGCTGGCCAGCGCCGAGTCGATGACACGGCCAAGAATCAATGCAGCCAACACTTCGAGCACGCCAGCAATCGTGCTAACGACTGCCCCAGCGCCCATCGCGCCAAAGCTGCCGCGCAGGGCCCAGCGCAAAAAGGCGATCAAAGTGCCGGGCGGCGGACCTGCGGCGCGGGAAAAGGGGTCGATCCAGTCTGCGAATTTCATGTGTCGTCCCCTAAAAATCCACCCGATTGCCGCGCCCAGAACCGGGCATAACGACCATTCAGCGCAAGCAATTCGTCATGGGTGCCGTCCTCGATGATGCGTCCGTCGTCCATGACGACGATCCGGTCCATCCGGGCGATGGTGGACAGACGGTGCGCGATGGCGATCACGGTTTTACCCTGCATCAGCGTCTCTAACGTGTCCTGGATTGCGGCCTCTACTTCCGAATCCAGCGCACTTGTCGCTTCGTCCAGCAGCAAGATTGGCGCATCTTTCAGGATCACCCGCGCCAGCGCGATCCGTTGCCGCTGACCACCCGACAGCTTTACCCCGCGTTCACCGACGCGCACATCATAGCCGCTGCGGCCTTCGGCGTCGGCCAGCACCTCGATGAAATCATGCGCCTGCGCTTGGCGGGCCGCGGCGATCATCGCAGCGTCGCTTGCGGTTGGGGCACCATATAGAATATTTTCCCGCACAGACCGATGCAGCAGGGCACTATCTTGCTGCACCATGCCGATAGCCTGCCGAAGCGACCCTTGGGTCACGCCAGCGATGTCCTGACCGTCGACGCAGATCGTGCCACCCTCAGCATCGTAAAACCGCAAAAGCAGCTTGATTAGGGTCGATTTACCTGCGCCGGAGGCACCGACAAGGCCCACTTTTTGGCCTGCTGGAATGGACAGGCTGATCTGGTCCAAGCCGCCTTTCGCTTTGCCATAGTGGTGCGACAGCGCGGTCACCTCTATCTGGCCAGATGTGACCTGCAGGGGCACAGCGCCGGGCGCATCGGTGAGCGTGACAGGCTGGCCAATCGTCTCTAGCCCCTCGGCCACCACACCAAGTTCCTGAAACAATTGGCTGACGGCCCACATGATCCAGCCGCTCATGCCGTTCAAGCGCAGCACCAGCGCCGCGGCAGAGGCGACAACGCCGACGCTCGCCAGCCCGCCCAGCCAAAGCGATAACGCCCAACCGACAACGCCGACCACCAGCACGCCGTTCAGAAAGACCAGCGCAAGGTCCATGATCGTATAAAGCCGCATTTCGCGCATCAACGTCGTGCGCGACACCTCTATCGCGCCCTTCGCATAGGTCAGTTCGGCGTCGTGGTGGGCGAACATCTTCACCGCGTGAATATTGGTGTAGCCATCAACAATCCGCCCCGTCACAACACTGCGTGCGTCAGAAGAGGCCTGCGAGGCGGGCTTGATCCGCCGAATGACCCAGCGCAGCAAAAACAGATAGGGAATGAACCACGCCAGCAACGGCAGCACGAGCCGCAGGTCCGCGTCAGCAAGCAGGATGAAGGCACCGATCAGATAGGCGGCGGCGAATGCGACAGCCTCGAAGAACTGATTCATCACCGATGCGACGGCATTTGGCGTCTGCATCACACGGTTAGCGATCCGTCCGGCAAAGTCGTTTTCGAACCAGCCGATAGACTGGCGCATGATCTGCCGATGCGCGCGCCAACGGCCAAGGGCGGTCAGGTTCGGCATAATCGACTGATTAAGCAGCGCCGTATGGGCGGTCTGGATCACGGGCCGCAGGGTCAAAAAGAACACCGCCATCGCGATCAGCTCAACCCCATGATCCGCCCAAAAAATGCTGGGGTCTTTATCCAGCAGATCGACAAGGCGACCAAGGTAGCCGATCAACGCGACCTCTATGAACGCCACAATCGTTGATAGGCCCGCCGTCACTGCAAAAATGCGATGAAACGGCCGGGTGTAGTCCCACAGGAACGGCGCAAGCCGCGTGGGCGGTGTGTCGGTCTCCTCATACGGCGTATAGGGATCGACAAGGCGTTCGAAATAACCAAACACGACAAGGCCTCTGTCTCTCGGACCTTTGATGTAGGCCGCAAGTTGTAAAAGGAAAAGCCTTAAGCCAGCAGATCGTTCCGTGTCAGGGTAAAGCCGGATGCGATCCAGCGGGCTTCTGCCTGTTTCAGCGCCGCGCCAAGGGCTGGACCCTTTAGACTGGGCATGAAATCGGCGGCTTTGACAGGTAGGATTTGACCCGCGCCATGGCGCGCCGCTGCCACGTCGGTGTCGCGAAGCGGCTGCGATAGGGATGCAGCCAAAACCAGCGCGCGGTCGATGGCAATTTGTGCGCCAAAGCGATATCCGGCTTCGCCTGCACCAATGTCCATATCCCGCAAAATCTCATGACGCTGCGCCTCTGCATTCGTCAGCCGCAGGCGAGTCGGATCACCGCCCAGCGCCGTAAGGCGACGGCTGAAATCAGGCTCTATCCCGGCGATTTCTTCAAGATGGATCAGCACAGTCAGCGCGTTTGGCCCCGCCCCAGGCAGCACCCGCAACAGCGCACCGCTTGCAGCCATGCTAGCGACAGCAGGTGCGGGGTTGGGCGCGGACAGCAGCTTGCGCATTTCCTGACCGATGCGTTCGGCGGACAGCCCGTCGATACCATCTAAGTTGCCCGCGCAGGCGGCCAGACCGTCGGCATCGATTCCCATCGCCGGATCGCCGTACCAAGCGAAAAAACGGAAAAAGCGCAGGATGCGCAGGTAGTCTTCTTGGATCCGTAGCCCAGCATCGCCGATAAAGCGCACATGCCCCGCCAGCGCATCAGCGATCCCGCCAAGCGGGTCGTACAGCGTGCCATCGGGGGCGGCATAGAGCGCGTTCATTGTGAAATCGCGGCGGCGGGCGTCTTCATCAGCGGTATCGGCAAAGGCGACGGTGGCGTGGCGACCATCCGTATCGATATCGCGGCGGAAGGTTGTGATTTCGAACGGGTTGCCATCCACGACGACAGTGACAGTACCATGGTCAATGCCTGTCGGGATCACCTTGAAGCCCGCAGCTTTACTCAATTTTGTGACTGTATCGGGCCGCGCATCAGTCGTCAGATCTAGATCGCTGGCAGCAGCGCCGATCAAAGCATTGCGCACGCAGCCGCCCACAAACCACGCCTGATGCCCTGCGTCCGTCAGCATTGCGCAGACTCGCTGCGCGTTTTGGTTCGACAGCCAGTCTGGCGCAATTTTCATGGATGCATCCGATCAGCGAAGGCCCGCAAAATGCGCCCGGTGGCACCCCAGATATAATATGGGCCAAATGGCACGGTATAATAGCTGCGCATATGGCCCTGCCAGCGGCGCGACTGGACCGCAAAATGCGCGGGATTGCTGACATGGGACAGCGGCACCTGAAAGACTTCAGCGACCTCGCCTGCCTCTGGCACGGGGGTAAATTCACCATGGATCAGGCCGATAACGGGGGTCATCAGAAAGCCGGTCACAGTTTCATGGCCGGGCATGGTGCCCAAAACCTCGACCTGATGTCGTGGCAGACCGATTTCTTCTTCTGCCTCGCGCAGGGCAGCCGCGGTGGTGGTCGGATCACCTGCGTCTTGCTTGCCGCCCGGAAAGGCAATCTGCCCCGGATGATGTTTGAGCGCGGCAGAGCGCATGGTCAGGAAAACAGTCTCTGTTTCGGGCGAAATGCCGATCAGCACGCCTGCCGCCCGCAATGTGCGGCCAGCAGGCGCGGTGATATCTTTGTTTAGATCAAAGTCGGTCGAGGGCCGGCCCGGCCGGGCCAGCGCCTCTTGTAGTCGGCTTTTCAGATCACTCTGCGCCATCGGACGATACAGCCTCGAACCCAAGGGTTTCTGGCTGGAACTCGTAATGAGCGCCGCAGAATTGGCAATCAGCAGTTACGATGCCTTCGTCCGTGGTCATCGTTTTGATGTCCTTGGCCGAATAAATCGACAGGCTTTGCCGGACACGATCAGCCGAACAAGTGCAGCCAAAGGTGACAGGCTGCGGATCATAGACACGCGGCTGTTCTTCGTGGAACAGGCGTACCAGCAGGTCCGTCGGCTGCACGGTTGGGCCGATCAATTCCAGCGCATCCACCGTATCAAGCAGCATATTCGCGCGGCGCCAGTTTTCACCTTCGTCGTCGTCCAAGATATCCTCTGCTGCAAGCAGGCCATCCTCGCCAGAGGGGCCGTCCTTGTGCATCAGCGGCGATGCCTTTGGCATATGTTGCAGCATGACACCGCCCGCGCGCCAATGCTCGCCTTCACCCGGCAGGGTGCTGCGGCCATGGGTCAGGGAAAAGCGGGTCGGGATCTGCTCGGACTGGGCAAAGTACGTCTCGGCGCAGGCGGACAGTGATCCACCAGCCAACGGCGTGATGCCTTGATAAGGCTGCGTGCCTTCACCTTGATCGATCAGGATGGCAAAGTAACCTTTGCCGATCTGCTCGAACGCGTCGGCGTTCAGGTCCAGCGTGTCCTTGTCATAGGCGGCATAGGCTCGAATGCGCCCCGGCTGACCGTCTTCGGTGGGGCCGTAGTAATCCGTTGCAATCAGGCGCACCGGGCCACCCGATCCGCGCACTTGCAGCGACAGCTTCCACTGCAGCTTCATCGTTTCACCGATCAATGCGGTCAGCAGGCACATCTCAGCGACCAGCCCTTCGATCAAGGCGGGGTAGTCGTGCTGCTTCAGCACGTCTTCTAATACGCCGTCCAAACGGGCCACACGGCCACGGATGTCAGATGCGTCAAGTTGGAACGGCAGGACGGTGTCGTCCCACGCGATACGAGAGCCAAGGGTCATGGGCTTTCCTTACAGGGTCGGATTTGGCATACCGACACCATATAGGGACCGCAAGCTTTGGTCCAAGGGGAGAGCCATGATCAGACGGTATGGCAGCACGCCCAAAGTTGGGCAGCACTACGGATTGCGGGCTGGCGTTTACGTCATTTTGCCCCGCGATGGCGCGATCCTGATGACGTTTCAGGGTGCCCCGCATAACGAACTGCAATTGCCCGGCGGCGGTATTGATCCCGGCGAAAGTCCCCTGCGCGCGCTGCACCGTGAAGTGTTCGAAGAAACCGGCTGGCACATCGCCCGCCCCCGTCGGCTGGGCGCATTTCGCCGTTTCACATATATGCCGGAATACGACCGCTTTGCCGAAAAGCTGTGCCACGTTTACGTCGCACACCCGGTCCGCCGGATTAGCCTGCCAACCGAACCGAACCATACCGCACTGTGGATTGATCCGGAAAACGCCCTTGATTTGATGGAAAACGCGGGTGATGCGGCGTTTTTGGCGGATTATTTGGCAGGTATGTAACGCGCAGGGGCTTTGGTCGCGCGGCAGCGCCCGCCAAACCTTGCCCCCTTTGCGGAAAACCAGTATCGCGCTGGGTCAAGTAACATTGACAAAAAGGCCGCGCCCATGACCGCCCCTAAGAAAGTCGTCCTCGCCTATTCGGGCGGTCTGGACACCTCTATCATCCTTAAATGGCTGCAAACGGAATACGGCTGCGAAGTCGTGACGTTTACCGCCGATCTGGGCCAAGGCGAGGAGCTGGAGCCAGCCCGCGCCAAGGCAGAGATGATGGGCGCGTCCAGCATCCACATCGAAGACCTGCGTGAAGAGTTCGTGCGCGATTTCGTCTTCCCGATGTTCCGCGCCAACGCGCTGTACGAAGGCCTTTATCTGCTGGGCACGTCTATCGCGCGCCCGCTGATTTCCAAGCGTCTGGTTGAAATCGCCGCCATGGAAGGCGCCGATGCGGTCGCCCACGGCGCGACCGGCAAGGGCAACGATCAGGTCCGGTTCGAACTGGCCTGCTATGCGCTGAACCCCGACATCAAGGTTATCGCACCTTGGCGTGAGTGGGATCTGACCAGCCGCACCAAGCTGCTGGAATTTGCAGAACAGAACCAAATCCCCGTCGCCAAAGACAAGCGCGGCGAAGCGCCGTTCAGCGTTGATGCGAACCTGCTGCACACGTCTTCCGAAGGCAAAGTGCTGGAAAACCCTGCTGACGAGGCGCCCGAGTACGTTTATCAGCGCACCGTCGATCCAGAGCAGGCCCCCGATACGCCAGAGATGGTCGAGATCACCTTTGAAAAAGGCGACGCCGTCGCGATCAACGGCGAGGCGATGTCGCCCGCGACGATCCTGACAAAGCTGAACGAACTCGGCGGCAAGCACGGCGTTGGCCGTCTTGATCTGGTCGAAAACCGTTTCGTCGGTATGAAATCTCGCGGCATCTATGAAACGCCCGGCGGCACTATCCTGCTCGAGGCGCACCGCGGCATCGAACAGATCACGCTGGATTCCGGCGCTGGCCACCTGAAAGACAGCATCATGCCCCGTTATGCAGAGCTGATCTACAACGGCTTCTGGTTCTCGCCAGAGCGTGAGATGATGCAGGCCCTGATCGACAAGAGCCAAGAGCACGTCACCGGCACCGTCCGCGTGAAGCTGTACAAGGGGTCCGCCCGCACCGTTGCGCGCTGGTCCGATCACAGCCTGTATTCCGAAGCGCACGTGACATTCGAAGACGACGCCGGCGCATATGACCAGACGGACGCCCAAGGCTTTATCCAGCTAAACGCGCTACGTCTGAAACTGCTGGCCGCGCGCAACCGCCGCCTGAAATAAAAACAACCCCGCCTGCAACATCTGCTGCAGGCGGGGCTTAACCGAAAAATCGTTAAATACTTTAAGTCACGCGCAGGCTAGAAACACATCTACGCGTAACAAACCAACAGCCCGGAGCAACTTTAAGCCGTTCACGCTTTCAACCACGAAAGCCCGGTTCAAAGAGTTTCAGTTATTTACATCACTATTTTCGAACCTCCATGTCACGCGGCATTCAAACCCGCGTGACCGGCCCGCGCATTGCTTGCTCTACCTCTAGCGCCCATGCACCTTGTTCCGAACCGGAGGGACTGACATGGCCAAAGTATTCAACCTTTTGAAATCTGCAGCGCTGACCGTTGCGATTGGCGCGGTCGCAAGCCTCGCACCCTTGGGCGCACAGGCAGCTCAGCAAACCGCCATCGTTGCAGGCGGGTGTTTCTGGTGCGTCGAATCCGACTTTGAAAGCATACCCGGCGTCGGCGACGTGGTCTCTGGCTACACCGGCGGGCGCACGGAAAACCCGAACTACGGTCAGGTCGGCCGCGGGTCCACTGGCCATTACGAGGCGGTGATGATCCCCTTCGACGACAGCGTCATCAGCTATCGCCAGATCATGGACCTGTTTTTTCGCAGCGTTGACCCAACGGATGCTGGCGGCCAATTCTGCGATCGTGGCAACCAGTACCGCACTGCAATTTTTGTAACGACTCAGGCGCAGGCTGATACCGCCGTGGCTGCCAAATCCGCAGCACAGCAAGCGCTTGGCCGTCAGATCGTGACGCCCATTGTGCAGGCCACCACCTTTTACCGTGCTGAGGCCTACCATCAGGACTATTACAAAGGCACGAGCCTTGTGTTGACGCGCGGTGGGGCAAAGCGCCAAAGCGATGCTTACGATTTCTATCGCAAAGGCTGTGGTCGCGATGCGCGTGTGCAGCAGCTATGGGGCGCGAATGCGCCGTTTATCCATCACTAAGCCGTTTTTTAGGGTCTGAAATCCTCTAGCTCTTTTAAATCGGGGATGACGTCCGCTGTCCCGTGGCGCGTGACCATCAGCGCCGCGGCACGCGTTGCCAGATTGATGGCCTGCGCCATCGGATGCCCCCGATCAAGGCCTGCCAGCACGTACCCTGTAAACGTATCGCCAGCGCCTGTCGTATCAACGGGTGTCACAGGAACCGCGTCAAAATGGCGGTGCCCTTCCGGACCGAACCAATCGGCACCATCGCCGCCAAGCGTGATGATCACATCGCGCACCCCAAGGTCCTGAGGGCGCTTGCCGGTTGCTTGCTCTAATTGAGCCGCTTCAACAGCGTTCAGAAAGAGCAGGTTTAGGTAGGGCAGCACCGCCTTTACCCGGTCCGCATCGAACGGCGCGGCGGCATAGGCGACTTGCAGGCCCATCTGCTTTCCCAACGTCGCGGCCGTGCGTTGTAAGTTCGTCTCGTTCTGGATCAGCAGCCAATCGCCGGTCTGGGCCTCGGACATTGCTTCTTGCAATATCGCCTGGGGGATCGCGACATTGGCACCTGGGTGCAGGATCACGATATTTTCGCCCTTTGGGTCGACCATAATCATGGCTTGCGCGGTATCTTCATCAACGCGAGCGATAAACCGGGTATCAACGCCGTATTCCATCAGGCGATCAACGGTCCATTCACCGTCATCACCAACGGCCCCGATATGGTGGACAATCGCAGCTGCACGGGCGGCGGCAACGGACATATTCGTGCCTTTGCCGCCCAGAAATACGTTCCGCGCCGTGGACGACAGCGTTTCGCCGGGGCTGGGCATATGCGGCAGCGAAAAGACTGTATCGACGTTGATCGAGCCCAGATTCCAGATCGCCATTTTTTAACCCACCTTACAGGCGGCAATCACCGCCATATTCAAAATATCATTAACAGTACTGACGGTCGAACAGATCTGTATCGGCTTGTCGATGCCCGACAGGATCGGCCCGATCACCGTCGCTCCTGCCATTTCCTGCATCAATTTCACCGAGATCGACGCCGAGTGCCGCGCCGGAACAACCAACACGTTCGCCGGCCCCGTCAGGCGGCTAAACGGATAATGCGCCTGTGCCGTGGGGTTCAAGGCGACATCGACTGTCATCTCGCCCTCGTATTCGAAATCAACGCCACGTGCGTCGAGCACTTTGGGCGCCTGATGCATTTTTTCGGCGCGTTCGGACACCGGATAGCCGAAGGTGGAGAAGGATAGAAACGCAACGCGCGGCTCTAGTCCCAGATCCCGCGCGACGGCAGCGCCGCGCTCGGCAATATCGGCAAGGTCATTTTGATCGGGCCACTCATGCACCAGCGTATCCGCGATCAGCACGATCCGTCCCCGGTTCAGCACTGCTGTTACGCCAACCGCACCGTCGTGCGGGCCGGCGTCAAAGACGTGGTTGATCAGTTCTAGCACGTGCGCAGATTTGCGCGTCGCGCCGGTCACCATGCCATCCGCATGACCATGCGCCAGCATCAACGCGGCAAAGACATGACGGTCACGCGCGGCAAGGCGATGCACGTCCTGCCGGTCGTGACCTTTGCGCTGCAAACGCGCGTACAAGAATGACTTATACGTCTCTAAATGGGGTGTATTGGCCGCATTGACGACTTCCAGCTCTTCGATCGCGTCGGACAGCCCCTCTGCATGCAGCATGTCGGCGACGTCTTTTGTCCGCCCGACGACCAGCGCCTTTCCAAGCCCCTGCCGCTGATAGGCGATGGCTGCGCGCAGCACGCGTGGATCGTCGCCTTCGGTAAAGATCACAGACGACTGCGCCGCCCGCGCCCGCGCATTAAGACCGCGCAACATGTTCGCCGTGGGGTCCATACGGGATTTGAGCGACGCCTCGTAGGCGTCCATGTCGATGATGGGGCGCCGCGCCACACCCGTCGCCATGCCTGCTTTGGCAACGGCAGGCGGAATGCGGTGGATCAGGCGCGGATCGAAAGGCGTAGGAATAATATAATCCCGGCCAAAGGTCAGCTTTTTGCCATAAGCGACGGCAACTTCCTCTGGCACGTCTTCCCTCGCCAATTGCGCAAGGGCATGGGCGCAGGCGATCTTCATCTCGTCATTGATGGCACGGGCATGGATATCGAGGGCACCGCGAAACAGATAAGGAAAGCCTAGCACGTTATTGACTTGATTGGGATAATCGCTGCGGCCGGTGGCCACGATAGCATCAGGGCGTACGGCGTGCGCCTCTTCGGGGGTGATTTCCGGGTCAGGGTTCGCCATAGCGAAAATCACGGGATTCGGGGCCATATCAGACACCATTTCAGGGGTAACGGCCCCTTTTGCACTGACACCTAGGAACACGTCAGCGTCCTTCATCGCCTCTGCTAAGGAACGCGCCGGGGTGTTCGCCGCGTGGGCGGACTTCCATTGGTTCATCCCCTCGGTCCGGCCCTGATAAATCACGCCTTTGGTGTCGCACATGATGCAATTGTCGTGGGTCGCGCCCATGGATTTTAGCAGCTCTAGGCAGGCAATACCCGCCGCCCCCGCCCCGTTTAGAACGATGCGAACATCTTCGATCTTTTTGCCACTGATATGCAGCGCGTTCAGCAGTCCGGCGGCGCAGATCACCGCGGTGCCGTGCTGGTCGTCGTGGAAAACGGGGATATCCATTTCCTCTTTGAGCCGCTGCTCGATGATAAAGCACTCGGGAGCTTTGATATCCTCGAGGTTAATGCCGCCAAAGGTCGGCCCCATCAGGCGCACAGCGTTGCAGAATGCGTCGGGGTCTTCGGTATCCAGCTCGATATCAATCGAATTGACGTCAGCGAAGCGCTTGAACAGCACCGACTTGCCTTCCATCACCGGCTTGGACGCCAGCGCGCCAAGGTTGCCCAGGCCAAGCACGGCTGTGCCGTTAGAGATGACAGCGACCAGATTGCCCTTGTTCGTGTAATCGTAGGCCGTCGCAGGGTTCGCGAAGATCTCTTCACAGGGAATCGCGACGCCGGGGGAATAGGCCAGCGACAGATCGCGCTGGGTGGCCATGGGTACGGTTGCCGTTACCTCCCACTTGCCGGGGGTTGGCGCGATGTGAAAGCCAAGTGCGTCTTCGCGCGTGATCTTTTGCCGTGTCATATGATCCCCTCCCGGTCATGAACGATCAGGTGTAGCGCGGGTGCCTTCACCGCTCAAGCACGGCTTTCATCGCGGGCGCGCGGATGATAGCAAAACCGCAATACCGGGGGATGCTATGACCGAGACCGTGACGCCGATGATGGCGCAATATCTGGACCTGAAACAGGGCTATCCTGATGCCATCCTGTTCTACCGGATGGGTGATTTCTACGAGATGTTCTTTGATGATGCCGTCGCTGCCGCCGCCGCGCTGGACATCGCACTGACAAAGCGCGGCAAGCATCTGGGCAACGATATCGCGATGTGCGGCGTGCCGGTTCACAGCGCTGAAGGCTACTTGCTGACGCTGATCCGCAAGGGATTTCGCGTCGCCGTCTGCGAGCAGATGGAAGATCCCGCAGAAGCCAAAAAGCGCGGATCGAAATCCGTCGTGCACCGCGACGTCGTGCGGCTGGTCACGCCCGGCACATTGACCGAAGACACGCTGCTAGATGCGCGCCGCCATAACTTTTTGGCGGCGATTGCGCAGGTGCGCGACATCACGGCGCTGGCTTGGGTCGATATCTCGACCGGAGCGTTGCGGGTGATGGAATGCCCTGTGCTGAACCTTGGCCCAGAACTGGCGCGCCTGTCCCCCAAAGAAGTGCTGATCGCGGATGGCACCGAACCCGAATTTCGCGACATCGTCGAAGATGCTGGCGGCAGCCTGACGCCGCTTGGGCGATCCGCATTCGATAGCACGCAAGGCGAAAAGCGGCTGTGCGATATCTTTGCCGTCGGATCGCTCGACGCTTTTGGGAGTTTCAGCCGGGCAGAGGTGGCGGCGCTCGCGGGCCTCGCGGCGTACCTAGAGATCACGCAAAAGGGCAACCTGCCCCTGCTGCGCCCGCCGGTACAGGAACAGCGCGCCGCGATCATGCAGATCGATGCCGCGACACGGCGCTCGCTAGAGCTGACGCAAACTATGGCCGGTGGCCGCGCTGGATCGCTGTTGGACGCAATCGACAGGACAGTCACCGCCGCCGGGGCGCGCCTGCTGGACCGCAGACTCTCTGCCCCGTCGCGCCGCATGGACGTAATCACTGCGCGGCAGGATGCGGTTGCTGCGCTGTGTGACAATTCGGCTATGACGGCTGATCTGCGTGAACAGCTGCGCAGCGTCCACGATCTGGACCGCGCGCTGTCGCGACTAGCACTAGAACGCGGCGGTCCGCGGGATATGGCCGCCATTCGCAATACAATCGGTCAAGCTGCGATCCTGTATCAGACTCTTAGCAAAGCCGAATTGCCAGACCTGCTCGCGACTGCTCAGCGTGACCTTGTCGGGCAAGATGAACTGCTTGCACTTCTGGATGCCGCCCTTGTCGCAGAGCCGCCATTGCTGGCCCGCGATGGTGGGTTCATCGCGCCAGGCTATGATGACGCGCTAGATGCTGCGCGGCAATTGCGCGACGAAGGCCGCAGCGTGATTGCGCAAATGCAGGCGGAATTCATCAAACAGACCGGCATCAATGCACTGAAGATCAAGCATAATAACGTGCTTGGCTACTTTATTGAAACCACGGCAGCCCACGCAGACCGGATGTTGGCACCGCCGCTGTCCGACACCTTTATCCACCGCCAAACGACTGCCAACCAAGTGCGTTTCACAACTGTTGAGCTTAACGAAATTGAGTCGCGCATCCTCAACGCAGGGGGCGAGGCGCTCGACATCGAAAAGCGGCTCTATTCAAACCTTTCGGCACAGATTTTGTCGCATCAGGCTGCTTTAGGCCAACTCGCCCGTGCCATCGCAGAAATCGACCTTGCTGCCTCCTTCGCGCATATGGCGCGGCAAGATGGCTGGGTGCGCCCTGCGATCGACGACAGCCGCGCGCTTCACATTATCGGCGGCAGGCACCCTGTGGTCGAAGAGGCGCTTCGCAAGTCCGGCACGCCTTTCGTTGCCAACGACTGCGAACTGACTGAAACGCCAATCTGGCTGCTAACCGGTCCGAACATGGCGGGTAAATCGACGTACCTGCGCCAGAACGCCTTGATTGCCGTCCTCGCACAAATCGGGGCCTTCGTTCCTGCCGCGTCAGCGCATATCGGTATCGTCAGCCAAATCTTCAGCCGCGTCGGCGCGTCCGACGATCTGGCGCGCGGACGATCAACCTTTATGGTCGAGATGGTCGAAACCGCAGCGATCCTGAACCAAGCCGATGACCGCGCCCTGGTCATCTTGGATGAAATCGGCCGCGGCACCGCGACTTACGACGGTCTGTCGATTGCATGGGCGACGCTTGAACACCTACACGACGTGAACCGCTGCCGCGCCCTATTCGCGACCCACTATCACGAGATGAGCAGCCTTTCCGCTAAACTTGACGGTGTCGACAATGCCACGGTTAGCGTCAAGGAATGGGATGGCGACGTCATATTCCTGCATGAGGTCAAGAAAGGCACCGCTGACCGCAGCTATGGCGTGCAGGTGGCGCGGCTGGCGGGCCTTCCACCGGTCGTGGTGGCGCGGGCAAAAGTTGTGCTTGAGGCGCTTGAAAAAGGCGAACGCGAAGGCGGCACCGCGCGCCGCGCTGTCATCGACGACCTGCCGCTGTTTGCAGCGACACCGCCAGCACCGCCGCCCACGCCCGTGAAACAATCTATGATCGAGGATCGCCTGCGCGATATTATGCCAGACGATCTGACACCAAAAGACGCGCTGGCATTGGTATACGAGTTGCGGGCATTACTGTCTGGAACAGAAAAATAGGACAACGGCGCAGTTGGTGTCCTAAACTTCTTCTGGTTCTAAATACCTTGGGGGTCCGGGGGCAAAGCCCCCGGACGATCGCCGCGCAACGCGCGGCGAAACCTTAGCTTGCTGGCATCGACGATACGCCGACCTGTGCAGGGCGCAGCAGGCGATCGTGCAGCATGAAACCTTCGGTCGAGACCTGAATGATGTGGCCAGCTTTGGTGCCGGGGACAGGTGCCTCGAACATCGCTTGGTGCACGTTCGGGTCAAATTTATCGCCAACCTCGGGTACGATTGGGTCGATGCCATGCTTCTTAAAGACGGAAATCAGTTCGCGCATCGTCAACTCCACGCCTTCCAGCAGCGCAGCGTTCACGGCTTTCTCTGCCTCTTCAGCCGACTGAAGGGCGCGGCGCAGGTTGTCATAGACCGGCAGCAGATCGCGCGACATGCGGGAGGAGCCGTAGTTCTCGGCCTCTTTGCGGTCGCGGTCGGCGCGCTTGCGGGTATTTTCCGCATCGGCGAGCGCACGCATGAATTTGTCACGCATGTCGTCACGCTCGGCCTCGATCGTAGCGATACGAGCCAGAACGTCGTCGCCTGCGGCGTCCATGGCGTCGCCTTCGGCGGCCAGATCATCAAGGGACATCGGTTCAGTGTTTTCGTCGGACATTGTCACTTCCTGTCAGGTGCGGTCGGCGATCATCTGGCCGACCCGCTGTGCGGTATAATTCACGATGGGCACGATGCGCCCGTAATTCAGCCTTGTCGGACCAATGACGCCCACGGCGCCGATGATCTTACGGTCGGCGTTCATATAAGGAGAAACGACCAAAGAGGAACCCGAAAGTGAGAAAAGTTTATTTTCGGACCCGATAAAAATGCGAACGCCGTCGCCGTCCTCTGCCAATTCAAGGAACTGCGCAATATCACGTTTGCGTTCAAGATCGTCAAAGAGGCTGCGGATACGGTCAATATCTCCCGCCTGATCGCCATCACCCAGAAGGTTACTGCGGCCGCGGACGATCAAACGCTCATTCTGCTCGCCCTCATTTTCCCACAGCACTGCCCCCGACTGGACCAACTCTGCTGCCAGCACGTCAATTTCGCGTCGGCGGGCTTTGATCTCTCGGGTGATGACACCCCCTAGGGTGGATAGGGTTTGCCCCTCTGCGATGGCATTTAGAAAATTCGCGGCCTCGCGCATAGAGCTTGGGGTTTGACCGGTTGGCGGCGTGAAAAGGCGGTTTTCCACGTGACCGTCGGCAAAGACCAAAACGACAAGCGCCCTTGTTGCGGACAGCGAAACAAATTCGATATGGCGGATTGGGGCTTCATGCTTTGGCGTTAGTACCAGACTCGCAACCTGCGTCACGCCTGATAGGGCAGAACCCACCCGGTCCAGCATCGCGCCGACGTCATCATCGCCGCTGCCTAGGGTCTGGTCGATCCGTGAGCGATCTTCGCCAGACAAATCGCCAACCTCAAGCAGGCCATCGACGAACATCCGCAACCCCAATTGCGTCGGTACCCGCCCAGCAGAAACATGCGGACTGCCGAGCAGTCCCAAGTATTCCAGATCATTCATCACGTTGCGGATCGTCGCTGCGCTGACCTGTTCGGATAAGGTGCGCGTCAACGTACGGCTCCCGACTGGCGCACCCGTTTCCAGATAGCCTTCGACAATGCGTCGAAACACCTCGCGCGAACGGGCGTTCATGTCGTCGATAAGGGGCGTTCGGTGCGTCATGGGCATCCAATTCAAGGCGATGTCATTAAAGCGTGTCGGCACGCGGCGTCAATCGGGCTTGGATTTCATAGATGGGCGGCGTATCCGACGAACGCAACCTAGAAAGGACCCATCCCATGCGCCCATCCGGCCGTAAGATCGATCAAATGCGTGAAGTCAGCATCGAAACTGGCGTTACGCGTCACGCGGAAGGGTCCTGTCTGATCCGCATGGGTGATACGCATGTCCTGTGCACAGCGACGATTGACGAACGCGTTCCGCAGTTTCTGAAGAACTCTGGCCTTGGTTGGGTCACGGCGGAATACGGCATGTTACCACGTGCCACGCATACTCGGATGCGGCGCGAGGCGAAGAATGGCCAAAGTGGCCGCACACAAGAGATCCAGCGTCTGATTGGGCGCTCTCTGCGGGCTGGTGTGGACCGTGTCGCCCTTGGCGAGCGTCAGATCACCGTGGACTGCGATGTCATCCAAGCTGACGGCGGCACGCGCTGCGCCGCGATCACCGGGGGCTGGGTCGCATTGAAGCTGGCTGTGAACCAGTTGATGAAGGCTGGTATCGTGATCAGTGATCCGCTGGTCGATCCGGTCGCAGCCATTTCCTGCGGCATCTATGCCGGGCAAGAGATTTTGGACCTAGACTATCCCGAGGATTCCGAAGCGGGCGTTGACGGCAATTTCATCATGACCGCTGGCAAGTTGGTCGAAGTGCAAATGTCTGCTGAAGGCGCGACCTTTAGCCGGGGTCAGATGGACAATCTGTTGGACCTTGCAGGCGCCGGCATCACTGCCTTGAACCGCGTTCAATTGGACGCCGTGAAATGAGGAAGTTTGAAGGAAAAGAACTGGTCATCGCCACTCACAATAATGGCAAGCTAGAAGAAATTGCGGACCTGCTGTCGCCTTTCGGTGTCACACTGACCTCTAACGCAGATCATGGGCTACCAGAGCCGGACGAGACCGAAACGACCTTTGTCGGCAATGCCCGGATCAAGGCGCACGCTGCAGCCAAGGCGACGGGACTGCCAGCACTGGCCGACGACAGTGGCCTAATGATCGACGGTCTAGGCGGCGCGCCGGGCGTTTACACCGCCGATTGGGCCGAAACGCCGAATGGCCGCGACTTTGGAATGGCCATGCAACGTGCCTGGGACGAGCTAGAGGCCGTAGATGCCCCTGCCCCGCGCACAGCGCAGTTCTGCTGCACGCTTGTACTGGCCTGGCCGGATGGTCATGACGAGGTATTCCCCGGCCTTATGCCCGGGCAAATCGTCTGGCCTGCACGCGGTGATCAAGGGCATGGATATGACCCTATATTTCAGCCTGAAGGCTATGCTGTGACATTCGGCGAGATGGATCGCTGGGAGAAGAACAAGATCAGCCATCGCGCTGATGCCTTTGCCAAGCTGCTGGCGGGTTGTTTTGCCTGATCTTATCCCAGCAGACGATTGGCGTGCAGGCGGCTTTGGCCTTTATCTGCATTGGCCCTTTTGCAAGGCAAAGTGCCCCTACTGCGACTTCAACTCTCACGTAGTAGCAAACATCGACGAGGCACGTTGGGAAGCTGCATACCTGAGCGAGATTAAGCGTCTTGCAGCGCAAACCGAAGGCCGGGTTTTGCAGTCTGTGTTTTTTGGCGGCGGCACACCTAGCATGATGTCCCCCGATCTGGTGGATTCGATCCTGCGCCAGATTCGGGCCAGCTGGCCCGCAGCCAATGACATCGAGATTACACTAGAGGCTAATCCGACCTCTGTTGAGGCAGGTCGTTTTGCGGGGTACCGTGACGCGGGCGTCAACCGCGTATCCCTTGGCGTTCAGGCGTTGAACGACAGCGACTTGCGGCGGCTGGGGCGGATGCATTCGGCGCAAGAAGCCTATACCGCTTTTGATATTGCGCGCAGCGTGTTCGACCGCGTCAGTTTTGATCTGATCTATGCGCGGCAGGACCAGTCCTTAGCGGATTGGAAATCCGAGTTATCGCAGGCCCTTTCGATGGCTGTGGATCACTTGTCGGTTTACCAGCTTACCATCGAGGACGGGACAGTATTTGGTGCCCGTGCCGCCGCTGGACATCTGTCCGGCCTGCCCAGTGACGACCTTGGAGCGGACCTGTACCTGATGACACAGGACATGTGTGGCGCGGCTGGTTTTGATGGATATGAAGTGTCGAACCATGCGCGGCCAGGTGCGTCCAGCATTCACAACCGGATTTACTGGCAGTCTGGTGACTACGTCGGAATCGGCCCAGGTGCGCAGGGCCGACTGACGCTTGACGACACCCGTTGGTCTACATCGACGCCCCTGGCCCCAACAACGTGGCTTTCTCAGGTAGAACGGACTGGAATGGGTGAAGACCCCCGCGATATCGTATCAGCGGGTGACCACCGCACTGAGTTGCTGCTGATGGGGCTGCGATTGCGCGAAGGTCTGGACAAAGCGCGGCTTGCGGCCAACGGCATCGACACAGATGCCAAACGCATCCGGGACCTTATCGATTTGGGATTTGTCGCAGACGACGCCGAACGACTGCGCGTGACGGATGCAGGACGCCCGGTGCTGAACGGCGTCCTGCGCGAAATCTTAGCGGATTAATCCCCCGTCAGTTGGCGCATCAGGTCATCTAGTTGCGCCAACGTCTTGTAAGAAATCGTCAGCTTACCGCCCTCTTGCCCGGCGGCATGATCAATCGTCACGCCCATGCCGAGCGCAGCGGACAGTTCACGTTCGAGCATAACGGTGTCAGGATCTTTTTCCTTGTTCCGCGGCTGGGAACTACTGCGCCCTGCGGCTGGACCCTTTTTCGTCAGCCGCTCCGCTTCGCGGACGGACATCTGTTTCCCGATGATCTGCTGCGCCAGCGTTTTCGCGTCGGGATGGCCCACAAGAGTCCTTGCGTGGCCTGCGGTCAGCTTGCCGTCGGACAGCCAATCTAACACTTCGGACGGAAGCTGCAAAAGTCGCATCTGATTGGCGATATGACTGCGACTTTTGCCAAGCGCCGTTGCGAGCTGTTCCTGCGTATGACCAAAACGGTCCATGAGCTGGCGATATCCTGCAGCCTCGTCCACGGGGTTCAGATCGGCGCGCTGAATGTTCTCGATGATAGCAATTTCGAGGACTTCGGTATCATTGAAGTCTCTGATCAGGACCGGCAGTTCATGAAGCTGCGCCATCTGCGATGCGCGCCAGCGTCGTTCACCCGCGACAATCTCGAACAGATTTGGATCTTCCGGCGCAACACGAACGATAAGTGGCTGAATCACACCCTTTTCGCGTATTGAATCAGCCAGATCAGACAGTGCATTGGGTTCGAAAGTGCGGCGCGGCTGATCCGGATTTGGGCGAATCCGCTCTACGGGCACCATCATATCGGCACGGCGTGGTGCGGATGTGGTGTCAGATGGCTGATCAACCGCTACATCTGCCATTAATGCCGAGAGTCCACGGCCTAAACCGCGTGATTTGGGAGGCGTCGCCATTAGCTGACCCTTTTCAAATGAATGTTATCCTTTGCCATGACCTCTAATGCGAGTTCGCGGTAGGCTTGGGACCCGGCCGAGTTACTATCATACGCTAAGGCGGGCAAAGAATAGGAAGGCGCTTCGCTTAGTCGAACATTGCGCGGGATGACCGTTGTATAGACGAGCCCACCGAGGTTTTCCCGCGCGTCGGCTTCGACCTGTTGGGAGAGGTTGTTTCGGCGGTCGTACATTGTCAGAACGACGCCCGCTATTCGCAACGATTTGTTTGCTGTTTGCCGCACTTCCCGAATAGTCAGCATAAGTTGCGACAGCCCCTCAAGCGCAAAGAATTCACTTTGCAGGGGCACGATGACCGCGTGCGCTGCGACCATTGCGTTCACAGTCAGGATGTTGAGAGAGGGTGGGCAATCAATCAAAATGTAATCAAAGGCGAATGCGTCCATCGGAAGCTGGCGCAATGCGTCAAAAAGTAGGAATGACCGTTTTTCGTTTGAAATCAATTCGATGTCGGCAGAACTAAGATCGGTCGTCGCAGGGATGATGGACAAATTTGTAAAGGTCGTGGACTGAATGGCCTCTGACGGAGACGCGTCCCCAACAAGAAAATCATATGTGGTCACGTCGCGCCGATCTGCGGTGATCCCCAGCCCCGTGGACGCATTCCCCTGGGGATCGAGGTCGATCAAAAGTACGTTTTGTCCTTGCTCGGCTAAGGCAGCTCCAAGATTGATGGTCGTCGTAGTTTTACCGACGCCGCCCTTTTGGTTGGCCACAGCGATTATTCTCGCGTTGATTTGGTCATTTAGTGGCACGGCGGATATCCTTGATCTGCAGAATACGGGCTTCTTGATCAGTATGGCTTGGATAGAGGTCGATACTGAAATCCCAGGCATCGCGTGCCTGAGAAATTTCATCTTCAAATGTTCTACCTTTTTGGAATAATGCAATTCCATCAGGTTTCAGCAACTGCACCGCATAGGATAGAAGTTTAGGTAGCGGTGCTAGCGCTCTTGCGGTTAATACATCTGCTCCGGTCGCGGTTACATTTTCGATGCGATCAGCTTTCACTGATACCGATAGTCCCAACTCTCGTACTACGGTGCGTAGAAAAACCGCTTTTCGTTGATCACTTTCTACAAGAACGGACTGCAATAACGGCATCTTTTCCCTGGCAAGAATCGCAACGACTATACCTGGGAGCCCCCCACCACTGCCAATATCTGTAAGCTTGGTCGAGCCAGATGATAATAGTTGAAAAATCTGCGCAGAATCGACCACATGTCGTTCCCATGAGGTCGAAATTGTGGACGGTGCGATCAGATTAATCTTATCTGTCCACTTGAGGAGCAGGCTTTGATAGTGCTCTAGGCGATCGATTGTTTCACGTGAAACATCGCGAAGTGGCGCATCAAATTCCATCAAATAGCATCCCTAAGTGTTTCCCGCTGAAGAGCCGCGGCAATCAGAAGCGCTGCTGCCGGTGTCATCCCCTCCATCTGATTAACCTGAGCCATGTTGCGAGGCAACGTCCGGTTAAGTTTCAACTTAAGCTCATTCGACAAGCCTGACAGCTTCTCAAACGAAAAGCCAACCGGTATGATCATAGCCTCGTTGCGCTGCAACGCATCAATGTCGCGCTGTTGCCGCTTGATATAATGAGCATAAAGCGCATCATTCCGAATTTGGCGTCCTACAACCGGTAAAATTCCACCCGTCTCGGGTCGTAACCGCTGAAGTGTCTCAAACTCGAAGTCGGCGAGTGACAGTGCCGACAATGCAGAACGTCGTGGCGTGTCGGGGTTAACATTAATTCCAGCTTCAGCGAGTTCGGATCCTGAAAAACTTATGCCTTCAAGGGACTCTGTCGCTACTTTTATGTCGGACATTTTAGTTGCGAAGGCGGCCCACCTGCCCTCCCCTACCAAGCCAAGGTCCCTGCCAACCGGTGTTAGACGTTGATCAGCATTATCGGCCCGCAAAGCGAGTCGAAATTCTGCACGAGAGGTAAACATCCGGTATGGCTCTGTAACGCCCTTGGTTGTCAAATCGTCGATCATGACCCCGATGTAAGAAGTTGCCCGGCTAAACACGACATCAGATTGACCCAATGCGCGGCGTGCAGCATTAAGCCCCGCCACAAGACCCTGAGCAGCCGCCTCCTCATAGCCTGTCGTGCCGTTAATTTGCCCGGCAAGGAACAGCCCCGGGCATGCACGCAATTCCAACCCAGCGGTAAGATTACGCGGATCCACGTAGTCATATTCAATCGCGTAACCCGGTTGTTGAATAATCGCTTTCTCTAAACCGGGAATCGATCGCACATACTCTTCTTGAACATCTATCGGAAGTGACGTGGAAATTCCATTGGGGTAGATGACGTCCGTTGTAAGCCCTTCAGGCTCTAAGAAAATCTGATGAGATGATTTATCCGCAAACCTCGTTACTTTGTCTTCGATTGAAGGACAGTAACGTGGCCCAACACCGCTAATATGCCCTCCATACATCGCGGATTTATCTAGGTTTTTCCGAATGATATCATGCGTATGTGGCGTTGTGTGGGTAACACCACACGAAATCTGACGAGCCAGCTTTCCGGGTTTCAAAAACGAAAAAAGAACAGGATCAGCGTCACCATCTTGCCGATCAAGGGATTCCCAATTTATCGTTTTGCCATCAAGGCGCGGGGGAGTGCCAGTCTTGAGGCGACCCATCTGCAAACCCATGTCATCTAGGCGCTCTGCCATACGAACGGCGGCTTGGTCGCCCATGCGTCCGCCTTCGTGCTTTTTATCCCCGATATGGATGACGCCGCGTAGAAATGTTCCGGTGGTCAGAACAACTGACTTCGTCGAAATTTCAGTACCATCGGCAAGTCGCACAGATTCCAGACCGTTAGTACTAGGCGTAAAGTCGACGACCTCGCCTTCAATGATCGTCAGATTTTCTTGCGACATCGTCACCGCCTGCATCGCGTTTTTATACAGAACGCGGTCAGACTGGGTCCGTGGACCTTGAACAGCAGGCCCTTTCGTGCGGTTCAATAATCGAAACTGAATGCCGGACACGTCAGCAACGCGCCCCATTGCACCACCAAGTGCGTCTACTTCCCGAACGAGGTGTCCTTTGCCAAGGCCGCCGATCGCAGGATTACACGACATGACCCCTATACCGGCAATCGACATCGTTATTAGCGCAGTTTTAGCACCGGCTCGTGCAGCAGCTAATGCCGACTCACAGCCAGCATGGCCACCGCCCACCACAATTACGTCAAAATGTTTCACGTGAAACACCTCATTTCCCGATGCAAAAACTGCTAAAAATCTCGTCTAGAAGGTCCTCTACATCTACCCGCCCGACGATCATGTCAACCGCACGCGTTGCTGATCGAAGGTCTTCGGCGATCAAATCCGGCGGGCCATCGGCAACAATAAGCTCCTCCGCCGCGCGTATAGAAACAAGGGCCTTTTCCATAGCGTGCCGGTGGCGATCGCGGATCGCAATTCCCGCCCCCGCACTAAGTTGCGATAGAACTCTTGTGATCTTCTGAACAAGTTCATCGACGCCGTGCCCAGTCAAACCAGAGACCCCCTCGCCACCGTCGTCCACCTTTGCGCGCACAACGATATCGTTTTCCAGAGGCTCAAGCGGCAGATTTTTATCTTCTTCGATCAGAAAAACACGCAAATCCGACAACTGCGCACGATCCAGTGCCAGCTGAACCCCAAGGGATTCGACAATATCGTCCGTCTCTCGCATACCCGCAGTATCCAAAAGAGTGACCGGCAACCCGCCCAGATCCATTCTGACTTCGATGATATCTCTTGTCGTACCCGCAACTTCGGACGTAATAGCCGCAGCACGCCCCGCTAACCGGTTCAGCAGCGTAGATTTTCCAACATTAGGCCGACCAACAATCGCAACTTCAAAACCGTTCCGAATCCGTTCCGCAGCACCAACGCCTATAATTTGCTGCGACATCGCAGATGTTGTGCGATCAAGTAGCGCATTAACTTCTGGATAAACGTTGACCGGGACGTCCTCGTCAACAAAATCTATTGTTGCTTCAACCAACGCCGCTGCCCGTATCAAATCTTTGCGCCATGTCTCAGCCAGATCGCCAAGGACACCGCTGAATACCGCCAAAGCTTGCTTCCGCTGAGCTTCGGTTTCTGCGTCGATCAGGTCGGCCAGACCTTCAACTTGTGCCAGATCAAGTCGACCGTTTTCCAACGCACGGCGCGTAAATTCACCCGGCTCTGCAAGTCGAGCACCGAGTGACGCAAATCGATTGGAAACTGCGGCAGCGACAGCGACACTCCCGTGTAAGTGAAATTCGACAACTTCCTCGCCAGTAAAGCTCCGGTTTTGCGCAAATCGCAAAATCAGCGCCTCATCCAAGATCTCGCCATCGCCATTCCGTACGCGCCGCAGTCCCCGAGCTTCTGGAACGCTCCCTACCATTAGGGCAGCAATATCAGATGCTTTGGGACCGGACAGTCTGAAAACGGAAACGCCCGCCCGGCCAGGGGCCGTAGCGAGCGCATAAATCGTATCCATGAGGTAACCTGTTGTCAGGAATAAGGGATCAGGTGTTCATCGAATCGAAGAAGTCAGCATTGGTCTTCGTCTGCTTCAGCTTTCCGATCAGGAATTCAATCGCATCTGTTGTGCCCATCGGGTTCAAAATGCGCCGCAGAACATAAGTTTTCGCCAGATCCGACTTTTCGACCAACAGCTCTTCTTTCCGGGTGCCGGATTTCAAGATATCCATCGCAGGGAAGACCCGCTTATCAGCGACTTTGCGATCCAACACGATTTCAGAGTTACCCGTACCTTTGAATTCTTCAAAGATCACTTCATCCATCCGGCTACCTGTGTCGATCAGCGCAGTCGCAATAATCGTCAGCGACCCACCCTCTTCGATATTCCGCGCAGCACCAAAGAACCGCTTGGGGCGTTGAAGCGCATTCGCGTCGACGCCGCCGGTCAGAACCTTACCAGACGAGGGCACAGTTGTGTTGAATGCACGACCCAAACGCGTAATCGAATCAAGCAAGATGACGACGTCGCGCTTATGCTCGACAAGCCGCTTTGCCTTTTCGATCACCATTTCGGACACAGCAACGTGCCGCGTTGCCGGCTCGTCAAAGGTAGAGGACACGACCTCGCCCTTCACGCTGCGCTGCATATCTGTAACTTCTTCGGGGCGTTCGTCGATCAAAAGAACGATCAGATAAATCTCAGGATGGTTCTTCTCAATCGAGTGCGCGATGTTCTGCAACAGCACAGTTTTACCGGTCCGCGGCGGTGCAACAATCAGCGAACGCTGACCCTTACCGATCGGCGACACAAGGTCGATAATACGTGCAGATCGGTCCTTCTTATCGTGCTCGCTATCGACTTCCATCTTCAGTCGCTCATCCGGATAAAGCGGCGTCAGGTTCTCGAAAGCAACCTTGTGTTTGGTTTTTTCCGGGTCTTCAAAGTTGATCTTTTCAACCGTCTTAAGCGCAAAATACCGTTCATTATCATTGGGTTCCTTCATGGTCCCCTCAACAGTATCGCCCGTCGACAGCGAATACTGGCGGATCATATCAGGAGAGACGTAGATGTCGTCAGGCCCCGGCAGATAGTTTGCTTCTGGCGAGCGCAGAAATCCGAAACCGTCCTGCAAAACTTCCAGAACACCGTCGCCGCCGATCAACCATTCCTCGTCAGCACGCTCGCGCAAAATAGCGAACATCATATCGCCTTTACGCATCGTCGAGGCGTTTTCGATTTCCAGCTCTTCAGCCATCGCCAAAAGATCCTTGGGGCTTTGGGCCTTCAGGTCAGCAAGGTTCAGACGGTGTTCGGACATGGGCAGGGTTCCAGCGCCGCGTACGGCGTTTTTAAAAAGGTCAGGTCGGGAATACGTAATGCGCCCGGACGGGCTACGTCCCAGTCAACTATCCTGAAAGTCATCAAAAGTCAACGTTGCTTAGAACGGCCTGACAATGACGGCGATAACCGCGACGACCATCAAGAGCGTCGGCACTTCATTCGCAATCCGGTAGACCCGCCCAGACCGTGTATTGCGCCCCTCAGCAAAGTCCTTGCGCCGCGCGGCCATCCACATGTGGGCCGCAGTCATTGCAATCACAGCACCCAGCTTTGCCCAGCCCCAGACAGCGCCAAAATCCAAACCGCCCATACCAATCATCAAAAGCCCGCAGATCCATGCCGTGATCATCGCAGGGTTCATAATCACACGCAGCAGCTTTGCTTCCATGACTTGGAATGTCAGATCAAGTTCCGACCCGGGTTCTGCTTTCTCTGCATGATACACGAACAAGCGTGGCAGATAGAACAACCCAGCCATCCAAGCGAGCACTGCCATCACATGCAATGCTTTGATCCAAGAGTAGTAAGGCGCAAGCCAGTCCATGATCTTATCCCCGCTCGGTGCCCTGACTTCCTTAAAGAATAAAGAAAGAAAGAAAAGATGATGATGTTATAGGTAAGCCCAGAATCTGTGGATTAAATGTTCATCCGCAGACTTATCCCCACTTCACTTGTCTAAATTCAACTGTAACTTGACGTTGGGTTCAAAATTTTATTTATATTTAACAACAGGATATTTGATCATCCTCGCTAAGACTTACACTATCTTCACACTTGACTCGTCCAAACCACGTGACTTGCACACATGGGCCCTTTATCCCGTCCCCAAGTTAGGAACTTGTTCATGAATGTGAATTCTATCCACCTTCCCAAGGTCCGTTTTCATTGAACCAACGCCGCGGTCGCTTCGCCCCCAATATGAACCACAACTTGTCCAGGAGTTTTCCACATGCCTGAACCCCTGATTTTGGCGAGCGGGTCGACAATCCGCGCCACGCTTTTACGCAATGCTGGTGTCAGTTTCACAACCGCCACCCCGCGCGTTGACGAAGATGCAATGAGGGACGCTTTACGCGCCGAAGGGGCCTCTCCGCGCGATATTGCCGACGCCTTGGCAGAGATGAAAGCTGCAAAAGTCTCGGCCCGCAACCCCGGCGCGCTTGTGATTGGCTGCGATCAGATCCTGGCGCATGGCGCGACCATCCTGTCGAAACCCACCAGCACCGACGATGCGATTGCCCAGCTTTCCGAATTGCGTGGCGGCGTGCACCAGCTTTTGTCCGCTGCGGTGATCTACGAGAACGGCAAGCCGATATGGCGCCACGTCGGCGTCGTTCGCCTGCATATGCGCGATGCCAGCGACGCCTACCTGCGCGACTATGTTACCCGCAATTGGGAAGAGGTCCGCCACTGCGTCGGTGCCTACCAGATAGAGGCAGAGGGGGTGCGGCTCTTTCATCGCATCGAGGGGGATTATTTCAATATCCTTGGTCTGCCGCTGCTAGAGCTCTTGTCATATCTGACGTTGCGCGGAACATTGCCAGCATGACCCGACCAGATATCCCCCTCGCCGGCGTGATCGGAAACCCGATCGGCCACTCTCGCTCGCCGCTGATGCACAAGCATTGGCTGCGCCGCTATGATCTACGCGGTGACTACGTCCCCCTGCATGTGGCAGAGGGTGATTTGGAACGGGTCGTGCGCACCCTGCCCCGCATGGGTTTTGTTGGTGCGAACGTCACATTGCCGCACAAAACTGCCGTTCTTCAGATTGCTGATCATCAATCCGACCGCGCCACCCTGATAGGTGCCGCAAATACGCTGACATTCCGCGATGATGGTAGTATTTTCGCCGACAATACAGATGGTTACGGATTCATGTCCAACGTCCGCCAAGGCGCGCCGAATTGGGATCCGAAATCCGGCCCCGCGCTCGTGCTAGGTGCAGGCGGCGCTGCGCGTGCGATTATCGTCGCTCTGGCAGACGCCGGGGTGCCGCAAATCCTGCTGGCGAACCGCACCCGCGCCAAGGCAGAGGCGTTGAAGGCAGATTTTGGCCAACGTATTCGTATCGTGGACTGGGTGCAGGTCGGTAACGTCGTTGAAGACGCGGCAATTGTCATCAACACAACCTCTCTCGGGATGACGGGACAACCTGCGTTGCGCATTCCCCTTGATGGCTTGCAGCCTGACACCGTTGTCACTGATATCGTCTATTCCCCGCTACAAACGCCTTTGCTGCAAACGGCCGCTGCCATGGGCTGCGTCACGGTCGATGGCCTTGGCATGCTCTTGCATCAAGGCGTCCCGGGGTTCGAGCGGTGGTTCGGCAAACGGCCAGAGGTTGACGACGCCCTCCGGGCTGCCGTTCTGGCATGACCCATCTGCTGGGACTGACCGGGTCCATTGGTATGGGCAAAAGCACGACGGCAGATATGTTCCGGGATGTTGGTGTGCCCGTCTGGGACGCGGATGCCGCGGTGCATCGCCTATATGACGTTGGTGGCGCTGCAGTTGGTCCAATAGGCAAGGTCTTCCCATCTGCTGTAATTCACGGTGCCGTCTCTCGCGCAGCGCTGAAAGACGTGTTGAACACTGACCCGTCACATTTGAAAACCTTGGAAAACATCGTTCATCCACTGGTTAAAGCTGACCGCGACGCTTTCATCGCAGAACAAACTGGCCCGCTCGCCCTGCTCGATATCCCGCTCTTGTTTGAGACGGGTGCAGATACTTGGCTGGATACGGTCCTTGTCGTCTCGGCCCCTGCGGATGTGCAAGCTGCGCGTGTGATGGCGCGGCCTGGGATGACACAGGACACCTTTGACATGATCCTTGGCCGTCAAATGCCTGATGCCGAAAAGCGCGCCCGCGCTGACGTCGTGATTGAAACGCTGACACTGGACGACACCCGCCGTGCCGTGCAAAACCTGATCTTCGATCTGACGGGGAAATCGCATGCGTGAAATCGTTCTAGACACTGAAACCACCGGTTTCGAGCCTGAAGACGGCGATCGCATTGTCGAAATTGGCGCGGTTGAGCTGATAAACCACATGCCCACGGGCCGCACCTATCACCAATATATCAACCCGCAGCGATCCATGCCGCAGGGTGCGTTCGAAGTGCACGGCCTTGGCGATGATTTTCTACGTGATAAGCCCTTGTTCGCTGCTATCGCCCAAGACTTTCTGGATTTCATTGGCGACGACGCCAAGCTGATTATCCATAACGCTGCATTCGATATGAAATTCCTGAATGCGGAGCTCGGCTGGGTCAAAAAGCCGCTTATCGCTATGGACCGCGCGCTTGATACGCTGGCCATCGCCCGGCGCCGTTTCCCCGGCTCTCCGGCGTCGCTTGACGCGCTGTGCCGCAGGTTTGGCATCAACAACGACGCGCGCACCCTGCACGGCGCGCTGCTTGATAGTGAAATTCTGGCTGAAGTTTATCTGGAACTGATCGGTGGTCGTCAGCCTGACTTTGCCCTGTCCGCAAAGTCGAACAAATCAGATACCGCAGGCACAAACACAGCATGGCGCGCTGCGCCGCGTGAAATGCCCCTGCCCTCTCGGTTAAGTGCAGAGGAAACCGCCGCCCATGATGCTTTTGTAGCGAAACTGGGCGACGGTGCGTTGTGGAAACGGCTGGGCTAAGCCAGGCTTAGTTGCCCGCTTTAGTTAGTTAACTGGCTGTTCAGCCTGCATCTTTTTCTGCGCTTCGATCTGGGCAGCCAGCTTTGCACGGTACAGCGCGACATAGTCGAACTGTTCCAGGTTCAGCGACTGAAAGCCGCCTTCGCGTGTCAGATCAGCGACCAGTTTACGCACATATGGGAATACCAAACGCGGGCATTCGATCATCAGGTACGGACCCATTTGGTCATCAGGCACGCCGCCAATCTGGAATACGCCAGCATAATCCAGTTCCAGAACGAACAGCGTCTCGCCCTTTTCCTTGGTCTTGCTGGTAATGTTCAGCTTGGTGATGACCTCATACTGATCATCTGCACCGCGCTTGCGGGCGTCGACGTCAACACGGGCCTGAATATCAGGGGTCGCATCGCCCGTGATGCCCTTCTGGGCCAGAATGTTTTCGAACGACATATCACGCACATATTGCGCGATAATCCGGTTCGTCACGACGGGCGGCTGCGCTGGCTTTTGCGGTGCTGCGTCTTGTGGTGTTTCGTTTTCGGCCATCTGAAGTCTCCTCAACTCTAATTGCAGCAAGGCATATCAGGCAGCCGCAGGTTGCTCAATGCCGTGTCCAGCCGGATGCATCGTGGGTTGGGCGCTTGTCTGGATCAACGGCCTCAAACTCGCCGTCGATGACGCGGTCATCCGGCCCGTTGTGACGCGGGCCCGGTTTACCCTGTGGTCCCATTTCAAACTGCGCAAACCGCACGCGGGATTTGATGGCTTGGAATGCGCGCGCCCGAATACCCGGCACCAACAACGCAAAGCCGCAAGCATCCGTGAAAAAACCCGGCGTCAGCAGCAATGCGCCTGCAAACAGGATCATCGCGCCATTGGCCAGCGGCTCTGCCGGATCTTGCAGGGTGGAAAAGGATTGCCGCAACCGCCCCAGTTCAGCTGCGCCTTGCGTGCGCACAAGGTATGATCCCAAAACAGCGGTAAACAGCACGATTGCCAAGGTCGGCCATAGACCGATCAGGCCGCCAACCTGAATAAACAGGGCGATTTCGATGAGCGGGATCGCGATAAAAGCCAGAAGCAGTCGCATTTGTGGGTCCTTTGGTCACGGTCGTAGGCGCATAGGTGGACTTGGCCTACTGTGACACCTACATAGGAAACACAATCGACGGTTTCCAGCCGCCCCCGAAAGAGGATCCTATGAACGCACCGATCATCCAGCTGCTTGTTCTTGCCGGTATTGCCCTTTTCCTGATCCTGCGGTTGCGCGGTGTCCTTGGCACCCGTGAAGGGTTTGAAAAGCCGAAAGTCCCAGTGGATCAGACGAAAACCGACCCGCGCCGCAGCAACTTTGAGGTGATCGAAGGCGGTCCTGATCGTGACATCACCGACCACGCTGCCGACGGCAGTGATACCGCTCAGGCGCTTGCTGCGATGAAGCGGATTGATCCGTCGTTCAACGTGACGCAATTCCTGACGGGCGCGCGATCGGCCTACGAGATGATCTTAATGGCGTTCGAGCGTGGCGATCTGGACGAGGTTAAGAACTTCATCTCTCCTGAAGTGTATGACGCTTTTGAATCCGTCGTGCATCAGCGCGCCGATCAAGGCCTGACCATCACCGCCACATTTGTCGGCATCAGCGATTTGGCTTTGAAAGAAGCTACCCTGGATCCGCAGACCAAAGAGGCAGAGCTGACCGTCCGCTTTACCGGTGAAATGACGTGGGTTGTCCGCGATCACGGCGGCGATATCGTCGATGGCGATACGAACGCCATCAAGCGTCAAAAGGACGTCTGGACCTTTGCCCGCGTGATGGACAGCAACGATCCGAACTGGCGGCTTGTTGCCACTGGCGAATGATCGCAAGTCTGGCGCGAACGGCCCTTGTGGCCCTTGGCATGACGGGGGCCGCCATGGCTGAACCAACCTATACGTTTCTGACCTTCGACGACCTAGACGGCTGGGCCGACGATGATCACGCCGCAGCGCTGGATGTTTTCACCCAGACCTGCGGTGACATCGCCCGCCCTGATTGGGCGCAGCTGTGTGCTGTTGCAAAAGACGGACCCGCTGCCCGCGATTATTTCGAGACGTTCTTCCAGCCCGTCCTGATCGAAGACGGTGAACCGATGTTGTTTACGGGCTATTACGAGCCTGAAATCGCGGGCAGTTTGACCCCTGACGACACCTACCGTTTTCCGATCTACCGCCTGCCCGGTGACGGTACCGAAGGCACCTATAGCCGCCGAGAGATTGAAGAGTCCCTGCCCTACGCTGACCGCGATCTTGAAATCGCGTGGCTTGCTGATCCGGTCGATCTGTTCTTTTTGCAGGTTCAAGGCTCTGGCCGGATCCGCCTGCCCGATCGCCGTGTGATCCGCGTCGGGTATGCTGGCAAAAACGGGCGCAACTACACCTCTGTCGGTCGCGCCTTGGTGGCGCGCGGCGTTTATACGCTGGATCAAGTGTCATCCCCTGTTATTCGCCAATGGGTGCAGGACAACCCCGAAGAAGGCCAATCGCTGCTTTGGCTGAACGATTCCTACGTCTTCTTCCGCACAATTGACGAAGTCCCGGCTGAAAAAGGCCCGCTTGGCGCGATGAACAGGTCGATCACGCCAATGCGCAGTATCGCCGTGGACCCAGCGATTACCTTGCTCGGTGCCCCGGTTTGGATCGAAAAGGAAGGCGTTGAACCACTGCGCCGCCTTATGGTCGCGCAGGATACCGGATCAGCGATCAAGGGTGCGCAGCGCGCTGACGTTTATTATGGCACAGGCGACGCAGCCGGTGCAGCCGCTGGCGCGGTCAAGGATCCGGGCCGGATGGTCGTGTTGATGCCGATTTCCTATGCGTTGGCCAAAGTTACAGACCCGCTGGATTACTGATGCGACGGCCCCGGCATCTTTCGCCTGACGACAAGGCTGTCTGGGATCACGTCCGCAGCCAAGTCAAACCCCTGCATCCCGTAAAGAAACCTACGCCAGAGCCGAAGCCCGCGCCCGCCGCGAAAAAAATGGCCCCGCGCCCGCCCGTCGCCGCATTTAAGGTCGGCACCAAGGCCGACATCACCCGTCCCAATGACATTCTGCCGCCCCTGCGCGACAGACTGCGCAGTGCGCCTGTCACGATGGACGCCAAGAATTTCCTGCGCATGAAGGCGGGCAAGCTGAAACCCGAAGGCCGCATCGACCTGCACGGCATGTATCAGGACGAGGCATATCCCGAGTTGATTGCCTTTATCCTGAACGCGCAGGCGGCTGGCAAACGTCTGGTCTTGGTTATCACGGGCAAAGGCCGTCTTGATGATGGCTGGGGCCCTGAAGGGCGCGGCGTTCTGCGGCGCTATGTGCCGCAGTGGCTGCAACTTCAGCCCCTTGCCCCTGCGGTGTTAGAGGTCCGCCCAGCCCACCTGAAACACGGTGGCGACGGTGCCTACTACGTCTATTTACGCCGCCGAAAGTGACTTGCGCGCGGTTGTGACGCCGATGGTCGCAGCACCTGCTGCAAACACGAAATAGACTGCGTAACCCCACATTTGCTGTGGGAATTCAATGCCATGGTCGATGAGCAGGCCAGATATACCCGGACCTATCGCCGACCCAAATACCATGATTGCTGCCGCTGCTGCCTTGATCGACCCGATATGGCGCGTGCCAAAAAACTCTGCCCAGAACGCGGCAGGCAACGTCGACTGCATGCCCTGCCCTGCGCCGAGCACGAGCAAGGCAATGCCTGCCGCAAACAGACTATCCGCGCCGGCCATCAATGCAAAACCGACGGCAAAGGGCAGCATATAAAACGGCACGATGCGACCTGTGCCAATCTTATCGACGCCCCACCCAGTGCCAAAAGTCGCGGCAATAATCACACCCGTATATAGGGGAAACAACGCGACGAACCCCGCCAGCGGCCAGCCCTTTACCTCTGTCAGGTGAACCTGCTGGAAAAACAGCGCAGTGCCCCAGGCGGGCGGGCCCAACAGCGCGGGCACCATCAGCCAGAACAGCGGATGCCGCAGCACCTGCCCCCGTGTCCAATGCAGTCCATTCATGCCGGCAGCTTGTTCGTCCTTCGCCATGCTTTGCGGCGTGCGTTCATGCCGCAGCAGCATGGTCATCAGCGGGACCGTCAGCAGTACGATCCCGGCTGCGACAACCCACAGCATCCGCCAATCCCACGTCATCAGCAGGGCAACGAAGATGATTGGCAAAACGGCCTGCCCTACGGCAAAGCCCATCGACGCGATCGACAGCGCCTTGCCGCGCGATGCGACAAACCAGCGTGCCATGGCGACGACAGCCAAATGCGACGACATCCCCTGCCCGAACAGCCGCAGAAAAAAGATGGCGAGCACCAGCAGCGCCGCATTTGGGACCGCCGCCATGAACAAACACGCCGCCGCCAGCGCAAGCAGGACCAGCGTTCCCAGTGCCCGCACGCGAAAGCGGTCCACCAAGGTGCCAGCCCAGACCATCGTGATGGCAGAAGCTGTTGTTCCTAAAGTATAAATTCCGCCCCATTGCCCGTCGCTTAGGCCGAAATCGTCCATGATCTGCCCGGCAAAGAGCGAGATAAAGAACGTCTGCCCATAGGACGACGTCAGAGTCAGTGTGAAGCCAGCCAGCAGGAACAGCCAGTTGGCGCGAACAAAATGTATGAAACTCATACCACTTGTTCGCGCCGCGAGGCCGGAAAGAAAAGCCCTAAAGCACGTAGCGGGACAGGTCTGTGGACCGGGACATTGCGCCGACGTGCTTTTCAACAAAGGCCGCGTCGATCACGATCTCTTCGCCGCCGCGGTCGGGCGCGGTAAAGGACAGATCCTCGAACACACGCTCGATCACCGTATAAAGCCGCCGTGCGCCGATATTCTCCACGCTTTCATTCACCTCTGCCGCGATCTTTGCCAGTTCTGCGATCCCGTCTTCAGAGAAGGTCACCGTCAAATTTTCTGTCTTCATCAGCGCAGAATACTGCAATGTCAGTGCGTTATCCGTTTCGGTCAGGATGCGCACAAAGTCGCCTTCCGTCAGCGGCTGCAATTCTACCCGGATTGGCAGACGGCCCTGCAATTCAGGCAGCAGGTCAGACGGCTTAGCGACATGGAACGCGCCAGAGGCGATGAACAGGATGTGGTCCGTTTTGATCGGCCCGTATTTCGTGCTGACGGTGGTGCCTTCGATCAAGGGCAGCAAATCGCGCTGCACGCCTTCGCGGCTTACATCGGCGCCGCGTGCATCGGACTTGGCGCAGACCTTGTCGATTTCGTCCAGAAACACGATGCCGGATTGCTCTACTGCCTCTAGCGCGGCCTTGGTCACGCTTTCGTCGTCTAGCAGCTTGTCCGCTTCGTCTGCGATCAGCGCCTCGTAGCTATCTGCGACGGTCATCCGCTTTTTTACGGTGCGCCCGCCGGACATTTTGCCGAACATATCGGCAAGGTTCATCATGCCGGGCTGCTGACCGGGAATTTCGAACCCGCCCAATGGGTTAGATGTATCGGCCAGCTCTAGCTCGATCACGGTGTCGTCCAGCAAACCATCGCGCAGCTTTTTGCGAAACAGATCGCGGGTGCCTTCGCGGGCGTCCTTACCAGCGACGGCAGTGACGACACGTTCCATCGCGGCATCAACCGCCTTCGCCTTTACATCATCGCGCATATAGCCGCGCGTTTCCGCGATGGCGCTTTCCATCAAGTCGCGGATGATCTGCTCAACATCGCGGCCAACATAGCCGACCTCGGTAAACTTTGTCGCTTCGACCTTAATGAACGGTGCACGGGCCAGCTTGGCCAAGCGGCGGCTAATCTCTGTTTTGCCGACGCCGGTGGGTCCGATCATCAGGATGTTCTTGGGATACACTTCGTCGCGCAGGTCATCGCCCAGTTGCTTGCGGCGCCAGCGATTGCGCAACGCAACGGCGACAGCACGCTTCGCGTCGCCTTGGCCAATGATGTAGCGGTCCAGTTCGGACACAATTTCGCGGGGGGTCAGGTCTGTCATGATCAGTCCTTTGTCAGATGGGTGGGCGGCAACCGGTCAAGGGGCAGGACCCCCGCCAATGGCCGCAAAAGGGTGGCGCGAATGGGTTGCCAGAACGCGCCAAGGGTCAAAAGGGCGATGCCAAGCAGCAGGATCGGCGTCGCTGCATGGCCAGGGTTGAACACTGTCAACGACAGCGTCACGATATATCCGATTGCGGCGATCAGGAACGACCGCCGATCAATGATGATGGCAACGGCGGCAAAGAATGCGAGCACCGCCAGCAGGATCAGGTTGGCCGCTGCGCTGTCTTGGTCCAGCAGCGACAGCGCCACTGTGTTCACCAGCGCCGGTGCCGCCACAAGGTGCAGCCAGAACCCGTTCGCTGACCGGCGCGTCACGCGGTGTGGGTCCGACATGTCGAACCACATGGCAACGGCAAAGACCGCGAGGCCAACCAACAGGGTGATCCACGCGAATGGCCCGCTTGCTGACAGCTTAAACATCTCGGTCCAGGTCGCGGGCGTACCGCGTGCGATCGCGGCAAGTAATATCGCGATGCCAAAAACGCCGACAGCGACAACAGCCAAGGCAAAGGGCACGCGAAAGCGCACCCAATAGACCAACAGTGCCAGCGTCGCGCAGATGGCTGGCCATGGCAGGCTGCTAAAATCGCGCTGCGCCACCATAAAGGGTTCGGCAAAATGCGCGCCAAAAGTGCCAAGCGCCGTGATCGCAAAAAAGATGCTCAGCGCGATGGCTGGGGCCACCATGCGGCGGCGGCGGACAAAGTATTCTGACAAGCCCCAGATCAGCGCGCCGGTTAATGCACCAACCATCAGCACGTTGCTTGTTTCTTGCGCCAGAAAAAGGCCAAAGCTAGCAGCCCAACCAGCGGCAAGAATGCACAGACCGACGACGATGAAAATTTCGTTGAAGCCTTTGAACAGCTCGAACGGTTCATCAATCTGCTGCAAATCGGACCGCGCCGCTTGCCGGTTCTGCGCGAGGGACGCCAGCGACGCAGCCTGCGCCTCTGAAATGACCCCGGCAGCCGTTGCAGCGCGTAGGTCGTCGCGGTCGATCATGCTGGTATGGTCTCTACGGTCAGTTTTCCGTTGGTGTAGACACAAATGTCAGACGCAATCGCCATCGCTTTGCGGGCAATTGCCTCTGCGTCCAGATCGCTGTCCATCAGCGCCCGGGCGGCAGCGAGGGCATAGTTGCCGCCAGAGCCAATCGCAGTCACATCATGTTCAGGTTCCAGCACGTCGCCTGCGCCGGTGATCACGTAAAGGTCTTTGCCGTCGGTGACGATCAGCATCGCTTCTAGCTTTTGCAGGTATTTATCCGTGCGCCAGTCCTTTGCCAGCTCCACACTGGCGCGCTGCAGTTGACCGGGGGTGGCTTCTAGCTTTTTCTCAAGCCGTTCCAGCAGGGTAAAGGCGTCAGCAGTCGATCCGGCAAAGCCGACGATCACATCACTGCCTTTAACGCTCAGCCTGCGGACCTTGCGCGCGGTGCCTTTGATGACGGTCTGGCCAAGGCTGACCTGCCCATCGCCTGCGATGACGACTTTGCCATCCTTGCGCACACCGATGATCGTGGTCCCGTGCCAGCCGGGGAAGTCTTCGCGGCTCATGGATACCTCATGTGTTAAGTTCATTGGCTATATGGACACCGGACCTGTCCGGGGCAAGGTCAGCCCTTGATTGCGCCTATGCTGCACCGTAGCGTCCGCGCTATGGATCAGCCTTTTGACGTGACATTTTATCTGGACCCCGGCCTGCTCAAGAGCGCACGCGCGGGCGAGCATAATTTTATCGGCCTGATTGCCAAGACGCTGACAGACGCAGGCATGCGCGTGTTCTATCAGCCCAATTCGGACGCCGCCCGCCGCGCGTCAAAGGACTTGCCGGGCTACGCGTTGTTTCACATGGACGACCCGACACACCCGCGTGCCCTTACCCTGCGGCGGTCTTATTATTATCCATTTTGGCAAATCGAATCCTCTGCCCGGCGGTGGGAATGGAATGTCGCTCTGACACCGTTCAAGCCGCAAGATATCGACATGGCCGAGGCGAAACGCTTTTTCGAATTCTGGCGCAAACGCCTGTATCCTCTGGCCAACGCCGCGCCTGTTGCGGATGATCCGGTCTATGTCCCGCTACAGGGCGTGATCCGCCAGCACCGCACATTTCAAAGCTGCAGCCCGCTGACCATGATTGCAAACACAGCAGACCGCTTTGCGAATAACGATATTGTCGTCACCCTGCACCCGAACGAAGTGTATAGCGACGCAGACCATGGCGCATTGCAAGATTTGGCGGCACGATATCCAAATGTTGCCATCAGCGATCAGGATATGGTGACATGCCTGAACGCTTGCCAGTTGGTCGTCACGCAAAACTCCAGCGTTGCGCTTGCGGGCTTCTTCTTTCGCAAGCCGGCGGTGTTGTTCGCGCAGATCGATTTCCACCACATTGCGGGCAATGTGCCTCGCGACGGCGAAGATCGTGCCTTTGCCACTTGGCGCGATGACGCCGAGTATGAGGCCTATATCTGGTGGTTCCTACAGCACATGTCGATCAATGCAGGACGCCCGCCGGAAGAGGTGACAGAAAAGATCGCCAGCGTTCTGTGGAACCATGGCTGGCCGGTCTAAGATATAGACCGCAACAAAAAAGGGCGCCCCAGTGGGACGCCCCTTATTATCTTGAAATCGTGTCGCTTAGATTGCGCCTTCGATCCAGCCTTTGATCGACGCTTTGGGTGCAGCGCCGGCCTTGTTGGATACGACTTCGCCGTTTTTGAACACGAACAGCGCCGGAATACCGCGCACGCCCATCTGGGCGGGGGAATTCGGGTTTTCGTCAACGTTCACTTTGACGACTTTAATCTTGCCGGCCATTTCTTCGCTGATCTCTTCCAATGCTGGGCCGATCTGCTTGCACGGGCCGCACCATTCGGCCCAAAAGTCGACGACGACAGGAATGTCGGACTGGCGCACTTCGGCGTCAAAGGTGGCATCGGTGACGGCAATGGTAGCCATGGGGCTTCTCCAATTGGATGAATGTGTCAGGGGCAGAACCTAAGAACGCGGCTGGGGAAGGTCAAGTCTGGACCGGGCCAATGCCGCAGTTGTCAGGGCAGGGGGCAGGTCCATCAAAACCGCATCGCGGGTCCATAAAATGGCCGTTTCAATCGCGCGGTCTGGGTAAATCTGTACCAGCGCTGCGGCGTAGGCCCCCATCTGACGCAGCAGCCCCTCTGGCACTTGATCGGGACCCGCAGGGGTGTTGCGGTTCGTTTTAAAGTCGATGGCCGTGACCCGATCAGGCGTGACAATCAGCCGGTCAATACTGCCATGCATGCGCCCAAGACCGGGCAAATCGGCCGTAATATCAACCTCTGCCAAGGTATCAGGGGCGTAAAGCGCAGACAGATGCGGTGCGTCTATCAGGGCCAAGGCAGCATCGATGACATCGTCAGTTTCAACGGTATCCGCCTCTGGATAGGCCGCAATTAGACGGTTGGCGATGCTGCGGCGGTCATCAGCGGGCAGGGCGGGCAGGTGTTCAAGCAGCAAGTGCAGCAGACTGCCGCGCAGCAGGGCATCAGCGTCGCCATCGTTGAATTCGCCAGCCAGTGTTTTGTCACCGCCAAGGTCCGAGGGCGACAGCGTCATTGGCCGCGCGGCGTCGGGCAGGGGCTCTAATACTTCTGCCACGCGCCGGCCGACCGCCCGATTGTCGCGGGGCAGCAGGGGGCCAGCAAACCAGTCGCCATGTTCTACCCGCTGCACCGTCAGATCACCCGCCAAGGCATCCACGGCCCCAGCATGCCCAATGCCGTCCATCACGATATCGTGCCAAGCTGTTCCAGATTTCGCCGTCTCACCCGCCGCGCCGACGATCAGCCAGCTTTCCGCGCGGGTCATCGCGACGTAAAGGAGGCGCAACCGCTCGCGGGCCTGTGCCTCTGCCATGTCGTCCACGCGGCCCGCCATCGCGGCTGGCATATGCGCTTTGGCTGATTTCCATAGAGGCACATCGCCGGGCAAAACCTGCGATTTGACGTCATTCTTGCGCTCTGCCGTGTCTGGTAAGATCACGATCGGCGCCTCTAATCCCTTAGAGCCGTGCACCGTCATCACCCGGATCTGATCGCCTTGAGAGTCGATCTGCCGTTTCACCGTCAGATCGTCCGTATCCATCCAAGTCAGAAAACCCGTCAGACTGGGCGTATTGTCAGATTCGTAGGCCAACGCCTGTGCCAGAAGCGCATCAATTCCGTCCTCAGCCTCGGTCCCAAGCCGCGCTAGTAAGGCTTGCCGTTTACCGTGCCGCACCAAAATACGGGCAATCAGATCGTAGGGGCGCAAGAAATCAGCTTGACCCAAAAGGTCGCGCACGACGGCTTTTGTGCCATCAAATCCTGCCGCATCGCGCAGGGCGGGCCACAGATAGCCCCCCTGCGGACGGTGATGCGCTAGCGTGAAAATGTCCTGCTCGGTCCACCCGAACAGGGGCGAGCGTAAAGCGGACGCCAGCGAAAGGTCATCTTCTGGCAGAGCCAAAAACCGCAGCAGTGCAGCAATATCTTTGACCGCAAGTTCCCCGCCCACGCGCAGCACGTCGGCACCAGCGATGGGCAGGTCAGCCTGCTTGCAGGCGCGGATCAACTCGGGGAACAGCAGTTGTTGCCTTCCCTGCACAAGGATCAAAAAATCGCCCGCCCGGATCGGCCGGCGCGCAACGCTGCCGTCCTTCTGCTTCACGGGCAACGTTTCATGATGGATCATGCGCTTGATTTGCGCCGCGACCCGGTCGGCCATCTGTACGTGGTGATGATCCTCGCTGACCTCGTCCACGGGGGCGAGCCAGTCATCATCGGGGTCGATCTCTGCCTTTTCGGGGCTGATGACCGGCCACAGATCGACCCGTCCCGGCATGTCCGCGTTGAACGCGATGTGCTGCGACACATCCCCAAGCCCGGCGGCCCGGTCGCGCACAAACGTCTCGTCCACAACCCGCAGGATCGCGGCAGAGGATCGGAACGAATGCGCCAGCGTGCGGGTCTGTAGCGGGTCATCGATCTGCGCCAGCGCGGTGTCGAAATAGTCGCGCATCCGGTCGAATTCAGCCGGATCGGCACCCTGAAACGAATAGATCGACTGCTTCTTGTCACCCACAACGAACACAGTGCGCCGCGTATCTCGCGCACCCTCGCCGCTGACAAATTCGCGCGTCAGATGCTGCACAACGGCCCATTGCCCGGGCGATGTATCTTGCGCCTCGTCCACCAGCAGATGGTCGATGCCGCCGTCCAGCCGGAACAGAACCCAAGCGGCTACGGCCTTGTCTGTCAAAAGGTCGCGTGCCTTGCCGATCAGGTCGTCGAAATCCAGCACGCCCATCGCTGTTTTGCGCGCGGTATAATCCTGCACGAACACATGGGCGAAATCATGCAGCGCTGCGCTGCGGTCAAAGGCCATCAGCGCTTGGCGATCCTCGCGCAGGGCGGCGACTGTTTCCATCAAACCGGCAAGCGCATCCGTCAGGTCAGGATGCGCCGTCCGCACGCCCTTTGTTGGAAAGCTTTCGGTCTTGGGGCCAAAGGGGTTCTTGGTCTTTTCGCCAAACAAAAATACGTCTTCTAGGATCATCAAATCCGCCACACCGGGGGCGGCTGTATTCACACCCTCCAGCTTGTCAGCGGCTTTGTTGTCCATTGAACCGCCCGTGCGGCAGGCGGTGATCAGGTCGCGCACAATCTCGGCCGTATCTGCGTCAAAAACCTGCGCCAGCAGGCTATCCATCGTCTGCCCCGGCGCAATCCCAAGCGATGCGCGCAGGGCATCCCGGTCGCAAGGCGCGGTAAAATCCGGTGTGCGGCCAGCCAGTTCGCGGACTAGCTTATCTAGCTCTCCGCCACCGAAATACCGCAGGACGTTTGCCAGGAATTGCGCTTGCGACCCCGAGGCGATCTCGTCCAGCACAGCGCTGCGCATTAGGGCGGCGGTGCGATCCTCGATCTCTTTGAAATTGGGGCTGACCCCGGCCTCTAGCGGAAAGCGGCGCAGGATGCTGGCGCAGAACGAATGGATCGTCTGGATTTTCAAACCGCCCGGTGTTTCAATTGCACGCGCAAACAATCGCCGCGCGGCCGACAGCTTGTCCGGCGCAATCACCCCGTCCACGCCAAGGTTCGCCAGATCGCTGCGCAGCGCCTTGTCGTCCAGCATCGCCCAACCGCCAAGGCGTTTGAACAACCGGTTCTGCATCTCAGCAGCGGCGGCCTTTGTATAGGTCAGGCATAGGATGTTCTGAGGCGAGACGTCCTCTAGCAACAACCGCGCCACACGGTCCGTCAGCACACGCGTCTTGCCTGATCCGGCGTTGGCCGATAGCCAAGTCGACAGTGTCGGATCAGCGGCAGAGACTTGGTTTTGCGTCGCGTCGTCGCGGATCATGTCAGTACCACTTTCACAGCCGCATCCGCATCCGTCCATTCGCCATAGCGCGACAGATGGTCATAATAACTGTCATAACTTGTCATCGCCGGTGCCCGCCGCGCGACGTACCCCCAGTCCGCTTGCCGGGTCATCGTCAAAAACGTCACAAGCTCTGCCCAGACCTTGGTGGGTGGATGATCGTCTAGCGGCGCAGGCACCGTTTTCATCGCTGCGTTAAAGCCAAGGAACGCTGCCGCCGCCACGTTGCGCGTGCCGACTGTGGCAAATGCACCGCGTTCGACCATCGCGGCCTCTAGCAAAAGCTGTTTATCAAACCGCGCCTGCTGCTTTTCGGTTGGGATCGCGCCGGTTTTGTAGTCGTAAATCAGCGCCGTACCGCTGGCGGTTTCGTCCATGCGGTCAGCCTTGCAGGTCAGGCGCATGTCGGGGCCGGGAACGGTGATCTCTCCCCATGCCTCTAGCGCAAGCAGTTGCCCGGCCTGCTGGCGCTGCGCTTCGTCCGTCAGAAAACCGGGGGCGATGGATTGCAACTGCGTCATCCATTGCAGGCGCACGGTCGGCCAGGGGCACTGCGCAGCCAGCACGTCGCGGGCAACGCCCATGAACTGATCGTATGCGCCGGGCGCGCTGGCATCCGGGCGTTGGGCGATGAATTTTTCCAAAATCTCGTGAAAGATCGTGCCTTTCATCGGGGCATCCGCATCCGCAAGCAGCGGATCAAGCGCCCGCAAACGCAGTACCTTTTGCGCATAAATCACGAAAGGATCGCGGTAGAGCGTTTTGATCTGCGTGACAGAGATATCCTTGGGCCGTGCGGCAACAGGCGGGCAGGGCGCAGGCCGCGTTGCGCGGGCGATATCCTGCACTGGGGCAGAAACTGCAACGGCTCGCGCGATCCATTCGTTGCCCCGCGCGCGCATGTGTTCCAGCGCCTCTGGTCCGTGTTGATCGGGCAGGCCCGACATCAGGTTCGTTAGGCGGTTCACCCAGCGCGACGGCACCGTTTCCGCGTCGCTGCTGCGCCGTGACCGCGTGATCACAACCTGCGGCGCGCAGGCCGCTTGCTGGTAATCATGCGCGGACAGGCCGATCTGTCGTTCTGGCAACAGCAGGCCAGCCTTTTGCCGCATGGCGCGGTTCAGCCAAGGGTCAGGCTTTGGCGTACCCGGCCAAACCCCATCATTAAGCCCGCCAAGGATCACCAAATCAGCGCCGCCCACACGCGCCTCTAGCGTGCCCCAGATCAGGATGCGTGGGTCAGTCGCCTCCGGCTCTCGGACCTGTCCTTGGGACAGCAGCGTGCGGAATAGCGCGGTATAGTCGCGCAGGTCCAAATCGCCGCCCGCATCCGCGTCGCGGGCCAGCGCATCGCAAATCCCCTTGGCCGCCTTGCCGGGCGCTTGCAGGAACAATTCGCCGCTGCCAGTGCCGTGCGGGCCAGAAGCGAGCGCAACAGTCGCAGCCAAATGTGCAGTCAGATGATCGGCAATCGGCAGGGTGCCATCATGGCCCAACAGAGTGACGACCTGCCCGACCCATGCGGCCCATTCAATCAGCCCATCGCGCGCATTTTTCACTCCTGCCGCCCAGTCGGACACAGTTTGTGCCGTGATAAAGGGCGGGCCATGACGGCGCAGGCGCAGCTCTAACTCTCTGGTCCAGAGCAGATGCTGATTGCGGTCCGGGCTGGCCGTATGCGTCAGCGGGTGTTTGAGCAGAACCAGCAGCGCCTCTGCCGTGATGTCCTGCCCCATAGCGTCGCTCACATGGGTCAGCAGCCGCCCCGGTGCCGACAGCGCAAGCGGCAGGCCCGCACTGTCGTCAGCCCGGATTTGCCAACGATCCAGCGCCGCCGCGACTTGCCGTGTCAGCATCCGGTCCGGGGTGATCAGCGCGGCGGTCAATCCCTCGGCTGCGGCTTGGCGCAGACGCAGGGCAATCGTTTCGGCCTCGATCCTTGGGCTGTCGGTTTCGATTAACGTGACCTGCGTCGTGGCGTCCCGCAAATCGCCTAAATGTGCGCCCTCTGCCCGCCATTGGTCCGTGACTGGGGCAGGGCGCAAAGACAGGGAAATCAGTTTGTTCCGCGCGGGCGAAGGGGGTGCCACCGATGCCCACTCTTTCACGTCATCCACGGATAGCGCCAAAGTCTGCATCATCTTGGCAAAGCGGAATTGAGGATGATCCTCGTGGTGCAGCGCATCGTCCAGCCCATCCCAAACCGGCTGCGGCATGTCGCGGTCAAAGCCGGGCAGGACGATGGCACCTTGCGGCAGCCGCGACACCGCTTGCATCAAAAGCGCGGTCGCCCCGCGCGATCCGGTTGAACCCGCGACGATGATCGGGTCTGTCGGCGGCTGCGCCTCCCACCGGGCGATCATCGCATTGACCACTAGCCGCTGGCGGGCCGCGGCGTCGGGGGCATCAAATCCATCGATAAAGTAGTCGCGCAGGATGTTCAGAAAGGCGAGCGAGCGCTGCCAATGCCCAGACTGATCGCTGACGTCGAGATCAGCAAGCGAGGCGGGATCAACGCCTTCGCCATGCATTTCATCCATCAAGGACGCAAGGCTATCGGACAGATCGAACAGGGCCGACCGCGGCGCAAGCTCTGGCGCGGCGTCCAGCAGGCGGCTGACAGCGCGCGAAAGCTCTAGCCGCCGCCGAAGGGGAGAGACGGGAACGGGCAGGCCCGCCAATGTCCCCTCGAACGCTAGATCGGTCACAAGCTGCACGCGGGGTAATAACCGTGCGGGGCCCGCGTCAAATACGGACCTGATGCGCCGCTGCATCCGCGAAGTGTTCACGAAAAGCCGCACGCGGCTTAAGTCGCCAAAGCGTTCCGTCAGCCCGTCTACAAGGCCCGTCGCAAAATCGACACCCGGTTGCAGGCCGAAAACGCGGGGCTGGTCGGTGGGGTCAAACATCGGGGGCCTGTAGCATCTGTTCAGCAAGGGGAATGCAATCGGGGCGGCCAACATCGCACCAGCGGCCGTCATAGCTAATGCCGTAAAGCCCGCCGCGCTGGGCCATCTCGTTCCAAATCAGGTTCAGGGAAAAAGCATCCTGAGGCAAATCGCCCAGCCGATCAGTGCGCATGATCTGCGCCCCGGTGTAGATTTGCGCTGGGGCGCGGGTCAGGCGACCATCGGGGGCGATTGCGAAATCACCCTTGCCCACATGCCCGGCAACTTGCGCGGGGGGCACCAAAAGCAAAAGCGCCTCTATCTGCGGCTGCCAGGCAGCGGCGAGCTGCGTCAGCGGGTTCGGCCCATGCCAGACAGCGTCAGTATTCAGTGTCATCACCGGGCCAGCACCTAGCATCGGCAAAGCGTGCCGCAGACCGCCGCCGGTTTCCAGTAGGGGATCCTCTGCCGAAATCGCAACGTCGCGGCCCGCAAGGTGGGCGCGCACCATGTCTGCCTTGTAATGCACATTCACCACACGGCGGCCGACTTGCGGTACGTCCGTTAGGTCCAACGCGTGATCCAAAAGCGCCCTGCCTGCGACGCAGATGAGCGGTTTGGGCCTGTCTGTCGTCAGCGGTGCCATGCGCGTGCCCATGCCGGCTGCGAACAACATGACAGAGTATGATGCGGTCATGGGCGATCCTGTGGCGGTGGAAGGTTGGCGACGACAACTCTGCGCAAATTCTGCAGCGCCGGGTGGTCCAGATCGCACATCAAGGCGTCCCACACCGCAGGCAAAAACGCGGCATAGCGCGGTTTGCCATTGGCAACGAGCCGCGCAAAAACGCCTAAGATACGCAGGTTTCGCTGCGCCCCAAGGGTGGCAACCTGTGCGCCAAATGCGGCGGGATCGGTATTTGTCGCTGCGGCAAATCGGGCAAGCTGCCGTGTCACCTGCGCGGCGGACACGGGCCTGCGGATATCGCGTAGCAAGGACGCCAGATCATAGCCGCGCGGCGCGACGAATGCGTCTTGAAAATCCAGCAGCCCAATGCGGTCCAGCCCCGTCCGCTCTGGTCGCCAGATCAGGTTTTCGGCGTGATAATCGCGCAGCGCCATCCGGTCTGCATCAGGCGCAAAGGCACGCAACGTATCGCGAACGGCGGCGACCAGCGGCGCGGGATCGCAAGCGTGGTAGGTCTGCGCCGTGATCGCAACCATATCGGCGCCAACGTCGGGAGTCATCCGCGCCAAATCTGGCGGAGCTATCATGCCGTCCAGCGCGATCAGCACATCGACGGCGGCGTCATAAAGCTGATCCTCGGCGACGGCATTGGCCGCTTCTGCAATGGTTTGCGGGCCAAGGTCGTCGATCAGCAGTAAACCGCGCGGCATATCGCTTAGCAAAATGCGGGGGGCAGCCAGGCCGTTTGCGCAAAGCCATTCTGCAATCGCGACAAAGGGCGCGACGGCCTCGCCCTTGGCTGGATCGGCGTCCATCAGAATGACGCTCGCTCCGCCGGGGCCAGTCAGGCGCAGGTATCGGCGGTTCGACGCGTCCCCGGCCAACGGCCTTGCGGACCAATCTTGCCACGGCGTTCCTGCGATGAATGCAGTGGTGCGTGCGTTCTCGTCAGACATGCAGATCACCCAGCAAATCCTGCCAGCGCGCGCTACCGCTCAACGTTAAAACGTGGTGGTCGGTTTGAGCCGAAAAGTGGCACAGCAAGGGATCAGTCGGTAGGTCGGGGCCAAGCCTGTCGGGCCATTCGATCAGGCAAATGGCACCGATGAAGGCGTCGTCCAGCCCGAGTTCCAACACTTCTTGCGGATCGGTCAGCCGATATAAATCGCAGTGCCAGATTTCCAGATCACCCGCGTCATAGGTTTGCACCAGCGTAAATGTCGGCGATGGCACATCCTCTTTCGGTGACTTCAGCCGGGCGCGGATCAGCGCGCGGGCGAAGGTGGTTTTACCAGCGCCGATGTCACCTTCCAGCAAAAGGGTGTCGCCAGGCCCCAGCGCCATAGCGATATGACCTGCCATAGCGGCGGTCGCGTCGGCGTCAGCCAGCAGGATACGTTTGAAAGGAGGAGCCATGCCCCCAGACTAAATGACAGAGGGGCCGCTGCAAGCCAATTCCGTCAGAATACGCTGTCAGCCATAGGCTTGACGCGGCGGTTGCGGGCTGCTTTCCAACCGGGCCATGGCAGGGGTAAAGCGCACTAACGTCATCCCCCCGGTAATTGCCTGCACGGCGCAATCCAGACGGCGCCCGTTCGTCATGATCAGCCCGTCAGATACGATATGGCTGTCTCGGCGCATCTGGCCAAAGTTCTCGACATCCTGCCACAGGCTAGAGGGACCGCAGCGCGCCTTCCAAATCCGCAAGGCGCTGCGCAGATCGTGTACCAGCATCTGCGGTTCATCATCGCGCTGCCAGATTTCATCATAGGCGGCGTTCGTCATCACCAGCGTATTGCTGGGCGAAAACACAGCGATCGCGTCGGGTAGGGCATTCATCACCGACTGGCCTGTCTCAATCTCGGCGCGGAAGTGGCGGGTCAGGGACACTTCGGCCGTGATGTCTTCAAACAGAAACGCCAAGGCACCATCAGGATGCGGACGCCCGGTGACGCGGTATGTCTGGCCATCAGGCATTTCCCACAGTTCGGAATAGGTGCCTTTCTTGGCGGCGGCCTATAGGGCCGAAAATTGTTCTTTCCACGTGTTATAGTTCTTTGGTTCGGGCAGTTTGCGTGTTTCACGCAAGCGGTGCAGCACCATGTCGATAGTGGGCCGCGTCGACATAAATCCAAAGGCAAGCCCGGTCATATCCAGCAGGGCCGGGTTAAACATGGCCAGCTGCCGTTTGCGGTTAAAGATCGCAAGGCCCGTTGAAAGCTGGGCAAAGGTCTTGGCCAGTGTCTGCTGAAATTCCTGCTGGGCGCGTTCCGCCCGCACTGCGGCATTGGCGTCGATGGCGAAATAGATGACAGAGCCGTCTTGCGGCACAGCGGTAATATCGAACCAATGTTCTGCACGCTCGCCCGGTAATTGCAGCGCATGACGCCCGCCAAAGGTACGCGGGTCATTGGGCAATGGCGGCGGAATATCAGCAAAAAGCCGCTCTCCTGGCCAGACGCGCCCACTGCGGTCGTCGTCTGGCATCTGGCGGTCAGCATAAGACAGATAGGCGGCGTTGGCCCAGATCAGATGCCCTTGGGCATCTTCGGTCCAGATCAGCTGCGGGGTGTCGCGGGTGATCAGGCGCAACATATTCAGCTCGTCCAGCAGCGACTCGCGCTCTAAATCCTCGTAGTGGCGGGTCGCGGCCTCGACCCCGGGTGCGTTTAGGCTGATGCGCAGCAGCCCCTGCCGGTCTGACAGGGTCAGCCCCAACCCGGCATCGCCAGTGCCTGCCAGCGCGACACTGCAATCCGTACCCAGCGACAGGATTTTTTCGCGCAGATTCGGAAATTGCCGCGATAAAACGGCAATGACGGCGTCGCGGTCGGACTGTCCTGCTTGGCTGTTTGCAATCAGCGCGGCACCGCTGGGCGAGGCATCAACCAACGTATCCTGATCAAACAAAAAGGCTGGCGTCTGCAGGTCTGGCAGCGTTTTGACGGACTGCCGCGGAGCGGGAAAGGAATAGGATCTAATGGCCTGAACCGCTGCAAATAAACCGATCAAGGCAAAGCTGCCTGCAGCGAAAAAGTGTATCAACTCATTGGTTAAAAGCATTCCATATCTCCCGGTCACAACAACTTGAAATTGAATGAACCGGGTTAACGCAGGCTTAAGAAATCTAAATCAATCCAAAATTAGTTGGTTTTTCCCTAACGCCGGATAGTTGCCGTGATCCGTGCGCGTCAACGCTTTCATGGGCCACGTCACCGTGACAATCGCACCTGTGCCCAGATCGCTTTTCTGCCCCGCCGGAATGCGCCGTTGTCCGTTTGCAAACAGCAACTGGGCACCGGATCGTTCTAGTAACGTCTTGGCAATAAACAATCCTAGCCCCATGCCGTCATAGCCTGGCCGCCGCAAGCCGTCCAAGGCTACACGCCTGCGCCGCACAAAAGGATCACCGATACGGCCGATCACCGATTGCGGAAAGCCGTGACCATCGTCGGCAATACGAACAAAGATTTGGTTGTCAGACCAACGCACATCAATCGCAATCTGCGTCTGAGAGAAGTCGACCGCGTTCTGGATCAGGTTACGCAACCCATGAATGATCTCTGGTCGCCGCAAAATGACGGGCTGGGGCAGGGTGCAGCCATCCTCTGGGGTGACATCAAAACTGACGTTGCGGCCACGTTGCAGATGCGGCTCGGCTGCCTCTTTTACAACAGTTTCCAGCGGGGCGGATCGCAGGTGTAGGTCGTCTTTTCCAGCGCGGCCCATGGAATGCAGAATATCGCGGCAACGATCAGCCTGTGATCGGATCAGCTCTGCATCCTCGCGCATTTCAGGATGGTCAGCGAGGTCGTCTATCAGTTCGTTGCTGACCAGCTTGATCGTCGCCAGCGGCGTGCCAAGCTCGTGCGCGGCGGCGGCGACAACACCGCCAAGGTCGGTCAGCTTCTGCTCTCTGGCCAAGGCGAGCTGCGTCGCCAGCAAGGCGTCACCCATCGTATTCATCTCTGTCGTGACCTGCCGGGCGTAGATACCCAGAAAGATGACGCCAATCACCAGCGACGCCCAAAAGCCGAAGTGCAGCAGCGGTGGTAGTAGCAAAAGCGTGCCGTCAGCGACCTGAAGCGGCACAAAGGTTAGGGCAATCGCGGTAATCATGCCGATGGCAAGTAGTCCCAACAGCACAAAGCTTAGCAAGTGCAGCACGGTCGCAGCAATAATCACGGGCGCGAGGATCAGCAGGGCAAACGGATTGTGCAGCCCGCCCGTCAGATACAGCAGGACCCCAAGCTGGATGATATCAAACGCCATCATTGCGCTGGCTTCGCGTTCCGACAAACGCTTGTTCTCGGGGTAGACGAAGCTGGTGATCAGATTGGCGATCATCGCCGCCCCGATGGTCATGGCGGATGGCCCGGCCTCTATCTTGAGGCCGAAATAGCGGGTGGCAATGACGATGGCGACGATCTGCCCGCCGATGGCGCACCAGCGCAGAATGAGCAGTGTCCGCAGGCGCACCCAGTTGCTGCGCTCACGGTCCTGCAGAATGTCCGTGTCATCGCTGGTCATCGTGAAATCCTAGATCAAGGGGATGTGCTTGCGCGCCCCATTGTTACGGGGGCTGGGATGCGCGATCAATGCGACGCTTTGGATAAGGACACCCCGATGAAACGACTGACTGCGATTTTAGCTGGTAGCGCAACACTTGCTTTGCTGGGGGCGACCTTTCTGGTGACGATGGGGCGCAATAGCGCCGAGTCGTGTTTCACGTCGACTGCCGCCGGGGCGGACATTGGCGGCCCGTTCACGCTGGTGAATGGGGCAGGGGAAACCGTGACCGACGCCGATGTCATCACCGAACCTGCGCTGATCTATTTCGGCTACAGCTTTTGCCCCGATGTCTGCCCCATCGACAATGCGCGCAACGCGCAGGCTGTTGATCTGCTGGCAGAGGCGGGTCACAGTGTCACACCCGTGTTCATCACCATCGATCCGGCCCGCGATACGCCGCAGGTGATGGGCGATTATGTGCAGAACTTCTCGGACAAAATGATTGGCCTGACGGGGAGCGATGCGCAGGTCAAAGCTGCCGCTGATGCCTACCGCGTCTTTTATTCAAAGGGCGATGACGATCCCGACTACTATTTGATGAACCATTCCGTCTTTACGTATCTGATGATGCCTGACACCGGCTTTGCCAGTTTTTTCCGGCGCGAAGAAAGCCCAGAGCAAGTGGCCGACCAAGTCGCCTGCGCGATTGGTGCCAGTTGACCACGGGGCCGAAAAGCCTAATTCAGAACAAACATTCAAGGAACGCGGCATGAACCAAGAGCCTCTCGATCTGGGACCGGACAAGACGCTTTTGCTGGTCGATGATGACGAAGCCTTCGTCAAACGTCTGGCAAAGGCGATGGAAAAGCGCGGCTTTATCGTCGAAACCGCCGAGTCCGTCGCAGCAGGTAAAGCCATCGCTACCGCCCGTCCGCCCGCCTATGCCGTGGTTGATCTGCGGCTAGAGGACGGCAATGGCCTTGATGTGGTAGAGCTTTTGCGCGAACGCCGACCGGATGCGCGCATCGTTGTGCTGACCGGATACGGTGCTATCGCCACCGCCGTAGCCGCCGTGAAAATCGGTGCGACGGATTATTTGGCGAAGCCCGCTGACGCGACCGACGTGACCAACGCTTTGCTGGCCCGCAAGGACGAACTGCCGCCGCCGCCCGACAACCCGATGAGCGCGGACCGCGTCCGGTGGGAGCATATCCAGCGCGTATACGAGCTGTGCGATCGCAACGTCAGTGAAACCGCGCGGCGCCTCAGTATGCACCGCCGGACGCTGCAGCGCATTTTGGCGAAACGCAGCCCGCGCTGATTTACATCTGCGCCAGCAGCGCCGCGACGCGGGCGGTATAATCCTGCCGCACCGCAACGGGCGGGCGCAGCGCAATACTTAGCGTTTCCACCAAAGCAACAGGCTGTTTGCCAAACAGCTTGTCTGCCTCTGTGCGCGAAAATCCTGCGATCTGGATGGCTTCCAGCCAAGCTGACACATTGTCCGCGGTCTTAATATGCTTTTTCACCCGCACGGGTAGCACCGCAGGCAGGCCAAAGCGTAGATGGATCGCCGCTGTCAGCCGCGCGTCGAGCTCTCCATATCCCGGCCCCACAGCGGCCTTGACTGGGGAAATCATGTCACCAATCACATACTCTGGCGCGTCGTGCAGCAAGGCCGCCAGCCGCCACTTGGCTGGCGCAGCGGGCTGCTGGACGCTGAAAATCTGCTCGACCAGCAGCGAATGCTCGGCCACCGAATAGGCATAATCGCCTAGCGTTTGCCCATTCCAGCGGGCGACAAAGGCCAGCCCGTGAGCGATGTCCTCGACCTCTATATCCATCGGGGTTGGGTCAAGCAGATCCAGCCTGCGACCCGATAGCATGCGTTGCCACGCGCGGGGTTGTTTCATGGTTGTCCTCGTGTCGCGTTGCCCAGATTTGGCCGGTGTGTTATCGCCTTGCGCAAAGCTGATGCGCAAGGAACATGCAACATGACTCAGGACTACATCGTCAAGGATATCGCCCTTGCTGCCTATGGCCGCAAAGAATTGGATATTGCCGAAACCGAAATGCCGGGCCTGATGGCCTGCCGCGACGAATACGGCACGACGAAGCCTTTGGCTGGTGCGCGCATCGTTGGATCGCTGCATATGACGATCCAGACCGCTGTGCTAATCGAGACGCTGACAGCGCTGGGCGCTGACGTGCGCTGGGCGTCCTGCAACATCTTTTCGACCCAAGACCACGCTGCTGCCGCGATCGCCGCTGGCGGCACACCCGTTTTCGCAATCAAGGGCCAGACGCTGGAAGAGCATTGGGACTACCTTGACCGGTCCTTCCAATTCCCCGAAGGCGCGAACATGATCTTGGATGATGGCGGCGACGCGACGCTGTACATCCTGCTGGGTGCCCGCGCCGAAGCTGGCGAAGACGTCATCGCTGTGCCTCAGTCCGAAGAAGAAGTCGCGATCAAGGCGCAGATCAAGAAGCGTATGGCGCAATCCCCGGGCTGGTTCACCAAAACCCGCGACGCAATCAAAGGCGTATCCGAGGAAACGACCACAGGCGTTCACCGCCTGTATGACCTGCACAAGAAGGGTCAGCTACCGTTCCCCGCAATCAACGTGAACGATTCCGTCACCAAGTCGAAGTTCGACAACAAGTACGGCTGCAAGGAATCGCTGGTCGACGGCATCCGCCGCGCGACTGACACCATGATGGCTGGCAAAGTGGCCGTCGTCTGCGGCTATGGCGACGTTGGCAAAGGTTCTGCCGCGTCCCTAAGCGGCGCCGGCGCGCGTGTGAAAGTCACTGAAGTCGACCCGATCTGCGCCCTGCAGGCCGCCATGGACGGCTTTGAAGTTGTCCTGCTGGAAGACGTCGTCGCCACCGCCGATATCTTTATCACCACGACCGGCAACAAAGACATCATCCGCATCGAGCATATGCGCGAGATGAAGGATATGGCCATCGTCGGTAACATCGGTCACTTCGATAACGAAATTCAGGTCGCCGCGCTGAAAAACCACAAGTGGACCAACATCAAAGAGCAGGTCGACATGATCGAGATGCCTTCCGGCTCTCGTCTGATCCTGCTGTCCGAAGGCCGCTTGTTGAACCTTGGCAACGCCACGGGCCACCCGTCCTTTGTGATGTCGGCATCCTTCACCAACCAGGTGCTGGCGCAGATCGAACTGTGGACCAAGGGCGATGAATACCAGCCCGGCGTTTACATCCTGCCCAAGGTGTTGGACGAAAAGGTTGCGCGCCTGCACTTGGCCCGCATCGGCGTTAAACTGACCACGCTGCAAAAGGATCAAGCGGACTATATCGGCGTCACCGTCGAAGGCCCGTTTAAGCCTGAACACTACCGCTACTAACCACTTTCGGCCGCGTGACGGTGTTGCGCGGCCAAACTTTCCCCCTCGTTTTTTCTTGTTTGGCGCGGCAACGTCGTTTTAGGCTGCCTTAAGGCCGCTTGACGGCCGTATAGAAAACAGGGGTACGACATGGGAAAACGTGACGATCTTATCGCGAAATACGCGGAAGACATCAAAGAAAAATGCGGCATGACGCCGGATATGGACCTGCTGAAAAAGGTCACAATCGGCTGCGGCCCGTCGATTTATAACGACGACGCCAGCACTGTTGCCGGCAGCGATACCGAAGAACTTCAGCGCGTCGTTGACGGTTTCCTGCGCAAAAAGCTTGGCCTGCCCGACGGTCCCGAATTGATGGGCGGCGTGCAAAAAGCGATCGAGACCTATGGCCGGTCGAACCGCAACAAATACCGCGCCGTCATGTATTACCTACTGACCAAGCATTTCGGCAAAGAAGCCGTCTACGGCTGACATTTGCTATTCATGGCGCCCGCCAATGTGATTGGCGGGCTGTCCATCTAGGCCTGTTTTAGGCCCATCGCGCAGATCATATCCCATTCGGACTGCGTCACCGGCTGCACGGACAGGCGCGAATTCTTAACCAGCACCATGTCCGCCAACCGCGGATCGTTTTTGATCGCATCCAGCGTGACTGGCCGGTCAAAGGGCTGCGCTGCTTTGACATCGACGCAAGACCATTTGGGGTCAGGCGCGGTGGGGTCGGGGTAGGCGGGCGCGACGATATCCATGATTCCAACGACCGCCAGACCCGTGCGGGAATGATAGAAAAATGCCTGATCGCCGACCGCCATATCACGCATAAAATTCCGCGCCTGATAGTTGCGCACGCCATCCCAAGGGCTGACGCCCTTCGTGACCAGATCGTTCCAGCCAAATTCATCCGGCTCGGATTTCATCAACCAAAGCGCCATGTTATTCTTCCTTTAGCGGTCTGCTGAGCAGGTTCTGCAGCGCAGTTTTGACACTGATCTCACCCCGCGTCAGCGCGGCAACCACCGCGCAAACCGGCAGATCAATCCCCCGATCCTGCCCGAGCCGGGTGACTGCCCAAGACGTAGCGGCCCCCTCGACCGTCATCGCGGGATCAATTGCCGTGCCAGCCCCCAGTGCCAGCCCGTACCGATAATTGCGCGATAGTGGCGACGTGCAGGTCAGGGCCAGATCGCCTAAGCCTGACAGTCCGACCAAGGTCTGCGGCTCTGCCCCAAGGTTCTGTGCTAGGCGCTGCATCTCTGCAAAGCCGCGCGTCATCAGCGCGGCGCGGGCGCTGTCACCAAGGCTTGCACCAATCGCCACGCCGCAGGCAATCGCGATGACATTCTTAAGCGCACCGCCCAGCTCTGCGCCAATCGTGTCTGTCGTGCGGTAAATGCGCAGCGTACCTGTCGACAACTGCTGTTGCAGGCTCTGGCCGACGATATCATCAGCACAGGCGAGCGTCAGCGCTGTCGGCAAACCGCGTGCGATGTCGGCGGCAAAGGATGGCCCGGTCAGGATCGCAGGCATAGCATTCGGCAAGGTGCGTGCAATGGTGGCTACAGGTCCTGTCAGTGTTTCAAGGTCGATCCCCTTGCAACAAGCGACCAGCTGCTTGGCGTCCAGATGCGTAGCATTTGCCGTCAAAACGTCCCTTAGGCTTTGTGCGGGAACAGCCAGCAAAACAGTCTCTGACGCAGCGATATCGACCATATTTTCGGTGATGTTTATCCCGTCCGGAAGCGTCACATCTGGCAGGCGCGGACTGCGGCGCGTCTGCGCCATATCGCCTATATCGCGCGCCCAAAGCGTAACGCTGCGCCCATCGCGGGCTAATGCAATCGCAAGCGCCGTCCCAAAAGCGCCAGCACCGACGACGCCGATCACGCCTTTGCCCCCTTTTTGCCAGACCCCAGCATCCCCGGAGCCGCACCGTCGAGCGGCCAGCGTGGGCGCGCTGACAGGCTTAAGTCGTCGAAATCAGCGCGGGCCAGGCGATGCAGCCCCGCAAATGCGATCATGGCTGCGTTGTCCGTGCACAGCGACAGCGGCGGCGCGACAAAGCGGACGCCTGACGTTGCACAAAGGTCGGTGAGTGCGTCCCGGATCGGCATATTTGCAGCCACGCCGCCCGCGACGGCCAAGACAGGTTCTGCCGGGGATAGCGCCAGGTAAATGTCCAAAGCCCGCGCCGTTTTCGCGCGCAGCACATCGGTCATGGCCGCCTGAAATCCCGCGGCCAAATCCGATTGATCCGCCGCTTTCAGTGTCTGATCCGGTCCAATGACGCTATCACGCGCACGCAGCAGGGCAGTCTTCAGCCCCGAAAAGCTCATGTCGCAATCTGCGCGGTCTAGCAGTGGGCGTGGCAGTTTGAACCGCTTGGGATCCCCCGTTGCAGCCGCACGTTCCACAGCGGGACCGCCCGGTTGCGGCAGGCCTAGCAGCCGCGCTGTCTTGTCAAACGCCTCGCCCGGGGCGTCGTCGATGGTGCCGCCGATGCGTTCAAAGCGGTCATCGCTATGGGCGATCAGAAATTGGCAATGGCCACCAGACACAAGCAGCATCAAATAAGGAAACGCGACATCATCCGTTAGGCGCGGCGTCAGGGCATGGCCGGCTAAATGGTTCACACCAATCAGCGGAAGCCCAGTCGCGGCAGCCAGACCCTTAGCGCACATGACCCCCGACAACACGCCGCCAATCAGCCCCGGCCCAGCAGTCACCGCAATCGCATCGCAGTCCCGCAGTTTCACATTCGCCTGTAATAGAGCCTGTTCGACGCAGTGATCTACCTTTTCCGCATGCGCCCGCGCCGCAATTTCCGGCACCACACCGCCAAAGGCGGCATGCAGCGTCGTCTGGCCAAACACCACAGAGGACAGGATAACCGTTCCTTCATCATCTTGCCGCACAACGGCGGCGGCAGTGTCGTCGCAACTGCTTTCGATACCAAGGATCGTGCGTGTCATGGGGTAAGGCCTGTTGTGCTGGAACGTCTTGCACGTAACACTGGCAGCGCAATCAGACAACAAGGCCGCGATGCAACCTATTCTGATCATCACCCGCCCGGACCCCGCGGGCGCGTTATTTGCCCAAGATGTGCAGCGCGTGATGCGCAAGGCGGTGCCCATCATAAACGCCCCCGCGTTGAGGATCGTGCCGATTTCATACGATATGCCGGATGCGTCGCATGTGATCTTTACCTCTGCCCGCGCCGTCGCGCAGGCACCGATTGGTACGGGACTGACCGCGTGGTGCGTTGGCGGCGCGACAGCGGCGGCCGCAGATGCCAAAGGGTACGACGTGCGCAGCGCCGATGGTGACGCTGACGCGCTTGTCGCCATGATCACGGCGCACCACCCCGCCGGGCCGATGGTCCATTTGGCGGGTCGCCATCGCCGGGGCGCAATTGCCGCGCGCCTGACTGCCGCGGGTCTGCGCTGCACCACGATTGAGGCATATGACCAAGTCGCCCTGCCGGTCCCGCAATCGCTGATTGATGCCGCAGCCGGGTCCGTACCGCTTGTTGCGCCTATATTTTCGGCACGCTCTGCGCAGGGGCTGCTTGATCTGACGTACACTGCACCGCTGCATATCGTTGCGATCAGTGCTGCCGTCGCAAACCTGTTTCGCCATATTCCACAGGCCCGTGCCTTGACCGTTGGCCATCCCGACGCAGATCATATGACAGACATGACGATTGCTGTGCTGCGCGGTCTGGACCCGCAGGCGGAGTAGCCCTTGAGCGTAGAAGCGGCGCGGGCTAACGTCTTATGATGATGGCCGGGACGTGATCGGCAGGGACAGGAAGGTGAATTCCGTGGCGACAAAACCGGCAAATGGGCGCAGTCCGAAATCGAAGGCGAACCCGGACAAAGTGACCGAGGCTGAAATCGTCGCGACACCGCAGACGGCTGATGCGCCAGCGCAGGTCGATATGGCGATGCCGCCCCCTTCGATTGCGACGGCTGCGGAAAAACCCGCCGCGTCGACCCCCACGCCAAAGCCTGAGCCTGTGGCCCGGCAACCCAAGGCAGACGCACCTGCCACCCCGGCTAAGACGGAACCCGTCAGCACGCCGCCTCGGCAAGAGCCGGAAAAGCGCAAAGGCGTCTTCTTTCCGATGTTGCTGGGTGGCTTGATCGCGGGCGGCATCGGTTATGGCGTCGCCTATACTCAATTTGGTCAGACCACGCCTGTGGATATTGACGGCCTTCAGTCCCGCATTGATGCGCTGCAAGCGCAGGTCGATGCGGTCCCGGTCACAGATATGTCCGGCATCACGCAGGACGTGGCCACATTAAACCAGGGCGTGACCGACCTAAGCGCGAGCGTTGATGAACGCTTTGCCGCGGTGAACGACAGCATCGCCCAAGCCGGCCAACTGGCCCCGCTGATGGGTGAGCAGGCGCAAGAACAGGCCGTTGCGCAGCTAAGCGATCAGATCGCCGCACAGCAGGCCGCGCTGGAACAGCAACGCGCTGATTTGCAGGCCCAGCTTGACGCCACCCGCGCCGAGGCTGAGCAGATCCAGCAAACCGCTGTGGTGGCCGCCCGCGACCAAACCGCTCGCGCAGCCCTGTCCCGCGTCCAAGGCGCGCTTGAAAGCGGCGCGCCAATGCGCGAGCCGCTGGATGACCTTGCCAGCACGATGGACGATCCTCTGCCAGACGCGCTGACCGCTGTTGTCGACGGCGTACCTACGCTCGCCACTCTGCGCGATACCTTTCCAGAGGCATCCCGCGCTGCCCTGTCCGCCTCCCGCTCTGCGGGCGAAGCGGGGGATGATGTTGGCGGCTTTGGGTCGTTCCTACGCAATCAGTTGAATGTCCGGTCCGTTGAGGCCCGCGAGGGCACAAGCACCGACGCGACCCTGTCGCGGGCGGAAGACGCCCTGCGCAACGGCCGCCTGAACGACGCACTGGCGGAAATCGCCACGCTTCCTACTTCTGCGCGCGACGCGATGTCCGACTGGACAACGCAGGCCGAGGCGCGCGCCGCCGCCGTCGATGCTGCCGATCAGCTCGACGCTTCCCTGACAGCTAATTAAAGGCCGCAGACATGATCACAACCCTTATCAAGATCCTGATTTTTGTGGCCATCGTCACCGGCCTAACTTGGGGCGCAGTGCAGTTGATGGACGTGCAAGGCGGGGCCAATATTGCGGTCGCCGGCTATGAAATCACGCTGAACGCGCTGCAATTGGTCTTTGCCTTCGGTGCCTTGATCGTTGCGGTCTGGCTGGGGCTGAAACTGCTTAAACTGCTAATAGCCGTGTTCCATTTCCTCAATGGCGACGAAACTGCGATCTCTCGTCACTTTGATCGCAACCGCGAGCGTAAGGGCTTTGAGGCGCTGTCCGAAGGCCTGTTCGCCCTTGCCAGCGGCGAGGGGCATCTGGCAATGGCCAAGGCGAAACGCGCCGACAAATATCTTGACCGTCCCGAACTGACGACCCTGCTGACCGCACAGGCGGCAGAGATGACCGGCGACACCCGCACGGCAGAGACGAGCTACCGCAAACTGCTGGAAAATGACGATACACGCTTTGTCGGCGTGCGCGGGCTGATGCACCAAAAGCTGGCGATCGGCGATACAGACACCGCGCTGGGCCTTGCCCGCAAGGCGTTCGAAATCAAGCCGAAGCACGAAGAAATCCAGAACACCTTGCTCAAGCTGCAGGCTGAAAAATCCGACTGGTCCGGCGCGCGCGAAACTCTTGGTGCCAAGTTGAAATCCGGCAACCTGCCCCGCGACGTGCACAAACGCCGCGACGCCGTTCTGGCCTTATCAGAGGCGAGGGATATCCTTGACGAGGGTCAATCAATGGAGGCGCGCGAAGCCGCCATTCAGGCCAACAAGCTATCCCCCGATCTGATCCCCGCGACCGTCATGGCCGCCCGCGCGATGATCGCGAACAGCAACCCCAAGGGTGCCAGCCGCATTCTGGCGAAAACCTGGGGTGTGAACCCGCACCCGGATATCGCAGCGGCCTTTGCCGAAATCGCCCCGGACGAGGCACCAGAGGCGCGGCTGAAGCGCTTCCGCACCTTGACCAAGCAGAACCCGACCCACCCCGAAACCCAAATGCTGCTGGCCGAACTGAACATCGCGGCAGAGCATTTCCCGGACGCAAAACGTGCGCTAGGCCAACTTGTGACCGAAGACCCCACCGCACGCAGCCTGACCTTGATGGCCGCAATCGAACGCGGCGAAGGTGCTGACGATGCCGTTGTGCGCGGTTGGCTGACCCGCGCCCTGACGGCCCCGCGCGGCCCACAGTGGATTTGCGATAACTGCCAGCACATCCATGCCACGTGGACGCCGGTCTGCACCAACTGCGCGGCCTTCGACACGCTGGAATGGAAACGCCCGCCTGCTGGCGAAGTCGCCATGCCGGCCGGAACAGAGATGTTGCCGCTGATGGTCGGCCGCGCGCCAAGCGCCGAAGTAATGGACGACGAGGACGTTCTTGATGCGACTCCTGTGACTGATCCGCACGCAGACGCAAAATAGGTCTTTTCCAGTCCAGCGCGGGGTGCTAATGCAGCCCGCGTAGGCCGCACTAGCTCAGTCGGTAGAGCACATCATTCGTAATGATGGGGTCGGGGGTTCGAATCCCTCGTGCGGCACCACAACCACCTACAATTTTAACACTGCTGATTGGCCGGAAAACTCCGATAGCTATGATCTGTTATCGTATACGCATGGCCCCTCGCGTATGTCTGGTGCAACAAATGTGCCATAACGGATGACCGCCATGACTCGCCTGCCCCTGATCGCTGCCCTGTCTATCCTGCTGGCGAGCCCTGCCCTGGCCCAAGACCAAAGCTTTGCCCTAATGCTGGGCAATCGGCAGCTTGGCACGCTTAGTTTTGATGGCAGCGGCGCGAATACGCACCTTTTGTCGCGCCTCGATAACACGCCACTCAGCGTGGCTGATGGCACGTTCGAGGCAACCTCGCGTGCTTCGGGTAACACGGTCGAATACCTTGGCCAAAACCGTGGCAGCAAAAACCGTGACATCATGATCACACGCCAAGGTGCCGCGGTGGGGGCGGTCAGTGTGTCCCCAGCCGACGAAATGACTGAGCTTTCGGATGTCGCCAAGGTGCCCGCGGGGACGCTGACAACAGCGGAAGTCTTTGGGGTTTTGGCCAATGGCAAGACCTGCCCAAACCCACTGACGATGTATGATGGGCGCCGGGTTGTGCAGCTGGCAACGACGGCGATGGACACGAGCGGTGATACCGTCACCTGCCAAATGTCCTATCGCGTCACGGCGGGTAAAGGGCACCTGTCGCCCTTTAACTTTAAATCGCTGGCGATGACCGCGATTTATACCACCGGCGCGCTGTCACAGGTGACCGTCAGCGCCGGCGGTTTTGACGTTAATCTGGTGCGGCAGTAGCCTTACAGGCTGCGGCCTTCCAAATCTTCGACCATTTCGAAAAATTCAAAGATCAGCGGCATGTCATCGGACCAGCCGCCGTTCCGTTTGAAATACGCTTCTTTTGACGTCTGCCAGCCCTGCAGAGTGTAGCTGCTGCTTTCCGCCTGGGCCATTTCCTCGGTCACGTCACAAAACCGGACGTGTTCAACCCGGGTTGTGCGCACGACAATCGCGGGCGAGCCGCCCCAGTTCGCCGCAATATCGCAGCGGCCGACGACGGGCATCGCCTCCGGGTCATCCTTGAAATCGCGGAATGGCGCGCAATTCGCCGATTTTTCACCCAGTCGGACCAAGGTGATCTGCTGCTGGCATTCGGTTTTGTTGTTACCGAATTTGAACGTGCCAGCGCCGGGATAAATATCGTTTAGCTCAACGATGGCGTCATAGTCGTCTTCTTTATTGGTCATCGCGAAAGCCCCCCACGCAGCGTCGGTACATCCAGCGCGCTAAAGCCATAATGGCGTAGCCAGCGCAGGTCGGAATCAAAGAACGCCCGCAGATCGGGTATGCCGTATTTCAGCATCGCGATCCGGTCGATCCCCATGCCAAAGGCAAAGCCTTGCCACTGTGCCGGGTCGACCTTGGCGGCCTGCAGCACCTTGGGGTGGACCATACCGGACCCCAAAATCTCGAGCCAATCGTCGCCTTCGCCGACCTTGAGCGTGCCGCCTTCCCATGAACAACGGATATCCACCTCGGCAGACGGTTCGGTGAAGGGGAAGTGGGACGCGCGGAAGCGGATATCGACGTTATCAACCTCGAAATAGGACTTCACGAACTCTTCTAGCACCCACTTCAGGTTTGCCATGCTGATGTTCTTGTCGATGGCCAAACCTTCGATCTGGTGAAACATTGGCGTGTGCGTTTGGTCGTAATCGGCACGATACACGCGGCCGGGGCAAATGATGCGGATGGGGGCACCAGACGCCTCCATGCTGCGGATTTGCACGGGGCTGGTGTGCGTGCGCAGCACGGCTGGGGGGCGGTCGTCGCCCTCTGCCCGCTTCATATAAAATGTGTCCATCTCGGCCCGGGCAGGGTGGTGGCCGGGGATGTTCAGCGCGTCAAAGTTATACCAATCGGATTCGATCTGCGGCCCTTCGGCGACGGCAAAGCCCATATCGGCAAAGATCGCAGTGACCTCTTCGGTGACTTGGCTGATCGGGTGGATCGTGCCCTCAGGGCGACCGCGCGACGGCAGTGTCACGTCCAGCCATTCACTGCGCAGACGCTCGTCCAGCGCGGCATCGCCCAGTGCGGATTTTTTCGCCAGTAGGGCAGAGTTAATCTCGTCTTTCAGCGCGTTCAGCGCGGGGCCAGCGGTCTGCCGTTGCTCAGGCGACATCTTGCCCAGCTCGCGCATTTGCAACGAAATCTCGCCCTTCTTGCCAAGGGCCTGCACGCGCAGATCCTCAATGGCCGACTCGTCCGCCGCTGTCGCGATCAGTTCCAGATATTTCGACTTCAGATCGTCCATCTTCGTCCCCTTGGTGCTTGGCTTGGTGCTAACGCCAAGTGCCCCTCGGCGCAAGATCGCGGCCTGCGGGCAAGACCGATGGTGCCGAAAAAGGCGACCAGAGGATGAGGAGGAGGTCAAGTTGGCTTGGCAGGATCAAGGCAGCGTTCTTGGTATGGGTATGGCGAATTTTCCCATTTGCGTTGCACCGGGCGCTGATAGGCACCTTTTCCCGCGTAGGCCGTTGGCCGGATCGGAACCCGACGGCCTTTGTGCGGCCCGGCGATGATGTGCGCAGTCAGACGCGCTGTTTCGTCGTTCGGTTGGCTGGCAAAAGCTTCGGACTGCGCAAAGCCCAAGCCAATCGCGTCTTGCCGCGCTGGTCGCATGGCGTCACCGATAAACAAGTTTTCTGCTTCGACCCCGTTGGCCAGCAGCGTGAGGTGTTTAGCGCAGTGAAGATGGTGGTAGGTCACAGTTTCCATACCCATCGCGAATTCAGCCATATGGCCGACAAGCGTCACGGCAGGCGCGAAGCAGTCAGCGTTTTTGAATAGGGTTTCTGTCATGGGGTGCCGTAGTTGAACGCGGTTCTGTTGTGGCACGATAAGATCGTCAAATGGCGCGAACTCTCTGGTGACGTCGGCCCTGATCCTGACGGGAACGAGCCTCTGGTATTGGTCATCACAAAGCGAGGTCAGGTTGATCGTTGTCGATCCGGCCCACAATACCGCGTGCGGATGCCCAGAGGTATCGAGGACAACCTCGCCCGGCCTGATGTCTTCGACCAATACGTTTCCGCGTCGAGTCACGATGCGAGTGCCAGACGCGAAGCCGGGGACGAATCCGTCCAGCTTTAACGGCGTATCTGCAGAAATAATAACGCTGGCCGTGACCGCGCTTAACGGAGGCAATCCGTCCGGCGTGTAAAAGTAGACTTGGTCATCTACCTCAAAGGCCGAAATCCCTTTGCTAAACAGGGGGATGTTTCCAATGCCCCGCTTAAAAATTGTCCCAGAGCCGATGTAGGTCAACGCATCCGTCTGGCCGCTGCCATCGCGGGCGAATGTAGCGGGGGCACCTGAATTCAGTGTTCCATCGGTTGTATTGATGGTCGCGGCAATCGGAGGACCTATATCGCTGAATACAATTTTATTGAGATTCCCACCTTGAAGGTCTGCAAGACTTCCGTTGAAGGCGCGAACAGTGATGCTGATGGACCCCATGATCGTCTCCTTTCTCTGGAAATCTGCGCACCTCTGGTGCCGTGATCTACTCTGACCCTGCAGACATTGGGGGTTTTTGGGATCGATTTGCCAAGGTCAAACTTCGGTCATATGTGCAGCAATTAGTGTGTAAATTTCAGTTAATCTTTTAAAAACATATGATTGGATGCCAGTCCCCTACGGGAAAAGTAGTCCAATTTGCAGAAGCGTTGATCTGGAAAAACCCCATTCGGGTCCATTTACCCTGAAATGCACGCCCTTAAAGGGGGTGTTTCCACGATGGCAGTAGTAGGGATGCGAATCGCCAAGCAAAAAGGCCGCCCAAGGGCGGCCTTCCTGTAGATTGGAAAAAAGCGTTGCTTAAGCCAGTGCAGCTTTGGCTTTGTTCACGATTGCTTCGAACGCAGCAGGCTCGTGCACGGCCAGATCGGCCAGAACCTTACGGTCGACTTCGATGCCGGCCAGGGACAGACCGTTGATGAAGCGGGAATAGGTCATCGCTTCGTCAACCGAACGCACACCTGCGTTGATCCGCTGGATCCAAAGGCTGCGGAAATTCCGCTTGCGATTGTGCCGGTCGCGGGTTGCATACTGGTTCGCTTTGTCGACGGCCTGCTTGGCGACCTTGAAGGTCTTAGAGCGACGGTCGAAATAACCTTTTGCAGCGTCGAGAACTTTCTTGTGACGACGGTGCGTGACGGTACCACCTTTAACGCGCATATCAAATTCTCCTTAACGTGCGTAGGGCATCATGCTCTTGATGATCTTCGCATCAGGAGCTGACAAAAGGGTCGTGCCGCGTGCGTCACGAATGAATTTGGTAGTGCGCTTGATCATGCCATGGCGCTTGCCGGCCTGACCTGCTTTGACTTTGCCACTGGCAGTCATGCTGAACCGCTTTTTGCAGCTCGATTTTGTCTTCATCTTCGGCATTTCCGTCTCCTCTGGGGTAGCGGTGAACGTGCGACTCGGCATGCCAACTTGGCCGGACGCGCGGGTTGAGCGGGCCTTGTAGGCCCGCTTTGGTTTCTTGGCAAGTCGTTAGCGTGTAAAGTCAGCGAATACGCGGACAATCACATCGGGCACCGTATCATAGCCATAAGCGCCGGGTCGTTCGCGGACAGCATAGGCGATCATGACCGAGCCGATTAGAATGGTCAGCATGGGTGCGCGAGGCACCCTGCTGTCCATAAAGGCACTGACGATCGCAGGGATCGCAAGCACAATGATAAAGAAGCCGACAACAAAAATTACGTCGGTATCCATAATTGCGCCCTAGACCATTAAATATCGGCTAACGTTATTCCGATTCAGACTGATAAATCAAGCGCTCAGCGCATGGCGCAACCCTAAGGATGTTCGTCGAGCCGGGCGTGTTGAACGGCACACCAGCGGTGATGACGATCATATCGTCCTCAGTCGCCATGTTTTCAGCTTTTGCAGCGCGCACAGCTGCGATCACAGCATCCTTGAACCGATCGACGGGACCGGACAGTACGCAATTTGTGCCCCATGTCAGGCACAACCGACGGGCGGTCCGGATTTCGTTGGTTAGCGCCAGAATTGGCACGCGGGGGCGTTCGCGCGCGACCAGTAGGGCGGTCACGCCGCTTTGCGAAAAGCAGCAGATCGCAGCGATATGCGCAGCTTCTGCGATTTCGCGCGCCGCGGCCACAATACCGTCGGCGACCGTGTTGCGCTGTGCTTTACGGCTGCTTTCGATAATTTCGGTATAGGTCGGATCGGCCTCGACCTCTTGCGCGACGTTGTCCATCGTCTGCACGGCTTCGATCGGGAACGATCCGGCAGCGGATTCGGCGGACAGCATGATCGCGTCGGCACCTTCGTAGATCGCAGTCGCCACGTCAGAGACTTCGGCCCGTGTCGGCATCGGCGAATCGATCATCGATTCCAGCATCTGCGTTGCAACGATCACCGGCTTGGCAGCCGCGCGGCACTTGCGCACCAGCTGCTTCTGGATCGGCGGCACGTTCTGCACAGGCAGCTCAACACCCAGGTCGCCACGGGCAACCATGATGCCGTCGCTGACAGCCAAAATCTCGTCAAAGACTTTGACGGCGTTTGGCTTTTCAATCTTGGACAGGATCGCAGCGCGGCCTTTGCACAGGGCGCGGGCCTCTTCGACGTCAGCGGCACGCTGGACAAAGGACAGCGCCAGCCAGTCAACGCCCAGCTCGCACACGAATTCCAGATCCTTGCGGTCCTTGTCCGACAGCGCGGCAAGCGGCAGGATCACGTCAGGTACGTTCACGCCCTTGCGGTTGGAAATCATGCCGCCAACGATCACTTCGCAATCGGCGAAATCAGCGCCGCATGCCTTGACGCGCAGCTTGATTTTACCATCGTTCACCAGCAGGTGGGCACCCGGCTCTAGCGCATCGAAAATCTCTTTGTGGGGCAGCTTAACGCGGTTCACGTCGCCTTCGTCATCGTTCAGGTCCAGACGGAAGGACGCGCCGACTTCCAGCATTTCTTCGCCGTTCTTGAACACGCCAACGCGCAGCTTTGGCCCCTGAAGGTCGGCCAGAATGCAGATCGGGCTGCCAAGGTCTTCTTCGACCTGGCGGATCATGGCGTGGCGCACGCGAATTTCTTCGTGGCTGCCGTGCGACATGTTCAGGCGAAATACATCGGCGCCTGCCTCGTGCAGCTTGCGGATCATCTCATATGTATTGGATGCCGGGCCGAGGGTGGCAACGATCTTGACGTGACGATTACGTTTCATCGAAATTGGGTCCCTTTTACGGTGGGCTGCACGGTGTTAGCGGTAACGCCGTTTTCGTGGCCCTTATTGCTTAATTCCATTCCTGCCACAACTATTCTAAATGCGGTGAAGAAAGAATGACAGGTGACATGCTGAAAACTGCCTATGAAATAAGCGGTGCGGTTCGCTCTGGCCGGTGGCTGGTGACCGTCGATCATGCCAGCAATGCGGTGCCTGATTGGGTCAATGGCGGCGATCTGGGCTTGCCTGCCGCTGACATGAATCGTCACATCGCCTACGACGTTGGCGCCTTGGGCGTCGCGCAAGGGATTGGCGAAGCACTGAATTCCCCGGTGATCGCTTCTCGGTTTTCCCGGCTGGTCATCGACCCCAATAGGGGAGAGCTTGATCCGACGCTGTTGATGAAGCTTTATGACGGCACAGTCATCCCTGCCAACGCCCGCGCAGGTGATGCGGAAAAAGAAGCACGCCTTGACCGGCTGCACCGCCCTTATCATGCTGCGATCGCGGACCTTGCGGCGCAGCGCGCGGCCCCTGTCATCTGCGCTATCCACAGTTTTACGCCGCAGCTTAAGGGTCGCCCGCCCCGCCCATGGGAAGTCGGCGTGCTTTATGCCGCCGACGCGCGCTTGGCAGGGCCCTTTATCGCCGCTTGCCGTGCGCAGGGTTGGACGACAGGCGACAATCAGCCCTATTCCGGCCACCTGCCCGGCGATAGTATCGACCGACACGCGCTGAAACACGGCCGCCCCAACCTGCTGATTGAGGTGCGCCACGATTTGATTGAAACACCGCAAGGCCAAGCCGACTGGGCCGCACGCCTTGCCCCGCTTTTACAACAGGTTCTGGCCGACACCGGCCTTTGAAGGAGAGTTACGATGGACGATCAAACCAAACTAGAACTAGAAGCCGCCGCCTTTCGCCGTCTGCAGCAGCACCTGATGCAGGACCGCCCTGACGCACAGAACATCGACATGATGAACTTGGCGGGCTTTTGTCGCAACTGCCTGTCGCGCTGGTACCAAGAGGCCGCGAACGAGCGCGGGATCGAAATGACCAAGGCAGAGGGACGAGAGGCGTTCTATGGCATGCCGTTCGAAGAGTGGCAGGCAAAGCACCAGACCGAAGCCACGCCCGAGGCGCAGGCCGCTTTCAAAGAGACCCACTAAACGAAAAGGCCGCCCCATTCGGGCGGCCTTTGCATTACTTCTCTTCGGGCTTGTCGTCCTTGAGGGGGATATGATCCGCACCCTCTGGCCGGTTCTTCTGACGCTCGTTTGCGTCAACTGCTTTACCGTTGCCGGTGGTGCTGTCGTTTGTTTCGCCGCTCATGATTTATACTCCTTCATATTGAAGGGTGAACACGTCCCCGCGCGGGGAAGTTCCATAAAAGCTTGCGATTTGGTGTCGACTGCAGCGGGAATTTACCTTTCAAGGTGTCTTGTAACAGCACTTTCGCGGCGATCTGCTGCACGTTGCTTACCTTCGGTGCCAACGTATTTTGCATCGCGCATGCTCATTTTCCGCAAAGTAGACCTTGGTGCAGATCGTTGCCAACGCCCGCGTTTCGCGCTGCGTGTTGACTGTAGCGAACGGCCACAGAATTTTTTTCTCAACCATGTCGAAATCTGCAATCATCAGACGTCCTTGGGGTATCGAACCCTCATATAGAAAGGAGTTGTGATGGTTTTCGCGATTACCCCAATCTACGCACTACCTGTCGCGGCGATTTATCTGATCCTCTGGCTTCGCGTTTCTTCAACCCGAGCGGCCACGGGCGTGTCGTTTGGCGATGGTGGCAATGCCGACTTGTTGCAACGTATCCGCCAGCATGGAAATGCAGCAGAGTGGTCGACCTTCGTTCTTATCTTAATGATGCTGGCCGAAGGTATGGGCGCATTCCCTGTTTGGCTGCATATTTCGGGCGGATTGCTTCTTGTTGGACGTGTCTCGCACCCGTTCGGGCTTAAGCCCGACAACGCAGGGCACATACTGCGTTACGTCGGCAATGGCACCAACCTGCTTGCCGCTGTGACTGCCATGATATGCATCGCCACCCACATTTTTTGACTGACAGAATAAGAGAAATTCCATGCAATACATGCTTTTGATCTACAATAATCCCGTGCTGGAACCAGCCCATGGAACACCTGCGTTCAAACAGATGATGGACGGCTATTTCGTTGTGAATGAACGCATGAAAGCCGATGGCGTCCTGCGGTCTGGCGACGGGCTGCAAGGTGTCGAAACTGCCACGACTTTGCGTATCAAGTCGGGAAAAGTGGAAACGATGGATGGTCCATTTGCAGAAACGCGCGAACATTTGGGTGGGTACTATGTGATTGATGTGCCTGATCTGGATGCCGCGTTGACCTATGCGGCCCTAATCCCGTCGGCGCATTTCGGCACGATCGAAGTGCGCCCCGTGATGGATTACAACCCCGCAGGCTAAGAGCATGGTCAATCCCGCCCCCGGCGCTGTCAGCGCCATCACAGTAGCAAAGGACCTTGACCGTGTCATGCGGTCAGACCGAGGGCGGCTTTTGGCCGCCCTGGCCGCAGGACTGCGCGATATTTCGTTAGCCGAGGAGGTATTACAAGAGGCCGCGATCTCGGCCCTGGCGCATTGGGGGCGGTCCGGGTTGCCCAGATCGCCGCAGGGCTGGTTGCTGCAAGTGGCACGGCGAAAGGCCATCGACCGCCTGCGCGGGACCACAAGAGAGGCGCAAAAGACCCGCGCTTTGGCGGTCCTGATCCCGGATGAGGAGGCCCCTCAGTCCGAGACTATACCCGATCAGCGCTTGCGCCTGATCTTTGCTTGCTGTCACCCAGCGCTTGAGCTGAAGTCGCGCGTGGCGCTGACGCTGCGCAGTGTCTGCGGCTTGACAACCGCCGAAATTGCCCGCGCTTTTCTTGATACAGAGCCGACGATGGGACAACGCCTTAGCCGTGCGAAAGCCAAGATCGCTGTCGCTGGCATCCCCTTTGCAATCCCAGAGGCTGACCTTTGGCCATCACGCCTCGAATCCGTGCTGACGACAGTTTATCTGATCTTTACCACGGGCTATCTGGCCCCGACGGATGAATCGCGCGATCTGTGCCGCGAGGCCGAATTTCTAATGCGGCTGATTGATCAACTACGGCCAGACGATCCTGAAATCGAAGGTGCACTGGCGATGATGCTACTGACCGCCGCGCGGCGGCGGGCACGGATTGGCGTCGATGGGATAAGCCTTCCACCTCGTATGCAAAACCGAAGCTTATGGGACGCCTCTCGCGTTGCCGAGGGTCGCGCAATCCTTGCGCGTGCCATGGAACGCCTGCAACCCGGGCCATACCAAATAAAAGCCGCCATAGCGGACTGCCACATGGCTGAACCCGGACCTGATTGGCCGCAAATTGCGGCCCTCTATTTTGCACTTTGGTGCCACGAGCCAACGCCGATTGTCAGCCTGAACGCAGCTGTCGCCATCGCCGAGGCCGGTGATCCAACGCATGGTTTGGCAATTATAGAGGGGCTCGAGGAGCAGCTTCGGGACTATCAGCCTTGGCACGCAGCCCGCGCTGCGATGTTAGGTATGACAGGTGACAAGTTTGCTGCGGCGCAGGCCTATCGCCGCGCCATCGCAATGGCACCAACCGCGCCGGATGCGCTGTTTCTGGAACAACGTTTGGCCGATATTGAAACGCAGGAAAACGTGCAGCCTGACGCATAAACCGCGTCCAAATATTGGTGGCGAACGCGTGATCTTGGCCCGCAACACTTGATACAGTGTTGACCTACCGCCGGATTTTTCGCCCCAAGCCAAAGTCTGCTTCGTCTGCTTAGGGGTCATTAGGGCCGTGAGCGGCGAAGGTCCGGTTGGAGCCCATACTGACTTCGCTACTCAAAACACGCTTCGCAGTTGCAGTATGGTCGCGGATGTCGCAATCGGCCCTGACCTGCCATCCAGCAACCATCCCGAATGTTGCGGTGCGGCCCATCGAAACGGCCATTCGTGCAGGTCGCAGCATTTTGGCGGATTACTCGTCGGTCCGCGGACAAAGCGCAAATGGGCCGCAGCTGCATATCCGCCTGCTTTGCTACGCTTTGCGGATATTCACTTTGGATTGCACGCGAGGCGCTCTATCGCGAGCTTGCGCGGCGCCGGAAAGGGGCGAATGGATGATTTATCTTTGGTTCATTGCGGCAGCGATTACTGAGATCGCGGGATGTTTCGTAGTCTGGGCCTGGGTGCGGCTCGACAAGTCGGCGCTCTGGCTGATGCCCGGGCTTGCAAGCCTTGCCTTCTTCGCCTGGGTTCTGACCCGCGCCGAGAGCGACATCGCAGGTCGCACCTATGCGGCCTATGGCGGGATCTATATCGCCGCGTCCATGATCTGGATGTGGCTGGTCGAAGGAAACCGGCCAGACCGCTGGGACCTGACCGGATTTGCAATATGTCTGATCGGCAGCGCAACGATCCTGCTGCCGCAACGTGGATAACCGATCAAGGTTTATAGGCTGCATCCCGCTGCCATCCGGTGAAACCGGTCTGCATGACAACGACGTTCGAACGCCCAGCCACGCGCAGCGCGAAGGCCGCTTGGGCCGACAGGCTGCCGGTATTGCAGAAGAGGATGGTCATGCGATCCTCAGGGATCTCGTTGATCCGGTCGAGAACTTCGCGCCACTCGATGTTGACGGCGTCGGGGATCGTGCCTTCCTCGAACTGGCCCGCGTCGCGGGTGTCGACGAAGAGCGCAGTCTCGAACACGGTCTGGTCGAGTTGCTGGGGCAGGATGATGCCGGCCTCGTAGTCCGAGAACATCAGGTATTCCTGCATGGCCTCGACGGCCGCGTCCTGCGCAAGAGCGGGCACCGCGTGCAGCCCGAGCGCGACGGTCGTCGCAAAAAATAGGTGTTTCAGGGTCATCCGGGGGTCTCCTCTATTCCGGTTTTTTTGGTGTTCAGGTGTTCTGCGCGCACCAGCCGTTCGTGCCGCCTTCGAGCCAGACGGCGTCCCGGTGGCCAAGCTTGTTCAGCATCTCCGCTCCCTCGGCGGATCGCCCGCCGCCCTTGCCGCAGATCTTCGCGGGTGTTTTGCCAGCAGGCAGTTCACCCGCCCGGCCTTCGAGGTCTGCCAGCGGGATATGCACGGCTCCCCTGACCTTAACGGCGACGTAATCTTCGGCATCCCAGACGTCGATAAGTTGGAAGCGATCAGGATCGGCCACAAGGGCGGCGAGCGTCAGCAGCACCGCCATCAGAACACCATCACCTTGTCGGCGGCGAGCGTGGCCTGCGCGAGCTCGTCCATTGTGGACCGTTTCGGCCCTTCCATCATGTCGCCCTCGGCAAGGCCGCGCGCATCCATGCAGGTGCCGCACATCAGCACGCGCTCCTTGGCGGACAGGACACTGCGAAGCATCCGTTCAAGGTTGTAGAACCCGTCCGGCGTCTTTTGCCCGGCCTTGGCGCACAGCACCGCGTCCGCCATCAGGAAGACGGTGATGTTTGCCTCGGGATCGTTCTTGGCCAGCGCATGGGCCATGCGCAGGCCGTTGAAGCTGCGCTCGGTGCCATAGGGCGGGTCGTTCAGAAGGATCAGGTGTTTCATGGGTGGTCCTCAGTTCGGGGCGCGTGTTTCGAGATCGGCGAGGAAGGATTCGATGCGCCGGGCATTGGCGCCGCGGTCGATCTGGCCCAAGCGCGAGCGCGAGCGCATGTCGATACGAGTGCCGGTGTCAGCCTCGGTGACACGGATCGCGGCCTCGTCCTCAAAGCCAAACAGGCGACTGCGCGCGATAGCCTCGATCTGGCTCTCTGCGGGGTCGGCCGACAGCACCACCCAGCCGCGCTCTTCCACGAGGGCGAGCGCCGAAACGAAGGCGTCGTCAACGGGCAGCGGCAGGTCCAGCGGGCGCACCTGTGGGTAAGCTACTTGCTGCGACTCGGCGGTCTGCGCCGGGTAGTCGCTGGGCGTGGCGGTGAACCAGAACACGGGCGGGTCTTCGGTGTCGGTCGAGATGTCGTTGATCGGCGGCGTGGTGCGGGCAGCGATCTCGAAGGCAGCGCCGAGGCCCGCGACGGGCAGCGACAGGATCAGCCCCAACAGGACCGCACCGGCGCCGCCCTGCCTGCGGCGAAGCCCGACTACCAACCCGACCAGTGCTGCGACTACGCCGGCACCCGCTGCCCAGGCTGCCCAGCCGGCAAGGTCATAGGCCTGCGGCCAGGGCCATCCTCCCGACCGGAAGCCCCAGACCGCGACCGCAAGAAGCGCGAGGGAAACGAATCCCAGCAGGATCGACAGCAGACCAAGACGGCGGGTCGAGGCGTTACGCATCAGCTGTCTCCGACTTGGCGGGGTTCAGCCGCGGGTGGGTTTCCTCACCAAGCCAGAACAACACGGCACCGGACACGAACATCGAGATCGCGACGAACCAGAAGGCGGCCTCTGCCGCCCCCGTCAGGCTCGCGGCGAGTCCGAGGCCAAGCGCGCCGATGGCGTAGCCCAGATCGCGCCAGAAACGGTAGATGCCGATGGCCGAGCCGCGCCAAGCGGGAGGCGTGATGTCAGCCACGGCCGCCGAGAGGTTCGGGTAGAGCAGCGCCATGCCAAAGCCCGCCACGCCCGCCGAGACCGACCACCAGAGCGCGCCCGTGCCCATGACCACCATCGCCACCCCCGCGCCGCTGATCCACATGCCAAGCACGTTGGGCCAAAACCGGCCAACATGATCCGACATCCGCCCGGTGAACAGCTGCGAGCCGCCCCAGACGAACCCATAGGTGCCGACGATCCAGCCCACCTCGGTCAGGCTGGCACCTTGGCCCACCAGAAAGACCGGGAACAGAGCCCAGACCAGCGCATCGACGAACTTCTCGACAAGCCCCGCCTGGCTGATCGCGAACAGGCGGCGGTCGCGCCAGGTCATCAGGGCAAAGACTTCGCCCGTTGTGGGATGATCGGACACGCCCTGCGGATAGCGCGGCAGGGATTTCGGCGGTGCGGCCTTGTGCGCGGCGGTTTCGGCCTTGGCCCAAGGGAGCGTGTCCTTGACCCAGACCACCGTCAGGACCAGCGCGAGGATCACGACAGCCATCCCGAAAACCAGCAAGCCAACACGTGCCCCCAGCCATTCGGCGGCATAGGCCGTCAGGACGCCAGCGATCGCCACGCCCACATAGCCGGCGAATTCGTTCAGCCCCATGGTGAGCCCGCGTTCCTCGGCCTTGGTGATGTCGAGTTTCGCGGTCTGCGTCATCGACCAACAGAGGCCCTGATTGACACCCAGAAGCACGGTCGCCGCGACGATCCAGTTCCAGTCCGGCGCATACCAGATCATCACCGGGATCGGCAGCGCCACGACCCAACCCCAGAAGAGCACCCGCTTGCGCCCGACCCGCTCCGACCAGCGCCCGGCGACGAAGTTCATCACCGCCTTCACCGCGCCGAAGGCCACGACGAAGGAGGCGAGCAAGAGGAACGAGCCGCGCTCGAGCCCAAATTCGCTCTCGGCCAGTGCTGGGATAACGGTGCGGGTCATGCCGATCGCGAAACCCACCAGCATAACCTGGATCAGTTGATGCGCGACCTGAACCCGGTTCTCGCGGATGCCGCGCGTAAATTTGCTTGCGGTCATTCAGTGGGCTCCTTTGTCGTGTTCCGCGGATCGAGCGCATGGCCCGATGCCGGGCCGCGCAGGGGCTGGATCAACATCCGGTCAAGCCAGAGATCGCGGGGCGTGCGGAACTGCTCTATCCCAATCGCCATCCCCTCATGGCCCTTGGCGGGCTGGGCGATGTAGGTGCCCAGAAGCCAGTCCCACCAAGGCAGGTTGAAGCCATAGTTCGAATTGGTCTCGTGCGGGTCGATGGAATGGTGGACACGGTGCATGTCCGGCGTCACCACGAAGAGGCGAAGCACACGGTCTACCGGGCGCGGCAGGTCGATATTGGCGTGGTTGAAGAGCGCGGTGGCGTTCAGGATCACCTCGAACAGCAGCACCGCGACAGCGGGCGGGCCAAGCGCCGCGACCATCGCCAGCTTGATCCCCATGGAGATCACGATTTCCACCGGGTGAAAGCGCAAGCCGGTCGTGGCGTCGAAATCGAGATCGGCGTGGTGCATTCGGTGCAGCCGCCAGAGGCCCGGCACCGCATGGAACATCACGTGCTGGAGGTAGATCGCGAGATCCAGCAGCAGCATCGAGACGACGACGGCCACCCAGAGCGGGGCGTCGATGTTGTTGAACAGGCCCCAGCCACGATCCTCGGCGACCACCGCAAGCCCGACCGCAATGACGGGAAACGAAAGCCGCAGGATGATCGTGTCGACCACGACGAGCGCCAGGTTGTTCGTCCAGCGGATCACCCGAGGGATTTCCCGGCGACGCCGGGGCGCTGCAACTTCCCAAAGCGCCATTGCCGCCAGCACGCCAAGAAAAATCGAAAGGCGGATCGTCGCTTCGGCGGCAAGGATTGTCTCTGACATGGATGCGGGCCTTTGGGCTTGTCGGGCGCGATAGATTCGCTATAATTCAAGTTATCGCTTGAATGATATAATAGTGGGAGACAACCGGTGTCAATCAGTCCCAAGACCGCCCTGCTGGAGGAATACGCCCTCGTCGCACGCGCTCTGTCCGCGCCGGCGCGGCTCTCGCTGTTGGAACAACTGGCGCAAGGGGAGCGCGGGGTGGAAGCGCTTGCGGAAAAGACTGGCCTCAACATCGCCAACTGTTCGCAGCACTTGCAGCAACTGCGCCGCGCGGCGCTGGTCACCAGCCGCCGCGACGGCAAGGCAGTGATCTATCGGTTGACCGACGCGAAGACGCTCGAGCTGATGGACCTTTTGCGCATCGTTGCCGAACGGAACCTCGCGCAGGTCGAGCGCATCCTGCGCGGCCTCTCAGGGGGCGAGGACGCTCCCGAGGCCGTAAGCCGCGCGGACCTCGCCGCCCGGATCGCTGAAGGGTCGGTGACCGTTCTCGACGTCCGCCCCGCAGATGAATTTGCGGCAGGTCATATTCCAGGCGCGCTCAATACGACGCTGACGGAACTCGAGCAGATCATGCCGGAGCTGGATAAGTCCGCCGAAATCATAGCCTATTGCAGAGGGCCCTATTGCGTCTATGCGCACCAAGCTGTCGCGGCCCTTCGCAAGCACGGCTTCAGCGCAAGGCGCCTCGAAGGCGGTCTGCCAGAATGGCGAGAAGATGGGCGTCCGGTTTTGTCATCTCATCTATAGCAACGACGGGACAACTTCGGACCGCGTGCAGCGGCTTTTCGTCGTCACACCCGACACGCACCGCGTCTAACATTCCGTCGATCCGCGCGGGACCAATTCGAACTATGGCTTCAACCTGCCGGGGTGGGACCGCTTGCTCGGAACCTACATCGCGCTGCCCGCCAAGGGGCATGAGGGGATGTAGATTAGGATAGAGCTCTTCCGCACGCCCCGCGATCTCTGGCTCGACCGGATGCGGATTTGGAAGTTGCTTTGCTCCAGAGTTCCTCGGGGGTGACAACGGTTCTGATCAAAAACTGGATATCCCGGGCGAAGGAAAGTCGGTCCGGCTGCGATGACATGAATTGCCGCAATTTTTCGCTCTGGCGATACCCAATCTTCGGACAGCGGTCCTGTCGACCGTTCGAAAAAGGCTGGCAGTTGCTGTATGCAGGTGCAGCATCCGATACTCTGATGCTTATAAAGAAGGGGTCGATGCAGTCATGTGGCGAAGCAGGTGATAGCCCGAATTGTGCGCCATGCGGAAGTAAGCTTCCATCGACGGGGCCTGGCCCGTTTGCAGCCGCAGCGCATTCACACTTTCCGCCCAGGATAGTGTCCCGCCGCGGCAGCGCCAGCCAGGTTCTCGCGTCCGCAGCGAATGGCAGGAAAGTCCGCTTAGCAGACCTTGCCGAGTGTTTGAAAACGGTCGTTTTTGAAACCTGTCTGAAATGTCATGAAGAGATCCTTGTATAATGGATCAAGAGCCAATCTAGCCACACCGCGGGTATCAGACCTTACTTAGGAATAAAAACAAATGGCTAGAAATCCAACGTCCCGCATCGACAAGCTTCTGTCCTCCATGGGCTATGGCTCTCGCAAGGAAATGGCGCGACTGGCAAAGGTTGGCGGTATCATCCTAGACGGAGTTGAGCTGTCGGACGTTAACCTGCGCATTCCTGTCACTCCAGATTTACCGACCCGCTTCGTGATCGACGGCGAGGCACTCGATCCTGTCGCAGGGATGGTCATTCTTTTGAACAAACCTTTGGGTATGACCTGTTCCCACAAGGAAGAAGGCGCATTGGTTTATGATATCCTGCCTAAGCGATGGAAACTTCGTAATCCGGCGATCTCGACCATCGGGCGTTTGGACAAGCAGACGTCCGGCCTTTTGTTGCTGACGGATGATGGGGACCTATTGCATCGGATCATCAGCCCTAAACGTCACATCAGAAAGACCTACCGCGTCAAACTGGCTCGCCCGCTCTGCGGCACAGAAGGCGAGATTTTCGCCTCGGGTCATTTGATGCTGGATAGTGAGGAAAAGCCGCTGGCACCTGCCGAATTAGAGATTGTTTCACAGACCGAGGCTCTGCTCAGTGTCACCGAAGGCCGATACCATCAGGTGCGCCGTATGTTTGCCGCCACGGGCAACCACGTCGCCGAACTGCACCGCGAACGTTTGGGCGGTCTTTCACTGCCTGAAGGTATGGTGCCCGGTCAGTGGAAACTGCTGAGTGAGAAAGAGATTGCGTCGATTTTTACGTAGGCCGGTAATCCGCCCCAAAACCGAGTGGGTGCAGGCGTAGAATTTTCTCAGCAAGATGGCTGAGGGAAATCTGATCGAGATGATGAGATTTAGCGAATGCCGGATCCTTGTGATCCGGGGTTTGGCCTAGGGCAGTGTGCCTTTGCACGTAGAGTGCCCCCATCGAGTGGTCCGGTTCGATCGTTAATGCATGGTCAGTCGTCGGTCTATCGGGAAGATGCTTTTCGGCGCTGGCAGACAGTAGTCGAAAGCGCAGTGTGGCCTAATCATACTGCAGTAGTTCAATCAGGATTTGTGCCTCGCGGAACGTGGTGACGACCTAGCCATCGAGCCATTCGTCCCGATCGCGGGCCTTTTCGCAGTGAGGTGAGGCATCATATTAGCATGCACTGAGCGCGGTGCTATTAGGTCAGAAGCCTGATCCCAAAGGCAAAATATCTCTGCAATCTACAAGGCGGATATATGGTCGGGCTGAGAGGATTCGAACCTCCGACCCCCTGCTCCCGAAGCAGGTGCGCTACCAGGCTGCGCTACAGCCCGACCGTGGCGGCGTCATAACGCTGGCTAAAGCGTTTGCCAAGTAACTATTCGCTGTCTTTTCGGCGTGGTTCTGCCACTGGCGGCACGCGTCCTGGCAGGCCGCGCAGATGCGGCCGGGCGGCAGCAGAAGGCGCAGATTGCGGCACGATCCGCGGCTCTGCTGCGGTTTTGTCCATCTCTCTTGGACGGGGGCGCAGGAACGTCCCTGTCTCGAACCTAGCGCGTGTGCGCAGTACCGGTGTGCCGCTTTCGGTCGACCGGCTCTCGCGCAGAACGATATACAGGCCAGAGGCGATGATGATGCTCGCGCCCAGCACTGTGGCACCGTCAGGCGTTTCGCCAAAGAACAACATGCCATAGGCCGTGGCCCATAGGATCTGACTGTATTGCATTGGCGCGACAATCACCGCCTCGCCGGATTTATAGGCCGCGATCACCAGCAGGCCCGCGATAAAGGCAAAGACAGAAATCACCGCAAGCATCCCGATATGCGCAATCGGCATTGGCTCGTAAACGAACACCAGCGCGATGCCCATGACGACAAAGTTGCCCAGCATCGGGAACAGCATCAGGACGACGGGCCGTTCATCGGCGCCAATTTTGCGCACGATAATCGACCCCAGCGATCCACCAATCGCCGACACCAGTGCCGCCGCATGACCCAGCTCTAGCTGGGTGCTGCCGGGCCGTAGGACGACCAAAACGCCAACCAGTCCCACGATAACCGCCAGCCCCCTGCGCAGACGCACAGTTTCGCCCAACAGCGGCACGGCCAAGATCGTGATTAGCAAAGGGGACGCGAATAAGATCGCGTAAACCTGCGCCAGCGGCAGCACGGTAAAGGCGTAAAACGCGCAGAACCCGGTCACAACAGCCGCCAGCGTGCGCACCAGCATCCACCACGGATGCTTTGGCAGCAGCGTGCCCGGTGTCGCGTCTCGCATCAGTGATACTGTCGCTAAGGGAAACGCCAGCAATACGGAAAAGAACACGATCTGGATCGGGGAATAGCTGCCGCCCAGCACCTTAATAAAGACGTCGTGCGTCGCGAAAATACCAAAGGCAAGCAGGGCGAGCAGGGCGCCGCGGGCGTTAGATGACATGGGTGAGTCCTTGTTCGGCTGCAATATCTGAACGCAACCTTGGTCGACCCTGCACCGCAGAAGGTCAAGACGGTCTTAAAGCAGGGCGGCGATCTTTGCCGCCCTGCCGTTTATTTCAGCGCTAAATTACAGGCTGGCGTCCAGGGCCGCCAGAATTGCATCGCCCATTTGCGTGGTGCTGATGGGCGAACCGCCCTCTGGCCCCAGCAAATCAGCGGTGCGGGCACCGTCAGCCAGCACCTGCTCTACGGCCGCTTCCAGACGATCCGCTTCTGCGCCAGCGTCAAAGCTGTAACGCAGCGCCATGGCAAAGCTTAGGATGCAGGCAATCGGGTTCGCTTTGCCCTGACCTGTGATGTCGGGGGCGGAACCGTGTACCGGCTCGTACAGCGCTTTTGGGCGACCATTCGCCATCGGCAGACCCAGCGAAGCGGATGGCAGCATCCCCAGCGAGCCTGTCAGCATTGCAGCCGCGTCGGACAGCAAGTCGCCAAACAGGTTGTCGGTCACGATGACGTCGAACTGCTTGGGGTTCCGCACCAGCTGCATCGCGCCGTTGTCGGCGTACATGTGCGACAGTTCGACGTCCGCGTATTCCTTCTCGTGGATCTCGGTCACGACCTGCCGCCACAGCACGCCGGATTCCATCACGTTGGCCTTTTCCATAGAGCACACACGATTGCTGCGGCGACGTGCCAGCTCAAACGCAGACCGCGCAACGCGGGCAATCTCGGACTCGGTGTAGCGCTGGGTGTTGATGCCGACGCGCTCGTTACCCTCGAGGTGGATACCGCGCGGTTCGCCGAAATAAACGCCAGAGGTCAGTTCGCGCACGATCATGATATCAAGGCCGGCCACGATGTCGCGCTTCAGCGACGAAAAGTCCGCCAGCGCGTCAAAGCACTGCGCCGGGCGCAGGTTGGAAAACAGGTCCATTTCCTTGCGCAGGCGCAACAGGCCACGCTCTGGCTTTACGCTGAAATCCAGATCGTCGTACTTGGGGCCGCCAACAGCGCCCAGCAGCACGGCGTCGACTTCTTGCGCCTTCGCCATGGTGTCGTCGTGCAGCGGCGTGCCGTGCTTGTCATAGGCGCAGCCGCCGACGAGGTCTTCTGAGATATCAAACGGCATGTCGCGCTTGTCACCATACCAGGTGATGATGCGCTTCACTTCGTTCATGACTTCAGGGCCGATGCCGTCGCCGGCGAGGATCAGAAGGGTTGGATTCGACATGGGATACGTCCTTGGCTGCAAACGGGTTGACACCGCGTAACGCCAAGGCGGTGCGGTTTCAAGCCGCACCCTATCGGCGCAGGTCGACCCAGACCAGCCGGTGCGGGCCAGCGGCCTCTGCTATCTTGGCATTCGGGTCATCGGGTGGGGGCCAAAACACACCCGATCCCGTCACAGTCCACGTCGCTGCAGGCAGCACATAGCTCACCCGCAGGTTCCCCGGCGCGCCGTCGGGCCAATCGGCTGTATCCAGCGCCGGATCGCCGGAATGATCCGTGTCAGCCGCCGCAAGACCGCCGCTGCTGCGGGGCAGGGGGTCCGTCAGGCGCGGATCGGCCAGCATTCTAGCCATCGCGTCCCGTCGGCCGTCGCCATCCACTGGGTCAAGGTTGGCATTGCCCGCAATGACATAATCCTGCGGCGAAGGGCCGAAATCACCGTCCAGCGCATGCGCCCACAGCAGCAGCTCGTCCCGATTGCGCAACTCATTGCGATCCTCTGGCCCGTCAAACACCGGCGGCGTCGCGGAAAAGGCCATGGCGGTGACGGGACCATCCGGCGTTTGCACTGGCACGATCCAATGCCCCGTCGTGGACAGCCGCTGAATGTTTGCGATTTCATCGGTCCACACCTGACCGTTCGGCAGCGTCGCCCAAGGCAGATCGCGCCACAGCAGTGGTGACAAATCCTGTACGGCATCCGCATTAATCGGCCAGCGCGACAGCAAAGCCATGCCGCTATCGCCGCTGAATAGGCCGTACCCCTGCGCATCGCGCGCCTCGCCCACGCGCCCATTGCCATCCAGATCAAGTCCGGTCGCCCTGCCCGCGTTCGGCAGCAATGCAAAGCTATGCGCAAACCCCATCCGGTCCGCCAAGGCCTGCATCGCAAGCCCGTCCCGGTCGTAATCGACATCGGTCAAAAGCAAAATGTCGGGGGCAACTTGCGCCACAATGGCAGCAACCGCATCAATCTGATCGTCCGCCCGGCCCAGATCGCGCAGCAACAGGCCGGGGCCCTTGCGCCCCAAAGGCGCGGCAAAGGTGGCGATGCGAATGTCTTGTGCGCTGACCTGTCCGGCCAGCAAAGCGAAGATCAGACCGGCAACAAACCCTCTGCCGCAGCGCGGGCGTATTCGCGCTTGCGCTGCACGTGGATCATCTGCGCCACACGCGACAAGGCAATGCCCCGCATCAACAGACTCGCCGGAAGAAAGGCCCATGCGGCAACCATCCAGATCAAAGTTTGCGGGTCGTTCACGACAATCGGCGTGAAAAGAAGCGACACCGCCTTACCCAGCGCAGGAAATACGAAGGGCAGCAAAAAGCCAAGGATCAGATTGATTTGGCTATCGCGGTTCAGCCGCTTCACGACGTCGCCGCCAGTTGTGGGGTCGAACATCGGCAGGTTCACCCAAACATTGAACGAACCGCTACGCCGGGGCCAATGATGAAACCGCAGCAGCACACCAAAGGTGGCGATGGACAGCAGCGACACCAGATAGGCCAACCCGGCGGTGATCGAGATCAGGTAAAGCACGCGGCTTTCCGTGCCTTCGGGCATCATTAATACCATCAAGCGCACAGGCGAAAACGGGAAATCCAGCGATCCGCCAATGCGTTCACCCATCAACTGCATTAGCCGTGTCAGGGTTGACGGTGCCTCGAACCCGCGCATGATTAGCGACAGCACCAGCACAGTGGTAAACAGCGCGATAAACCGCAGCCGGTTGAACGGGGGCGCACTGCGAAATTCGATAAAGCTGGGACTAGCGACGGAATATTCAACAAAGGTAAAGATAGCGGCAAAAATCGCGACAAGGGCAACGATCTGTAGGCCATCCTGGCTTTGCATAGGCAGCAATATTGATGGAAGGGATATGAGCGCGACCACGCAAAGCGCCCGCATTCCCGCTGCCGGGAGGGTCGAATGTACTGCCATAACGTCCTCTGCCCGGGCAGCTGCGATACGATGCCGCAACTTTGTCCCGTTCTTTCCCCGTGATTGTGTCGCGGGCTGCCTCTTTATTGCCATTATTTTGCCCCGATTCAGATCACTTCGCAACTACCTGTTAATTATCGGTAAATATGCATGGCATTTTTGCGGCGAGGGTGGTGCGGCTTTGCAACCTTTTCTGGTTTAACTTTGGGCAGGCTAGAAGCGGGCACAAAATATGGGGCTGGATCGCTCCGGCCCCATATGGCAGTGCTAAAATCTTTGGCGGGTCTTAGACCCAGGGACGGGCCGTCGCAGCCTGCGCTTCGAAAGATTCGATCGAGGCGGCCTTTTCCAAGGTCAGGCCGATGTCGTCCAAGCCGTTCATCAGGCAATGCTTTTTAAAGCTGTCGACTTCGAAATTGAACACTTCGCCATCGGACGACGTGATGGTTTGCGCTTCCAGATCAACTTCGATCCGGGCGTTGGACCCTTTCTCGGCGTCCTTCATCAGCACATCGACCTGCTCTTGCGGCAGCGCAATTGGCAGGATGCCGTTCTTAAAGCAGTTGCTGTAAAAGATGTCGGCATAGCTGGGAGCGATCACGCAGCGGATGCCAAAATCCTTGATCGCCCAAGGCGCATGTTCCCGCGACGATCCGCAACCAAAGTTGTCGCCCGCCACAAGGATTTCCGCATCCCGGTACTGCGGCTTGTTCAGCACGAAGGTCGGGATTTCGTTGCGGTCGTCGTCATAGCGCATCTCGTCGAACAGGTTCACGCCCAAGCCAGACCGTTTGATGGTCTTCAGGAACTGCTTGGGGATGATCATATCGGTGTCGATGTTGATCAGGGGCAGAGGGGCCGCGATGCCGCTCAGTTTGTCGAACTTATCCATTACATCATCTCCCGAACGTCAGTGAGGTGGCCAGTGATCGCGGCGGCAGCAGCCATCGCAGGTGACATCAGGTGGGTGCGACCACCCCGGCCCTGACGGCCTTCAAAGTTGCGGTTGGACGTCGCTGCGCAACGCTCGCCCGGCGCCAACTGGTCGGGGTTCATCGCCAGACACATGGAACAACCCGCCATGCGCCATTCAAAGCCAGCATCGATAAAGATCTGCGCCAGACCTTCTTCTTCAGCCTGCGCACGGACCAGACCCGAACCCGGCACGACCATTGCGCGGGTCACGGCGATTTTCTTGCCCTTCAGGATCGCAGCAGCGGCGCGCAGGTCTTCGATGCGGCCGTTGGTGCAGGACCCGATGAACACGGTGTCGATCTTGATATCGGTCAGCGGCATGCCCGCTGTCAGGCCCATATACTCGATGGATCGCTGGGCTGCATCGACCTTGCCACCCTTAAAGTCGCTGGCGGCAGGCACGGTTGCCGTGATCGGCAGCACGTCTTCGGGCGAAGTGCCCCAAGTGACGGACGGCGCGATGTCTTCGCCCTTCAGCGTGACAACCTTGTCCCAATGCGCGTCGTCATCGGAGTAAAGCGTCTTCCACCATGTCAGCGCGGCTTCCCACTGCGCGCCCTTGGGGGCGTGCGGGCGACCGTTACAATAGGCATAGGTCTTTTCGTCCGGCGCGATCAGGCCAGCGCGCGCGCCGCCTTCAATCGCCATGTTGCAGACGGTCATGCGGCCTTCCATCGACAGATCGCGGATCGCTTCGCCGCAATATTCGATGACATAGCCGGTGCCGCCAGCGGTGCCGGTGACGCCGATGACGGACATGGTGATGTCCTTGGCCGTGACGCCCGGGCGCAGCTTGCCCGTGATCTCGACCTTCATGTTCTTGGACTTCTTCTGGATCAGCGTCTGGGTGGCCAGCACGTGTTCCACTTCCGACGTGCCGATACCGTGGGCCAGAGAGCCGAATGCACCGTGAGTCGCCGTGTGGCTGTCACCGCAAACAACGGTCATGCCGGGCAAGGTCCAGCCTTGCTCTGGGCCGACGATGTGCACGATGCCCTGACGGACGTCAGACACAGGGTAATAGTGGATGCCGAATTCTTTGGCGTTGGTATCAAGCGCCTCAACCTGAATGCGGCTGTCTTCGGTCATCGTGGCCGCATTGGCGCGATCCAGCGTGGTCGGCACGTTATGGTCTGGTACGGCGATGGTCTTGGCCGGATCGTGCACGGTGCGACCCGTCATGCGCAGACCTTCAAAGGCCTGCGGGCTGGTCACTTCGTGGACCAGATGGCGGTCGATGTACAAAAGGCAGGTGCCGTCTTCGGCTTCATGGGCGACGTGTGCATCCCAGATTTTATCGTAAAGCGTCTTGGGGGACATATGTCCTCTCCCGTATAAAAGGTGTCGTGGATGGGTAGGCATGATGCGGGCGCAAAAGCGCCGCGCGCATCATAGATGAGCGAGGATCGTGCAGGTCGCGCCAAAAAACCGCCAAGGCAGCCGTGCGCGATCATCCATGTCAAAAACTGGTGTCATACGCGCTCAGATATACCTCTGCGTCATTTGCCGCAAGGGTCTGTTGGGAATGCCGCAATGGCGGTGTTTGGACATGGTATCGTGCGTTTTGGGTGTGACGGGCGAAACCAATGTGCCATCTTGTCTGCAACAAGGGATGGATCAATGGCGCTTCACGATGACCTGCTGAACACTAGCGTAAGCGCGCCGCTGGGCGATGTGCTAGGCCTGTGGCAGGGGATCATCGGGTCGGTTGAATCCTACGTGATGACGCTGTGGCGTCCTTGGGTCGGCTATCAGCTGCTTATTGCCTTGGCCGTACTGCTGGTGGCGCAGCTTTTGAAAATGGTGCTGGCCCCGCGTCTGCATGCATGGATGCGGGCCCGCGAAGGCTGGCCGATGTGGCGCATCCGTTGGCTTGTCGTGCTGCATAAACGCCTGCGGGGGATCTTGTTCGTTGGCATGATTTGGCTGGTCGTGATCGTCATGCGCGATCTGACGTGGAACAGTCGCAGCTATCAGCTGTCGATCATCGCCAATCTAGCGACCGCTTGGCTGGTCGTGGCGCTGACAACGCGGCTGATCGGCAATCCGATCCTGCGCAAGGCCGTGCGCTATGGCGCTTGGGTCTGGGTGACGCTGTCGATCCTTGGGCAGACCGATACCTTCACCAACCTGATGGATAATATTGCGTTTTCCATCGGTACTATGCGGATTTCAGTGCTGCTGGTCGTGCAAGCGATCCTGATCCTTGGCGTGTTGTGGTTCGCGGCCCGCTTTATGTCGCATACCGTGCGCAGCCGGATCACGGGCAACGCAGATATCAGCCCATCCATGCAAGTGCTGGCCGTCAAAGCGATGCAGTTGCTGTTCTATGGCATGGCTGTCTTCATTGGCTTGAAGACCATCGGTATCGACCTGACCGGCCTTGCTGTTCTGTCCGGTGCTATCGGCGTTGGCCTTGGCTTTGGTTTGCAAAAGGTAGTGTCGAACCTTGTGTCGGGCATCATCCTGCTGCTGGATAAATCGATCAAGCCCGGCGACGTCATCAGCCTTGGCGATACCTTCGGCTGGATCAATTCGCTGGGGGCGCGCTATGTCAGCATCACGACCCGCGACGGCAAAGAATACCTCATCCCGAACGAGGATCTGATCACCGGCCAAGTGGTCAATTGGTCCCACTCCAACGATTTTGTCCGGCTCGATATCTACTTTGGCACCGCTTATGGCGATAACCCCCACGACGTGCGCCGCATCGCGATAGAGGCAGCAATGTCCGTCCCCCGCGTGTTGGAAAGCAGGCCGACCGTGTGCCACATCGTCGGCTTTGGCGACAGTTCGGTCGACTATATCCTGCGCTTTTGGATTTCCGACCCGACGGGCGGCCTGACAAATATCCGCGGAAACGTCTTCCTCGCGCTGTGGGACGCTTTTGCCGCCAACGGCATCTCGATCCCGTTCCCGCAACGCGAAGTGAAAGTCCTCGAAGGATCAGAGCTGCGCACAAGGCCTGCGTCATCGCAGCTGCGCGAAGATGCGGCGGATGCGGGCAGGGCGCCGATGCCTGACTAGCCCGGACGGCAAGAAATGGCCTCCGCCGATCAGTGCGCGCAAAACCTGCTACTACAGCGTTTCGCTGGCTATCTGCGCGCTTTGCCGTTGACACTTGCCTGACGACAGACTAGCGCGCGGCCTTCGGTCATTGAAATGACACCCAATCCGGCCTACGTTCGGATCAGGCCTTGCACCGGGGCCGTCCCGTCCGGTGCCTATCATCGGAGGACGATGCACTGTCTCTTTCCACCTCGGCAGCATCCGCTGCCAACACGGGAGCCCACGCTGTGAAGGCGGCGGCTTCCTACGACAGCGACCAGCTGCTTGATGCAATCCTGAAATCGCTAGATGATGACAAAGCCGAAGAGGTTGTGAAAATCAACCTGCGCGGCAAGTCTGAAATGGGCGACTGGATGGTTATCGGCTCTGGCCGTTCCACCCGCCAAGTCTCTGCCATGGCTGAAAAGCTGACCGAGAAGCTGAAGAACGAATACGGCATCATCAGCAAGATCGAAGGCAAGGATATCGGCGACTGGGTCCTTATCGACACCGGCGACGTTATTGTTCACCTGTTCCGGCCCGAAGTCCGCGAATTCTATCAGCTGGAAAAAATGTGGACCCCGGGTGCACAGGACGATCTGGCGATGGACCCGACCAAGGCCCCCTGATGCGCGTGCGTATCTGCGCCGTGGGCCGCCTGCGTGGCGGCCCCGAATCTGCGTTGATCACCGACTATCTGACCCGCTTTGACCGCACGGGCCGTGCGCTTGCGCTTGGCCCGGCGGAAATCATCGAAGTCGATGACCGCAAAGGTGGCGGCATGGCGGGCGAAGCCCCGCTGCTGGCCAAAGCTGTGCCCGACGGCGCGCTGCTCTGCGTGCTGGACGAGCGCGGCAAGGTGATGTCTTCCCCCGATTTTGCAAACCAGCTTGGCACATGGCGTGACCAAGGCCGCCAAGACGTCGCCTTTGTGATCGGCGGCGCTGACGGCATCGATCCGTCCCTGCGTGACCGCGCCGATGCGGCGCTGTCCTTTGGTAAGATGGTCTGGCCCCACATGATGGTGCGTGTGATGCTGGCAGAACAGTTGTACCGCGCTGCGTCCATCCTTGCCGGGTCGCCCTATCATCGCGTGTGAAGGTGCCTCCGGCGGGAGTTTATCCGGCAAGGTGAATAGGGACGCTATCGCGCGAGACTAGCGATGTTTTCGGCAACGACTTTGCCTAAGACTTCGTGAGTTGCGGCATCATAATGCACGCCGTCTTGCTGGCTCACCTCAATATGCTCGCCGGCGTTCAGAAAACCGACACCCCAGTTTGTGGCGAGCGCTGCGTAAAGCGGCGGCAGCGCGCGTGACTTGGCAGCACCGCCGTAAAACACCTGCGCGATCGGGCCTTGTTCCAGCACCGGCGGCGGGCAAATCAGCAGCACTTTAAATCCGCTATGCCGTGTCTGCATCGCCTCGCCGCAGGCGATGGCAAGCAGGCCCGCGACGCCGGCGGTGATGCCTTCGGCGGTCAGGCCAAAGTGCGCTTTGCAATCGTTTGTGCCCAGCATGATCGTTAGCACATCAATCGGTCCGTGGCTTTCAAGCGCGACCTGCAGACCCAGATGCCCGTCCATATGCGCGCCCATTTCGGGGTCGGCTCCGGCGCAGGCAGTGCGGCCGGGCAGGCCTTCCTCGATCAAGGTGCAGCCGGTCTGCGCGGCCATAACTTGCGGCCAACGCGTCGCCGCGTCGTGGCGCGCGTAAATGCCGCGCACCGAGATCGGCGGCGTGCCGTGGGTGTTGCTGTCACCAAAGGTCAAAACGGTCTGTGTCATCCTCAAATGCTAGGCTGCCGTCACTGCGCCGGCAATCCCCCCTTGGCCTTTGGCCCCCGCGGGCACATATAAGTCACGAAACGGATGAAGGAGATCGATCATGGAACTGCTCGGCGCCAAGACCCCCACCCCCCAAGCGGGGAATATCATCGACGGCACAGACGCGACATTCATGGCCGAGGTCGTCGAAGCTTCGATGACGATCCCCGTGATCGTCGACTTCTGGGCCCCCTGGTGCGGCCCCTGCAAAACGCTTGGCCCCGCGATCGAGGCTGCTGTGACCAAGGCTGATGGCCGTGTGAAGCTGGTAAAGATCGACGTCGACGCCAACCCCAGCTATTCGGGCCAATTGCAGGTGCAGTCGATCCCGACTGTCTATGCCTTTTGGCAGGGCAAGCCTGTTGATGGCTTCCAAGGCGCGCTGCCGGGCTCTGAAATCGACGCTTTCGTCGAAAAAACCGCAGCCTTGGCAGGCGAGCCGGACAACGGTCTTGCCGACGCCATCGCGGCCGCGCAGGAAATGCTGGACGAAGGGGCCGCGGCCGACGCTGCTGAAACCTTTGCCGCGATCCTGCAAGAGGACCCGAATAGCGCGCCAGCCTACGCGGGCCTCGTCAGCGCCCACCTTGCGTTGGACGACGTGGATCAGGCAGAGGCGATCTTGAACGGCGCCCCGGCGGGCATCAGCACCGACCCCGCACTAGAGGCTGTTGCTGCCCGCATCACCCTGCTGCGTGAGGCTGCTAACACTGGCCCGCTGGCCGAGCTGGAAGAGCGCATCGCCGCTGACGAGAACGATCACCAGGCGCGCCTAGACCTTGCGACTGCCCTGCACGCCAAGGGCCGCAGTCAAGAGGCGGTAGATCATCTTTTGGACCTGTTCCGCCGTGATCGTGAGTGGAATGATGGTGCCGCTAAGACACAACTTTTCAAGGTGTTCGATGCCCTTCCGGCCAAGGACCCAATCGTTTTGACAGGGCGGCGCAAACTTTCGTCGATGATATTTGCCTGATGCGTTGCGCGGGCTAACTGGAAGGTCATCATGAAAATATCAGACCTTCCAGACACCATCCCCGTTTTCCCGCTGCCGGGGGCCTTGCTGCTGCCACGTGGCAAGCTGCCGCTGCACATCTTCGAGCCGCGCTATTTGGCGATGATCGAGGACGCGATGAAAACGCCATCGCGCCTGATCGGGATGATTCAGCCCTATGACGCACCGGGAAAGGCCGGCAAGCTGCACAGCATTGGCTGCGCAGGCCGCTTGACCGCGTTTAATGAAACCGACGACGGGCGCTATATGATCACGCTGTCCGGCATGTCCCGTTTCCGCGTGACCGAAGAGGTCGAGGGTTTCGCGCCTTACCGCCGCTGCCGCGTCAGCTGGGCCGGCTTTGACCGCGACCTTGGCCCCGTTGAACGCGACCCGGAATTTGCCCGCGACGTCTTTATGAACGCTCTGTGCCGTTACTTTGACGACCAAGGGCTGAAAACCGACTGGGACCAGTTGGGCGACGCCGAGGACGAGCTGCTGATCAACTCACTCTCTATGCTCTGCCCTTTTGCGCCAGAAGATAAACAGGCGTTGTTAGAGGCACCAAGCTTGTCAACGCGGCGCGAAACCTTGATGACACTGATTGAATACGCCCTGCGGGGCGGCGATGACGAGGTGATGCAATGACCGATTTCGACCCCCAAATGCTGGAATCGCTGGTGTGCCCGCGCACCCAGGGCAGCCTGCGTTATGACGCCGCCGCGCAGGAATTGATCAGCAAATCCGCGCACTTGGCATTTCCAATTCGCGACGGCATCCCCGTCATGCTGGTGGACGAGGCCCGCCGGATCGACGATTAACGCATCAGGCGGGGCAGGTCCCCGTTCAGGCCTGCGGCTTCGCGGATAAAGCGGCGGCGCAGGCCGGGAACAGCGTTAATCACGCCCATGCCCATGTCTCGCAACCCGCGCAGCACAGGGTTGTCATTTGAAAACAGTCGGTTGAACGTGTCTGTTGCAATCGCCAACCGCGTTGCGTCGAACCTGCGCCAGACCTGGTAGCGCTCTAGCGCGATGACACTGCCGATATCCTCGCCCCGTATTTTCGCGTCTTCCAGCACCTGCGCCAAGGCCGCGACATCGCGCAGGCCAGCGTTCAGGCCTTGGCCTGCAATCGGGTGAATCCCATGCGCCGCATCGCCGACCAGCGCCACGCGCGGCGCAATCAGGCTGTCGGCCAGCGTCAGGCCAAGAGGGTAGGAAAACCGCTGACCCACTAGCGTGATGTCACCCAGAAAAGACCCGAATGCGGGCTTTAGAGCCTCTAGAAACGCGCCATCATCCAGCGCCAGTACCTCTTTCGCGCGGCGCGACTGTTCACTCCAGACGATCGAACTGCGGTTGCCGGTCAGCGGCAAAATCGCGAGCGGCCCGCCGGGCATAAAAAACTGATGCGCAATTCCGTTATGCGGCAGCTCATGCGCCACAGCGCAGACAATGGCGGTCTGGCCATAATCCCACCCCGTCCGCTTGATCCCCGCGCGCTGGGCCACACCGCTACTGCGTCCGTCGCAGCCGACCAGCAGGCGCGCAGATAGCACCTCGCCATCGTCCAGCGTGACCTCGACTTTGCCGCCAAGCGCCAGTTGCGCGACAACTTTTCGCCCTGTCATGTGGTTGATGCGGTCTTGCGCTGCGACAGCATCCAGCAGGGCGGCGCGCAAATGGCGGTCTTCGACCAGCCAGCCCATAGGGCCTTCCTCAATCTCGGCGTGGTCGAAATGCATCATCCACGGACTTGCGCCTTCGCCGGCGCGGCCATCCGTGACCTTAATATCCAGCATCGGTTGGGCGTCGCCCTTCAGCGCATCCCAGACCCCAACACCGCGCAGCAGGCGCATCGACCCCAGCGCAATCGCATAGGATCGCCCGTCGAAATCGCGCGCGCGGTGCGTATCTGGCGTGATCGCGTCAATAATCGTAACCCGCAGCCCGGATTGCGCGGCTGCCAATGCCAGCACGGGGCCGTTCAGCCCGCCACCGACGATGATGATATCTGTCTGTTCCATACCCTGACATATGGCTGCGCGCGCGGGATTGTCCATGCGGTGCGCGGTCGCTAGCGTGGCGAAAATATCGAAAGGGATCGCAATGGACGACTGGCGCTGGATGACCGCAACCGCACTAGGACAGGGGATTGCCGATGGCAGCATTGATCCGGTCGCCCTGACCGAAGTCTTTCTGACCGCCATCGACACCCACGAACACCGCGACCGCATCTATGCCCGCGTGACAGCGGACCGCGCCCGCGCTGAAGCGCTTGCCGCAAGTCATCGCGCCAAGGCCGGCCTGCGCCGCAGCCCCCTTGATGGCGTGCCGGTCAGCTGGAAGGATCTGTTCGACACCGCCGGCACCTCGACAGAGGCGGGCACCCGCCTAATGGCGGGCCGGATTCCGGATACAGACGCCGAAGTGCTGCGCAACGCCACCGCGGCCGGCCTCGTCTGCCTTGGCAAAACGCACCTGTCAGAGATTGCGTTCTCTGGTCTTGGCCTGAACCCGATGACCGCGACTTCGCCCAATGTGAATGACCCAGATGTCGTACCGGGCGGGTCGTCGTCAGGGGCTGCTGCTTCGGTTGCCTTCGGTCTTGCTGCTGCTGGAATCGGCTCTGATACAGGCGGATCGGTGCGTATTCCGTCGGCTTGGAACGATATCACCGGGTTTAAAACGACCCACGGCCGCTTGTCCTTGGCCGGGTCCGTCCCGCTTTGCGGCACCTTCGACACCGTCGGTCCGCTGTGCCGTTCGGTAGGGGACGCCGCCCTGCTGACTGCCGCGATGGCGGGCACGAAAGCCCCCGATCTGCGCGGCACTGACGGCCATCTCCGGCTCGCGATCCTTGACACCATCACGATGGACGATGTGCGCGAACAGCCGCTCGCAGGCTTTACCGACGCCGCAAACCGTCTGCGCGACGCTGGAGCCGACATCACCTACATCGCCCTGCCGGACCTCGCGCAGGCATTTGCCGCCTCTGCCGCGCTTTATACCGCCGACAGCTGGGCGTGGTGGCGCGACCGGATAGAGGCGAACCCGACCGCGATGTTCCCCCAAATCTATGCCCGGATCAGCGCGGGCCGCGATATTGGCGCGGCGGACTACATCGCCGCGTGGTCGATGCTGCGCGATTTGCGCAAGGCCTACGCCGCCGCGACAGCCTCTTTTGACGCCGTCATCATGCCAACTGCGGCGATCATGCCGCCAAACGTGGACCGTCTGCTGACCGACGATGACTACTACAAAACCGAAAACTTGCTGGCCCTGCGCAACACCCGCGTTGCAAATCTGATGGACCTGCCCGCCGTATCGCTGCCCACCGGCACCCCGTCCTGCGGCATCATGCTGTGCGGCCATACCGGTCAAGACGACCGCCTTTTGCGCGTCGCCGCACAGGCCGAGGCCGCCTTGCAGCGCTGATCAAGCAGGACACAAAAGACACAATACACTGCCGCGCCCCTGTTTTATGGGCCTGACCTTCTGGACAGGCCCATCACCCACCGTTTAACCTAGGCCCAAGCGGGGCGTTCATGATCCCGTAACGAGGCAGTGATGGAATACCCCAAGCGGTTTGCGAACCTTCCGGTTGCGACGTGGCCCCGACTCCGTGGGCTGCTGGATGCTGTCCAACCGGGCGGCGATCCCATCAACATGACCATCGGCGATCCTCAGCACCCCATGCCGCCGTTCTTGGCTGATGCCATGGCTGCGCAGATCGCAGGCTTTGGCGGCTATCCCAATAATGACGGCGCGCCTGCTTTGCTGGATGCGATCTCTCGCTGGTTGAACCGTCGCTATGGTGTCACCGTCGCCACAAATGAAGTCATGGCCCTGAATGGCACGCGAGAGGGGCTTTATAACGCTTCCATGGCGCTGTGCCCCGAAGTCAAGAACGGCCAAACGCCCGTCATCTTGACCCCGAACCCATTTTACCAAGTCTACGCCGTCGCCGCGCTTTCTGTTGGGGCAGAGCCTGTTTATCTGCCCGCCACCGCAGACACCGGTCACCTGCCAGACTTCGGTGCCGTTCCCGCCGACGTGCTGGACCGCACTGCGATCGCCTATATCTGCTCGCCCGCGAACCCGCAGGGCGCTGTGGCAACGGAAGATTACTGGCGCAACCTGATCACGCTGGCGGAAAAGCACGATTTCAAGATCTTCGCGGATGAATGCTATTCCGAGATTTATCGGGGCATCCCCCCCGTGGGCGCGCTGCAAGTCGCACAAGCGATGGGCGCAGATCCCGAACGCGTGGTGATCTTTCATTCGCTGTCCAAGCGGTCAAACCTTGCGGGCCTTCGCTCTGGTTTTTGCGCCTCTGGCCCCAAAAACATCGCAGCGATCCGCGCCTTGCGGGCCTACGCCGGTGCCCCGCTGCCCGGCCCAATCCAGGCCGTATCCGCGCTGGTTTGGGACGACGAAGACCACGTCATCGCGTCCCGCGCGCTTTACGCAGAAAAGTTCGACATCGCTGATCGCATCTTTGGCAATGTCCCCGGCTATACCAGTCCAGAGGCAGGTTTTTTCCTTTGGCTCCCCGTGCCTGACGGCGAAGAGGCGGCTCTAACCCTTTGGTCGCAGACAGGTGTGCGCACCCTTCCCGGTGCCTACCTGTCCCGCGACGTCAGTGGCTTTAACCCCGGCGCGGGATTCATTCGGGTGGCCCTGTGTGGCCCCAAATCGGACGTGGAGCGCGGGCTGACCCGCCTGCGCGACACACTTTACCAGTGAGGAACGGCAAAATGGCATCCTATCAGACACGGCACCGCGACCCGCTTCTGGACAGCGAAACCCAAGCCGTTCTGGAACGCCGTAGCAAGGAATTGCTTGGCATTGGTTTGATCATCGTCGGCTTGCTGGCCGCGATGATCTGCTTCAGCTATTCGCCCACCGATCCGTCGTGGATTTCCGCCAGCGATGCGCCCGTGCAAAACTGGCTTGGCGTTTTCGGTGCAGCAACCGCCGCCCCGCTGATGATGATCGTGGGCAAAGGGATCTATGCCTTGCCGCTGGTCCTGATCGCATGGGGCACGCGCTTTGTGCTGCACCGCGGCTCTGATCGCGCCATTGGCCGCGTCATCTATGTTCCCGTCGTGATCGCCGTTGCTGCGCTTTATGCAGCATCCTTGCCGCGCGGTGACGCTTGGCCCGCCAACTTTGGCATGGGCGGTCTGTTCGGCGATACCGTTCTGGGCATGGCTCTGACGATCCTGCCGCTGGGCCCGGTGATTGGCGTAAAACTGCTGTCGCTGCTGCTGGGCGCTTTGACCGTGGCCGCCATGTGCTTTGCCCTTGGCTTTACCCGCCCCGAACTGCGCACTGGCACCCAGTTTGTGCTGATGGGCACTGTCATGCTGTATGACATGATCCTGCGCGTCGTGGGGCAGGGGACCGCCCGCGCCACGCAAGCCGCCACCGCGGCCCGCGGCACTGTTGCCGCCCGCATGGCCGACCGGGCCGATGCACGCGCCAGCCGCCCGGTAGAGCCGCCCGTCGATATGAAAGCCCGCGCTATTGCCGCCGTGCGCAGCCGCCCCGTGACAGCTGCCGCGCCCGTGATGGCCGCCACTGCCGCTGCTGCCGGGGGCCGTAAAATGCCGCCAATCATCCGCGCCGACGGCTCTTATGACAACGCAGAGGCCGCGCCGCAGCCACAAATCGCGCCTGAAATGGCCGCACCGCGCAAAATGCCCGGACTGGGCAACCTGCTGCGCCGCAAGGACCCAGAGCCTGAGTTGATCGAGGCGGAAACCTTCGATCACGACCTCGAATCCCCACCAGAGGACCGCGTTCGCAGCCGCATCACAGACGCGATCAAGGCGCGCGTCATGCCCGCCCCGCAAGCAGAGCCGCACCCCGTCACAGGCGTCCGGATCGAACCCTCGCTGACCGCTGGCCGCCGCCCGCAACCGCTAGTTTTGCCGGTGGTCCCGCCGTTGGCTGCCGCCCCCGCGCCAAATCTGCACGACGACTGGCAGGACGACGAGGCGGAAATGTTGATCGACGACGACATCAACGAACAGGACTTCACACTTGCGCCCGCTCCGGTGGCCGCACCACCCGTCTATCAACGCAGTACCCTGCCCAGAACCGAAGCGCCGTCCCTCACCGCAGAGCCGCTGTTCGACCCCGAAGCGCGTCCTGTGATCCCTGCCGCCACCCCGCGCAAAGCCGTCGTGCAACACGGCATGCAGCGCGCCACCATGCCCAGCAAACAAGCCAAGGCCGAGGCGCAGCCGTCCCTGACGTTTGAGGAAAAATACGCGGATTACGAAATGCCACCCCTGAACCTGCTGACCAGCCCGTCAGAGGTACAGCGCCACGTCCTGTCCGACGAAGCGCTCGAGGAAAACGCGCGCATGCTGGAATCCGTGCTCGATGACTATGGTGTAAAGGGCGAAATCGTCTCGGTCCGTCCCGGTCCCGTCGTCACGATGTACGAACTTGAACCCGCGCCGGGCCTCAAGGCGTCGCGCGTCATCGGCCTCGCTGACGACATAGCCCGGTCCATGTCCGCCTTGTCTGCCCGCGTCTCTACCGTTCCGGGCCGCACTGTCATCGGCATCGAACTCCCGAACGAGAACCGCGAAAAGGTCGTGCTGCGCGAAATCATCTCGGCTCGCGATTTCGGCGACAGCAACATGAAGCTGCCCCTTGCGCTGGGCAAAGACATCGGTGGCCAGCCTATTGTCGCCAACCTCGCGAAAATGCCTCACCTGCTGATCGCCGGTACCACGGGTTCCGGTAAGTCCGTCGCGATCAACACCATGATCCTGTCCCTGCTGTATAAGCTGACGCCCGAAGAATGCCGGATGATCATGATCGACCCGAAGATGCTGGAACTCAGCGTTTACGACGGCATCCCGCACCTGCTGTCCCCCGTCGTAACAGACCCTAAAAAGGCCGTTGTGGCCCTGAAATGGGTCGTCGGCGAAATGGAAGAACGCTACCGCAAGATGTCCAAAATGGGCGTGCGCAACATCGACGGCTACAATGGCCGCGTGAAAGAGGCGCTCGCCAATGACGAGCTATTCAGCCGCACCGTGCAAACCGGCTTTGACGACGAAACAGGCGAGCCGGTCTTCGAGACAGACGAATTCAAGCCCGTCGTGCTGCCCTATATCGTCGTCATCGTGGACGAGATGGCCGACCTGATGATGGTCGCCGGCAAGGAAATCGAAGCCTGCATCCAGCGCCTTGCCCAGATGGCCCGTGCCTCTGGCATCCACCTGATCATGGCGACGCAGCGTCCGTCCGTCGACGTCATCACCGGTACGATCAAGGCCAACTTCCCGACACGGATCTCTTTCCAAGTGACGTCCAAGATCGACTCGCGCACCATCCTTGGTGAGATGGGCGCCGAACAACTGCTTGGTATGGGTGACATGCTTTACATGGCTGGTGGATCGAAGGTCACCCGCGTCCACGGCCCGTTCTGTTCGGATGAAGAGGTCGAGGAAATCGTCAACTACCTCAAAAGCTTCGGCCCGCCCGAATACATGTCCGGCGTGATCGAAGGCCCGGACGAGGACACCGAAAGCTCTATCGACGCCGTGCTCGGTCTTGCTGACGGGTCTGATCTGGAAAACGCGCTTTATGACACGGCCGTTGCCATCGTTATCAAAGACCGCAAATGCTCGACCTCTTACATCCAGCGCAAACTGGCGATCGGCTACAACAAAGCCGCCCGTTTGGTTGAACAGATGGAAGACCAAGGCGTCGTCAGCTCTGCCAACCACGTCGGCAAACGTGAAATCCTCGTGCCAGAGCAGCACTGACCGCGTCCCCTTCTTCTGGTCAAAAATACCTTCGGGGGGGGCCGCATCGCGGCGGGGGGCAGACAGCCCCCCTCCCCCCTTTGCCAAGCGCGCTGAAACCGTATCTAAAGCTCTAGGTTCACCATTCGGGCCTACAGGGATCACAGATATGACCAACTACTACACCCCAACTGGCGGCCTGCCGCCGCAAACCGACCTTTTGACAGGTCGCGCCGTCTTTACCGACGCCTACGCCGTCATTCCCAAAGGCACGCTGCGTGATATCACTACCAGCTTTTTGCCCGGCTGGGACAAGATGCGGATGTGGGTGATCGCCCGCCCGCTTTCCGGCTTTGCCGAGACCTTTAGCCACTACATCACCGAAGTCGCCCCGGGCGGCGGTAGCAAATCGCCCGAGACAGACGAAGGTGCGCAAGCCGTGCTCTTTGTCGTGTCGGGCCATGCAGAGCTGACCATCGGCGATCAAACCCACCTGCTATTCCCCGGTTCCTACGCCTATCTGCCGGCAGGCTGCGACTGGACCTTTGCCAACGACCACGATGCGCCCTGCACATTTCACTGGATCCGCAAAACCTATGTTCCAGCGCCGGGCCTGCCCGCGCCAGAGGCATTCGTGACCCAAGTCAGCGATGCTCCGACAATCGAAATGGAAGGCACCAACGGCGCGTGGTCCACAACCCGCTTTGTCAGCCCCACCAACCTGTCCCACGACATGCACGTCAATATCGTGAACTTTCAGCCCGGCGGCGTGATCCCCTTCATGGAAACCCACGTGATGGAGCACGGCCTATATGTGCTTGAAGGCAAGGCTGTTTACCGCCTGAACACCGACTGGGTCGAGGTCGAGGCTGGCGACTATATGTGGTTGCGCGCCTTCTGCCCGCAGGCTTGCTATGCGGGCGGTCCGGGGCCGTTCCGCTATTTGCTATATAAGGACGTGAACCGGCATATGCCGCTGGGGCTGCGCTAAGTCGCGGGGGGCGGAGGGGGCTGTCTGCCCCCGCGCTACGCGCCCCCCGAAGATATTTTTAACCAGAAGAAAGCTGGACCGTGAAGTGGGCCACGGTGTGTTCCTGCAGGTTTGCGCCGCTGCCGATGCGGTCCACCACAGCAAATAGGCCGGGGGCGTGCAGGGGAATCAGGACGCCGTGCCAAGTGCCGCGGTGCAGATTGATCGCCTGACCGGGCTTCGTGATGAAAGCCTGCGGCGTGCCGGGGCTGCCGTCCTCATCCGGAGCGACGATGACCAAGAACGGATGCTGCGTCATCGGGATAAAGGCCTGCGATCCGTCTGGATGTCGTTCCAGCAGGTCGCAGGTGTAGGGCAGGGTGCGGGGCTGTGCATTGAAAATGCTGATGCCTGCGCGGCCATCGCTGAAATCCATCTGCGCCCGGTCATGATACCGCCCGCACAGGCCTGCATTGATCAGCTTGTCCGGCGCGCCGCTGGCGTCCATCACGTCGCCAAAAGGCGCAAAGCCTGATGCGGTCAAAGGCTGCGCGATAATCACATCACGGCCTGCAGGCGCAGTGCGGCAATCCGTTCGACTTGGGCGCAGGCGGTGGCGAACTCTTCCTCGACCGAGTTTTGCAACCGCGTCTCGAATGCGCGCAAAATGCTGTCCTTGGTGTGGTCGCGCACGGCGATGATGAAGGGAAAGCCGAACTTTGCGACATAGGCGGCGTTCGCTTTTTGAAATGTATCCCGCTCTTCGTCCGTCAGCGCATCCAGTCCGGCAGAGGCTTGCTCTGCCGTGCTATCGGCCGTCAGCCGTTCAGCCGCGGCCAGTTTGCCTGCAAGGTCGGGGTGGGCGCGTAGGACCTTTAGGCGATCCGCTGTCGCCGATGACCGAAAGGCACGGGCCAATGCGTTGCCGACACCGATTGCGCTGTCATGCGCTGCGCCCAGTTCCATGCCATGCGCCCGCTCTGCCACCCAAGCGGAGTGTTCGTAGATGCCGCCGAACTTGGCCACGAAATCCGCCTTGGCCATCTGGCTGGGGCGATCCCACCGGACGTGGGGATGATGGGTGCGCCAGTGGTCTGCGATCTGTTCGCGCGTGGCAAACCAGACGCCGTCATGGGTGCGGGCGTAGTCGATGAACTGGCGCAGCGCTTCTATCCGGCCGGGGCGGCCGACCAAACGGCAATGCAGGCCGATCGACATCATCTTGGCCTGACCTTCAACGCCTTCGCGGTACAGCGCATCAAAGCTGGCGCGCAGGTAGTCGTAGAACTGATCGCCAGCGTTAAAACCCTGCGGCGTGGCAAAGCGCATGTCGTTGCAATCCAGCGTATAGGGCACAACTAGCTGATCGCGCGCGCCAATTTCCATCCAATAGGGCAGGTCGTCCCCATAGCTGTCGGCAAGGTAATCGAACCCTTCCTCTGCCGCGAGCCGCACGGAGTTTATAGACGCACGCCCCTGATAGAACCCGCGCGGGCGTTCCCCCGTCACTTCAGTATGCAGGCGGATGGCGCGCTGGATATGGGCGCGCTCGGTTTCTTCGTGTGCGTCTTTGTATTCGATCCATTTCAACCCGTGGGACGCGATTTCCCACTGGGCGTCCTGCATCGCAGCCACCTGATCGGGGCTGCGCGCCATGGCGGTCGCCACGCCAAACACGGTGATCGGCAGATCCTTGAGCAGCCGGTGCAGCCGCCAAAACCCGGCCCGCGCGCCGTATTCATAGATGGTTTCCATGTTCCAGTGCCGCTGACCGGGCCAAGCCGCCGCGCCCACGATCTCTGACAGAAATGCCTCTGACGCTGCATCGCCGTGCAAAATGTTGTTTTCGCCGCCTTCTTCGTAATTCAAAACGATCTGAATTGCGATTTTTGCGCCGTTTGGCCACTTCGGGTCTGGCGTTTGGGCACCATAGCCGATCATGTCGCGGGGATAGCGGGTCATGTTGGGTCTTTCCCTTTGGTTTACCTGTTTATACCGTCAAATCCGAGGCATGCGAGAGGGCAAACAGATGTATGATATGGCAATTTTATGGGAATGGCTCGCCTTTGCCGTGCGCTGGACTCATGTCATCACTGCAATCGCGTGGATCGGGTCCAGTTTCTACTTTATCGCGCTCGATCTGGGGTTGAACCGCAACATTCCCGGCCCGGCAGATGGTGAGGAATGGCAAGTCCACGGCGGCGGATTTTACTATATCCAGAAGTATCTTGTCGCGCCCGACGCCATGCCTGCGCATCTAACTTGGTTCAAATGGGAAAGCTACGCAACCTGGCTGTCTGGTTTCGCCATGCTGATGGTGGTCTATTGGGCTGGCGCGAACCTGTATCTGATCGATCCGGCCAAGGCTGATCTGGCGATCTGGCAGGGCATCTTGATCTCTGCTGCCTCGCTCGCTGTCGGCTGGGTGATCTATGATTTCCTGTGCAAATCCCCGCTGGGCGAACGTCCCACTACGCTGATGCTACTGCTGTTCGTGATGCTGGTCGTGATGAGCTACGGCTACAACCAAGTCTTTACCGGCCGCGCTGCTCTGCTGCATTTGGGCGCGTTCACCGCCACGATCATGACCGCGAACGTGTTTCTGATCATTATGCCAAACCAGCGCATCGTGGTCGCTGACCTACAGGCCGGGCGCAAGCCTGACCCCAAGTATGGCAAGATCGCAAAGCTGCGCAGCACGCATAACAACTATCTGACGCTGCCCGTGATTTTCCTGATGCTGTCGAACCACTATCCGTTGGCGTTCGGCACGCAATACGCGTGGATTATCGCCACACTGGTGTTTCTGCTGGGCGTCACGATCCGGCACTACTTTAACTCCATGCACGCACGCAAAGGGCAGCCGACGTGGACGTGGGCTGCGACGGTTATCATCTTTATCATCATGGCGTGGCTGTCGTCTTTCCCGGGTCACGACACCTATGAAAATGCCGAGAGCCGCGCCCTGACCGCCACCGAGCAGCGCTTTGCCGCAGCAGATGGGTTCGAGGATGCTGCCCAAATCGTGCAGGGACGCTGTTCCATGTGCCACGCCCGCGAACCTGTCTGGGACGGTATCCGCTGGGCGCCAAAGGGCGTGTTTCTGGAAACAGACAGCGATATCGCCAAACATGCCGGGCAGATTTATGTGCAGGCGGCGATCAGCCATGCGATGCCGCCTGCAAATGTAACAGACCTTAGCGACGCGGACCGTCAGACCTTAGCCCGCTGGTTCCGCGCCGCGTCTTAATTATTGGCCCCGACCTTATTGGCCCCGACGCCGCATCTCGGCTTCGATGTTGAACTGCGCATCACCGATGCTGCCGCCCTTGACCAGATCGTTCAAGATCACGGTCGTCTGCTCTCCGACGTCATCGGTCACGATCCACTGACGCAGCTCTACCGGGTTTGCCGTGAACACCAACTGAATGTTGCCATATTCCGGGTGCGCCGGGTCCTGCGCCGTGATGGTCGTCTTGGTTCCGTCTGACGTATGGCCCGTCACCATCCGTGCCTGACCCAGGTTCACGTTCCGCTCTAGAATGATGTTCAGCGGCGTTTGGTTCAGCGGATAGCGATCCGCAGGCGTGTTGGACTTGGGGTCAAAGACCGCCACCTGTCCGCCGCCCGCCATCACCAGCGAATTGTCGGGAGCGTTGTATTCAAACCGAATGCGGCCCGGACGCTTGATGTAGATCTGCCCGGTGGACAGCGTGCCATCGCCGTTGATCTGCGTGAAGCCGCCTTGGGCTGTCTGCATCTGGTTCAAGTAGGCGGATACTTCGTTCAGGGACAATTCCTGCGCCTGTGCGGCACCGCCTGCGACAGCCAAAGCGGCAGCAGAAAGAAGGAGTGTACGTCTGTTCATGGCTTTCACCTATAGTTGCTTGACCACCGACATAGGGCCGCCGGGGTCCCTCTTCCATGCCGATATCGCGTTTGACATGCGATAACGCCCCCCGGTCAGCGACTAACCGCCCCCTTGGGAACTTAAATGCGGGCTTTGCATTGTACAGGTGAAGCGGCGCAAGACTCCGCCGCCAGAATATAAGGAATTTATCATGCCAGACGTATTCGTCGCCGGCCTTGACGGCCAGACCCGCAAAAAAGCAATCGCCATCCTGAACGAAAACTTGGCTGAGGTGATCGCCCTGACGCTCGCCGTCAAGCAGGCGCATTGGAACCTGAAGGGCGCAGGCTTTATCGGCGTGCACGAACTGCTGGACGATGTTGCTGATCGCCTGCGTGACAGTGCTGACCTGATGGCAGAGCGCGCTGTGATTCTTGGCGGCTTTGCCCGCGGTACGCTCGAAGTTGCTGCCGAAACGGCCAAGATGGACGCCTATCCCGTCGAAGAAGAAGACATCAACGCCCACATCAAAGCGCTGAAAGATCGTTTCCTGACTGTTGGCGAATCCGTCCGCAAAGGTATTGCCGACGCAGGCGACGCCGGTGACGAAGACACCGCCGATATCATGACCGAGGTCAGCCGCGCGATCGACAAGGACGCTTGGTTCATTGGCGCCAACGCACCGAAGTAAGCACGTCCGGCAAAACAAAAGGCGCGCTGCCCTCGCAGCGCGCCTTTTTTATATCATCGCTTCCGGCAGGACCGTAGCTGCGCATCATATAACAGCGCGCGGGCCTCGACCTCTCCGGCGATGCGGATCAGCCAGCTTTTGCTGCGCCACGTTCCGCGCATATAGCCGGACCGCCCATCGTGATAGGCAAGATACTGATTGCGCACATCTGTCAGCGGCACACCGGTTTCGCGCACCGTCGCGGTCATATACCAGCCCATGAAATCAGACGCGGCGTTAATGTCTTCGCGCTTGGCACGGCTACCGCCGACTTGATCCTGATACTCTTCCCAAGTGCCGTCCAACGCTTGGCTATAGCCGACAGCGGACGACTGACGCCCGACGGGAATCACCCCTAGCGCGTATTGATGCGGCGGGCGATTGTTGCCGATAAATTTCGACTCTTGGTAAATGATCGCCATCATGGCGGGCATAGGTACGCCGTATTTCTGCTCTACCTTCTTGAACGCACGCCGATATTCGGGCCGCTCTGATAGGATCGCACAGGCGTTATCTAGGTCGCGCGGGGCCGAATACTCGCGACTAGCGCAAGAGCCCAGTAACGCCAGAAATACCAGTGCGCGAAGGAAACTGCTCATTTGCCTCTCGCTCTTCTTTTATATTTTTTACCACGCTATCCGAAACGCGCGGCTTTGTGAACGATTAAGGCCACAGCCTGCGTTCACGTTTTTTCCAGCCGGCGGGTCCTTGCCGTCACCTACAGACTGTTTCCGCATTAACCGCACGGCAAATGTGGACTTTTTGGGGCAGCTGCGTTTAGTAACGAGTCTGGGGGTAGTTGCATCTATGTTTAAGACGCGCGCGAAATATCATCTTGGACAAGTCGTCCGTCATCGCAAACACCCGTTCCGGGGTGTGGTATTCGACGTGGATGCTATGTTTTCCAACACCGACGCTTGGTACGAGGCGATTCCAGAGGAATCGCGCCCTGCCAAGGATCAGCCGTATTATCACCTGCTCGCGGAAAACGACCAAAGCTTCTACGTGGCCTATGTGTCCGAACAGAACCTTGTCGCCGACTATTCCGGCGAGCCTGTCGAACATCCCGACGTGCCAGAGATTTTCGGCCCCTTCGAGGACGGCCTTTATCCTCTGCAAGTCCAGATGAACTAACGAAAAAAGCGGGCCTAGGCCCGCTTTTCGCTTTTAGTATTCTAGCTTCAGTATCCGAGGGCGCAGCCGTCTTTGCGTGGATCAGATCCACCCTGCAAGACCCCGTCATCCCGCAATAGAATCGCCTGTGCCCCGCCGATCGCCGTCTCGGGGATCACGACCTCATGCCCCAGATCAGACAGCTCGGCGCGGACTGCGTCGGAATAGCCCCGCTCGACCTTCAGGTGTCCCAGCTCTGCAAAGCTGCGCGGCGCGTCGATGGCAGCCTGCGGCTCTAGCCCGAAATCGGTGACGTTGGTGACGAATCGGGCATGCCCGGTGGACTGATAAGCCCCGCCCATCACGCCAAACGGCATCATCGTCTTGCCGTTCTTTTGCAACATGCCCGGAATAATCGTGTGCATCGGCCGCTTGCCCGGTCCGCCCTCGTTGGCGTGACCTTCCTCTAGGCTGAAACCCGCGCCGCGGTTTTGGAACAGAATCCCGAACTTATCCGATGCGATCCCCGATCCGAAGCCGTGGAAGATCGAATAGATCAGCGATACCGCCATGCGATCCTTGTCGACCACGGTGATATAGATCGTGTCCTTGTGGATCGCCTCTGCCCCCGGCAAACCGCCGGGCAAAGCTTTGGCGGGATCAATCAGCGCAGCCAGCTTCTTGGCTGTGTCCATCGATAGCATGTGGTCCAGCCGCGTCATGTGATCCGGGTCCGACAGGAACCGGTTACGCGCATCATAGGCCAGCTTCGTCGCCTCGGCCTCGATATGCACGCGCTGCGCACCCCAAGGGTCCATGCTGGCAATATCGAACTGGGATAGGATGTTCAGCAGCAGGATCGCCGTCGCGCCCTGACCGTTTGGCGGATGCTCATACAGATCCAGCCCGCCATAGCCGCCCTGAATGGGATCACCCCAAGTGGACTGCGTCTGCGCAAAATCATCAAGGCTATGCACGCCGCCCATCGCATTCAGCGATGCGACCATATCTTCGGCGACTTCGCCCTCGTAGAAACCAGCGCGGCCCTCCATCGCAATCCGGCGCAGCACCTCTGCCTGCTTTGGCGCACGGAACATTTGACCGGGTTCCGGCACCTTGCCGTTCACCATGTACAGATCGCGCGCCGCACCTTGCAGCACGCCTTCGTCATTGGCCCAATCGAACGACACACGCGGGCTGACCGGAACGCCAGCCTCCGCGTAATGGATCGCGGGGGCCAGCACGGCCTTTAGCCCCAGCTTGCCCCAGCCCTTGGACAACGTGCAAAACGCATCAATCGCGCCCGGAATAGTCACGGCAGCCGGGTCATTCAGCGGCACAACTTTATGGCCCTTGCCGCGCAGATCACCGGCGGAATAGGCAGCAGGCGCACGGCCCGATCCGTTCAGTGCGTGGATCTTATCCGATCCCGGCGGCGTCATCAGGATAAAGCAATCGCCCCCGATCCCTGTCATCTGCGGCTCGCAAATGCCCAGCAGCACCGCGCCTGCGATGGCGGCGTCAACGGCGTTGCCGCCGGCCTCTAGCATCTGGATCGCGACCTTGGCCGCCAGTGGGTGCGACGTAGCGCACATGCCGTTCTCGGCATAGGTGGGTGACCGCCCCGGTATCTGAAAATCGCGCACGTCTTCTCTCCCGTTTAGCTTTGACTGAATGGTCAATGATTTTGGGAGGAAAGACAATCACACATTTGGGAATGTGTCCGGCACCGCGCTACTGGGTGGGGGCATTAAAACGCGGTGCCGATATAGCTTTGCAGCCACGACCCAACGTTGCGTTGCGGCAGAGTCTATATGGCGGCGCGTATAAGGTCTTTTTGGGGCTTTTTCGGGCGCAAATAAGGCGTTACGCCAGTGCGCATGAAACATGTTGATTACACCGACCTAACCCGCACCATTGCGTCCCTGACCGAAGGCGAAGATGACACCGTTGCCCTTATGGCGACCCTCGCCTGCGAGGTGCATCAATCCGACGATCGCTTTGACTGGACCGGGTTCTACCGCGTCACCGCGCCAGAGCTGTTGAAAATTGGCCCATACCAAGGCGGCCACGGTTGTCTTGTGATCCCCTTTAGCAGGGGTGTCTGCGGCGCCGCTGCGCGTACGGGGCAGGTGCAACTTGTGCCCGACGTTGACGCCTTCCCGGGCCATATCGCCTGCGCGAGCTCGACGCGGTCCGAAATTGTCCTGCCTGTCGTCAATAGCGCAGGCAAATTGCTTGGCGTCTTTGACATCGACAGCAACCTGCCCGACGCCTTCACTGGGGCCGACGCTGATGCACTAACTGCGATCCTCGCAAGCACATTTGCCAACGCGCAATGACCTATCAAGCCTGGACAGTCTTCGCCCTGTTCTGGCTTGTTTTCGTCACCACGCCGGGGCCAAACGCGGTGAACTGCATCACCAACGGCATGGCCCTCGGCTTCTGGCGCGCTTTGCCCGGAGTCGCGGGCATCCTCACCCAGGCGTGCCTATTTCTGACCCTGTCCGCGCTGGGCGTGACCGCACTTCTGACCGCCTCGCCCATCGCGTTTACAGTCGCGAAGCTGGTTGGTGCAGGCTTTTTGATCTGGACCGGCATCCGCGGCTGGCTGCGCGCCGCAACCCCGCCAAAACAGGACACAGGCGGGCCGGGCAGCATCTATGGCCGCGCGTTCTTGATCGCGACGATCAACCCGAAATCCGTCGCAGGCTACTTGGCCGCGTTTACGCAATTCGTGCAGCCGGACGTGCCTATCATGGCGCAGATGTCCGTCATCGTGCCCACCGCTTTGACCCTGACCGCAGCCAGCTACTGCACCTATACCGCGCTGGGCGCAGGCATTGGCCGCGCAGCAATTGGCGCAGTCTTTAACGTCTGGTTTCGCCGCCTGCTGGCCCTATGTTTCATCATCTATGGCCTGCTATTGGGCTTTGCCCACACCCCAACGCGGGTTTGATCCCGTCGGGGTTGCCGCCACACCAGATTTCAGCCAATCAAACGGCGCATAAAAAGGCAGACACGCATATGACCGATATCACTCTTCTTGACGGCGGCATGGGGCAGGAACTTGTCCGCCGCGCGGGCGATGCGCCGACGAACCTGTGGTCCACCCAAGTGATGATCGACCACCCCGGTTTGGTGCAGCAAATCCACGCCGACTACTTCGCCGCCGGTGCCACCGTGGCCACCACAAACACCTACGCGGTCCACCACGATCGCCTAAAGGGCACCGCGTTCGAGGATCAGTTCGACACCCTCCTCTCCGCCGCCGTGGCAGAGGCGCAGGCCGCCGTTGCCGCCCACGGATCAGGCCGCATCGCAGGCAGCCTAGGCCCGCTGATCGCCAGCTTTCGTCCCGACATCCACCCCGCATATGACATCGCTAAACCGCTTTACGCCGAGGTCGCGCAAAAGATCGCGCCTGCTTGCGATATCATTATCTGCGAAACCGTCGCGTCACTGGCCCACGCCCGCGCCGCGATGGACGGTGCGCTGGAAACAGGCAAGCCGGTCTGGCTGTCGATCACCGTAGATGACACCGACGGCACTCGCCTGCGCTCTGGCGAGCCGGTCGGCGGTATCCTTCCCATCGCTAGCGAGGGGGCCGCGGCCATCCTCGTGAACTGCTCCGCGCCAGAGGCGATCCACGCCTCCCTTGCCATCCTGTCACGCGGATCGTTGCCCTGCGGTGCTTACGCCAATGGGTTCGAAAAGATCTCTGCCGACTTCCTGAAAGACAAACCCACCGTCGATGCCCTGACCAGCCGCGATCTGTCGCCCGCCGATTACGCCGCCCACGCCATGCGCTGGATCGACGCCGGGGCCACAATCGTCGGCGGCTGCTGCGAGGTTGGTCCCGCCCATATCCGCGCACTGGCGCAGGCGATCACCGATGCCGGCCACACCATCGTCTAAAACGCAAAACGCCCCGCCAGATCACTGGCGGGGCGTTTTGGCATTCATTTAGCGCAGATCAGTTTCCGGCAGGGGCCGCGTCCGTCACAGTGACGTCCACGTTGACCTGTGGGCCCAGCGCATGAAGACCCTTCAGGATATCAATGGCATAGGCCAGCTGATAATCGTCATCACGCAGCTTTGCGGCCTCTTCAGCCCGCGCGCGGTCCTCTTCGATCTGTTTGATCTCGTCCTCGGTCAGACTGTCGTTCGACAGCGTGCCGCGCAGATCAGCCTCTGACCGCATGGTGGACGCTGCTTGATCCTCTTCCGTCTCGTCCGACGGCACAGGCATTGGCTGCTCCACGATGATATCGGGCGAAATGCCTAGGTTCTGGATCGACCGACCCGATGGCGTGTAATACCGCGCCGTGGTCAGACGCATCGCGCCATTGCCCTGCAGTGGCACAACGGTCTGGACCGATCCCTTACCAAACGACTTCGTACCCACGACAATCGCCCGGCGGTGATCCTGCAACGCACCCGCCACGATTTCAGAGGCAGAGGCAGAGCCGCCGTTGATCAGCACGACCATCGGCAAGCCGCCCGCCAGATCGCCCGGCGTCGCATTGTAACGGTCGCCATCAGCCGCAGCGCGGCCACGGGTCGACACGATCTCGCCGCCCTCAAGAAAGGCGTCGGACACATACACAGCTTGGTTCAGCAAACCGCCCGGATTGTTTCGCAAATCCAGCACGATCCCGTCAAGGTTTTCAATCCCGCCGGCCTCTTCGATCTGTTCTTTCAAACCCTCTTCCAGATTGGGGAAGGTCTGCGCATTGAACGTCGTCACACGCAGAACAGCGGCCTTACCTTCGGTTCGGGCGCGCACGGCGGTCAGCTTGATCGTGTCGCGAATGATCGACACATCAAACGGCTCTGTCGATCCTTCGCGCACGACTGTGATAATCACCTCGGACCCAACCGGTCCGCGCAGCAGTTCCAGTGCCTCGTCCAGCGTCAAACCCAGCACGTTTTCGCCGTCCACAGCGGTGATGAAATCGCCCGCCATCATGCCCGCGGCAGCCGCAGGCGTGTCGTCGATCGGCGACACAACCTTTACCCAGCCTTCTTCTTGCGTCACTTCCAGACCCAGCCCGCCGAATTCACCGCGCGTCTGCACCTGCATGTCTTTGGCGTCGTCTTCCGACAGATAGGAGGAATGTGGATCAAGCGACGTCAACATCCCGTTAATCGCTGCCTCGATCAGCTTCTTATCGTCCACATCTTCGACATAGCCTTGACGGATCCGCTCAAAGATATCGCCGAACAGGTCAAGCTGCTCATAGACATTTGCGTCCGCGGTCGCGGTTTGGGCGATCAGCGGCCCGGCAAACTGCGTGGTGGCCACAAGGCCCAGCACAGTGCCACCGGCGGCGGCCATCATTAGCTTCTTCATGCGCGTTCCTATCTAGTCCAGTGCAAACCAGGTGCCTGGGTTGACCGGACTTTGCCCGTCTCTGACCTCAAGATAAAGGGTCTGTGTCGCTGCTGGGGCCGTTCCGGGCGTTCCAGCAGTCAAAATCGCGTCAACATCCGGCAAATCTCCGCCCAAAAGCCCCAGCGGTGTCCCGGCAGGCAGCACTTGGCCGGCCTCGCCGTATACCTCTGCCAGCCCGCCGATGACAAACAACACGTCCTGCGCGGGTTCTAGAATAATGACATTGCCGTAATCCAATAGCGGCCCGCGAAACAGCAACGTCGCGGCAACCGGAGTCGTGACTAACGCTCGCGGCCGCGCCGCAATGACCACGCCAGGCCGCGCAATCCCCGCCGCATCCGCCGTATTATAGGCGCGCAAAACGGTGCCCTGCACCGGCAATGCCAGATCGCCCTGCGGGATCAACTCTGGCGCGGCCACATCGACGCTATCTGCCAGCGCATCGGCAAAGGCCGCAAGCGTATCCGTGCTCGCCATCAGCAGCGCGGTCTGAACGCTGTCCTCTGTGTACCGCTGCGGCAAATCCGTGCGATCCGACACCGCTGCTGATAGCGCCGCCCGCGCCTCTTGTGCGCCCTGAAGCCCATCGCCCAGCGTATCGGCAGCACTTTCCTGAAGCGCTTGGAGCAACGCAAGCTCCTGCAACTGCCCCTTCAAATCGCCAACCTTGGCCTGCAGGGCAGGGGTCACATCCGCGACCAACATGCCCGACCGCGCCGTGCCGAGCGGCCCCGACGGATGCAGCAGCAACAGCGGCGCAGGTGCATTCCCAATCGACGCCAGCACGCCAAGCAGTTGCGACACCTCGGCCTGCCGCGCGTCCATCTGCGTCTGCAGCGTATCGCGCCGGATCGCCACGCGCCGCATCCCGTCACGCAGCGCGATCAAGCCGTCCTCATAGGCGCGCACGGTCTCGGTCAGCGCGGCGACGCGGTCCCGCGATCCACCTGCCGCATCCAGCTGTACCCGCGCAGCCGCCAGCCGCGCCGCGGCCTGCGTGGCCGCATCGCTCGGGCTTTGCGCCGCTACTGGCCCTGCCAGCAGCATCAGGATCGCGGCAAGGCGTATCAATCAATCAGGCTCCGGCCAGTCATTTCTTCTGGCTGCGGCAGACCCATCAGCTGCAATAACGTCGGTGCCAAATCCGCCAGCCGCCCGTCATGAATGGTTGCCCCCGCAGGACCGCCGTACAGGATCACCGGCACAAGGTTCGTTGTATGCGCCGTGTGCGGCCCGCCCGTCACCGGATCGACCATGGTTTCGCAATTGCCATGATCGGCGCAAACCACCATTGCGCCGCCTGCCTTCTCTAGCGCGTCCAGCACACGGCCAAGGCCACGGTCCACTGCCTCGCAGGCCGCAATCGCTGCGTCCAGATCCCCGGTATGCCCCACCATATCGGGGTTGGCATAGTTCGTGACGATCAGATCATAGCCCTTTTCAATCGCGGCCACGAAATCATCCGTGACCTCTACTGACGACATCTCTGGCTGCAAATCATAGGTCGCCACTTTGGGCGACTTCGGCATCTCGCGGTCCTCGCCTTCCTCGGGCACTTCCTTGCCGCCGTTCAGGAAGAACGTGACATGCGGATACTTTTCCGTCTCGGCCAACCGGAACTGCGTCTTGCCATGCTTTGACACCCATTCGCCCAGCGTGTTGCGAATATCGCGCTTGGGGAAAACGGCGTCGAACCAGTCCACATGGCGGTCCGAATACTCTACCATCCCTAGCCGCACGGCCAGCTCGGGCATTTCTCGCGCAAAGCCGTCGAAGCCCGGATTGCCGATCGCCTCCAGTATCTCTCTCGCCCGGTCAGATCGGAAGTTGAGGCAAAACAGCCCGTCCGCAGGTTTCATCCCATCGTAATCGCCAATCACCGTGGCAGGAATGAACTCATCCGTCTTGCCGTCCGCATGCCCTTGCGCAATCGCATCCTGCGGCGTCTGCGCCACGGCCACACCCTTGCCCAAAGCCATCGCGTCAAAGGCCGTCTGCACCCGCTCCCACCGATTATCCCGGTCCATCGCATAGTACCGGCCCGTCACTGTCACGACCTGCGCACCGCTTGGCAGCTTGTCCAACAAGTCCGCCATAAACGCGGGGCCAGAGGACGGTGCCACGTCGCGCCCATCCGTAATCGCGTGAATAACAACCGGAACCCCCTGCGCCGCCAGCAACCGCGCCGTTTCCACCAAATGCGCGACATGCCCATGCACACCGCCATCCGACACCACGCCCATCAGGTGCGCCCGCCCGCCAGTGTCCTTCAGCCGTGCCGCAAATGCTTGGATGCCCTGCTGCTCGGGATAAGAGCCATCCTCGATCGCCAGATCAATCTGCCCCAGATCCATCGCCACCACACGGCCCGCGCCGATATTGGTGTGCCCAACCTCAGAGTTTCCCATCTGCCCCTTTGGCAATCCCACATCAGGCCCAAAAGTCACAAGAGTCGCATGCGGGCAGGTCGCCATGAGCCTGTCAAAGTTCGGCGTGTTGGCCAGCACAGGCGCATTTGCCTCTGCACTGTCACGCAATCCCCAACCGTCCAGAATGCAAAGGACAACGGGCTTCGGTACGGACGCGGTGATCGACATGGCAACTCTCCTTCAACTTCACAGATGACCTAACGCAAACTTTAGCCTCAGAAAACTGCCGTTCTCATTCACCTTGCCTGAAATACTCCCGCCGGAGGCATCCGCATTTTCAATGAAAATTCGGAAAAGAGCTACAGATCAAACGTCGCGAACACCGGCGCGTGGTCGCTGGGTTGCTCCCACCCGCGCACATGCCGCAATACGCGGCTGGAATGCGCTGCACTGGCGATGTCGGACGTAGCCCAGATGTGGTCCAACCGCCGCCCTTTATCAGCCGTGTCCCAGTCAGCAGCACGGTAAGACCACCAGCTATACAGGTTCCCTTGCGGAATATCCTGCCGTGTCACGTCCACCCAAGCACCCGAGTCCTGCACCTGTGCCAGATGCTCCACCTCAATTGGCGTATGGCTGACGATCTTCAGCAGCTTCTTGTGATCCCAAACGTCGTCTTCCCGCGGTGCGATATTCAGATCGCCCACCAGGATCGCCTTTTCCGGCCGCGCGGCATGGAACGCGTCGCGCATATCTGTCAGGTAATCCAGCTTCTGGCCGAACTTGTCATTGATTTCGCGGTCCGGCTTATCGCCGCCTGCGGGGACGTAAAAGTTGTGCACTGTTACGCCATTGCTCAGACGTCCTGCAATATGCCGGGCATGGCCCAGCCCCGCGTAATCCGCAGCGCCGACCTCCTCGATCGGCATTTTGGAAAAGATCGCGACCCCGTTATATCCCTTTTGCCCGCGCCCAATCATATGGGTGTAGCCAAGCGCCTGAAACGTCGCGACGGGGATCTTGTCCAGCGGGCTTTTGCATTCCTGCAGACACAGCACGTCCGGCGCCTCATCCGTCATCAGTTTGGCCACCAGCCCTTCGCGCAGACGGACAGAGTTGATGTTCCAAGTGGCAAGCGTGAATGTCATGTCAGATCCTTACAGCAGTGCAGCGACGGGCTTGATGTGGCCGCACAATGTGCCGCGCCAGTTGCGAATTTCAGGCACCATACGGGCCTTGGTCGCTGGATGATCTGCATCTAGCACGCCCAGTTTCACCAGAATGGCCGCAATCGCCGCCTCTGACGCGCGGGTGCTGCCATCGGTGATCTTGAGCGCAACGCCCATCCGCTTTTCGGGGATGATCGCGACGAACACCGCCTCGGCCCCCGTCTTGATCGCCACGCGCCCATCCATCGCCCGCATCAGGTCGGTGCAAGCGCGCGTCTCTCCGGCGACCAGCTCTGGAAACGCCGTCATCGCATCGCGCAGCCGCACCGCCGCTTTGGACCGCGCATCGCTGCGATCATGCGCTGTCGCGAAAAAGCTCATCGCGCGGGCCAGACCATGCACCGATGTCGCAAAGTTCGGGGCAGAGCAGCCGTCGATCCCGTAGCCGGGGCTTGTCTCTCCCGTCACATCCTCAAACGCGGCCTTGCCCGCTTGCTGAACCGGATGGTCCAGCAGCTCATAATCCGCCGCCCCGCCCAGATGGCGGTTCAACGTCAAAAAGCCAGCATGCTTGCCAGAGCAGTTGTTGTGGATCTGGCAAGGCGCGGCATGGGCGCGAATGATCTCGTTGCGCGCCGGAATATCGCCGGGCCACTGCGGCCCGCAGCGAAAATCGCTATCCGACAGCCCCAGCGTATCCAGCCAGACCTGCACGCGGTCGGTGTGAATATGCGCGCCCTGATGCGACGCACATGACAGCGCCAACTGCGCGACTCCCAGCCCGTGCGCATCTGCCGCACCGCTTTCGATCAGCGGCAGCGCTTGGATCATCTTGCAGGACGAGCGCGGGAAAATCACCGCCTCTGCGTCACCCCATGCCTCGATCACCTCGCCATCCGGGCCGCAGACAACCGCGTGCCCTTGGTGGACCGACTCTAAAATGTCGCCGCGCCAGACTTCGACCAGATCAACAGGACCGCTCATGGGGTATTTCCTTTCATCGCGCCGCCCACGGCATTGTGCGTTTATGGGGGCTTTGCAGTTTGGGCGATTTTTTGCTAGGACCATGGCTATCGCGTTGAACTCAGACCCGCCAGACGAAAAGGTTGTTAAAACCCCACCGCGGGACGGACAGAGGCAAGGGCAGCTTGGAGGCCTATTTAAAATGATTACGACGACATTTCGCACCCTGACACTCGTAGCAGCAACGCTGCTTGCAACGCAGGCGGGCGCACAGGCAACGACAGACAACCTCGTTGCAGCCAACACGGACTGGAGCACATTCGAGGCGGAAAATCCGCGCGAGTGCATCAGCACTTCCGCACCAAAGCAAAGCCTGCTGACCGACAGCGCGGGCAATGCGACTGATGGCCGCCGCGGCGACATCTATCTGATGGTGTTCTACCGTCCTTCGGAAAACGTGAAGGGCCAGATCATGTTCACCGGCGGCTACCCATTTGCCCCCGGCTCTACCGTCAATTTGAACGTCAGCGGCACCACCTTCGAGCTGTTCACCGAAGGTGAATACGCGTGGCCCGCCACACCAGAAGACGACGCAAAAGTCGTCGCCGCGATGAAGCGCGGCTCTGACGCCGTGCTCAAGGCGCGCTCTGGCCGGGGTAACATCACGACCGACACCTTCTCGCTCTCCGGCTTTACCGCCGCTGTGGAAGAAGCCGCTAACCGCTGCGCCGGTTAAGATTTTTCACAGAAAAATCGAAGGGCCCCGGTTTTCACTTGGAAACCGGGGCCTTTTGCCTATATCAGCCTCGCTTTATTGCCCGAAAGGTCCACTGCCATGACCGCCACTGCGCCCATCACGCAAGACGTCCACACGATCCCGCGCAAGCTGCCCGACGGGCCGCAGAACCTGATCGGGATGACCCGCGATCAGATGCGCGACGCGTTGATCGCCGCAGGCACGGCGGAAAAGCAGGCCAAAATGCGTGTGAACCAGCTGTGGCAGTGGCTTTATCACTGGGGAGTGCGTGATTTCGCACTGATGACGAACCTTGCCAAAGACTACCGCGCCATGCTGGCCGATACCTTTGTCATCGAACTGCCAGAGGTCGTCACCCGCCAAGTCAGCACTGACGGCACGCGCAAATACCTTGTCCGCATTGCTGGCGGCCACGAGGTTGAAGTCGTCTATATCCCCGAATCCGATCGCGGCACGCTGTGCATCTCGTCCCAAGTCGGCTGCACGTTGACCTGTTCCTTCTGCCACACCGGCACGCAAAAACTGGTCCGCAACCTGACCCCCGCCGAAATCGTCGGCCAGATCCTAGTTGCTCGCGATGACCTTGGCGAATGGCCAGAGCCGGGGCAGGGTACCGGTGATAATGGCCCGCGCATGTTGTCGAACATCGTCCTGATGGGCATGGGCGAGCCGCTGTATAATTTCGAGAACGTCCGCGACGCGATGAAGATCGCGATGGACGGCGAAGGCATCGCTCTGTCCCGCCGCCGTATCACGCTGTCCACATCCGGCGTCGTCCCCGAAATTGCCCGCACCGCGCAGGAAATCGGCTGCCAACTGGCCGTCAGCTTTCACGCGACAACGGACGAGGTGCGCGACACGCTGGTCCCGATCAACAAGAAATGGAACATCGAAGCCCTGCTTGACGCCCTGCGCGTCTATCCCAAGGTCTCGAACTCCGAACGGATCACCTTTGAATACGTGATGCTTGACGGCGTAAACGACAGCGACGAAGACGCCCACCGTCTGGTGAAACTGATCGAGGGCATCCCCGCCAAGATCAACCTGATCCCCTTCAACGAATGGCCCGGCGCGCCCTACAAACGCTCCTCTGGTAACCGCATCCACGCCTTCGCCGACATCATCTACAAGGCTGGCTACGCATCGCCCGTCCGCAAGCCGCGCGGTGAGGACATCATGGCCGCTTGTGGTCAGTTGAAGTCCGAGACAGAGCGCGCCCGCAAAAGCCGCAAACAGATCGAGGCCGACGCAGGGCTCTAACTGACCGTTGCGCGGGGGGCCACGACTGGGATCACTGCGCAACGAAACACGGACGACTTCATATGACTGCCTCGGCCGCGACCAAACCGCAATAGATGCGAATAGTATCCTGGCGAATACGTGTTGGCGGCCTATCCCGATGGCGCCGCGCGTATCCGAATGGGATTAAATCAATCCGTCTGCGAATGTGCGCTTCGGATAGGTTCCGGGTATTTTGTTGTCATGAATGCGCTAGACCCCGCCTCCTTTCCAGATTTCTTTATCGTCGGTGCGGCCAAGGCTGGCACGACGGCTGTCTGGCACTGGCTGCGACAGCACGAAAACGTCTTTCTTCCTGATGTGAAAGAGCCGGGATACTTCGCCTTTAACAACGTCTCGGCAAGACCGGAAAAGGGGCCATACGATCCCGCCTATGTCGCGCGCATAACGACCGACTCGAAAAGCTACAGCAGTCTTTATCGCGCCGCAGGTTCGCGCCTAAAAGGGGACGCCTCGCCCTTCTACCTTAGCCATCCTCCTGCGGCATATGCGATCGCCCGCGTGCGCCCTGATGCCCGGATCATCGTTATCCTGCGCAATCCGGTCGAACGGGCGTTTTCGCAATACCTGCATCATGTGCGCGACGGATTGGAGCCATCCCGCAGCTTTGAAGCCGCCCTTGACGCAGAGCCGCACAGATTGGCAAACCGTTGGAGCGCGGCCTACGGTTATATGGCCAATGGTCACTATCCTGTGCAAATCGCACGGTTTCTGGCCGTTTTTCCAAAAGATCAGGTGCTGTTTCTAGAATACGGTGCGCTGCAATGCGATCCAGAAGAGAGTTGGGGCAGGATATGCGACCATCTCAATCTTCACCGCAGGCCAATCGTTTTAAGTGACCGGGTCAATGCGACATCGACCTTGTCGCAGGTGCCTGGCAGACCGGGCATCAGTCGTCACCTGACCCATCCCGGGCCGATCCAGTCCACCTTGAAGAAAATCATTTCACCTCAGATCAGAACCCGGATGCGCCAATATCTGGAAGGCCCCGGAAAAGCGGTCCCGCGCCTTTCAGACGCGACGCGCGCAGCCCTGACGCAAAAATACATGCAAGACAGGCCCCAGCTAGAAGCGCTGGTTGGGTCGTCGCTAGACCATTGGTATGCCTGATTCGTCAGGCTGGCACGAAAGGGGCTTTGGCCCGTTTCGTTCAACCCTTGAAGTGTATCTTGCGGGAAAGCCCAAATAGACTGCCCCGCAAGCCTTAGTCACCGCCCCGGAATATCGCGGCGCTTTTTGCCCTTGTCGTCCCAGTCATCCAGCGCGGCAATTGCCTCCTCGGCGGTTTCGACAAAGCGGAACAGCTTCAGATCGTCCTGCGCAATCGTCCCGGCATCGGCCAGCGCCTGCCAGTTGATGATGCCTTCCCAGAACGCCCGCCCGAACAGCAGAAACGGCACGCGGGCCATGCGGCCGGTCTGGATTAGGGTTAGCGCCTCGAACATCTCGTCCAGCGTCCCGAACCCGCCGGGGAACACGCACACCGCAGAGGCGCGCATCAGGAAGTGCATTTTGCGGACCGCGAAGTAGTGGAAGTTAAAGCACAGCTCCGGCGTCACGTATTCATTCGGCGCTTGCTCGTGCGGCAGCACGATGTTCAGGCCAATCGACTTGCCGCCCGCTTCTTGCGCGCCGCGGTTGCCAGCCTCCATCACGCCGGGGCCACCGCCTGTGGCGATGATATTCTCGCAAGGATCATTCGCCAGCGACCGTTCGGTGATGAGCCGGGCAAACTTACGGGCCTCGTCGTAATACTTCGTCAACTCCGCCAGCGTTTCCGTCCGCGCTGTCGCCTTGTTCACCGGATCAGGAATCCGCGCCCCGCCAAACAGCACGATGGTGGATTTCACGCCGGCTTCGTTCATCAACAGTTCTGGCTTCATCAGCTCTAGCTGCAGGCGCACAGGCCGCATATCTTCGCGCGCCAAAAAAGCGTCGTCGGCAAAGGCCAGCGCATAGGACGGCGCGCGGGTCTGAGGCGTGTCGGGCACCTCCCTCGCGGCGATCATGTCCTCGGTCGAACGGCGGAATTTGTTTTCGTGGTCTTCGGTCATGAAACGTCCTTAAGATTGCGCGGCAGAGCCTCCGCGTCTATAGCCCGTGCCAACTGTCAGAACCAGCAAAGAGGTCCGCCCATGTCCAACGCCGCCCTGGAAACCGCCATCGAATCCGCATGGGACGCCCGTGATACCATCACTACCGCGACCACAGGCGAGGTCCGCGACGCGATCAATGACACCTTGAACGCCCTCGACTCCGGCAAACTGCGCGTCGCAGAAAAGCAGGACGATGGGTCGTGGCATGTGAACCAGTGGGCGAAAAAGGCGGTCCTGCTGTCCTTCCGCCTGAACGACATGGAGCCGATCAGCGGCGGCAACGGCGGCACAACATGGTGGGACAAGGTCCCGTCCAAGTTCGACGGTTGGGGCGAAAACCAGTGGCGCGCCGCAGGCTTCCGTGCTGTTCCTGGCAGCATCGTGCGCCGCTCTGCCTATATCGCCCCCGGTGTGGTCCTGATGCCGTCCTTCGTGAACCTTGGTGCCTACGTTGGCGAAGGCACGATGGTTGATGGCTGGGCCACCGTCGGCAGCTGCGCCCAGATCGGTAAGAACGTCCACCTGTCCGGCGGCGTTGGCATCGGCGGCGTGCTGGAGCCTATGCAGGCTGGTCCCACGATCATCGAAGACAACTGCTTTATCGGTGCCCGCTCAGAAGTCGTCGAAGGCTGCATCATCCGCGAAGGTTCCGTCTTAGGCATGGGCGTCTACATCGGCCAGTCCACCAAGATCGTTGACCGCGAAACAGGCGAAGTCACTTACGGCGAAGTCCCGCCCTATTCCGTCGTCGTCGCAGGCACCATGCCATCCAAGAACGGCATCAACCTGTATTGCGCCGTGATCGTAAAGCGCGTCGACGAGCGGACCCGCTCTAAGACCGGCATCAACGAGCTGCTGCGCGACTAATGATCCTAAGTCGCACCCTGGCCCGCCGCACTATCGCGGCCGGGGTGCGGCCTAGCTGGCTTGGCGCTTGGGTGCCGGTCATCTGCGACACTGTCATCCTTCTTGTCTTACTGATTGGTGCCCTCTGGCTTGGCTACAGCCCGCTGATGGCGCTGCCGATCTGGGCCCGCATCATCACCCTCTTCGTACTGTTTTTTGCCCCGCTACAACTGGTGCTGATCACGTCCTCGATGTGGGCGACCCGGTCCCGGTGGCAGGACACCACGCCGCCCCAATCCGATCTTCACTGAACATTCACGCTATCGGGAACCATTTCCAAAGCTGAGACGTTCTGTCGCAGAATGCCCCACAGGGGGCAAAAACGCATAAGGAAGATCAATATGGGCTGGCTCGCAGCAATTATCGTCGGTGGCATCGCAGGATGGCTTGCCGAACAATTCATGAAATCCAACATGGGCGTTTTGATGAATATTATTCTGGGCATCGTCGGTGCCTTCGTCTTCAACCTGATTTTCGGCAACCTACTTGGCCTGTATCCTGCAACAAATTGGATCAGCTACCTGATTGCGGGCTTCGTCGGCGCATGTCTGCTGATCTTTGCTGCACGGCTGATTAAGCGATAAGCACCGCCTAACATTTCTGTATACGGCAAACGGCGCGCAGCACCCCTGCGCGCCGTTTTGCATTTGCACCCAAACCCGCTTGACAGGTGCCGCCATTGGCGCGATGCCACGCGGCATGAATAAACGTACTCAACAGGTTTACACGCTGCTCGTCGAAGTCGGCCGCAGCATTGACGACGGTCTGCCCAAGGACGCGACCGGGGCGGCGCTCATGTGCTACGCCTCTGGCGTGGACGAGGCTGAAGCCGTGCGCGAAACCGTCGCGATCCTGAAACAGGCCGACCTGTCGCCGCTGGACGTGTCTGGATACGGCACGCTGGACGAACGCCTTGCCGAAGGCCACGACATCGACGACGCAGAGCGAGAGCTGATGCAGCGCGCCTTGGACGAAAACAGCGTCATTGTCGCGCAAATGACGCCCTTCTTCGGCGACGAAGACGACGACGCAGCAGTCCACTAACCACCAACATTTGCATCCGGCTCGCCGCAGCGCTACCCCTATCGCAACTGCGACAGGAGCTTGCCATGACAACGCCGATTGACCCCGTAGACCTGACAGCGCGCCTCGTGCGCTGCAATTCCGTCACCCCGGCAGAGGGCGGCGCGCTGGTCCTGCTGGAACAACTTTTGACGGAAAACGGCTTTGACTGCACCCGCGTTGACCGCGGCGGTATTGCAAACCTGTTTGCCCGCTGGGGACGGAAAGGCGCGAACCGCAGCTTTGGCTTCAATGGTCACACCGACGTCGTGCCCATCGGCAACCCGGGTGACTGGACCGTCGACCCCTTCGGTGCGGAAATTAAGGACGGCTTCCTGTGGGGACGTGGGTCCACCGATATGAAATCCGGCGTCGCGGCCTTCGTCGCTGCCGCCTGCGATTTCGTCGCAGAAACCCCGCCCGATGGTGCCGTGATCCTCGCGATCACTGGCGATGAAGAGGCGGACGCTCTCGACGGCACGACTGCTCTGCTGGACTGGATGGCCGCCAACAGCGAACAGATGACCGATTGCCTTGTGGGCGAGCCCACCAGCCCCAACCACATGGGCGAGGCGATGAAGATCGGCCGCCGCGGCTCTATGACCGCTTGGTTCACCTTTCATGGGCAACAAGGCCATTCCGCCTATCCCCACCGCGCTAAAAACCCTCTGCCCGCTATGGCCCGCCTGATGGACCGCCTTGCCAGTCACACGCTGGACGATGGCACCGACCACTTTGACCCCAGCTCGCTCGCCATTGTCACAATGGATACAGGCAACCCTGCGACTAACGTGATCCCTGCCACCTGCCGCGCTGCCGTCAATATCCGCTTTAACGACGACCACACTGGCGCGACCCTGACCGATTGGATGCAATCCGAACTGGACGCCGTTGCCGCAGACACTGGCATCCGGATCGAGATGAAGATCAAAATCAGCGGCGAAAGCTTCCTGACCCCGCCCGGCACCCTGTCGGACCTGATCGGAAAAGCTGTCAAAGCGGAAACTGGCAAAACGCCCGAACTCTCCACCTCCGGCGGCACCTCGGATGCGCGCTTCGTCAAGGATCATTGCCCCGTCGTCGAATTTGGCCTTGTTGGCAAAACCATGCATATGGTCGATGAAAAGGTCCCCGTAGCCGATATTATCGCCCTCAAATCGATCTACGCTCGCATCCTGCGCGGCTACTTCGCCTAGATCCGCATCATCTGGCCAAAAATACTCCGGGGTCCGGGGCTGGCCCCGGTCCAAGGGCAGCTCCGGACACATGACATAAAACATGGGCGCCCACCTATTGCCGTGCTAGATGCCCCGGCATGACACAGATCCCCTCCAAGACCGACATCCTCGCGTTCATCGCGGACAATCCCACCCAAGCGGCCAAGCGCGACATCGCGCGGGCCTTTGGCATCAAGGGGGCCGACCGCGTCCTGCTCAAGCAAGTCCTGCGCGAGATGGAGGCAGAGGGCCTGCTGGCCAAGCGCCGCTCGTCGTACCGTGATGCGCAAAAACTGCCGCCCGTGTCCGTGTTGCAGGTCGAAGCGCCGGACGCTGACGGCGATATCTATGCCCGCCCCGTTGACTGGAACGACGCCGCGCCGCCGCCGCGTATCGTGATGACGCTGAAATCCTCTGATCCCGCGCTGGGCGCAGGTGATCGCATTTTGGCACGCCTGACCGCCACACCCGGAGAACAACACGCCTACGAGGCGCGGATGATCCGGCGGATTGGTACGAACCCAGAGCGTATTCTTGGCGTCTATCGCGCAGGCTCTGACGGCGGACGCGTGATGCCGATCGACAAAGGCTCAAGCAACGAATTCATCATCCCTGCCGGCGCGACTGGCGGGGCCAAGGATGGCGAACTGGTCGAGGCAGAGCAGACCGGACCCAAGGGCCGCATGGGCCTGCCCAAGGCAAAGATTGTCAGCCGCCTTGGCGATCCCACCGGGCCACGCGCGGTGAGCCTGATTGCCATTCACCAGCACGGCATCCCCGACCATTTCCCTGATGCCGTCGTGGCAGAGGCGGACGCCGCTAAACCGGCCAGCATCAAGGGGCGCACCGATTTGCGCCAGATTGACCTGCTGACCATCGACCCCGTCGACGCCCGCGACCGCGATGATGCCTGTTATGTCGACGCGCATGACGATGGCAGTTTCACCATCTGGGTCGCGATTGCTGATGTGGCGCATTACGTCACCCCGGGGTCAGAGCTTGACCGCGAAGCGCGGAACCGTGGCAATTCCACTTATTTCCCAGACCGCGTTGTGCCGATGCTGCCAGATACGCTGTCGGGCGATTTGTGTTCGTTGCACGAAAACGTCGACCGCGCCTGTCTTGCTGTGGCAATGAAGGTCGACGCGCATGGCAATAAGATCAGCCATGAATTCCACCGCGGTATCATGAACTCTATCGCATCGCTGAATTACGAGCAGGCGCAGGCGGCGATGGATGGCAATCCTGACGACAAAACCGCGCCACTGGTCGAGACGATCATTAAACCGCTTTATGCGGCCTATGCCGCATTGGCCAAGGCGCGTGTGGCGCGGCAACCGCTTGACCTTGATCTGCCGGAACGCCGGATCGAACTGGACGAGGACGGCAAGGTCACGGCTGTGAACTTCAAGGAACGCCTTGATGCGCACCGGCTGATCGAGGAATTCATGGTCCTTGCCAATGTCTGTGCGGCGGAAACACTGATCGCCAAGAAAACGCCGCTGCTGTTCAGGGTTCATGAAGAGCCGAGCCCGACCAAGCTGGATGCCCTACGCGAGGTGGCCGAAGCATCGGGTCTGGTGCTGGCCAAGGGGCAGGTTCTGAAGACCGCGCATTTGAACCGTTTGCTGGCGCAAGCGCAGGGGACGGATGCGGATGAACTGATCAATATCGCGACCCTACGCAGTATGACGCAGGCCTATTACAACGCTGAAAACTTTGGCCATTTCGGTTTGGCGCTGCTGAACTACGCGCACTTCACCTCTCCGATCCGGCGGTATTCCGATTTGATCGTGCACCGCGCGTTAATTGCGGCGCATGGCTGGGGCAAGGATGGCTTGTCGCCTTGGGATATCGAGCATCTGGACGAAACGGCGAAACAGATTTCCGATACAGAACGCCGGTCGATGATGGCCGAGCGGGACACGACGGACCGTTATCTGGCGGCGTTTTTGTCAGAGCATGTTGGTGCTGAATTTGGCGGCCGGATCAGCGGAATCGCGAAGTTCGGTGTCTTCGTCAAGCTCGACGGAACGGGTGCCGATGGTATGATCCCGATCCGTAATTTGGGGCGTGAGTATTTTCATTACGACGCCGACACCCAAACCCTAACCGGCAGCGAGACAGGCCATACGATTGGCCTGGGCCAACGCGCCCGCGTGCGGCTGGTAGAGGCTGCGCCGATCACAGGTGGTCTGATTGTAGAGCTGCTAGAGCTGGACGGTCGCACGCAGCCTAAAGGCTCGCCTACCGGGCGTGGCAAGCCGCCGCGGTTTAAGCAGGGGTCTGCAAAGAAGAAAAACGCTAAGACGGCGCGTAAGGTCAGCCGGGTGCGCAAGGCGCGCTAAGCCGGGTCGCGGCGGTTGCGGTTGGTGAAAGATGCCTCCGGCGGGAGTTTATTTGGCAAGGTGAATGCGGATGCGGCATCAAAGCGCTAGGGCATAGATCCGGGGTTGGATGGCAGGCGCGCCGTGCTACGGTCGATGCCAATGACCCCTGACTGACCGGACCGATTTTTGATGCGCTTTGCTTTTGTAATTGCTGTTTCCCTGTCCACAGCTGCCTGGGGCGCGCCGGACAGTACTCTGCGGCCCGAACTGCGACCTGCAGCGACGCCTGGGCGGACGTATGCGCAAGTGCCCGATGCGGGCTTTGATGCTTGGGTGCGGGCGTTCCGGCCACGGGCGCTGGGGAAAGGTGTGTCAGCGGCGACCTTTGATGCGGCCTTCGCCAATGCTGGGTTCATTCCTGACAGCATCGCACTGGACCGCAATCAGGCGGAATTCACAAAGCCACTTTCGGAATACATGGCCACAGCTGCAAGTGATGACCGCGTGGCCACCGGGCGCGCGATGTTGGTGCAGTATGGCGATCTGCTTGAGCGGATTGAGGCGGCCTACGGCGTGGACCGTCATGTCGTGCTGGCTGTTTGGGGGATGGAGAGCAACTTTGGCAAGCGGCGGGGCAGTGTGCCGCTGGTGTCGACCTTGGCGACGTTGTCGTATGAGGGGCGGCGCGGGCGGTTTTTTGAAGATCAGCTGATTGCGGCGCTTAAGATTTTGCAGCGCGGGGATACGACGCCGCAGAATATGACCGGAAGCTGGGCAGGTGCGATGGGGCATACGCAATTTATGCCGACCAGTTATGCCGCCTACGCCGTTGATTTTACGGGCGACGGGCGGCGCGATATCTGGTCGGACGATCCGAGTGATGCGTTGGCATCCACGGCGGCTTATCTGGCGAACTTTGGCTGGACCAAGGGGCAGCCGTGGGGTGTTGAGGTGCGCCTGCCGCGCGGATTCGATTACAGCAAAACCGCGCTGAGTGTGAAGCAACGGGCGAGCGCTTGGGCGGCCTTGGGCGTTGTCGGAACTGACGGCCGGGCTGTGCGGGATCATGGCACGGCCGGCCTGATCACGCCGACTGGCGCAGGGGGGCCGGCGTTTTTGGTGTTCCGCAACTTTGACGTTATCAGCCGCTATAATAACGCCGAGGCCTACATCATTGGCGTCGGCCATCTGGGGGATCGGATTAAAGGGATGGAGCCGTTGCAGCGCCCCTTTGTCGCGGGCGAGCGTAATTTGAACCGGGCAGAGCGGGTCGAACTGCAGCAGCGCCTGACGGCGGCCGGCCATGATACGGGCGGCGTGGATGGCAAGGTTGGACCCGCTTCGCGCCGGGCAATTCGTGCGTTTCAGACCAGCCGCGGGTTGCCGCCGGACGGCTATGCGAGCCTGACGTTACTGAACCGGCTGCGCTGAGCAGGCACCGTTCTGCATGCAGGTGGTCAGGCGGTCCAGTGTCGCCTGATCCGGCGCAGGGAAGAGCCAGCTGCCGCAGGCGTCCAATTCGATTACCGGGGTTTCCCCGTCGATCCGGGCAAAGGCAAGGATCGGGCCTGATGCTGGCGCGCTGCCGCACCATGGACCCGCGCAGGTGACCTTCAGGACGACGTTGCCGTCAAAGGGGGCCGTGAAGCCGTCTGTGGTCAGGCCCTGTCCGGTCAGGGTGCCCAGCAATGACACAGGCTTGCTTTCCGTGGTGCCGCTCGCAGGTGGAGCGGTCAAGGTGCCGGTCAGGACAAGGTAGGGAAATTCGCTGGCGCTGGCCTGATCAAAGCTGGTGGCCGCGTCAGGCCGCATGCAGGACAGGGCCTGCGCCTGAGATGCCGTCAGCAGCGCGGCAATGGTCAGCAGCGTTTTCACAGCTTGACCCCCAGCTCTGCCAGAACCTGCTCATACACGGCGCGTTTGAAGGGGACGATGTTATCGACCAGTTGGTCCTTAGGCAGCCACTTCCACGCGGAAAACTCTGGATGGTCTGTGGCGATGTTCACATCGGCGTCGGTGCCGTGAAAGCGCAGCAGGAACCACTTTTGCTCTTGCCCGCGATACTTGCCGCCCCAAGCCTTGCCAACCAGATCATGCGGCAGGTCATAGCGAATCAAACCGCGCGTTTCCGCCTCGATGCTGACCAGCCTTTCGCTGACACCGGTTTCTTCCCACAGCTCACGCAGGGCGGCGTCGCGGCAGTTTTCGCCGGCATCGACGCCGCCTTGGGGCATTTGCCAAGCGTCGCTGTCACGATCCAACCGCTGGCCGACAAAGACGTGGCCGCGCGGATTGGCCAGCATAACGCCGACGCAGGGGCGGTAGGGAAGCTGTTCGATTTGATCTAGGGTCATGAAGTGGCCTTGGGTTTTCATCGCATGGTCCTTTCGTTTGGACGTGTTCTGCCCCAAAGGTCCAGCGTTAAGCGATAACAAGCCGCGTGTTATGCTTAATCCGGGGCGCAATCCAGTGCAGATGGGCGCGTGACAGGGCCACGCAGCCTGCGGTGGGCCGCCCCTTACCGCGCCACTGGTGTATGAAAATCGCAGAGCCGCGCCCCTTGACCGCATAAGGCCAGTTCCAGTCGGTGATAATGACCACATCATACATCGGATCGGCGCGGCGCAGATCCTCGTGGCCAAAGGCGTGCGGTACGCGCACCATCATGTTGTAATCGACGTCGCGCACATCATCCGACCACAGATCGCCCGGTCGGATCGGCACTGCCCAATCAGCGGGCTGCGCGATGCGGTCAGGGCGATACAGCATGCCGACAATCCGGTGCACCCCGCGCGGGGTCGCGCGGTCGCCTTCGACTTTGCGATTCGTAAATCCGCCGCGCCCGATGGTGCGTGGAAACTGCCGCCCCAAGAACCGCAGGTGGGTTGGCGTCACAACCAGATCAGCTGCCTTCATGCCCGGACCTTTCGCATCATCTTGCCCCAAATACTCCCAGCGGAGCGTCCAAAGTTCATAGCAAATGCCCAGACTTTGCGGCCTTCGTCGCCAGATATGCATGGTTGTGCGCATTCTCGCCGACCTTCAGCGGGACGCGTTCGACGACGGACACGCCAGAGGCTTCCATACGGGCAATCTTCGCCGGGTTGTTTGTCAGCAGGCGGACGGCACCAAAGCCCATTTGTTTCAGAATCGCCGCACCGATGCGAAAATCGCGTTCGTCATCGTGAAAGCCAAGGCGATGGTTGGCTTCGACCGTGTCAAAGCCTTGGTCCTGCAGGGCATAAGCGCGCATTTTGTTCGCAAGGCCGATGCCGCGTCCTTCTTGGTTCAGGTAAAGCAGCACGCCGTGGCCTTCGGTGCCCATTTGCGCCAACGCGCCGCGCAGCTGCGGGCCGCAGTCGCATTTCAGGCTGCCGAGCAGATCGCCGGTGAAACAGGCAGAGTGCAGGCGCGCGAGGACGGGTTTGCTGCGGTCAGGTTGGCCGATCTCGACGGCGTAGTGCTCTTCTCCGCCGTCATCCGGGCGAAAGACGTGTAGGCGTCCCGCCTCGGACACCGACATGGGCAAGCGGGCGCTGACGATGCCGTGCAGGGGCGACATTTCGGTCGTCCGTACGGCGGCGGCGTCGACGACGGTCAGGCCGTGCTCTGCGGCAAAACGGGCGGTATCGTCCAGCGGGGCAATCACGGCGGCCGGCAGTAGGCGGGCGGATTTGCACAGGGTGACAGCCGCGCGGGCAAGGTCGGCGTCACCGCCGCGCTGGGCACGCAAGGGGCCCTTCATCGGGCTTCGCAGGTCGTCGGCGGGATTGGCCAGCGCAGTGACCCAGCGGGGATCGGCATCCGCAGGCAGGGCGATGCGGGCGACATCGCCGTCGTAGGCTGCGACTTTCAGCGTTTGCGCGCGCCAATCGGTGATCGCGACAGCGGCCCCCATGCCGTGTAGCAGGGTCAGGCGGGCGGGTTGCAGTGTCTCTGCCGCGAGCATGACGCCCATGCCTGCCACGACGACGGGCACGCCCATTCGCAGGTCAGCGCGGGCGCGCGCCAGTCTTTCAGTGTCGTCAGGTGCGAAGCCCATAGGTCAAAACCTTTGCGATTTGTCCGACGGAGTTAGCGCATGTGGGCGTTTAATGTAATAATTGTAAATGAAATCACACGTCCGTGTGAACCTTTTGCAGCACAACTTGTTGAACTCGTGTGTCCATCACATCTGATGTGTATGAAATTGGAGGGTACTATGGCCCAATTGAAAAAGATCTTGTTAGTCGACGACGATGACGACCTGCGCGAAGCGCTGGGCGAGCAGTTGTTGCTGACCGAAGATTTCGATGTGTTCGAGGCCGATGATGGTGCCTCGGCGATGACGAAAGTCAAAGAGCAGCTTTATGATCTTGTGATCCTTGATGTTGGCTTGCCCGACACCGACGGGCGCGAATTATGCCGCCTGATGCGCAAGCAGGGCGTTAAATGCCCGATCCTGATGCTGACCGCGCAGGATAGCGACGCCGACACGATTTACGGTCTGGACGCGGGCGCGAATGATTACGTGTCCAAGCCGTTCAAATTCCCCGTGCTGCTGGCGCGGATCCGTAGCCAGCTGCGCACGCACGAACAGTCAGAGGATGCGGTGTTCCAACTGGGGCCGTATACGTTCCGCCCGGCGCAAAAAATGCTGGTGACCGAGGACGAAAAGAAAGTCCGTCTGACGGAAAAGGAAACCAATATCCTCAAGTTCCTATACCGTGCGGCTGACGGCGTTGTTGCCCGCGATGTGCTGTTGCACGAGGTTTGGGGCTATAATGCGGGCGTCACGACCCACACTCTAGAAACCCACATCTACCGTCTGCGCCAAAAGATTGAGCCCGATCCATCGAACGCGCGTTTGCTGGTGACGGAACAAGGAGGTTACCGATTAGTCGCATAGATTGCCGGGAACCAAACCTGTTTAATGGTGTTGTAACAGCGAAATCCCGCGCCACCGGGTAATGTGGCACCCTCCCTGTTGGACTTGCCCGGGCCTTGTGCCCGGGTTTTTTTTTGGCTTGCGGGGGGCGCTTTTGGGAAACGGATTGTGGCTAGATTCAGAGTATTCCAAAGCGCTTAGGTCGCATATGATTTCAGAAATTTTTATATAAGGAATTGCTGTGATGTTTCGTATCGTGACTTTGCCGTGTCTGATGCTTTTGACCGCTTGCGGCGGTGCAGGCATCCCGATGACGCAAGCCCCGGTAGGGCTCGATGCCCAGATCGCGGCAGGGGATCGGCTTGTATCGCGGTTGGACGGTGTCGCGGCGACGCAATTCTCTGCCATGCCAACGAGCGGAAGTGCGACGTTCACGGGCGTAGCAAGTCTGTTCATTGATCCCGTGTTTGAGACCGATGCGGACGATATCGTCGTCCTTGGCGATTTGACGACAACGGCGAATTTCAGCAGCGGCGTCATGCGTGGGCGCGTTGATAACTTGCACGGTGCCACCGGATTTACTTCAAGCGGTTACCGCGAGATTCCTGTTGATGGTGTGTTGCAGATTGGCGGACGCGAGTCGGTGATTGGTAATGACATTGACGATAACCGCACGAACCGGCCGAATGATTTCTATGCGGATTATCAAGGTGATATCACGCTGCCCGACGGTACATATGCGGTTGAGGGCACGTTGGACGGTCAGTTTTTGGGGACGCGCACATCTGATGGTGTGTTCCCAATTCGTGGCTTGCTCGGGGGTGGTGAAGGTGTCGCATCGCGCGGGGTCGAAGGGACTGCTGGCTTTACCGAGTATTCGGCGGACCTTGACATAATCGCAGAGGCACCTGGCCGCCCCTAAGCCGAACGCCCGGTTTCGCCTTGGGGATTAGGTTGCTAGGATGGCTCCGAGGCGAATAAAAACAGGATCACGCGATGCGCGGCTTAACTTTTTCTTTTCTTGTGGCGGTCAGTCTGACGGCGTGCAGCAGCAGTGCAGTGGATGCGCCACTGGGCGGGCTGGGACGATATCAGGTGGCCGGAGTCGAAGACGACGATGACATGCTGAAAATGCGGGCGGGTCCGGGGACCGGATATATCATTGTGCTTGGGATGCCGAATGGCACCTCTGTCTGGGTTGATAGCTGCGAGCCGTCGGGCAACACCAGTTGGTGCAAGGTCACGCTGGGCGGGCCGGGCGGTGTGTCGGGCTATGTGTCAAAGGCGTATCTAAAGGCGGTCTAATATTTTCGCACGGTGCTTAACCTATGTGCGCGGCGCACTAGGTTAGTCATGGAACGTCACTTGAAAGGACCTGCTATGAAGACTGCTAAGGATTATCTGGACGACGCGAACGCTGTTGTGACCCGCATCCCGACCGAGGAAGCGATTAAGCTGCATGGTGCCGATGATGGTATCTGGATCGACGTGCGCGACAGCAGCGATATTGCCAAAACAGGCACGATCAAAGGCGCGCAGCGTCTGCCGCGCGGCTTTTTGGAATTTGCGGCCGACCCGGCGTCGCCCCACCAAAAGGATTTCATGAAGCCGGATAACAAGTATTACCTTGTTTGCGGTGCAGGCGGTCAGGCTGCGCTGGCCGGTAAGACCTTGAAGGACATGGGCTATACCGATGTCACCAATGTCGGCGGTGTGCCGGATTGGAAAAACGCTGGCGGTCCAGTCGAGGATTAAGCCCAGATCTGCCAAAGCAGCCGCACCGCAAGCGCGGTCGCGGCTGTGACCAGCACGGGCTTGATCAGGCGAGAGCCGACGCGCATCGCCAGCTTTGACCCAACCCACGCGCCCGCGACCTGCGCTGCACCCATCGCCAGCCCCACGGCCCACCACGGCTGCGCGACCAGCGCATAGGTGGCGATGCCGCCAAGGTTGGACGCAAAGTTCAGCAGCTTGGTATGAGCCGTGGCGCGCAAGACGCCGTAGCCGCCGAGTGCGACGAACCCCAGCATATAGAACGCGCCAGCGCCCGGCCCGATCAGGCCGTCGTAGAAGGCGACGAGCGGTACAATGGTCAGGGCGAACAGCCCCGGCGCAAGGCGCTGGGCGCGGTCCACGTCGTTAAGACCCGGTTTCAGGGCGAAGAAGAGCGCGATGCCGATCAGCAGGACGGGCAGGCCAAGACGGATCACATCCGTTGGTAGGTGAGAGGTCAGCAGCGCACCCGCGATGGCGGCGACGAAGGCGATCAGCGCGGGCTTGATCTGTTTTCGCAGGTCTACGTGACCGCCGCGCGCATAGGCGATTGCGGCCATGCCTGCGCCAAAAACGCCCTGCACCTTGTTTGTGGCGATGGCCGTGACGGGGGGCGCACCGGCCAGCACCAGTACAGGCAGCGTGATCAGCCCGCCGCCGCCCGCGATGGAATCGACAACGCCCGCGACAAAGGCGGCGAGCATGAGGAGTGCGACAATGTCGCCTGTGACCTCGAACATATTAAGACGCGAAGTCGGAGCGGGCGTAGCCCTGAATGAACAAAAGCGCGGTCAGATCGCCGTGGTTGATACGCACATCGCATTCCTTTTGCACGGATGGCTTGGCGTGCAGTGCGACTCCGGTGCCTGCGCGGCCCAGCATGCCCAGATCGTTCGCACCGTCGCCAACGGCAAGGACTTCGGCATCGGTTATGCCGATCTTAGTGGAGATTTCTGCGAGCGCGTCCACCTTGGCTTGGCGACCAAGGATCGGGCGGGCGACGTCTCCGGTCAATTTACCAGCGTCCACCAACAGCGTGTTGGCGCGGTTTTCGTCAAAGCCAAGGGCGGCGGCGATGCGGGCGGTGAAGGCGGTGAAGCCGCCAGAGACGAGGGCGGCGTGACCGTCGTGCGCTTTCATCGTTTGCACCAGTTCATAGCCGCCGGGCATCAGGGTGATCCGGGTGTCGAGGACATGGGCAATGATGGATTCGGGTAGACCCTTGAGCAGGCCGACGCGTTCAATCAACGCGCCTTCGAAATCCAACTCTCCATTCATGGCTTTGGCGGTGATGGCGGCGACACGTTCGCCGACGCCGGCTTCGGCGGCCAGCTCGTCAATGCATTCTTGGCGAATCATGGTGCTGTCCATGTCGGCCAGCAGCATTTTCTTGACGCGGCCTTCGGTCGCTTGGATGACCAGATCGACGCCAATCGCTTGGCAATCATCCCACACGGTCCACTGATTGTCGGGCTTGGCGGGCAAGGTAAATTCGGCGGCTTCACCGACCGAAAGCCAGACCGCTTCGCCCCCGCCCCACGCGTTGCGCAGGTTCTCGACCAGGGTGGCATCAAGGGTGCCGGGCTTTGCAATCAGGGTGGCGGTGAACATGGCGGCGGACCTTTTGCGGGCGCAAAGCGCGGTGATGTTGCGGCTGTGCTAACGCGTTTTTAGGCCTCGGGGAAGGGTTGGAAGGGGGCCAAACGACGGATTTCCCCTATAAAACAGGCGTTCGCATTTCGCCTAAAATTTACCGTTTGATAAAAAATGAACATGTGCAAGGCTACGCAGGTAACACAGTCCCTGAGGTAGACCATGACATCACCCACCGCCCCCGGACTCGCCGCTGGTCGGCTTGACGCCGAGAGTATCGCCGCCGGCTTTGCCGATTTGCACGCTCCGCTTGATCCGCACGAGGTGCTTGTCGCCGCGGATCGTTGCTATTTCTGCTATGACGCGCCCTGCGTCACGGCCTGTCCGACCAGCATCGATATCCCGCTGTTTATTCGCCAGATCGCGACCGGAACATCGGCAGCGGCCGGACAGACCATTTTTGACGCGAACATTCTGGGCGGTATGTGCGCTCGTGTTTGCCCGACCGAAGACCTGTGCGAGGGCGCCTGCGTGCGCGAAGCCGCCGAGGGCAAGCCGGTCGAGATTGGCCGCTTGCAGCGCCACGCAACGGATACTGTCATGGCGCGGCAAGAGCATCCCTTTGTGCGGGCGGCCTTGACGGGCAAGCGCGTGGCAGTTGTTGGGGCCGGGCCTGCGGGTCTGTCCTGTGCGCACCGCCTTGCGATGCTGGGGCATGACGTCGTGATGTATGATGCGCGGATTAAACCGGGCGGTCTGAATGAATACGGCATCGCGGCGTATAAATCGACCAACGGTTTTGCGCAGCGCGAGGTCGATTGGCTGCTGGGCATCGGCGGCATTGATCTGCAAACTGGCAAAGCGCTGGGCGCGGATCTGAGCCTTGATGCGCTGGCAGAGGAATTCGACGCGGTGTTTTTGGGCACCGGACTTGGCGGCGTGAATGCGCTGGGCGTCCCCGGCGACGATCTGGCCGGGGTTGCGGATGCCGTCAGCTTTATCGCTGATCTGCGCCAAAGCACTGATCTGACAACGCTACCTGTTGGACGCAATGTCGTGGTGATTGGCGGCGGTATGACCGCTGTCGATGCTGCTGTGCAGTCCAAGCTGCTGGGCGCAGAGAATGTGACGATCGCTTACCGCCGTGGCCGCGACGCCATGGGCGCGAGCCGGTATGAGCAGGATCTGGCCGCAAGCCACGGCGTGAAACTGATGTTTCACGTGCAACCCCATGCGGTGCGCGAGGGCGCGATTGATCTGGAGTATACCTCTGACGATGGCACGGGCCTGCGCGGCACCGGCGAGGTGGTTTCCTTGGCTGTCGATCAGGTGTTCCGGGCAATTGGCCAGACACTGACGACGGATGGCGGGTTGGTCGTTGAAGGCCGCAAGATCAAGGTCAGCGGCGCTGGGCGCACCGCGCGCAGCGGCGTCTGGGCTGGCGGCGACTGTGCGCTGGGCGGCGATGATTTGACCGTGACCGCGGTGGCCGAAGGCCGCGACGCGGCGATGGATATCCATGCAACTTTGATGGAGGGCAACTGATGGCCGACCTAACAACCGACTTTTTGGGCATCAAAAGCCCGAACCCGTTCTGGCTCGCCTCTGCCCCGCCGACGGATAAGGAATACAACGTCCGCCGCGCCTTCGAGGCAGGCTGGGGCGGTGTGGTGTGGAAAACGCTGGGCGCCGAAGGGCCGCCCGTCGTCAACGTAAATGGCCCGCGCTATGGCGCGATTTATGGCGCTGACCGACGGCTGCTGGGGCTGAACAACATCGAGTTGATCACGGACCGCCCGCTGGAAGTGAACCTTGAGGAAATGGCCCGCGTCAAAGCGGATTATCCTGACCGGGCGCTGATCGCGTCAATCATGGTGCCCTGTGAAGAGCAGGCGTGGAAAGATATCCTGCCGCGCGTAGAAGAGACCAATGCAGACGGGATCGAGCTGAACTTTGGCTGCCCGCACGGGATGGCAGAGCGCGGCATGGGCAGCGCTGTTGGGCAGGTGCCCGAATATATCGAAATGGTCGTGCGCTGGTGCAAGAAATACTATGACCGTCCGGTAATCGTAAAGCTGACACCGAACATCGCGGATATTCGCAAACCTGCACAGGCGGCCAAGAATGGCGGCGCGGATGCGGTGAGTTTGATCAACACGATCAACTCGATCACATCGGTGAACTTGGATTCGATGTCACCAGAGCCGATGATCGACGGCAAGGGCACGCATGGCGGCTATTGCGGGCCAGCGGTCAAACCGATTGCGATGAACATGGTGGCCGAGATTGCTCGCGATCCGGCGACACGCGGTTTGCCGATTTCCGGCATTGGCGGCGTGACGACATGGCGCGATGCGGCAGAGTTTATGGCGCTGGGTTGCGGAAACGTGCAGGTTTGCACCGCCGTGATGACCTATGGTTTCAAGATTGTGGACGAGATGAAGTCCGGCCTGTCGCAGTGGATGGACGAGAAGGGTTATACTTCGACTTCTGATTTTGTGGGTAAGGCTGTGCCGAACGTGACGGATTGGCAGTATCTGAACCTGAACTATGTCGCCAAGGCTAAGATCGATCAGGATGCCTGCATTTCCTGCGGTCGCTGCTATGCGGCTTGCGAGGATACGTCGCATCAGGCGATTGCGATGACAGCGGACCGCACGTTCAGTGTGATCGACGAGGAATGCGTCGCGTGTAACCTTTGCGTCGATGTCTGCCCCGTTGAGAACTGCATCACAATGGAAGCGATGGAGCCGGGCACGGTTGATCCGCGTACGGGTAAGACGGTCAAGACAGAATACGCCAACTGGACGACCCACCCGAATAACCCCGGGGCGGTTGCGGCTGAATGATGCGTTGCGGCCAAGAGTCTTCGTAACGAAGACTCTTGGGGCGTGCATCCCAGCAAACGCTGGTATCTTGCAATAACGGCCGCGACAGATGTGTCGCGGCCGTTTTCACGTTCTACACCCCGGACGGCGGGGCGGACGATGCCGCCTTGCCGGGCGGCCTTAGCGCAGGTTCGCTGAACGTCACCAGCCGTTTTCAATCACCATCTGGGATTTGGACACGCTCAAGTCCGTCAGCGCGTCCCGCATGGCATCAACAAAGCCGCCGGGGCCGCAGATGTAGAACGTCTGGTTCAGGTCGTTCAGAAGGTCTTGCAGCATCGCCTTGTCGATTTTGCCGTAGATGTAATCGGTATCGGCTTGGCCGCTGATGACATAGGTCGGCGTCACGCCGTCCATCGTGTCCCATTTGTCCCGCAAGATGATGTCGTGATCAGTTTTGTTGGCAAAGATCAGGCGATCGCCGATCACGCCTTCGCGCGCATGTTTGTCGAGGATCGCGATGAAGGGGGTGATGCCTGCACCGGCGGCAAGGAATACACCTGGGCCATGGTCAGTAATCGCGCCGGCGGGGTCTTCGGCAAGGATTTTGTCGCCGGGGGCCATGTGGGGAATCTGTTCGGTCACCCCGTCGTGGTCCGGGTAGGATTTGATAACGAACTCCACAACGTCTGCCTCAGGCTTGGATGTCATGGTGAAGGGGCGGTCTTTGTCACGCCAGCCGTCTTTGTCCAAGGCCCAATGGGTCGCTTGGCCCGGTTCGAATTGGAAACCTGCCGGGTGGTCGAAGGTCAGGTGCCACGTGTCGTGGGTGACAGGGGCGATGGCGGTCAGGGTCAGGGTGTGGGTCATGGCGAAGTCTCCTGCAGGGGTTGCAGGGTTAACCCGGACCTTGCGGCCCGGGTTCCGGATCAGATGACGATCTGCTGGCCAAGTTCGATTACGCGGTTGGGCGGCAAGTGGTAATAGGCCGGCGCGTTAGTCGCGGTTTTGGTCATTGCCACATAAAGACGCTGTTGCCAGCCGGGCATGGCGCTTTTGTCGGACAGTTTGTAACTGCGACGGTTGATGAAGAACGAGGTGGCCATAATTTCGAACTTTACGCCAAGTTTGCGGGCCATCATCAGGGCGCGGGGCACGTTTGGATCGTCCATGTAGCCGAAGGTGATAAAGACGCGGGTGAAGCCGTCGGTGAGCATTTCGATCACGACCTGTTCGTTTGGCGGCACATGGGGCGCGTTCGATGTAGCAACGGTGACGATGTAGTTGCGTTCGTGCAGGACCTGATTGTGTTTAAGGTTATGCAGCAAGGCAGGCGGCGCGACGACGGACTCGGCGGTCAGGAACATGGCGGTGCCGCTGACGTGGGCAAGGTGTTCGGACCCGTTCAGCGAGGTGATGAGAGTCGCGAGCGGCACGGAATCGGCGCGGGACTTTTCCTGCATGATCCGGCTGCCGCGCACCCAAGTGATCATCACGATCACCAATAGGGCCGCGACCGTCAGGGGTAGATAGCCGCCTTCAAGGAATTTGGTCATGTTTGCAGCAAAAAGGCCGATTTCGATCACGGCTAGCGGGGCCAGCATCGCGAGGGCCAGCGGGACGGACCATTTCCACAGGTAGCGGTAGACGAAGAACGCGAGGATGGTTGTGACCAGCATTTCACCTGTCACGGCGATGCCGTAGGCCGTGGCAAGGCTGGCGGAAGAGCCGAAAGCCAGCACCAGTACGACCACGCAAAGCAGCAGGATCGCGTTCATGCGGGGGATGTAGATCTGCCCGTGTTGGGTTTCAGAGGTGTGGTGCACCTCCATCCGTGGCAGCAGGCCCATTTGCACGGCCTGGTGCGCGACAGAGAACGCCCCGGTGATGACAGCCTGCGATGCGATAACCGTGGCAACGGTGGCAAAGGCGACCAAGGCGGGCAGCGCCCATGACGGGGCCATCAGAAAGAAGGGGTCGCGGGCGGCGCTGGGATCGGCGAGCACCAGCGCGCCTTGGCCCAGATAAGACAGGGCCAGCGATGGGAAGACGACAAAAACCCACGCGAGGCGGATTGGACGGCGGCCAAAGTGGCCCATGTCGGCATAAAGCGCCTCTGCCCCCGTAATCGCCAGAAAGACAGAGCCAAGGACCGGCAGGGCAGAGGCCCCGTGGGTAAAGAGGAATTGCAGGCCAGGGACCGGGCTGAAGGCACCAAGGATACGCGGGTCATCGGCGATGTGGATCAGACCCATGATCGCGAGCATTGCAAACCACACCAGCATGATCGGGCCGAACAGGCGGCTAATGCCTTCGGTGCCGCGGCGCTGGGCGGCGAAAAGGGCGATGATGATGCCGATGGTGACGGGGATCACGTAGGGCGCGAAGGACGGGACGATCAGAGTCACGCCTTCGACTGCTGACAGGACGGAAATCGCAGGGGTGATGATCGCGTCGCCAAAAAACAGCGAGGTGCCGACGATCCCCAATATGAGCAGGCCTCGGCGTTTGCCAAGGGCGCGCTGGCCAAGGGCGAGCAGGGACAGCGTGCCGCCTTCGCCCCGGTTGTCGGCGCGCAGGATCAGGACGACATATTTGAAGGTCGCGATCAGGATCAGCAGCCAAAGCAGCAGCGACACGATGCCAAGGACATCGCCGGATTGCGCCGGACTGCCGCGCGTTGCGGCGGCCAGCCCTTCACGCAGGGCATAAAGCGGGCTTGTGCCGATATCGCCGTAGACGACCCCGACGGACCCAAGCGCAAGGGCAACGGTCGAGGCAGGGCGCGCGGCGTGACCAGTAGTGACGGGGGACATGGCAGTGACCCATATGAGGACAGCAAGCGCGCAATTAATCCTGCGCGATATGCTTTACAAGTGGTCCTGATCGGGCGGCTGAAGAAGGGTCCGGTAAAGGTGATCGACAAAGGTGTCGGCGCCACTGAACGGATCGACATCGCCAAGGACGGCGCGCACCTGCACGTCGAAATCGGCGTAATGCTGGGTCAGCGCCCAGATCGAAAAAATCAGGTGATGCGGGTCGGATTTGCGGATCAATCCGGCGTCCATCCAGCCGCGCATGATCTGCGCCTTTTCATCCACAAGGGTGCGCAGCGGGCCTGCAAGTACCGCGTGAATTTGCGGCGCACCGGCAAGGATTTCATTGGCAAACAGACGGCTTTCGCGGGGAAAATCCCGGCTCATCGCCAGCTTGCGGTGGGCGTAGGCGAGGATCTCTTCGATGGGGTTGCCGTTTGGGTCAAGGGTCCGCAGCGGGTCGAGCCATGTTTTGAGCAGCTCTTCGAGCAAGGCTGCATAAATCGCCTCTTTCGAGGGGAAGTAGTAAAGCAGGTTTGGTTTGGACAGGCCCGCCGCATCGGCGATCTGATCAAGGGTCGCGCCCTTGAAGCCAGCGGTTGAAAAAGCGTCCAGCCCGCCAGACATGATGGCAGAACGGTTGCGGGTCTGAATGCGGGTTAACGGCGGTAAGTCATCCATTTTTTTACCATGCGCTAAAAAACGCGGCATGGTCTAGCCAGCGCGTGTGCCACTGCATGTTTTTTAAGCATTTGCCATGGTTTTGCGCGTGACGCTTGACTGAGTATGACCCTCTGTTAGCGTTTGTTTGACCGTACGGTCAAATCGGCAACACGCAGGAGAATACCATGGCAGCCCCCGGAGAGAACCTGAGGATTAACCCGGATCGTTTGTGGGACACCTTGATGGATATGGCCAAGGTCGGCCCGGGTGTTGCAGGCGGCAATAATCGCCAGACGCTGACGGACGAAGACAGCGAAGGGCGTCATCTGTTCGCCGGCTGGTGCGCCAAGGCGGGCTGCAAGATGGGTGTCGATAGCATGGGCAATATGTTCGCCCGGCGCGAAGGCACGGACCCGGACGCGCTGCCAGTCTACGTCGGTTCGCACCTAGATACACAGCCAACGGGCGGCAAGTATGACGGCATTCTTGGCGTGCTGGGCGGACTAGAGGTGATCCGGTCGCTGAACGATCTGGGGATCAAGACGAAGCACCCGATTGTTGTGACGAACTGGACGAACGAGGAGGGTACCCGCTTTGCCCCCGCGATGCTGGCCTCTGGCGTCTTTGCTGGGATGCACACAGAAGACTGGGCCAAGGACCGGGTAGACGCCGACGGCAAGCGTTTCGGTGACGAGCTGCGGCGCATTGGCTGGGAAGGCGACGAGAAAGTCGGCGAACGTAAGATGCATGCGTTCTTTGAGCTGCACATCGAACAGGGCCCCATTTTGGAGGCCGAGAACAAGCAGATTGGTGTCGTCACGCACGGGCAGGGCCTGTGGTGGCTAGAGGTGACGCTGACCGGTAAGGACGCGCATACAGGCTCTACCCCGATGAATATGCGGGTAAATGCAGGTCTGGGCATGGCGCGGATTACCGAGGCGGTGCACCGGATTGCGATGGACCACCAGCCTGCGGCCGTGGGTGCTGTGGGGCAGGCGAACGTCTATCCGAACTCTCGCAACGTTATCCCGGGCAAAGCGGTGTTTACCATCGACTTTCGTTCGCCCGATTTGGCGAAGCTGACATCGATGCGCGAGAAGCTAGAGGCCGAGGCGGCGCAGATTGCGGCTGATCTGGGGTTGGGGATCACGATTGAGCCCGTTGGGCATTTCGATCCGGTGACCTTTGACGACGGTTGCGTGACTGCGATCCGCGATGCGGCAGAGCGGCTGGGTTATAGCCACATGGATATCGTGTCTGGCGCTGGGCATGATGCCTGCTGGATTAACCGGATGTATCCGACCGCGATGGTGATGTGCCCTTGTGTGGACGGGCTGAGCCATAACGAGGCGGAAGAGATTTCCAAGGAGTGGGCGGCTGCCGGCGCTGATGTGCTGTTGCATGCGGTGGTAGAGACGGCAGGCGTGGCGGAATAGGGGCGCTGCCCCCGGCCCCAAGGGGCCTCCCCCGAGGTATTTGTGACCAGAAGAAGGTCGGACGAGGAGACGTGATATGAGCAAGGTGATCAAGAACGGGACGGTGGTGACCGCCGATCTGACCTACAAGGCGGACGTGCTGATCGAGGGGGATGTCATTACGGCGATTGGGCCGGATTTGCAGGGGGATGAGGTGCTGGACGCGACCGGCTGCTACATCATGCCCGGCGGGATCGACCCGCATACCCACCTAGAGATGCCGTTTATGGGCACCTATTCGGCCGATGACTTTGAGTCAGGCACCCGAGCGGCGTTGGCGGGCGGCACGACGATGGTTGTCGACTTCGCATTGCCCAGCCCCGGGCAAGGGATGCTGGACGCACTGCAGATGTGGGACAACAAATCCACGCGGGCGCATTGCGATTATTCCTTCCACATGGCGGTGACCTGGTGGGACAAGCAGGTGTTCGACGAAATGCCCGCGGTGATCGAGCGGGGGATTACGACGTTTAAGCACTTTATGGCGTATAAAGGTGCGCTGATGGTGAATGATGACGAGCTTTATGCCTCGTTTTCGCGTCTATCAGAGCTGGGCGGGATCGCGATGGTCCATGCCGAGAATGGCGATGTCGTGGCAGAGCTGTCGGCCAAGTTGTTGGCCGCGGGCAATACGGGGCCAGAGGCGCATGCCTATTCCCGCCCGCCGCAGGTCGAGGGTGAGGCGACGAACCGCGCGATCATGATTGCTGATATGGCGGGCGTGCCGCTGTATGTGGTGCATACGTCTTGTGAAGAGAGCCACGAAGCCATCCGCCGGGCGCGGATGGCGGGCAAGCGCGTCTGGGGCGAGCCGCTGATCCAGCATCTGACGCTGGATGACAGTGAATATGCCAATCCTGATTGGGACCACGCAGCGCGGCGCGTGATGTCGCCGCCGTTCCGCAACAAACAGCATCAGGACAGCCTGTGGGCTGGTTTGCAGTCGGGGTCGTTGTCCTGTGTGGCGACGGATCATTGCGCCTTTACCACCGAGCAGAAGCGGAATGGCGTGGACGATTTCACCAAGATCCCGAATGGGACTGGCGGACTGGAGGATCGGCTTCCGATGCTGTGGACGCATGGGGTAAACACCGGGCGGCTGACGCCGAATGAATTTGTGGCGGTGACATCCACAAATATCGCCAAGATCCTGAACTGTTATCCCCGCAAGGGTGCCGTGCTGGTGGGGTCGGACGCCGATCTGGTGGTGTGGGACCCGGAAAAGTCGAAAACGATCAGCGCGACCGACCAGCAATCAGCCATCGATTACAACGTGTTCGAGGGGCAAGAGGTCAAAGGCCTGCCACGCTATACGCTAACGCGGGGGCGTGTTGCCTTTGCCGATGGCGCGATCATTCCAGAGCCGGGGCATGGGCAATTTGTTGCGCGCGCGCCGAAGGGGGCGGTCAATGAGGCGCTGTCGACGTGGAAAGAGCTGACGGCACCGCGGGCGGTGGAACGGTCGGGTATTCCGGCGACGGGGGTTTGAGGGTTGGATGCGACCTTTCAACATCGTATTTTGATCGCCCAAACTGGCACCGTTGAAGTAATGGCTTATACAATCGCATCGATCGCGGCGGCACTGACCATGGCGGTGATGATATTGTTGCTTGGACAATATGGTCGAGAGGGTTCAATCTTTGAGGTCACTCGTGCTGTGTCTGTGGCCGTATTCCTTTTCCCCTTTGTATTTGTGCTGGCCAGTCCTATCTGGCTCGTCGCCAAAATTGTGTTGAAGAATGCGGCTAACGACAAGTGGTGGCTGTTTGCAATGTGCGGCGGCTTTGGCGGTTTGGCGTGGGACAGCATTAACTACGAGACATTTCCATACACTGCGGTCTCCCCGGTTTCGGGTGTCGTCGGCGGCCTTACATACTGGCGGGTCAGGCGCTGGATAGGCTCGGGCGTGACCAATTTAACCGAGGACGTTGAATGATACCCCCTGTGATTCTTGCATCTGATGTGTCCCTGACCTTTCAAACCGGCGACGGCCCCGTTCACGCGCTGAAGGATGTCAGTCTTGATATCAATAAAGGTGATTTCGTCAGCTTCATCGGGCCTTCGGGCTGCGGTAAGACGACGTTTTTACGCTGTATTGCCGGACTAGAGACTCCGACGGGGGGCAAGCTGACTGTAAATGGCATGTCGCCAGAGGAGGCGCGCAAAGCGCGGGCTTATGGCTATGTGTTTCAGGCCGCGGGGCTGTATCCGTGGCGGACAATTGGCGGGAATGTGAAATTGCCGCTAGAGATCATGGGATTTTCCAAGGCGGAGCAGGCGGAACGTGTGGCCCGCGTGTTGGAGCTGGTTGATCTGGCGGGGTTTGAAAAGAAGTTTCCTTGGCAATTGTCGGGCGGGATGCAGCAGCGGGCCAGTATTGCGCGTGCGCTTGCGTTTGATGCGGATATTTTGCTGATGGACGAGCCCTTTGGTGCGCTGGACGAAATCGTGCGCGACCATTTGAACGAGCAGCTGTTGCAGCTGTGGGCGCGGACAGAAAAGACGATTGGGTTCGTCACACACTCCATCCCCGAAGCGGTGTATCTGTCGACCAAGATCGTTGTGATGTCGCCGCGACCGGGGCGGATTACGGATGTGATCGAGAGCACGCTGCCGCGCGAGAGGCCACTGGATATTCGTGATACGCCGGAGTTTATCGCGATTGCGCACCGGGTGCGGGACGGACTGCGGGCGGGGCATGCGGATGATTGAGGGTGGTGCTTGGGGCCGGCGTTGGACGCTCCGCGGGGAGTATTTCTGGCAAGATGATGGGGGATGCCGTGCGTAGTGTCCTACCGATCCTGACGGTTGTCGCTGTGTTGCTGGGGGTTTGGATGCTGTCGGTGGTGCCGATGAATATCCATCTGGCGGCCGATCAGGCCCAGCGTGATGGGGTGGTCGTGGTGCCGGATACGCCTATCGCGCGGCAGGACGTGGGCGCGCTGGCACTGGCGCTACGCAATCCGGCGGTGGTGCCGATGACCTATGTCTTAGACAGGCCGCGGTTGCCGGGGCCGCAGCAGGTTGCGGCAGAGCTGTGGAAGACGACCTTTGGCGTGAAGGTGACGTCGAAGAAATCGCTGGTCTATCATGGCTGGGTGACGCTGTCGGCGACGTTGCTGGGATTTGCGATTGGCACGACGCTGGGGATCGCGCTGGCCGTCGGGATCGTGTTTTCGCGCACCATGGACCTGAGTGTGATGCCTTGGGCGATTGCCAGTCAGACGATCCCGATTTTGGCGTTGGCCCCGATGATCATCGTGATGCTGGGATCACTGGGGATACAGGGCTTGCTGCCGAAAGCGATTATCAGTGCCTATCTTTCGTTCTTTCCTGTCGTCGTTGGCATGGTGAAGGGGTTGCGGAGCCCCGACGGGATGCAGCTGGATCTGCTGCGCACCTATCATGCAAGCGCGTCGCAGGGGTTTTGGAAGCTGCGATTGCCGGCTTCAATGCCCTATCTGTTTGCCTCGCTCAAGATCGGGATTTCCGCCGCTTTGGTCGGCGCGATTGTGGGAGAGTTGCCGACGGGTGCGCGGGCCGGGTTTGGTGCGCGGATGCTGGTTGGCGATCAATATGGGCAGCCGCTGGTCACTTGGGCTGCGCTGTTTGCGGCGGCGATTACGGCGGCGGTTTTGGTGGGCATCTTTAGCTTGGCTGAGCGGGCGTCGTTAAAGCGGATGGGGATGGTGCGATGATGGCTTTGGTTGCGATCATCTTGATCTGGGGGATTGGCTGGACCATGAACCTAGCGCTGGCGCGCAGCGGGCATCGTAGTGCTGGCTGGGCTGCGCCGCTAATCTTTGGCCTGACGCTGCTGCTGGTCTGGGAGGTGGGTGTGCGGCTGGGCGAGGTTAGCCCGATCATTCTGCCGCCGCCGTCGGCAATTGCGGTGACCTTTATGGCAAGCCTGCCGATCCTGTGGGCTGACTTTGCGCAGACGATTTTGAAGGGCGCGCTGACGGGGTATGTACTGGGCGCGGTTGCGGCTTTTGCTGTGGCAGTCATGGTGGACCGGTCAGAGTTTTTGACACGGGGCGTGTTGCCGGTGGGGGCGTTTATGGCGGCTTTGCCGATCGTGGGCACTGCACCGATTTTCGTCAAATGGCTGGGCTCTGACTGGCCGTCGAAGGCCGCTGTGGTCGGCGTGATGGTGTTTTTCCCGATCCTTGTGAACACGGTCGCAGGTTTGCGCGATACAAGCGCGATGCAGCGTGATCTGATGCGGACTTATGGCGCGGGCTATTGGCCGAGCTTATTTAAGCTGCGGGTACCGGCGGCGATGCCGTTTGTGTTTAATGGACTAAAGATTGCCACAACGCTGGCGCTGATTGGTGCGATTGTTGCTGAATTTTTCGGCTCTCCGACCGTCGGGATGGGGTTTCGGATATCGACCTCTGTCGGACAGCTTGCGCTGGATCTGGTCTGGGCCGAGATTGTCGTCGCAGCCCTTGCCGGAAGCGCCTTTTACGGGGCGATGGCGATGATTGAGAAGCGGCTGACCTTTTGGCATCCGTCACAACGTAAATAACAGACCGGGAGAACCCGGCATATTTCCATCAACAAGGAGAGAGACATGAAGCATTTGATGACCGCCGCCACACTGGCCTTTGCCGCCAGTGGCGCACAGGCGCAGGACAACGATGTGACCTTGCAGCTGCAATGGGTCACGCAGAGCCAGTTCGCCGGCTATTACGTCGCGCAGGACAAGGGCTTTTACGAAGAAGAGGGTCTGAACGTCACGATCCTGCCGGGCGGGCCTGATATTGCTCCACCACAGGTGTTGGCTGGTGGCGGCGCTGATGTGATGCTGAACTGGATGCCATCGGCGCTGGCTGCCCGCGAAAAGGGTCTGCCGGTCGTGAACATCGCGCAACCTTATAAGACATCGGGCCTGATGCTGACCTGCTGGAAAGATACCGGCATCACCAGCGTCGAGGACTTCAAAGGCAAGACCATCGGCGTTTGGTTCTTTGGCAATGAATATCCGTTCCTGTCATGGATGTCTCAGGCTGGCATCTCCACCGATGGCGGCGATGATGGTGTGACGGTGTTGAAGCAGGGCTTCAACGTCGACCCGCTGCTGCAGCGTCAGGCGGATTGCATCTCGACCATGACCTATAACGAATATGGTCAGGTGTTGGATGCAGGTGTGTCCCCGGACGAGCTGGTGACGTTCAAGTACGAGGACCAAGGCGTCGCGACGCTGGAAGACGGCATGTATGTGCTGGAAGAGAACCTGAACGATCCGGCGTTCGTCGAGAAGATGGTCAAGTTCGTCCGCGCGTCGATGAAGGGCTGGAAGTACGCAGAAGAGAATGCGGCTGAGGCAGCGCAGATCGTGCTGGATAACGACGAGACGGGTGCCCAGACACTCGAAGCGCAAGAGCGCATGATGGGCGAAGTCGCCATGCTGACCGCTGGGTCGAACGGTGCACTGGACGAGGCTGACTATCAGCGCACGGTCGATACGCTGCTGGCTGGCGGCTCTGATCCGGTGATTTCGGCCGCACCCGAAGGGGCTTGGACCCATGTGATCACCGATCAAGCGCTGAACTAATTACAGCGCTTAACGATTAGGTATGAGCCGCGCCGCAGGATAGTCTGCGGCGCGGCTTTTTTAATGGGATGCGGCGCGCTGGGTCACGGACAGCTGATAGGTAAAACCGTCCGGGCGCAGGTCGCGCTGGGCGGTGGCTTGCAGCTGGGCGGGCACGATTTGATCAAGGATGAATGACCCAAAGCCCTGACGCGGGGGGGTGTCTGCAATGATGACATCGGATTCGCGCCATTCGAAGTCAAACCCCGCAGTGGCGTTCGGTTTCCATGCGACGTTCAGCTTGCCGCCCCGGGTTTTCAGGGCACCGTATTTGATCGCGTTGGTCGTCAGCTCGTGCACGGCCATGGTCAGGATCTGCGCCTCTGTCGCGTTGACTTTGATGTCGCTGCCAACAGCGGTGATCTGATCGGGACCGATGTCGCTGTGTTCTGACAGTTCGCGCTGAACGATTTTGTCGATGGTGATGCCGTCCCAATTATCGCCAGTCAGATAGGTATGGGTGCGCGCAAGGGCCATAAGGCGGCCCTGAAACTTGGGCAGGAAATCGGCCAGATCATCGGCGCTGCTGGCCATGCGTTTTGCCGTGGCGGACACGAGGGCAAAGATATTGCCGACGCGGTGGTGCAATTCGCCGACGACGGCGTCTTTGAGCTGCTCGGCCATTACCTGTTGCGTGATGTCCTGTGCGTTCTGGATCATGTAGCGGACCGTGCCGTCAGTCTGGAATATCGGGTTATGATGGCAAGACCAGTACATTTCCTTGATCTTGCCTGTGGGCTGGCCGTCGTCGTCCATGACAGGGATCGCGTAAAGCACCTTTTCCAAAGAGTTCGCCTCGCCTGCCAGCGCACGGCGGAAGGCGGCTTCGAGCATGGCGCGGCGGTCCGGTTCCTCTGGGAACACGTCAAACACCGGGCGGCCTTGGATCGCGTTCAAGTCGCGACCGACTGTCGCCAAATACAGCTTGCTGGCGGTCACGATGTGAAGGTCCTGATCAAGGACCAGACAAGGGGCCGGAAGGTCTTGGAACAGCGCAGTCCATTCGATGTTCGAGAACGTCATGTCGTGTCGTATGCCTTTGATATCCAGCCGATCAAGCGCGGCGGTTTGCACGATAGTTCACGTATGCCTGAGAGCTATTTAAACCGGGTGAAAGCATAATCAAATCCCTTTTGCTTGCCGCGCAGGGATATGAAGACGATCAGCTTAGCAGGTCAGATCAGTCCCAAAAATCGCAGCAGCATGTTCGGCCAGATAGATGCGCAACCACGGGGTAAAGGCGTCCGGCGTGGCGGCGATTTGGGCGGTCAGATCGGGCAGTGTGATCCAGCGGGTCCCCATCACTTCGGCAGGGTCAGGTGCAATGTGCAGGTCATTCGGCGCATGGGCCAGATAGACCTCGACCAGCTCGTGTTCGATCAGGCCGCCGCCGACGTCGGCGCGATATTCGATCTGGCCTTTGTGGTGCAGGGTCAGGCCGGTGATACCCAGTTCCTCGGTCAGGCGGCGAGCGGCGCAGGTGGCGGCGTCCTCGTCCCAGTGCGGATGGGTGCAGCAGGTGTTCGCCCACAGGCCCGGCGTGTGGTATTTGCCCAGCGCTCGCTGCTGGATCAAGATTTGATCGCCGCGCAGCACAAAGACGCTGACCGCCTTATGGCGCAGCCCGCGCACATGGGCGTCGAGTTTGTCGACTGGCTGAAGGGTGCCGTCGACCCAAGCGGGGATCATTGTCGTCATAGCTTCTTTCGGTGGCGCGTCGCCGATATAAGCGAGATTGACCAGGGTTTGAAGGATTAGATCGCGGCGGGATTTCGCGGGGCCGGGGTATTGTGGTCGGGTGTTTCAGGCGGGATTGCCAGCGGGAAAAAAGCGTCGCAAGGTGCACCCGAAACGATTTGGAAAGGCGGAAGCCATGACGATACGCGCTGTAGTCTGGAACGAGAACGTTCACGAGACGCATAACAAAGTGGTCGGGGATTTGTACCCGGATGGTATTCACGGCGCAATCGCTGCCGCGTTGAATACGGACGCAGGCATCACCGCGACGACCGCCACGATGCAAGAACCAGAGCATGGTTTGACCGCCGCGCGTCTAGAGGAAACCGACGTGCTGCTGTGGTGGGGTCATGCGGCGCATGGCGATGTCGATGACGCGGTTGTCGAACGTGTGGCAGAGGCGGTTTGGGGCGGCATGGGCCTGATCCTGCTACACTCGGCGCATTTTTCGAAAATATTTAAACGGCTGATGGGCACGCCCTGCAACCTGACATGGCGCGAGGCAGGCGAGCGTGAGCGGCTTTGGGTGACGTCCCGTAGCCACCCGATTGCCGCGGGCATTGGCGACTATTTCGAGCTGGAAAACGAAGAGATGTATGGCGAGCCTTTCGGTGTGCCAGAGCCATTAGAGACGGTGTTCGTCAGCTGGTTTGCCGGGGGCGAGGTGTTCCGCTCTGGTCTGACGTACAAGCGGGGGGCGGGGAATGTGTTCTATTTCCGTCCGGGGCACGAGACCTATCCGACATATTTTGACGCCAATGTGCAGACTGTGCTGCGCAACGCGGTGAAGTGGGCGCATAACCCGGCGGCGCGGATCACGGCGGTGAACGACGCGCCGAACGTGCCGATCGAGGAGGCGCTGGAGAAGATCGAGCAGCGCGGGCTGAAGCTGCATGCTGACGGCGAAGAGGGCTTTCGGTGAAGCCGGTTCGTGTTCTGATCGTTGGCACCGGCGGCATGGCGAATGCCCATGCCGAGGCCTATGCTGCCATGGACTGCGTGGAGCTGGTGGGCGGTGTGGACCGCAACCCGGACAACCTGCACGGCTTTAACGCCAAGCACGGGATCACCCATGCGTTCGACTCTGTCGTCGATGCGCTGGAATGGGGCGCGTTTGACGCGGTGTCCAACGTGACGCCGGATGCTGTCCACTTTCCCACCACGATGCCGTTGCTGGCGGCGGGCAAGCATGTGCTGTGCGAAAAGCCCTTGGCCGTGAACCATGGTGAAGCCGTGCAGATGGCCGAAGCGGCGTTCCATGCGGGCGTGGTGAATATGGTCAACCTGACCTACCGCAACATCCCTGCGGTGATGGAGGCCGCGCGTCTGGTCGGCGCAGGCATTATCGGAGAGGTGCGCCATTTCGAAGCGTCCTATCTGCAAAGCTGGCTGACCCAGCCTGCTTGGGGCAAGTGGAATGAAGAGGCGCAGTGGCTATGGCGGCTGAGCTCCAAGCACGGCAGCCTTGGCGTGCTGGGCGATGTTGGCGTTCATATTCTGGACTTTGCGACTTTTGTCGCCGGGTCGAATACGGAACGGATGTCGTGCCGGCTCCGGACCTTTGACAAGGCACCGGGCGGGCAGATCGGTGAATATACGCTGGACGCCAATGACAGTGCCACGATGCAGGTGCAGTTGCACAACGGCGCCGTGGGTGTGGTGCATGCCAGCCGCATGGCCAGCGGGCATCTGAATGATCTGCGGTTGCGGATTTTTGGCACCAAGGGCGGCCTTGATGTGCGGTGGGAGAATGACCAGAGCATTCTGCGCGCCTGCCTAGAGGGCGATCTGATGGAGGCGACTTGGCAGGATATGCCGCTGCCAGCGGTCAAGACGAACTACGTCCGCTTTATCGAAGCGATCCGTGCCGGAGAGGCAGTCCTGCCCGACTTTGATCGTGGTGCGATCTTGCAGCAAGCGTTGGATGCGGCGGTTGCGTCGGATGCGGATGGTTGCCGGGATCTGGCGATCTGATGGGCGGGCCGGCGATCTTTTTCCACGCAGACGCAGTTGAAGGCGAAGGCAAGGAATTGGTGGGTCGCCGGTCTGCGGGTCAGTCGTTCCTGCGCGGATTTCTGCAGCATGTGCCGGGGGACCGGGTGCATGCGCTGACGCAGGACGCGCAGGCAGGAAAGGCCTTTGAAAAGGTGGCGCGGGAACTGGGGGAAGAGCGCACCCTGAGCGTGCACAACTTGCGCGGGGACAGCGATTTCACGCAGGCGGGGACCGTGTTTTTTCCGGGGCCGGGGTATCTGTCTGCACCTTGGCAGCGGCAGCGTTACGGCGCGGGCAAATGCAGTCTGGTCGGGATCACGCATACCGTGTCCACCCGCCGCGTGATCGAGGGGTTGCATCATCTGATGCTGGACCCGGTCGAAGACTGGGATGCGATCATCTGCACGTCCCATGCCGTGCACAGCATCGTGGCACGGCAGTTGGAGGAAGAGGCCGCGTATATCCAGGACCGCTTTGGTGCGACCCGCGTGCCGCTGCCGCAATTGCCGGTTATCCCGCTGGGGATTCATGCCGCTGATTTTGCGCCAGTGGACGGTGCCCGTGCGCGGATGCGGGCACAGTTTGCTGCGCCAGATGATGCGCTGGTCGTGATGACGATGGGGCGGCTGACGAGTGTTGAAAAGGCGAACCCTGCGCCGCTGTTTATCGCGCTGGAACAGGTCGCGCAGGCGCTGCAGCGGCCAGTGCATTTGTGGATGGTCGGTTGGGCGAACCGGGATGATGAAGAGGCGCTGCACCGCGATGGCGCGGCCGCCTTGGCACCTTCGGTCAAGATGCAGATCATCGACGGGCGCGGCGCGGATGTGCGGCGCAATATCTGGGCGGGGGCCGATGTCTTCACCCTGCCGGTGGATAATATCCAAGAGACGTTTGGCCTTGTCCCGGTCGAAGCGATGGCTGCTGGCCTGCCTGTCGTGATGCCGGATTGGGACGGGTTTCGGGATACGGTCGTGCATGGCAAGACGGGTTTCCTGATCCCGACGCGCATGACGGGCGGCGGGCACCCGATTGGCGCGGATTTGGCGCAGCGGTTTGCTGATGGCACCGACGGGTATTTGCAGCATTTGTCCCTGATGCAGCAGCAAACGCAGATTGATATCCCGGCCTATGTTGCCGCCTTGGTGGCGCTGGGCGACGCAGGGCTGCGGGCGCAGATGGGACAGGCGGGGCGGGACCATGTGGCCGCAACCTTGGATTGGTCGGCGGTGATCCCGCAGTATCTGGCGCTGGCCGAGGAACTGGCGGCGCGGCGCAAGGGTGCGAATGTGCGCCCGGCGATCAACCCGCTGCAGGTCGATCCGTTCACGCTTTATGGCCGTTATCCGACAGAGCAGCCGGATGGCACCTGGGTGGTCACGCTTCGGCAGCCCGGGGACGCCAGCGCCTTGGCCGCATTGGACAAGCTGAACGGGCGCGATTTGTACAAGCGTACGCTGATGCCGCCAGCACGGATGGCAGCGTTATTGCAGATCGTGGCCGAAAGCGGCCCAATCACGATTGCAAAGGCCGCAAACGGCGCAAAGATGCGGCTAGACCTTGCGATTGGTGCTGCTTTGTATTTAGCAAAGTATGATTACCTGAGTATTACGCGGCCCCAGACAAATTAAGGCCGTAATTAACCGCATATTGACCACCAACAGTTCAATCCGGACAGTGCGCAGGCATAAATGGCAACCGGACGACGAAGGGCAGATCAATGCGGCTATCGGTCAATTTCGAAAACACGCAAGGCACGGAGCCCGGTAAAGGCCCGGTGCAGGTCGGTTGGTTTCTGAACCAGCGCAAAGCGGGCATCGTTTATTTCCCGCCAGAGCGTGTGCGCTCTGCTGATATGAACAAGACGCACGCCAAAAGCGCGAGCCGGTGTCCGGCGGTGATCAATATGGAAAGCCGCTATTTCATGGTGCGCTGCCCGTTCGATCTGAACCTTGCGTTTGTGCGCGACAAGGACGGCAAGCCAGCGCTGCGCAATTTGAACGGCGATATGTCAGGTATTCGCGCCAATAAGCTGCGCGAAAAGCTTCATATCACGGCAGAGCATGAATGGCGCTATCCCGGTGTGCCGACGATCCAGCTGGAATTGCCATACGTCTTTATCGCGGACGAGCCGGTTTACATGAGCCAAGTTGCGCCATTCTTGCATTATGCCAAGGTGCCGCTGCCGGGCACGATCTTTGGCGGGCGGTTCCCGATCAACGTCTGGCCGCGCCCGCTGATGTGGGCGTTTGAGTGGGCGGATATCGAAAAGCCGCTCAAGGTGAACCGCGGCGATCCGCTGTTTTACTGCACCTTCGAGGTTGCGCCTGCGGATCGGTCCGTCGTGGTGTCAGAGGTCGAAGTGACCGAAGAACTGACTGACTACATGGACCTGATCAGTGGTGCGGTGAACTACGTCAATCAGACGTTTTCTCTGTTCGAAGCCGCCGAGGCCCGCCGTCCGGCAAAGCTGGTGCAGCCGATTAAACGCACGCGGCAAGACTGATTACGATGGTTGAAGACTATGCCAAGCTAAAGGCGGACGCCCAGCAGGCGCATCGCAATGGGCAGCTTGATGTCGCGATGGCAGGCTATGCCCGCTATCTGGCGCAGGTGCCGGGCGATGGCGGGGTCTGGTCCAATCTTGGCGTGCTGCACCGCAAGGCTGGGCGACATCTGATGGCGCTGCGTGCGCATCAGCGGGCCTTGGCGCTGGACCCGGGCGGGACCAGCACGATGAACAATGCGGCCAACGTGATGTCCGATATCGGTCAATATGCCGAGTCTTTGGCCCTGCGCCACCAGATATTGGCGCAGACGCCGGATGATCTGGGGCAGTTGCAAATGGTGGTGCGCTGCTTGCGCGGCAAGGGCGATTACGCCGCCGCGATCCGCTTTGCCACCGACGCGCTGGCGCGGTTTCCGGATGACGCGGAACTGCGGATGCAGCTTGCCTTTGCCCAGCTGGGGCATGGCGATTACGCGCAGGGGCTAGAGAATTACAAGGCGCGCTGGCGGGCCGGAGAGTTAAAGCCGCGTGATCTGCCGTTTCCTGAATGGCAGGGGCAAAGCTTGTCCGGCAAAGTGATTGCGGTGCTGCCAGAGCAAGGCTTTGGCGACGCGGTGCTGTTCGCGCGGTTTCTGAGCGTGTTGCAGGGGCATGATTGCCGGGTCGTTATGGCAGTGAAATCGCCGCTACGGCGTCTGTTTGCGAACCTGCCCGGTGTCGACGCGGTGATTGACGGGCTGCGGGCGGATACCAAGGTCGATTACTGGGTCAATATGATGGACCTCGCAGCGCTGTATTTTCAGCAAGGCGGCGCAGCGCCCGCCCCAACCGTGCTATCCGTGCCAGATGACGCGCGCGCGCGGGCGCAGGGGCTGGTGGCCCCTTTTACGGATAAGCTGAAGGTTGGCGTGGTCTGGACCGGATCGGTGACCTATCGCGGCAACGGATTCCGGTCGTTCAGCCACCGCGATTTCCTGCCGCTGACCGACATACCCGGCGTGCAGGTGTTTTCTCTATATAAGGGGCCTGAACTAAAGGCCTATTACGCGGACGGATCGGACGGTTTTATACTGGATACGGGCAGCACAGAGCGCGACTTTGCCGATACGGCAGCCATGATGCAGGCCTGTGATTTGGTGATTACGTCGGACACCGCAACGGCCCATATCGCCGGATCGCTGGGCGTTCCGGTTTGGTGTATCCTGCATTGGGATGCGTTCTGGGTCTATACACACCACGGTGCATCGACCCCGTGGTATCCCCAGATGCGCCTGTTTCGGCAGCATCGCCCGCTGGATTGGTCCGGCGTAATGGCGGATGTGACCGATGCCCTGCAGACCCTGTCGGAGGCGAAAGCATGAAGGATATCCTTGTTCCAACCGCGCCAGGAGAGTTGATCGACAAACTGACGATCCTGCGCCTGAAGACCGAGCACATCAGCGACGCGGCCAAACTGGCGAACGTGCGGCACGAGCAGCAGGTTTTAACCGCGATTGCCGATGACGCCTTGCCGCGCAGCGACGCGCTGGCAAAGTTGTGGGACGAACTGTACCGCATCAACGGCGATCTTTGGGTGATCGAGGATGACATCCGGGCCTTTGAGGCGCGCGGCGACTTTGGTGCTGGCTTCATTGCGTTGGCGCGGGCGGTTTACGTCACCAACGATGAACGCGCCGCGATCAAGAAGCGGATTAACCTTCTGCTAGGCTCTGCTATCGTCGAAGAGAAATCCTATTACGCCCCGGAGACAAATCGATGACATCTGCCAAACGTGCCCCCGCCGACCGCATCAAAGCGGCGCGCCGCGACCTGTCCGAACTGGGCGCAGAGCTGACGGAGGCGTTGAGCAAAGAGCGTACGCGCAAGCGTGGGCCGCTGGTGCGGATGATGCACGAAGTGCAGGGCATGCTGGTTCCCGGCTTTCCCTATGTCTCTCAATCCGGGCAGGATCAGGCGGTAGAGCGTATTTTGCAGGGCAAGCGCGGTGGCACGTTCGTCGATATTGGGGCCTATGACGGGCTAACTGGTTCAAATTCTCTGTATTTTGAAAAATATCTTGGCTGGACGGGTACGCTGGTCGAGCCGGTGAAACAGAACCGCGACAAAGCGGAAATGTGGCGCAGCAGCCCGTGCCTGCCTTATGCGATTGCGGACAGCGATGGCGAGGCGTCCTTTATCGCAGTCACCCAAGGTTACACCCAGATGAGCGGCTTGGAGGGTGAATATGACGCCGGGCTGTTGTCGCGCGTGCGGGCTGATCCACGCCACGCCGAGGACCGTATTGTCGTGCCAACGCGCAGTCTGAACAGTCTTTTTGCCGAACTTGGGCTGACGCAGATCGACTTTGTCTCGCTGGATATCGAAGGCGGAGAGTTGGCGGCGCTGCGGGCGTTTGACCATGCGGCATGCCGTGTCGATGTTTGGGCGATTGAAAATAATACCGGCGGCCCGCAGATCGCGGCTTTGATGCGGGAAAAGGGTTATAATCTGACAGAGTTCTGCGGCGTGGACGAGATTTACGTGCGTAATGATCTGTAAACCATATTCGCGCGCATTGCGCGTTTAAGGTCACCTTCATACCCCGCGTTGCATGCCTTGTGTTACGTCAACGCGAGGAACGAACCCATGAGCGGCAACCCCAACCAACCGATCATCATTAAACGCAAGAAGGTCGTTAAAGGCGGCGGCCATCATGGCGGCGCTTGGAAGGTTGCCATGTGTTTAATCCTTTAGGGACAGCGTTTTGCGGTCCACGTTTTGGGAATGCGCCCCTGTATTGGGGCAATGACACGCCGTTCTGACGTTTGTGACCGCATCTTCGGCGGTGATACCGTCCGTTTTCGGACTACCCTTTATTGGCATCTACATTCTCAATGCCAAGTTAACGGCGGCCTCGAAATTGGAGGCAATTTGAATAAATTTGATCAAGCTTTATGCTCTAGAATATCAGATCGACGGGCCACGGTCTGACGCTCGCCGGCCGCAGTATACAAGCTTAGACCGTTGCGAACTTCGTTTAAGGCCGTCAGTCGCGCATGAGCAGAGCGGATGCCACCGCAGACCGCCAAAAGCAGTCTAGCATTACGTTGCAGCGCTTGATCAAGCTGGGTTGCAATTGGGCCTGGCGGTATGGCTGCTGCAACGGTTTGCGCTAGAAATGCCTTGCGATCGGCCAGTTCGGACAAGTCCATTAAATCGCCAGAGCGTATCAATTTGCGTTCGTCTGCCAGCAAATCGAGGAGGTCGTCTGCAGGAGTGTTACGCATTGGCACGTGCTTTCATTGCGTCGAAAAGTGATTCGGCAAGTCCAATCCCGCCAGCCGAAACCAGATTTTCGGCCTGCGCATCGCGCAGAAATGACGCAAAACTGTCCTCTCCTTCGCCTCCGCCGAATGCGCCGCGCGCGGCATCGAAGCCGGCTGACTTCAACATTTCTGATAAAAATGTCGCTTCTAATTTTTGTGCTGCAGCCATCAACTTTGCGTCCGAAGTCAAAGGCAGCGTTCGAACTTGTGGCGGCACGGCGGCGGGCATTGCGGGAATCGGCGTCATGGGGACCTCTCGATCTATGTTTTTTACGTTGTCGCTGAGAGCGGTAAAAAATTTCGTAACCTTCTTGAGGTTAGAAGAGGAAATCAGAACAGAAAGTCTCGTGATGCAGTTACCGATTGTATTGTCTGCCGGCACCGCCGCCGCCGCGCCTGCTAGCGCTGCTCTCGACGGCCGTAAAACCATAACAGACGGGGTCGCGATCACTTTTGCGGATACTTTTATGCGATTGCTACAATCGACCCAAATACCGTCATCTGACCCCGGCGCGGCGATAGTTGAAGTTGATTCGGGCGATACTATTTTGGACGAGGCGACAGTCGAAGTTGATCCAGAAATTTCCGACAGTGATGTTTCCAAAACATCGGTTTCGGACATGGCTCCAACTGATTCACACGGTGAATTATTGCCCGACCTGCCTGCGGGTACGTTGGCAATTATGCCGTTGCCGATACAGGCTCCCCTTACGGTGGCGCAGGGTGCGAAGAGAGATATTGCAGGTCTTGCACTTCGTGTGGATGCTCAGGGTTCTCGATCCATCATCGACTCTATTGCGACCAATCAAAGTCCAGACGAAGAGCAAACTTTCGGTTTAGGTCTGCGTCGAAGCGATTTATCGCTCTCTGGAAATGGTAGCGTGCCAACACCAAAAAACACTAGGCAAGTCCCTGAGACTAAGCGTAACTTTGGAAACTATGGCGCTGTTTCGCTGCCTCAACAGCAAGGCGGGCTCGGTGAGGTTAGTCAGACTGCATTAGAAACCGCAAAGTTAGTGCAAGCAGTAACTGACAAAAACGCGCCAACCTTGCAGATCCAGACGTCGCCCTCACCAGACACCGCCATACCGGCGGGTGTGCTGTCTACTTTCGCCTTGTCCGGCACTCGGCTTCCTCCGATCGCGGGGGGGCAAACAGTGCTTAAAGACTCTGATGCGGTAGATGCGCCCATTGGGACTGGTGAAAAGATCGTTAAAGTAATGGCTGAAACTGATTTCCGTCCAACTGGGCCACTTCCGCATGAAAAAAATCCGGAACAGGCCGATATCGTAAATTTACCCAATAAGCGCGGCCAGGCTACTGATTTCACGCCTGAATTCACGTCAAAAACAGAACGATCTCACCCAGATCTCTTGGCTTCTGTAGTGGCTCCCCCACTCGGTCCCCGCGAGGATACCGTGAACAATGCCGGGTTAGGAATTCCGGCTCCAGCAGGTGCATCAAGCTTGTCGGCAGCTGGATTTCCCGATCAGCCAACACAGCGTCCACACACGCCATTACTGGCGCAGCACGTTGCGCATCAGGTGGCGGTCAGCGTCAAGCAGACCTCTGATCGCGTCACGGAAATGGCGCTCGACCCGGTTGAACTGGGAAAGGTCCGCATGACAATTAAAGCGACTGACCAGTCAATTGTGCTGACCGTCGTGGCCGACCGACCCGAAACTGCGGACCTCATGCGGCGTCATGTTGATGTCCTTCAACAAGAGTTCAGGGCCCTTGGCTATACGTCCGTCACACTTAATTTCAGTGCGGGGCAGGATCAGGCCGGTTTTGGTCTGACAGGCGGTGCGGCGGACCGTTCGGGGTCCGAAAGCGGTGAGGCCGACAACCCTTCAACTATTGACGCGGCAGATGCCGTACCTGCCGAAACGATCCGCGAGGCGGACGGCAGCCTTGACCTTCGCTTGTAGGAGCACCGAATGGATATCAATACAGTATCAAGCAGCGCGGCCACGCCATCAGCAGTGGCGACCGCCGACAACGGAAGCGGAGCCAAGATCAGTTCAGATTTTGAGACTTTTTTGAAAATGCTGACGGTACAGATGCAGAATCAGGACCCGCTCAATCCTGTCGATTCGTCGGATTACGCAACCCAACTCGCAACTTTCTCTGGGGTAGAGCAGCAGGTACAGACGAACGACCTTTTACGATCGCTCGCGGGGCAAATGGGCACCGGCGGGTTGGCCCAGCTTGCGGGTTGGGTCGGCATGCAGGCCCGCGCCCCCGTACCTGCCTACTTCGATGGCGCGCCCGTCAGCGTCGTTCCGAACGTTCAACGCGGCGCAGACGCCGCGCAGCTTGTTGTTTTTAACGAATCCGGGGCCGAAGTGCAGCGCCTCGACATCGGCTTGGACAATCAGCCCGTCGTTTGGGCTGGCGTTAGGGCGGATGGTCGGCAAATGCCCGACGGTCACTATCGTTTCGAAACAGTCAGCTCCGCGCTTAATGAGGTTGTCGCCACAAATACAGCAGAGGTTTACGCCACAGTCAGCGAGGTTCAGATCAAGGATGGTATTAATACACTTGTCCTGTCTGGCGGTCGCATCGTCGCGGCGAGCGACGTTACCGCAGTGCGCGATGCAGCCCTGTCCTAGACCAGACCTTGAATGAACCAAGCCGCGCCGACGATCACGCCGCCCAGTGCCATCCACGCCAAGCGCGCGCGGCGGCGTTGGGGCCGTGGCGGTGGGGGCGGGTTGTTCAAACGGATCAAAGCTTCTTCAGCAAGCCGGGGCAGTTGCGGACCAAATCGCGCCAAAACCAGCGCTGTTTTACGCAAATCGTTCAACAAGGCGCGGGGACCGATGCTTTTGCTGACGTAGTCCGTGACGATGGGTTGGGCCACTTGCCAAATGTTCATATGAGGGTCGAGCGACCGCGCTACACCTTCGACGACAACCATCGTGCGCTGCAAATGAATCAGCTCGGTGCGTGTTTCCATGCCAAAACGCTCGGTCACCTCGAATAAATAGGCCAGCAACCGCGCCATAGAGATACGGCTGGCATCCATACCAAAGATCGGCTCGCCAACAGCGCGCAGGGCGCGGGCAAAATCGTCAACATTCATATGTGCAGGAACGTAACCCGCCTCAAAATGCACCTCGGCAACGCGCTGATAATCCCGCCGGATAAAGCCAAACAGGATCTCGGCGTAAACGCGGCGGGTGTATTCGTCGATTCGCCCCATGATCCCAAAGTCATAGGCGATGACTGTCCCGTCAGGCGCGACCTTCAGGTTCCCTTGGTGCATATCGCCGTGAAAATAGCCGTCTCGCAGGGCGTGGTTCAGGAAAAGTTGCAAAATACGCGCAGCCAATGCGGGGCGATCGACCCCGGCCGCATCCAGCGCGGCATTGTCGCCTGCGCCGATTCCCTCCACCCAGTCCAAAGTCATGACGCGGCGGCTGGACAGGTGCCAGCGGATCGACGGCACCTTAAATTTCTCGTCTTTGACCGTGTTCGCCTGAAACTCCGCTGCTGCCGCGCTTTCAAGTCGCAAGTCCAACTCGCCCATCACGACACCTTCAAAGTGGGTGATGACCTCCATCGGGTGCAGACGGCGCGACGCAGGGGATAGCACCTCGATCATGCGGGCAGCAAAATAGAAGGCGTCAATGTCGCGGCCAAAGGCGCGTTCAATGCCGGGACGCAAAATCTTAACGGCCACCGATTCGCCTGTTTCGATCAAAGTGGCCTTGTGCACCTGCGCCAGTGACGCTGCCGCGACGGGTTCGGAAAAGCTGGAAAATACCGATTCAACGGACACCCCAAGTTCGCGCTGCACCTCGGCCTTCGCCTCTGCAATCGAAAACGGTGGCAGCTTATCCTGCAGCACGCGCAGCTGGACGGCCAAGTCGTCGCCGACAACATCGGGCCGGGTGGATAGGATCTGACCAAACTTAATGTACGCCGGACCCAGCGCCGTTAGGGCCCGCGGGGCAGGGGGCACGCTTGGGTCGCCCTTATATCCAAGCCACTGAAACGGCCAAACAATTCCGCGCACGACGCCGCGCAGCAGCGGTCCGGCATCGAAGGCATCCATGATGACTTTCATGGCCCCGGTCCGTTCCAGCGTCGCGCCGGTTCGGATCAGGCGGATGATATTGTGGGGGCCGCGCACTTACAATTTCCATCCCGAATGTAGGGCCGCCACGCCCAGCGTCAGGTTGCGATATTTCGCATTATCAAAGCCCGCCGCGCGCACCATGCCAAGAAATGTTTCTTGATCTGGAAAGTTGCGGATCGACTCGACCAGATACTGATAGCTGTCGCGATCGCCGGCGATGATCTGACCCATGCGGGGAATCACGTTAAACGAATAGGCGTCATAGGCCTTTTGCATCATCGGATTCGGCAGCTGGCTGAATTCCAACACCATCAACCGCCCGCCGGGGCGCAGCACACGGAAAGCTTCGTTCAGCGCTTCTTGGGGCCGGGTCACGTTCCGAATGCCAAAGCTGATCGTGTAGACGTCAAACGTATTGTCCGGGAACGGCAGCGCCATCGCATCGCCGACAACCCAATCAAGCTGATCGTGCATGCTTTCCGCCTCGGCGCGTTTGCGTCCCTCGACCAGCATAGATTCGGTAATATCCAGCACTGTCGAATGGCCAGACCCGGCACGCTTCAGGAACCGGAACGAAATATCGCCAGTGCCGCCAGCCACATCCAGCAGGCGTTGACCGGGGCGCGGGGCCAGCCAGTCCATCATCGCGTCTTTCCAAATCCGGTGCACACCGACCGACATTACGTCGTTCATAATGTCGTATTTACTGGCCACGGACGAAAAAACGCCCTGCACGCGTCCGGCTTTGTCTTCTTCGCGCACGGTCTCAAAGCCGAAGTGGGTGGTTTTGTCGCTCTCGGTCATGGCTTGCGGTCCTGTCCTTGTCGCACCAGATGTAGTGTGCCGCGACGGTCCTACAATGTCGCATCCGCTGAAGGAACAGCCAATGCCCGAATTGCCAGAGGTAGAGACAGTGCGCCGCGGGCTGGCCCCCGTCATGGAAGGGCAGCAAATAGCGCTCGCAGAGGTGAACCGCCCTGACCTGCGCTGGCCTTTTCCCGACCGTATGGCCGACCGTTTGACCGGCGCACGGGTCGAACGCCTGCGGCGGCGGTCCAAATATATCCTTGCCGATCTTGATAGCGAAGAGACGCTGCTGATCCACCTGGGGATGTCGGGGCGCATGTTGATCACCGGCGCGATGCTGGGCGATTTTCATCACGACCACCCCGCGCCTGCCAAGCATGATCACGTCGTGTTTCACATGGGGCAGGGCGCGCGGATCACCTTTAACGATGCGCGCCGCTTTGGTGCGATGGACTTGATGCCAACGAAGGCCGCCGCCGAACACTGGCTAATGAAGGATCTGGGGCCAGAGCCTTTTGCCAATGATTTCAACGAGGCCTACCTGATCGACCGCCTTAAAGGGCGCAACACACCGATCAAATCTGCCCTGCTGGACCAGCGCATCGTCGCGGGCCTTGGCAATATTTACGTCTGCGAAGTGCTGTATCGCGCGGGCATTCATCCCGCCCGCAAGGCCGGACAGATTGCAGAAAAAGGCGTGGCTGAATTAGTCCCCCTGATCCGCCAAGTGCTAGAGGAAGCCATCGCCGCAGGCGGGTCATCCTTGCGCGATTACCGCCAGGCAGACGGTGAGTTAGGCTATTTTCAGCACGGATTCGCGGTCTACGGACGCGAAGGTGAACCCTGCGTCACCCCGGGCTGCTCTGGCACGATTGACCGGATCGCACAGTCAGGACGCTCGTCCTTCTTTTGCCCGCAATGTCAAAGATAGCTTGATCGCGGCGGCAGTTTTGCGCATCACATGGTGTCTGACCTGTTGAACGGAGGGCCGCATGGCCTATGAGACCATAATCGTCGACACCGCCGACGACGTCGCCACGATACGCCTGAACCGGCCTGACGCGCTTAATGCGCTGAACCAGATGCTGCTGAACGAGCTTTGCACAGCGCTGGAAGAGGCCGACGCCTCTGACAAGGTGCGCTGCATCGTTGTCACCGGATCGGAAAAGGCATTCGCCGCTGGCGCTGACATCACCGAAATGGCCGACAAATCCTACGTGGATATGACGGCGCAAGCTTATTTCCAGAACCAATCCCGCCGGATCGAACAGATCCGCAAGCCTATCATCGCTGCCGTATCCGGCTACGCGCTGGGCGGCGGGTGCGAGCTGGCGATGATGTGCGATTTCATCATCGCCTCTGACACCGCCAAGTTCGGCCAGCCCGAAATCAACCTTGGCGTCATCGCCGGGATGGGCGGCACTCAGCGCCTTGCGCGCTATGTTGGCAAATCCAAAGCGATGGACATGAACCTGACCGGCCGCTTCATGGACGCCGAAGAGGCGCTGTCCTCTGGCCTTGTCAGCCGTGTCGTGCCTGCGAAAAAGCTGATGGAAGAAACGCAAAGCGCTGCGCAAAAGATCGCAGCTAAGTCGCTGCTTGCCTCTATGGCCGCCAAGGACGCCGTGAACCGCGCGTTCGAGACGACATTGGCCGAGGGCCTGAATTACGAACGGCGCACCTTCTATGGCCTCTTCGCGACTCAGGACCAAAAAGAAGGCATGGCTGCCTTTCAGGAAAAGCGCGAAGCGCAGTTCCGCGACAAGTAACGCTTTCCTTTTTGGCGGGGCCGGTCTATAGGCCCCGCTACATGCGCGTGATGCCCGCTTTGGCAGATCATTCCGGTAGTGAACCCGGTGGGCCTTTTAGGTGCGCAATATTATTGTATCGACTTAGAAAAGAAGGCCCAGAATCATGGCAAACACCCCACAGTCCAAAAAACGTGCAAAGCAGAACGAAGCTCGTTTTGCAGTCAACAAAATGCGCCGTTCGCGCATCCGGACTTTCCTGCGCACCGTCGAAGAAGCAATCGCTTCCGGTGACCAGACCGCTGCTGCTGCTGCTCTGAAGGCTGCTCAGCCTGAACTGATGCGCGGCGTGTCCAAGGGCGTCGTCCACAAAAACACTGCAGCGCGCAAGATGTCGCGCCTGTCCAGCCGCGTCAAAGCACTGGCCTAAATCCTTAGCCAATCGGCACGCTGTTGCCCGATTGCATAGGTTCCAAACGCGTCCTTCGGGGCGCGTTTTTTTTCGTCCGGACGAGTCTGTGGAAAAGTTGTGTGACGTTTCAAAGACGTCAGAGATTCTTAATGGCCCGGATAGGAGTCAAGCGCGTTGTTCTGTTGTGAACGACCCAAACCCCTTGCTAACTTAGCCATGCGATTCACATCGTTCCGGGGGGGACATGGGATTGCGGCGCAGGCAGTATGCGAACAGGGTCGTGGAATGACCCTTGGATCGCCGCCCGGATAAGTCGCCGTAATTAACGCAGCCAGACTGTTACACCGTGGATTATTCACGGGAAAATCGGTCGGCCTGACCGTTCGCGGGTGCCGTGCGTGGCACACGAATGGCGGCGCTGTTTCCCCCTTTGGTTTTGCGTTTTTGCGCAGACGCTGGTCATCCGGCGTCCTGCGCAAAGACGCAGAAATGTCAGTACGGTCATGCCCCGCAATTGCGGCGGCTTTGGCTGTGGTGCCCGGGACATGTGGACGTGGCAGGCCTGCCGGCCTGTCTAGCAGGCAGTGAAAAACGGATCGGGATACCATGAGCGACGACGTG
>NZ_CP072995.1:0-112500 GCF_024206795.1 Loktanella salsilacus
AGATGGAACCGCGCCACAGGATCAGTTGCGCCGCCGCGGGTGCTGCGGGCCACTAGCATGTAGTGCGCGGTCAGGTCCGACAGGCCGCTTGGGCGCGCGCCGCTTTCGGCCTGGGTCACGACGTCCGCCAGTCGCGGCGGTAGTTTGTCTTTTTGCGCCAGCGCCCAAGGGCGCAAGCCCGGCACCGGGGACAGAGTCACAAAGGTGCTTAGGTTTGGCCATTCGCGGCCCAGCTCTTCGACCACTTGCTTGATTAAGAAGTTGCCGAATGAAATGCCGCGCAGGCCTGTTTGGCAGTTGGAGATGGAATAGAAGACTGCCGTCTGCGCCTTGGCTGGCGGCATCATGTCACGATCTGCGGCAAGGATTGCGCCGATGTCGCCGGGAATGTCCGCCGTCAGGGCGACTTCGACGAAAATCAGGGGATCATCGCCAAGCGCGGGATGAAAGAAGGCGTAAAGCCTGCGATCAAGCGCGGCCACACGGCGGCGCAGATCGTCCCAGCCGCTGATTTCGTGGACGGCTTCGTATTTAATGATCTTTTCAAGGATATTGGCCGGCGTGTGCCAGTCGATCCGCTGCAATTCCAAAAATCCACGATTGAACCAAGACGAAAATAGATGCCTGAAATCCGCATCCAGCGCCCCAAGGCTTGCATCGTCATCCATCAGATTTAGCAGATCATTGCGCATGGCCACCAAGCGGCGGGTGCCGCCGGGCGCGCGGTTCAGGCGGCGGATCAACTCTTGGGATCGCGGCTCTGACGCGGCGTGCAGGACGCGCAGGGCGGTATCGTCGCCATCCTGCCATTGCTGCAAGGCCGCTTCGGTGCGGGCGCGGTCCACGCTGAACCGATCGCGCAGCATGGCGAAAAAGTCATGCCGCGTGGCGGGGTTCATCGCGTCATAGCGGTCAAAGATCGCGCTGGCGATGGCAAGGCCTGTCGCCTCTCCCTTTCCTGTCAGCAGGGTATCGCACAACTGCGCCACTGTGCGCGGCGCGGTTGTGCCCATCATGCTGCGGCCCCGGTCCGCCACCCGGCCCACAAGATCGTTCAGGACAGAGGTGGCGCGCATCACAGTTCTGGCCCCATGAGATAGTCGGGCAGCCACGTCACGATGGATGGAAAGGCCGACAGGATGATGATCGCCAGCACCATGCACAGCACAAAGGGCATTGATCCGACCAAGATCTTTTTCAGGCTGATATCCGGCGCGATCCCGTTGATGACGTAAAGGTTCAGGCCCACGGGCGGCGTGATCAGGCCGATTTCCATGTTGATCGTGACGATCACGGCGAACCAATAGGGGTCGAACCCTGCGGCTGTGATGATCGGCAATAGGATCGGCGCGCTCATCAAAATGACGGCGACGGGAGGGAGGAAGAACCCGGCGACCAGCAAAAAGACGTTGATCACCCCCATCAGGACCCAGCGGTTCACATCAAGGTCGGCGATCCATGCGGCGATGGACTGGGTGACGAACAAGGACGACAGCATAAAGCTGAACACACCCGCCGCGCCGATGATGAACAAGATCATCACGCTTTCACGCGTGCTGTCACGCAGCACCGCCCAAAGCGCGGCGGGTTGCACCATCTTGTAGACGACCACAGCGACGACAATGCACAAAAGCGCACCCACGGCCGCAGTTTCCGACGGCGTCGCGATGCCGCCATAAAGAGCGTAAAGCACGCCTGCGATGATCACGATAAACGGGATAACGCGGGGCAAAATCTCGAACTTTTCGCGCCAGCTATAGGTGACGCCGGACAGTGCCACACCCGCCGCGCCGCGCCGCCATGTGTCAAAGATCGCCCCAAGCGATGAACAGCGAGACGAGCAAGATACCCGGCAAGACACCTGCCAAGAACAGGCGGCCAATGCTGGTTTCGGTCGCGATGCCGTAAACGATCATCGTCACTGACGCGGGATCAGGATCCCCAACGTGCCGCCTGCCGCGATAGAGCCTGCTGCGACTTCGTCCGGGTAGCCGCGTTTGCGCATCTCTGGGATGCCCATCTTGCCGATGGCGGCGCAGGTCGCGGGGCTAGACCCGGACATCGCAGCGAACAGGGCGCAGGCCCCCAAGTTTGACACCAGCAGGCCGCCGGGCACGCGGGTCAGCCAACGTTCTAACGCCCTCGTACAGATCGGGTCCGGCGCGGGTCGATGAAATCGCCGCCCCCATGATGATGAACATCGGGATCGACAGCAGGGCAAAGGAGTTTAGATCGCCGTAAAACAGCTCTGGCAGGGCTTGCAGGCTGCGCGGGCCGTCAAAGACATAAAGGAAGCCCGTCGCGACAATCAGCAGACCGACGGCAACAGGCACGCCAGAAAACAGCACAACGACGGTGAACAGGGCAACGAGGCCACCAAGGGCAAGGGGGTCCATCAGTAATCCTCTGACATCTCAAGGCCAATGGCGGGCAAGCCTTTGGCGTCCATGGGAAAGGCTGTCACCGACAGCCACAAATCGGCCAGCAGTTGCAGCAAGAACAAGGCAAAACCGACGGGGATCGCAAGATAGGGGATCCACAGGGGCGCGGCCAAGACGGTTTCGGATTTCCAGCCGCGCTGCCATGCGAAATGCCACATGTCATAGCCGTAATAGAGCATCACAGCGATCATCACGGCGGTGACCACCAGCGTGGCAATACCCAGCCCGCGCCGCATGCGTTGGGGCAGCAGCGTCGGCAACAGATCGACGCCCACATGCCCGCGCAGCTTTTGCACATAGGACAGACCAATCAGGGTCGCCGCGATCATCAGATAAATCACGACCTCTGTCTGCCAGACTGTCGACTGGTTCAGCACATTGCGCACAAAGATCATGTGGCAGGTGATCAGCACGGCGGCGAACATCATCAAGGATGCGACAATCCCGCAAAGCGTTGAAATACCCAAGATAAGACGAATAGCCAAAGGCAAGGTGCGCGGGGCGCTGGCGGAATAACTCACGCTGGATAACCTTTTAAGTTAGGGGTGGAGGGCAGGGGTACATCCCGCCCTCCGTCGTCGATCACTCAACAGCCAGCGCAAGGTCCAGCAGGCGCTGTCCATCGTCTGGCATTTCCTCGACAAACGCCGGATAGGACGTTGTTTTCGCCAGCGCGACCCAAGCGTTAAAGTCTTCCTCGGTCATCTGTGCCAGCTCTACGCCCGCATTGGAAAATGCATCGGCCGCGATTTGATCGCCCAGTTTAGCCTGCTCCAGATAGAAGGCTTCGGCCTTTTGCCGGCCTCGACCAGCGCGGTTTGCTGCTCAGCCGAGAGGCTGTCAAAGGTCGTCTTGTTCATCATCAGCGGCTGATACATGAACCACAGCGCGAAATCGCCAGCGGGGGTGTAGCAGGTCAGCTGCTCGTACAAACGGTAGCTGACAAAGCTTTCGGACGAGGTGTTCGTCGCGTCCAGCACCCCGGTTTGCAGGGCGGGATAAATCTCGGACGATGCCATGGACGAAATCGACGCCCCGGCACCGGCTAACATCTGCTCAAAGCTTTTGCCTGCGGCGCGGATTGTCACGCCATTGACGTCATCAGGGTTGGTGATGCAGTCCTTGTTCGATCCGAAACCACCCGCCAGATAGCCGTGTACCAGCGTGATGACATCATCGCCTGCCATGACTTTTTCGATCTCTTCCATGAAAGGAGAGGCCGAGAGCCGCGCGCCGTGGTCGTGGTTTTTCACCAAGCCGGGCATCAGCGTCAGGTTATAAGCAGGCTGCTGGCCGCCAGCGTAGGACAGCGGCAGGATCGTCATATCCAGCTGGCCCCGCGACAGCGGCGTATACTGCTCGCGCGCTTTGAACAGGGTCTGGTTCGGAAAGATCTGGATTTCCAGATCAACACCGGCCGCAGCAACATCGTCAGCGACCATCTGCGCGACTTGGTGGCGCACATCGCCGTCGGCCCACTGATGGCTAAGCTTAAGGGTCTCTGCGAATGCGGCAGAGCTGATGGCGGTAGTCGCAAGCGCAGCGACGGCGCCCATAAGAGCGTATTTCATTGGTTTTCCTCCCCAATATATCACGGATCGCCGGGGTCCCCTCCAAGACTGGACCGGCGCGTGACGTAAGGGTAACAGCTAATCCATGAACGGCAAGAACTATTGTATACAAGAAGTGGTTTCTTGTATTTATAGTGAGATCAGGAAAAGAGAGTTAACTTGAGCAGTGATACATCCAACCTGCGTGACGCGATCGAAGACCGCATTCTGACCGGTGCCTTGCGGCCCGGCGCGCGGCTGGATGAAGTTACCTTGGCGCAGGATTTTGGCGTGTCGCGCACGCCGATCCGCCAAGCGCTGTTTCAGCTTGCGGCGACAGGCCTTGTCGAACAGTTTCCGCGCCGCGGTGCCTTTGTCGTCGATCCAGGCCCCGTCCGCCTAAGAGAGATGTTCGAGGTGATGGCAGAGCTAGAGGCGCTTTGCGCCCGCAATGCTGCCCGCCGCGCCACTGCGTCTGATGCGGAAACGCTGCAAGCGTGCCACGATCATTGCGTCGCGGCAGCCGAGTCCGGAGATAGCGATACCTATTACTATGCCAACGAGGCCTTTCACGAGGCCATCCGTGTCATTGGCGGTAATGATTTCCTGCACTTAGAAATCAATCGCACGCAAAAACGCCTGCAGGCCTATCGCCGCTTGCAGTTGCGCGCCCGCGCCCGCGTCGGCACATCGTTGCAAGAACACGCGCGCATTCTAGAGGCAATTATTGCCGGAAACGCCGCCGAAGCTGCCGACGCGATGCGGACCCATGTGGCCATCCAAAACGATCAATACACGGACCTGATCGCCACCCTGCAACGCCAGAAGGCCGACAGCACCTTGTGATATCCGACCGGAAGGGCAGGGGGCGTATTTGCGGTATCCATGACAAAGGCTCCTTGTCCGACTGCCGCCCGTCACGCCTGACGCGGCGCGCGTTGCGGTGCGGCCTGCCGAACAAAGCGCGGCTGACTAAGGGCATCACCGCGGTGGTTGATGCGCTCAGGCGCGGCGGAGGTTCTTTACTTTTCAGGCCGGTTAAATTCGACCCGCCGAACTTGTGAGCTATGTCTGATTGAGACGTGCCGGACGACATCTGGGCGGGCACATGAGGACTTAATCTGGCGCATTGATCGCCGCAAAACCCCTGACTCACGCGAATGTTGGGCAACCAAACAGCAAATGAGGTCACAAGATCACACTGAAAAAATCTGAAGCCAGCCTTTTGGGGCGTGAAAACTGTGTTCAGGTGCGGGGCGCGCGTGTTCACAATCTGAAGGATGTCGATATCGACGTGCCGCGCAACGCGCTGGTCGTCTTTACCGGCATTTCGGGGTCTGGCAAATCCTCGCTGGCGTTTGGCACATTGTTCGCGGAATCCCAGCGACGGTTTCTGGATTCCGTGTCGCCCTATGCGCGGCGGTTGATTGATCAGGTGGGGGAGCCAGACGTCGACAGCATCGAAGGGCTTCCGCCTGCCGTCGCCTTGCAGCAGCAAAGGGGTGCGCCGTCGGCCCGGTCCTCTGTGGGCAGCGTCACGACGATCTCTAACGGGTTGCGGATGCTGTATTCGCGCGCGGGCGAATACCCCAAGGGGCAGGGGATCCTATACGCGGATGCGTTTTCGCCCAACACGCCAGACGGGGCTTGCCCGCGCTGTCACGGCATCGGGCGCGTGTTTGACGTGACCGAAGATTTGCTGGTCCCGGATAAGGCCAAGACGATCCGCGAGGGTGCCATTGCGGGGTGGCCGCCCGCGTGGGGCGGGCAGAACCTGCGTGATATCCTGATTTCGCTGGGGTACGACATTGATACGCCGTGGCAGGACCTACCGCAGGCGACGCGCGATTGGATTTTGTTCACGGATGACGCGCCCGAAGTCCCCGTTTATGCCCGGATGACCCCGCAGGAAACGCGCCGCGCGCGCGCAGAAAACCGGTCGCCGACCTACATGGGGACATTCACCAGCGCCCGCAGTTATGTGCTGCAATCCTTCACGACAACGCAAAGCGCCCGGACGAAAAAGCGCGTTTCCCAGTTTATGGATATTTCCGTCTGTCCGGAATGCGATGGCAAGAAGTTAAAGCGCGAGTCGCTGTCGGTCACCTTTGAGGGGTTTGATATTGGTCAGATTTCGCGGCTGACGCTGAACGATCTGGCGACGTTGCTGCAAAATGCTGCGGACCGGGAGCCGGTGGCCAACGACATGAATCCCGAAAAGGGCATCGTGGCGCAGCGCATTACTCGTGACATCATGGCCCGCGTGGCCGCGTTGACGCGCCTTGGCCTTGGCTATCTGTCGCTTGAACGCAATACCGTTAGCCTGTCGCCGGGGGAATTGCAGCGGTTGCGGCTGGCCACTCAGATCCGGTCGCAGCTATTCGGCGTGGTCTATGTACTCGACGAGCCGTCAGCGGGGCTGCACCCCGCCGATACGCAGGCGCTTCTGGGCGCTTTGGATGAACTAAAAGGTGCAGGGAATTCCCTGTTCGTGGTCGAGCATGACGTCAGTGTCATAAAGCACGCGGATTGGATCGTGGACATCGGGCCCGGCGCAGGCACCCACGGCGGCAGCGTCGTCTATACTGGCCCGGTGGATGGACTGCGCGCGATTGATGCGTCTGCGACCGCGCGACATCTGTTCGCGGATGCGCGCGCAGGGGGCCGCACACCCAGAGAGCCGCAAAGCTGGCTGAGGCTGGCGCGCGTGACACGCAATAACCTGAATGACCTTGATATCGATCTGCCACTGGGCGTGCTGACCACGGTGACCGGCGTGTCCGGGTCCGGCAAATCCAGCCTTGTCAGTCAAGCGCTGGTCGAATTTGTCGGTGACGCTTTGGGCCAAAAGCCCGCAGTCGAGGCATCAGAGAATGAGCCGGAACTGCTGGAGCAGGAAATGGACACCCCAACGGGCGGGCATATCGTTGATGGGATGCAGCATATCCAGCGACTGGTTGTCGTGGATCAAAAACCCATCGGCCGCACGCCGCGGTCTAACCTGGCGACCTATACCGGGCTGTTTGATCATGTGCGCAAACTGTTCGCGGCAACAGATAAGGCACGGGCAAGGCGTTATGATGCCGGGCGATTTTCCTTTAACGTGGCCAAGGGCCGTTGCCCGAACTGCGAAGGTGCTGGTTTCGTCAGTGTTGAACTGCTTTTCCTGCCGAGCGTCTATGCGCCCTGCCCGGTGTGCCGTGGGCAGCGCTACAACGATGAAACCCTTGAAATCCGTTATCGCGATAAGACGATTGCAGAGGTTCTTGATCTGACGGTCGAGGGGGCGCACGACTTCTTTGCCGACGCGCCGGCGATCGCGCGCGCAATTTCGGCCCTGCGTGAAGTCGGTCTTGGCTATCTGCGGCTTGGCCAGCCTGCGACAGAACTGTCCGGCGGCGAGGCGCAGCGGATCAAACTAGCAACAGAACTGCAGCGCGCGCAGCGCAGCGATACGCTATATGTTCTGGACGAACCCACGACGGGGCTGCATCCGGCGGACGTGACCTTGTTGCTGGCGCAGCTGGACCGTCTGGTCGCGGCAGGAAATTCGGTCATCATGGTCGAACACAACATGCTGGTCGCGCGGCAGAGCGATTGGATCGTTGATATCGGCCCCGATGCAGGGGGCGAGGGCGGCAAGGTCGTGGCCGAAGGTCCGCCCGCGCAGGTGGCGCAATCAAGCACGAGCAAGACCGCGCCGTTCCTGTTTCCGGCGGCACATGTGTGATGACATAAGCTAAGTTGTCCGGCGGCTAGTCGGCGGCGCGGTCCTGCAGCCAGATTGCCAAGAACGCCTCGTTCTGGGCGGCTGTTTCTAACTGATTGCGCCGCTGCTTTCGTTGCTCAGCGCGGCTGGTGCTAATCATTTCGAGCCTTTTGGCGTCGGCAAACAGACCGTTCAGCTGTTGATGCACCCCCGCGCTGCTTTCGCGTAGGCGCGCCGCTTCAGCCTCTTTGCGGTGGATGGTTTCAGACACGTTGCGAATAAAGGCCGAATGCACGCGGGCGCTTTCAATCGCATCAGGGTCGCCGCGTTCATTGATGTGGTTCAAAAGGTCCTGCCGCTCTGCCTCGATCACGCCAAGTGCGCGGTTCACCTCTGCCATCTGTTGGGCGACGGCTTCGATCTCGTGACGCTTGAGCCGGGAGAGGACAGCCAAGCCATCGGTCCGGCGTTTCGTCATTGTGACTTTTCCGGGACGTACATGATCAGACGCTCGCGCATGGCGGCTAGAATGGCGGGGTCAAGGATTGCGATCCCCTCTGGCGGGGGCACATATCCGGCGACGCCGTGGCGGAGCATCGATGTGGGCAGGGTGGGGCCGGTTGGTTCCGTTGCCGCTGCTTTATCAGCAGTGCCGTGATCATCGGCCGGAGCTGGTTCGGCCGCATAGACCGGACCCACGAAAGCCCACAGAGCAAATAGCGCGGCTAGGGCGGTTTGGATCATGCCGCAGGTAGCTCGCGCTGCGATGCCTCGACGCTTGAGAAGTTGGGCTGTTTGATCGTCGGGATATTGCCGCGGCCCAGTTCAATGCAGACGCCGGGGGGGTGGCCCGAGACGATTGCGACAATGATGTCACGGATGACCGTATAGATTGCGCCGTCCTCTTCTTCGATCTGCTCTAACCGGCCTGCAATCGGCTGCACCATGCAGTAGGCCAAGAATACACCAAGGAATGTTCCGACAAGCGCGCCGCCGATCATGGCACCCAGAATCTCTGGTGGTTTGTCGATAGAGGACATCGTCTTGATCACACCCAAAACGGCAGCAACGATGCCAATGGCGGGCAGGCCGTCGGCCATGCTTTGAATGGCCCGGGCCGACACTAGTTTTTCGTGGTGGTGGCGTTTGATCTTGCGGTTGATGACGTCTTCCATTTGGTAGCGGTCATCGAATTGCATCGACATAATCCGAAAGCTGTCGCTGATCAGGTCGGTGATAAAGTGGTCCTTCATCAGCTTTGGATACCGTTGAAAGATCGCACTATCTTCTGGATTTTCAATGTGTTCGTCCATCGCAACGATGCCCTTACTTTTATACAAGCGGGCCAGTTCGTACATCAGGTTCAGCAGGTCGTTGTAGTCGCCAGCCTTCCAGCGCGGGCCCTTCATGACACGGACGACACCGCCAGCCGATGACTTTACGACGGAGAAAGAGTTGGCGATCACGAAGGCCCCAAGGGACGCGCCGCCGATCATCATGCCCTCGTAGGGGAGGGCGTGAAGTACGATATCCATGTTGCCGCCCGACAGCATAAAGCCGCCAAAAACCAACCCGAAGACCATGACAAGACCGATTAAGAGTGTCATTGATCCATCCACCTTTCGTTCAAACTATTCTTACTTTATCCTTGAGTGATGGAGCGTAAACAAGTATTAAATAGAAAAAGGCATGGATTTCTCTAATGCATAGTGACTTATCAGTTGACGGTTTGGAACGGGACGCACAAGAGCTGCTGCCAGAGCCGGACGCCTTCGTCTATTTCGTCGACCCAGAGGAGCTGGCGCTTTTGTCGCCGGGCTGGCCTGTTGAGGTGCGTTTGCTGCTTTGCATGGATGCGGCGGGCCTTTGCGAGTTTGTTGTGTTCCATGATGATGAAGAGTCAGCGATTTTTGCGCGCGTTTCCGAAATTCTGGATCGCCCCGTTGGTGCCTTTGCCGTCAGCCCGCAGGTCGAAGGTCATCCCGCGCGCCGCTTGCTGTTTTCAGAAGAGAACGCGCTGCTGAAGTCGATTCAGGACAGCGGCAGCCTGCGCGAGACGGCAGACGACTATCTGATCAACTACAACTTCGCCCGCGAAGAAAATCTGGACTTTGACAAGCTGATGCGCGCCAAGCGTGTTGACGACGGTAGCCTGTCGATGCGGGTTCGGACGGACAAGATCTTTGCTTTTGGCTTTAAAAATACGCCAAAGAAGCGCGCGCCGCAGGCGGGTCCGCCGGTTGGATATGTGTCCAGCGAAGAGGTTGCTGTCGAAGAAAGCTTTTATGTCAGCCTAGAGATGTGGCTGGTCGGCGGGCGTATCCGGATTGCGGACAAGCCTGACTTTCCCGTGCCTACCGTGCCGACATTGGTGCGCGAAATTGCGCTGCGGGATGATTTTTCATCGATCTACATTCCACGCAGCATCCTGCCAGCGCGGTGGCATCCGAAGGATAAGATGGTCATCGATATCCCGATAGAGCTGTTCCCAGCCGGATTTTCGGACAACTGCGGTCGCCGCAAGGTACAGGTCGCCGTCATGCCACGCGGTGTGTTCGTTGAGTTCGGCGCGCTGGTGCCGGTAGAGGCAGACGCCAAGTCGGACGAGCCGGAAGATGATTTTGCGATCTTGCCGCGCCAGACAGGGTTTCGCGCAAAGCTAAAGAAAAACTTCCACATCCCGCTGATCGCGGTCGCCGGGATGGTCATTACCAGCTTCTTTAGCATGGTTTTCACGCAGGCCGTCGCGTCCGAAACCGCCGCCCGGGATGCTGCGCGGCCCTTGGATCAAGGGGTGGTCGCACATGCACGGCCATGACGATCTAGCGGCGGAAATGAACACAGTTTAGGCGAAAAGATGCTTGGTAATGCTTGTTGTGTTTCAAAGATAACCCGAATCGTGCTACTGAAACCAAGCGGAGATAGATCTATCTTTGCGCTTTATTCGGCGGATCATTCGCTTCCGGTCTATATGGCACTTGCAGAAGGCAAGATTAATTTTTCGAGGACGTCGCCTTTATGTCAAATTATTCTATGAAAAACGTTTTGAACGAAGACGCGATCGCAACAATCGTCGCCGGCTTTGCAAGCCGGACTGATGTTTCGATTGACGATATTATTACACTGGTCGCGCGGCTTCAGGCTGGTCCTGCAGAAGGGGCTAAAACGCTACCAAGCAAAATGCTGGCTATTCCTGCCGTTCCGGCAGAGCAGGCCATGACGCAAGACACCATCTACTGTTTGTGCTGCGGCAAGGGCTTTAAGATGTTGAAGCGCCATATCGGTGCTGAACATGGCCTAAGCGAAGAAGAGTACCGCGTCATGTTCAACCTGAACGCTGACGTGCCGCTGGTCGCACCAAGCTATAGCAAGCGCAAAGCCGATTACGCCAAGCAGTCTGGTCTGGGTACGTACAGCCGCGAAACGTCCGACAAAAACGCTGAGATCAACTGATCAGTCTGACTAAAGCGCATGTGAGGACACGGTTTTGACCAACAAGAAGAACGCGATAATCGTCATTAAGCGCTATGACGAAGAAGGTGGTCATGCGCATCACGGCGGCGGCTGGAAGGTCGCCTATGCCGACTTCATGACTGCCATGATGGCGTTCTTCTTGTTGCTTTGGATCCTTGCTGCCTCGGACGAGGAAAAGCTGCGGGGGCTGGCAAATTACTTCACGCCAACCCTGTCTGACAATGGGACGTCTTCGGATGCGGCGTCTGATTTGCGCCCGCTTGCGGCACCTGGCATCCTGACTGGGGCGCAAGACGTGACTGGATCGGTAAAGGTGCCAAGCTTTGGACGCGATAACCCCATGATGGTGTTTGACAGCCGTCTGCGCGACAACCCACCAGAGGTTGTGGTCGAATATCTGGACAGTGAAGAGCCTTCTAATCCCGAAGATGCTGCCGCCGAAAAGGCAGCAGACCTGCGCCGCCTTGAAATCGACCAGATGGCCGACGAAATCGCAGAGCGGATCAACTCTGACGCAGCGCTGAGTGATCTTGCGCGCAATGTGCGCCTTGAAAAATCGAACGGCGCGCTGACTGTACAGGTTCTGGATCAGGACGAACGATCGCTGTTTGCTAGCGGCAGTGCAGAGGTCAGCGCAAAGACCCGTGAATTGCTACTGGCTATCGGCGACGTGATCGCCGCCCAATCCCAGCCGGTCGAAATTGTGGGGCACACGGATGCCGCAACTTATGGTAGCGACAATGGCTACACAAACTGGGAACTGTCGGCGGACCGCGCCAATGCGACGCGTCGCACCTTGATTGCAGCTGGTATCGCCCCGGCGCGGTTCATGCGCATCTCTGGTGTTGCTGATACGCAGCCCATCGACACGGCGGATCTTTTTGCGCCAGAAAACCGCCGCATCTCGATCCGGCTTGTTTTCCAAGCGGACTGAAGGCGGCATTCGCCACACGATTTTATTAAAATTTGGTTAAAAACTAACTTGGTTTTAGTTAAAACTGCAGCATTTCTGACTTATTTCTGCATTTTTTTGCGCGGTTGTTGACGTGGTTGTGTATGCAATCTAAAGATTAGTTAATAAACGAGCACCAAGCATAAAAAAATTTTAAAATAGCTTGGATTTAACAAAGGACAGAATGTCCAAAACGAGGCAGTAAATGCAGGAAAAAACGCTTATCCATGGCATCTGGAAGGGTGCGTGCTGCGCAGACCGTGCGGATGACAGTAACCAGTTAAAATTGTTGATCCAGGCGCTCGTTCCGGTTCAAACCTCTATTTTTCAAGTTCAGGGCTGGTCCGCCGATCCGTCGGTGATGCCCGACGACATTGAATGCATTCCGGGTATCAGTCTTGGTGATGTCCTTGCAGAAGAGCTGGACGCTCACGTTCCTTATGGCTCGCTTGTCATTGTTCGGAATGAAAACGCATTTGCCAATATTTCCCATGCCGCCGGCACCATCGTTGGTGAAGTTCTTCTGCATGTCATTGGCCGCGGGATGTTCCCGCTCGTCGATGAAGACAGTGTGCTTTATGCGCTTGGGCTGGCCTATTACAAGGCGGCGCAATCGGATGCCATGGCTCAATTGGGTCTTGAAGCCGCAGCATTCCGCGCTGGCCTAAGCGCGGTTCTGGCGCAGTATTGGGCGCAGCCCGCCGACGCCGATTGCCTGTTCTTGGACACGCCGCCAGCAATCCTGTCGGTGCACCGCCTAGAGCATGAAGGCGTGAATGCGGTGGCCCCATCTTTGGCCGCACTGATGAATTTCGATTCAAAGCTGATGCTGAATCAATGGACGCTGCGCCTGAAATCGCTGGTCTGTGATGGGCTCGCCTATGTCTCAATGTCTGCAGTGCGCGGCAATGTCGGCATTTCCTGACAAATACGCGGCCTTGCCGGGCCTCTTGCCGGCAGGCGCACAATGATTTCCTTCGCTATGCCGGCTGCGACCCCGCAGTTGGCGGCGAGCGGGGCACCTGCATCCCAGCCCGGGAAAACATCGGAATTTGCAGCACTATTGCAAAGGCCAGCAGAGCCGCAACTAGCCCAAATATCGCCCGGTCAGGCAGAAGCTGGACTGGGTGATGAAGCCCAAGGCGGCGAGGTGGCGTTGAGCGATTTCGACGTGACGACAGCCGATGGGCTGACGGGGCTTCTTGATCATACCATCGCAGCGCTTCAAGCGAGCGGAACCGATGTAAAACCCAAGGACGTTTTGGCCGCATTTGCCGCCGCACTTGGTGAAAAGCCAGCTGCCAGCTTGGAAGACTTGGATGCGGTATCGCAGATCGCTGACCCTGCGTTTGTGACGGCAATGCAGGACCGCATTGCGCAGGCCTTTCCGATTGCAACAACCATCAGCCAGCTGAGTATCGCGTCTGCCGGGGTGCCTTTGGTTGCAAGAGAGGTTGCGGTTGAGCCTGCTGCTGCAAAGCCGGCGGGTATTGCTGCGCTTGCGATATCGCAGGGGGCACCAAGTCTGGACGCTGCGGCGGTTGCTGAAAACCAGCCTGCCGCCGTGGATCGACCTTTGACTGACAAAGCAGCTGTCCGGACGGAAAACTTTGCGCCTGATATGGTCGTCGGTGTGGCAAAGGCTGTTGCGGTTAACGTATCTGGTCCCGTTCAAGACGGGTTGCTGCGCGATATATCTGCCGCTGTGCCGGGGCAGGTACCGTTGCCGCAGGACATGCAGCGCGTCGCGCCGACCCCGATGGCCGCGCCGCATCATGCGCCGTCGCCCGATGACCAGTTGCGGCAACATGTTGGCCAGCAGATCCGCACGGCAGATTTAGGCGATTCAAAGTTCCGCTTTTCCCTGTCGCCCTATGGCATGGGCGATATCGAGATCGAGGTCGTTCGGACCGAAACAGGGCGCATGCAGATCGCCATGACGGCGGAAACCGCATCGGTGCTGCACGTTTTGCGGCATGATAAAGACCAGCTTCTTGATGCTTTGCAATCGCGCGGCATTGCGATGGAAAATACTGACCTCGATTTCCAGACATTCGACGATCGCGGCCGTCAGAACCAACAGCAACCTCAGTCGCCTATGCTGACCAATTTCGCACCTGAACAAGAAGCGGACGCAAGTCCGGTCCCCGCGGCGCGGGTGACTGGCGGCTCTGGCTTGCTTGATATTCTCACCTGAAAGGTAAGACGATGATCAACGCGACCCTTGCAAGCGGCCTAACCGGAACGACGACACAGTCGGCGTCTCAAGTATCCTCAAACGAGCTGCAGGAAAGCTACAACAGCTTTCTGACGCTTTTAACCGCGCAAATATCAAATCAGGACCCTTTAGAGCCTGTCGATTCCACGCAATTCGTGTCGCAACTGGCGCAGCTAACGCAGGTCGAGCAAAGCATTTCGACGAACGCAAACCTTGAATCGATCAGCAGCATGCTGGCGACGATGGGCGCGATGTCGGATATGCAGATGATTGGTCGCAATGTGTTGGTGCCGTCTAGCCAGGTCACGATGACTGACGCTGAATTCCCGCTTAGCTATCAGGTTGAGCCGGGTGCGACCGACGTCAAGATCCGCATCTATTCGCAAGAGGGTAGTTTGGTCAGAGAGTTGACCGGATCATCCGTGGCAGATGGTGAATTGATCGATGTGGCATGGGATCGGCGCGACGCTGTCGGTCTACCGACGCCGCCGGGCAATTTCCGGATCGAGATTGCAGCGACTGACGTGAACGGTGATCCGATTGCGGCCACCAGTCTGACAACAGCCGGGGTAGAGCGCGTGAACTTTACCGCGCGCGGGCCAGAGTTGCAGTTGAGCAATGGCGAGACTGTTCTGTCTCAGGTCGTGCGCTCGGTCCTGTAAGGCGGCGCGCTACAGCCGCGCAACGTCTTGTTTATAAAGCGAGACGAAAAGCACTTCGTCGATGCCGTCGTAGTTTTTGCGCAGCAGGCCAAGGATCATGTCCGACAGGGCATCGCTATCGATTGCGACGCTACGCAAGACCGCAGTTTCAGCCGCGACATTCATTGCTGTCAGTAGCGCGTCACGGATGCGCGTCGCTTCTTCGACGCGAGCATAGCGGTCGGCCGTTTCGATATCCGTCAGCTTGAGTGCGAAATCCGCGACGACATAGGACACGCTATGCAGCTTTTCGACGGGAATCGTCATTTGTCCCAGTCGAATGACGGTGCGATCTTCTGCCAGCGTATAAGGGTTCAGGGGGTCTTGTTCGCTGCTGGCGTGGGTGTCTGCTGATGCATCGGCACTAGCGTCATGCGCGGTGGGTGTGTCGCCATGCGTGTCATTCACAGCAACGTCAAGCTGTTGATCTTGCACGACGTCTTCCTGCACAGATGCAGCGGGGGGCGTGGTTGGAATAAGCGCGAGACCCGCAGCATAGCCTGCCCCTAAACACGTCAGGGGGAGGGCCACGACCGCGATTGCAATCTTTTTCACAATCGACCTTTCCTAAGAAGACATCGATTGGATTACGCAGCAATTGCGGCAGCCGTGGCCTGACATTGTGTCCTTATTGCGATTAGTAAGGCAGGATCACATCCATTGCGTCTTCGCCGTAGCTGCGTTCTTGGGTGCGCGACAGGCTGCCGCGTCCGCCGTAGGCGATGCGCGCCTCGGCGATTTTTTCGTAGGAAATTGTGTTGTCGTTCAAGATGTCGGCCGGGCGGACGATGCCGGCCATGCGCAGTTCACGCAGCTCGTCATTCACCTTGATTTCTTGACGTCCGGCGACGACCAGCGTGCCGTTCGGCAGCTTTTCAATGACCAGTGCCGCGACCTTCAGGTCGATTTCTTCGTTGCGGTTGATCGCGCCAGATCCGCTGGCCTGCATCTGAGAGCTGACGTCGACAATGTCGCCGGTTGGCAGGTCGCTGCGGCTGATACCCGGCAGGATAGAGGCGATTTTGGCCCCGTAGCCAAAGAAGGTCGGGAAGCCGACAGAGCCACTGCCGTCGCGCTGGCGATCGGACGAATTGCGCAGACGTGCGCTGTCGCTGATTTTGATCAGGACCGTGACGATATCGCCGACATCATCGGCGCGCTGATCGGCGAACAGCGGCTCTTGGCGAGCTGAAAACAGGGATGCTTTTGCGCTGCCGGTGCGGGGCGGTTCCGCCATGATGGCGGGCATGGGCACCTGAATGCGGGCGACTTCGGGGATCGTGACACTGTCGACAACCAACTCTGACGTTTTTGGGTCGCGGTCAAACTGTTCGGCGCGGTTGCATGCGGTCAGGGCAAGCGCGGACACAGCAGCGAACGTGGCAGCGCGGTAGGGCAGGGATGTCATCGTAGGATCTCCACGGTGCCGTCGCCGGTGGCGATGGCAGTGACCGTTTTATTGCTAACAAGGTTTACGATGCGGACCTCTTGCCCGCGATGTGCATCGCCCAGGGCGCGTCCGGGGGACGACAGGGACAAAAGCCCGTCGCTGAACACAATATCGACGCGGTCGCCCCGCGTGATGACCAAAGGCTGAATGATGGATTGCGCCTGAATAGGCCGGCCCGGCGACAGCATCCGGCGGACCTGTTTGCCGATCACGTCATCGGTCGTGGTGACGATATAGCCGCCGACCTGGCCCATCGGCAGGTTCGCCGAGACCAAATCGTCTTCGCTGATAATCTCATCCGGCAGGATGCGGCGATTTGGGACGGGTACGGGGATTGATACGACGGCAAGGCCGCTAAGGCGTTGTATGGTGCCGGTGCTGAGCACGGCGTTAACTAGAAATTTGCCCGTGGGCACGTCCATCCAGAACTCTGCCAGCGTGACGACATCGGCCTGCGGCTGTTCTGCCAGAATGATACCGAATTCCGAGCCGTCTGGCAGATCCGCGGCATAATCCGCGCGGGCGCGCTCTTCGATCAACACGTCGACGGGGGCGGCCAGCGCGGGGTGCGCCAGCGCCAGAAGCGTCAGCCATATGATCGCCAGAACCCGCATTATCGGATCTGGTTCGCCGAGGTCATCATCTGGTCAGCGGTCTCGATGGATTTCGAGTTCATCTCGTAGGCGCGCTGCGCAGAGATGAGGTCGGTAATCTGCTGGATGACGTTGACGTTGGATGCCTCAAGGTAGCCTTGCCGCACCAATCCTGCACCGGGATCGCCGGGGTTCACAGTCTGCGCTTCGCCAGAGGCATCGGTAGCCAGCAGAAGGTTATTCCCAACCGGGCGCATGCCGGGTTCGTTGATAAAGGTCGCGATGCTAAGCTGGCCCAGCTCTACGGGGACGGGATCGTTTTCGACATAGGCCATCACAAGGCCCTGTTCGCTGATTTCGACCGCCGTGGTGTTTTCGGGGACGACGAGGCCGGGATCGACCTGATAGCCTTGCATCGTCACAATCTCGCCTTCGGCGGACAGCTGGAACGATCCGTCGCGGGTGTAAGCTTGGCTGCCGTCGGGCATGATGACAGAGAAGAAACCGCGCCCATCAAGGGCGACGTTCAGCGAGTTTTCAGTCGCCAGCATGCCGCCTTGGGTGTTCAGGCGGACGGTCCCGACGGTTTGCACGCCAAGGCCGATGTCGATGCCAACGGGGCGGGCGGTGCCTGATTCCGACGTCAGGGCCCCTTCGCGTTGCATGGATTGATAGATCAGGTCCTGAAACGCCGCGCGGCTGGATTTAAAGCCTGTCGTGTTTGCGTTGGCGATATTGTTGGAAATGACGTCCACGTTGGTCTGCTGCGCCATCATACCGGTCGCGGCGATGCTGAGTGCCTTCATCGTGTCAGTCCTTTCATGTCAGGGGTTAAGCCGTGTGGCCTAAACCGCCTGAGAAATCCGCCGCAGCGCATCGCTGCGCAGGGTGTCTGCGTTGCCCATCAGGGTGTTCGTCCGCTCGTACGCGCGCTGCACGTCGATCAGCCGGGTCATTTCCCGGATCGGGTTGACGTTGCTTAGCTCTAGCGAGCCTTGGATGACCTGCGTGCCTTGCGCCGCTTGCGGGGCAGGGGCCCCTTCGGGCGCGGTCAACATGTTAGAGCCGATGCGCGCGTAGCTTTGGATATCGGGGATGTTGAAGACGCCAATTTTGTCCAGCGGCCCGGTGCCGATGCCGGAAATGGTGCCGTCGTCGGAAATGCTGATCTCTCCGATACCTTCGGTCGGCAGGACGATAGGCGCGCCGCCTTCGTTCAGAACGCTTGCGCCTGACATCATGACCAGATTGCCCTGCGTATCGAGCGTAAAGCTGCCATCGCGGCCAAAGGCTTGCTGCCCTTCCGGCGTGCGATAGCTGAACCAGCCTTCGCCGTTCAAGGCCACATCAAGCGGATTGCCCGTCTGGGACAGCGCACCGGCCTGTGTGTCGATGTAAGACCCGCTGTCATTTACAAATGAAGCGGCGTCTTGCCCGATTGGCACGTTTTTTTGCAGATAGCTTTCAAACACCACATGCTCGCCCTTGTAACCGGCGGTGTTGGCGTTCGCGATATTGTTGGCCGTGATGTCGAGCTGCCGTTGCAGCGATGACGCCAAGGACAGGCCGATATAGCTGCTTTCACTCATGGTTGGCCCTACAATATCAAATATAGCATGGATTGTTGCTAGAATACGTGCAACATGGGATGGTTAATTGCAAGTATAAACTGCGTTTGTTCATCTATATATGCGAATACTGTGCTCTATCCTTGTTGTGTCATGGCTGTTGGCCGCCCCTGTGGCGGGTCAACCTGCGACAGCGTTCGGTGATCTGAATTTGTCCAAATGGGGAGCGCGAGATCTTTTGATCGAACGGCGCGCGTTGATGGTCGCGTTGTCTGCCCCGGCAGTTGCTGATCAGGAGCCGCTTGAAAAAGCAGAGCGCGCTGGCATCTATCTTGATCTGGCAGAGCTTCACTTGGCGCAGATGTTGCGGGCCGAAGCGTCGGATTATCTGTTGGCGATCAAGCCAGAGGAATTAGATGCGCCATCACTGGCGCGGTATCATAGCATCCGGCTTTCGCTAGACCTTCTAGGGTATGACGCGGATTTGGGGGCAGCGATTGCCCAGTCAGAGGGGTGGAGCCAAGGTGCGGCCCTGCGCGTCGCCGCGATGGCGCGGATGGATTCGGATGTGGCCAATGAGTTGCCCGCCGCAGTCGCGGGACTGCCAGCGCTGTCTGATGCAATCGCCGCTGCCATTCTGCCCGACCTGCTTGAGGCGGCGCTCGCGGCTGACAATTGGGACGCTGCAAAAGAGCTGGCGTCCTATTTTTCGGACCATCCAGAGCTGCGCGATTCGGCTGCCTATCGGTTTTTGTTGGCGCGCGCGTCAGAGCTGTCGGGTGATCTGTTGACGGCCTTTGATGGCTACGCCGAAGCCGCGCAGGGGCGCGATGTTTACGCCCACCGGGCGCGGCTGGCGATTGTAGAGTTGGGTCTGCGCACTGAAACCTTGCCGCTGGAAGATGCGGTCGCCCTGCTGAAAACAACCCGCTGGTCTTGGAGCGGCGATGCTTTTGCCAAGCAGGGCACGGCATTGTTGGCGCAATATGCGGCTGAACTGGGCGATATGCAGGCCGCGCTGTGGGCGTTGCAGCGTGTCATGACGACGGCTGATGCCCCGGCAGAGGCAGAGCAAGCCCGGCAGCATGCGCTTTCTGTGATCAGCGATTTTTACAGGGCAGGGGCCGCAGGCGACGTGTCTTTGGACGCCTTTCTGGACGGGCACGCCGCCATCATGACCCGCTGGGGACTAGAAGAGGGCGTCGTCGAGAGCGCCTTTGCCCTGCCGCAGTCGCTGCTTGATACGGGCATGACGGCCCTTGCCGCACGCGAGTTTCAGGGGCTGCGTGCGGTTGCTGAAAGTGCGGATAGTATGGGCCAGTCCGTGCTTGATCCTGCCTTGATCAACCGTCTGCGCCGTAGTGAAGCAGAGGCGTTGCTGGCGGGCGGGCAGGCGGATGCGGCGGTTGATCTGCTGATCAGCTTTGGTGATCAGCAAGAGGCCGACCCCCAAATGAAGCGGCTGCTGATCCAAGCCCTGAGCAAGGCAGGCCGGTCGGATGAGTTGGCAGAGTTGCGCGTTCTTGCACTGGATATCGATTCGCGCCGCGGCCGCGCGGTGGCGCTTTATGAAAGCGGCAGTTGGAGCGCGGCGCAGCAGGCGCTGGACGGGCTATGGAAAACCTATCCCGCGCAATTCACCTTTGCTGATGCCACGCGGCTGACGCTGGCGGCCTATCAGATGGGCGACATGGATACGGTGCGCCGCACCGCCACCGCCTTTCCGTCGCTGACTGATCTACCCGGTTGGGAAGAGCTTGCAACGGGCCTGCTAGAAGGAGCGCCTGACGCGGCACTTCTCAGCACCGAAATGATGCGGCTGAGCATGGATAACGCTGACCGTGTCCTAAACACCGTCACAGAAGTCCGCGAAGGATTGGTGGACCAGTGACATTTATGACGATGCAGAAAAGTTTATCCTTGCTAACTATTCTTGATAAAGTGTTACTAAAGTATAAACCAAGAATAACACCAAAAAGACGGAAGTAAGTCATGAGCATTACCAGCGCCCTGCAAACCGGGGTCAGTGGGTTGCAGGCCAACTCCTCCAAGGTTGAAAACATCTCGAGCAATATCGCGAACGCGAATACTGTCGGCTATCGCCGTACGTTTTCCGAGTTTGTGACGCAGAACACCAACAGCACGCAGGCTGGCGTTCTGTCGACGACCCGCGCCGATGTGTCATCGAACGGCAGTCTGGTCAGCACCGGACGTTCGACCGACTTGGCGGTGCAGGGCGATGGCTTTTTCGTGGTGTCGCGGAATGTGAACGATCCCGTCGAATCAAACTACTATCTGACCCGCGCGGGTTCCTTCACCCCGGATCAGAACGGCAACCTGCGCAACGCCGCAGGCTATTTCCTAAGCGGCTTTCCGACCGACGCTGCTGGCGCGACAGGGGCGGTCAGCAGCACCGGCTTTGGCGATCTGAGCACGGTCAATATTGCGAGCTATCAAATCCCCGGTGCCCCCAGCACAGAAATCGGTGTGTCCGGTAACATGCCGGCGCAAGAAACGGGCCTTGCCACGCCAGGCGCGCCGTTCGTGTCGACCATGCGCTACGTCAACCAGTTGGGCGGGTCGGAAAAGCTGAACCTGTCTTGGCAGCCTAGCGCCACGCCTAACCAGTGGACGGTGAACGTCGCTGATGACGCCGGAACGAACTACGGCAGTGCCACCGTGAATTTTAACGACAGCGGCGCGACTGCGGGCAGCCCGGCCAGCTATGTGTCGAACGGTCTGCCGATGGACCCCGCCACTGGCACCGTGAACCTGACCATCAACAATGGCGCGGTGCCGCAGCAGATCAGTATTTCGCTGGGCGCGCCGGGCAGCTTTGACGGTATGACGCAGTTTGCAGGCGACCAGACGCCCGCAGCCTTTACCGACGACGGCACAGAAACTGGCAGCCTTGTGCGCGCCGAGATGAGCGATACGGGCGTGCTGTACGGTGTTTTCGACAACGGGCAGCGCCGCGCTTTGTTTGAAATCCCGGTGGCCAATGTCACCAACCCCGACCAGATGCGATCCGTCAACGGCAACGCCTATATTGCGACGCTCGAATCTGGATCGGTGACCTTGAACAAGGCGATGTCGAACGGCGTGGGCAGCGTCAGTAGCGGTGTGTTGGAAGGGTCCAACGTCGATATCGCGCAAGAGCTGACCGATCTGATCCAGACGCAGCGCGCCTATTCGTCCAACGCCAAGATCATCACGACCAGCGACGAAATGCTGGACGAAACCCTGCGTATTAAGCGCTGATCCGGAACGTTTGAATGAGCATCTCCTCTGCCTTCAACTCTGCCAGCAGCGGCCTGCGCGTCACCGAGGCGCGGGCGGATATGGTCGCGAGCAATATCGCGAACGCATCCACGGCGGGTTATACCCGGCGCGAGGGCACGCAGGTCAGCAGCGGCGGAACAGGCGGGCAGACGGTCGATCTGCGCATGGCGCGGCAAGTCGACGAACGGCTTGCGGCGATGTCGCGCGGCGCCAGTGCGCAATTGGGACAGGCCAATGTTACCGGCGAAGTGCTGCGTGGCTATCTGTCGACTTTGGGCGATATCGGCGACGAAATCTCTCCTGCGGCGCGGATGGCGGATTTTCAGGCGGGCCTTGATCTGCTGGCCAACAACCCGTCCAGCGCCTCGGTGCAGGCCGATGTGCTGGCGCGGGCCGATACGTTGGTGCGCAGCTTGAACACGGCGTCAAATGCGCTTGAAAGCAGCCGCACGCATGCGGCTGCCAGCTTTCAAAGCACTGCAACGGAAGTCAATTCTGCCCTATCAGACATCGCGAATCTGAATGCGCAGCTGCGCGGGCAAAGCATTGGATCGCCCAGCTTTAGCGGTCTGATGGACGAGATGAACATGCGGCTGGATGCACTGGGCAGTCAGATGGATTTCCAATCGCGTTGGGAATCCAGCGGCACCCTGACCCTGTTCACCGCTGGCGGCACCGAGCTTGTTAGCGGGACGGACGCAGCGCGGCTGACGGTCGATACGCAAAGCGGCGCGGTTTTCGCTGATGGTACGGATATTACGCCAAACCAACCTGGCAACCGGGGCATCACCTCTGGCCGGATGGCGGGGCTAAGCCAGATGCTGTCCACCGTCATTCCGCAGATGAAGCTGCAGCAGGACGAGCTGGCGCGCGGGCTGGTTGAGAGTTTTCAAGATGCGGATAGCTCGCTGACTGCGGGGCAGCCGGGTCTGTTTACCGATGGCGGCGCGGCCTTTGATCCGGCGCAAAGCGACGGGTTGGCGGGCCGGCTTGGCATCAATGCCAACGTGCGCCCTGAAACGGGCGGAGCGCTGTGGCGTCTGCGGGACGGTATGTCTGCTGCAACGCCCGGCGACGCTGGCGCAACGGCCCAGATTAATGCGTTTATCGGGGCCTTCGATACCGCCCGCCCCATCGCGACAGCGGCCGGGCTGGGCAGTTCGGCGCGTCTGGGCGATCTGGCCTCTAGCATGGTCGGGGCGCAGCACAACATTCGCGTCAGCGCCGATAGTCAGGCCGGGACGGCGTCCATTCGCCTTGCCACGTTTGAGGATGGCCGCAGCATGGTGGAAGGCGTCAATATCGACACCGAACTGCAAAAGCTGCTGGAGATCGAGCAAAGCTACGGTGCCAATTCGCAGGTGCTAAGCAGTCTATCGGACATGATCGACACCCTTTTGAATGCCGTGTGAGATGAACAGTGACTGAAATTTCAAGGTCTGTATCAACAGCACTGCAAAGTTTGCGGATGCGCGAGACGACGAGCCGCTTGGCGAATCAAATCTCTGACGCGTCCAAAGAGGCGACGACTGGCCTTAAGGCGCAGCCGCTTGACGCGCTTGGGCACAAGTCGGCGGACGCCATCGCCATTCGCATGCAAATCGTGCGCAACGACGGGTTTATTGCGTCCAATGCGCTGCTTGATCGGCGGTTCTTGGCCGTGGAAACATCGCTGGGGTCCATCCGCGAGACGGCGCAGGACGTGCTGGACCAGTCTTTCGTGGCGCTGACCAGCGCAGGATCGGGGTCGCTGTCACAGGTCGCCCGCTCTGCGCTTGATACTTTGATCGAACGTAGCGCGGTCAGCGATTCATCGGGCTTTTTGATGAGCGGCACGCGCAGCGATGTCAGCCCCTTGCAGGGTTGGACCCAGATTAATCCGGGCACGGGCCTGTCGCCCGCCGGTATCGTGGACGATGTCCTAAGCGGCCCGATGACGTCGCTGACTGATGTGCAGTCCAAGATTGACGCACTGAAAGCCGTGTTTTCCGACACGTACACCGCGAACCCATCGCGTAATTTCGAGGCGAGTTTCTACAACGGCTCCCCCACGCTTGATGCGAATGGGCAGTCAAGTGCGCAGTTGACGGCGCGGGTGTCCACCACGGAAACGATGGCGCAACCCGCGCAGGCGAATGCCCCCGCGATGCGCGATCTGATGCGCGGACTTGCGATGCTTAGCGCTGTTGATTCTGGCCAGATCACTGACGCGGACGCGCGTGATGCGTGGGTCACCGAGGCGCGCAACGCAATCGCAAGCGGCCTGTCCGGCGTGACCGAGCTTGAGACCAACACGGGCCTAAGCCGGTCCCGGCTTGCGAATACGATAGCGACGCAAGAAAGCCGGGGTAGCCTGCTGGCCGGCGAACAGTTGCTGCTGGAGGGCGCGGACCAATACGACGCCGCAACCCGCCTGACTCAGCTGCAGAACCAGCTTGAATCCAGTTATGCCGTGACGGCGCGGCTCTCGCGTTTGTCCTTCTTGAATTATTTGTAGGCGAGGGGGCTGATGATGAACGCGGTGCTTAAACTCTTGCTGACCAGCCTTATCGTTGCGCTGGCATTGCCTGCCACGGCGCAGGTGCGGATCAAGGATATTGTGACGGTCGAAGGCGTCCGGTCGAACCAACTTGTTGGCTATGGCCTTGTCGTGGGTCTGAATGGTACCGGGGATTCCTTGCGCAACTCTCCCTTCACCCAGCGCGCGATAGAGGGGATGTTGGAACGCCTTGGCATCGGCAACCTGACCGAAGACCAAATGCGCACAGCCAATACCGCCGCCGTGATGGTGACCGCTGATCTGCCTCCTTTCGCGCGCGCAGGCGCTTCCATTGACGTCGTTGTGTCCTCGCTTGGTGACGCGTCGTCGCTGCGCGGCGGCACCTTGATCGTGACGCCCTTGTCGGCTGCAGATGGAGAGATTTATGCCGTCGCGCAGGGCCCAATCGCGGTCGCAGGCTACGCGGCGCAGGGTCTAAATGCCTCTATCGTCGAAGGCGTTCCAACGGGCGCACGTATTGAAAATGGCGCTATCGTCGAACGCGAAGTCGATTTTGCCTTTAACGATTTGGACCGTGTGCTTTTGGCCCTGCGCAATCCTGATTTTGTCACCGCCAAGCGGGTCGAAAGCGTCATTAATGCGGAATTGCCGGGCGCTGCCACGGCGATCGATTCACGGACCATCGCGATCGAGCTAAGCGGCAAAGTGTCGATGGTGGAAATGATGGCCTATATCGAACCGCTTTTGGTCGAGCCTGACCAAGTGGCCAAGGTCATCATCGACGCCCGCAGCGGCACCATCGTGATTGGCGCAAACGTCCGCATTGACCGCGTCGCGGTCAGCCAAGGCGGGCTAACGGTGACGGTGCGCGATGATTTTAACGTCAGCCAGCCAGAGTCGTTGTCGATTGGCGGCACCACGGTGATCGTGCCCAATTCGTCCGTGGGCGTCGAAAAGCGCGATGCAAAATTTGCGGTGATTGACGGGTCGGTCAGTCTGCAAAGACTGGTGGACGGATTGAACGCTATCGGCGTCGGCGCAACTGAGACGATTTCGATCCTACAAGCGATCAAAGCGGCAGGTGCCCTGCACGCCGATCTTGAAATAATTTAGGAAGTTTGACCATGGAACTTCCCCCCCTTTCAGCGGCAGCCTTCGCGGTCAAACCGGCCCCCGCGGCCGATAAAAACGCAGCGCTGACGGCCCAGTCGGCCAAGGAATTCGAAGCGATGTTCTTAGGCCAAATGGTCGACGAAATGCTTTCGACCGTAAATATTGGCGAATTCGGCGGTGGCCATGCCGAAGAAACGTGGCGTAGCTTTTTATCCAATGCCATCGGGAAAAGTATCGCTGACCAAAATTCGACAGGCATCGCAAAAGGCATCGAATCGGCGATGCAGCGTTATGGGACAGGACGGGATCTATGACTGATCGACGTAAAGTACTGGTCGCCATTGACGCATTGGGATCGATTCTGCGGCAAGAGATTGCGGCGATTGAAAGCGGTAATTTCGCGCAGGTGGTAACGTTTTCAGCTGAAAAAGCGCGTTTAAGCGCGCTTCTGGAAAAGCAGTTACAAGACGATCCGCAATCGGTTAGCAAAGAGGTCCTGCAGGGGCTAAAAGATTTGATCGTGCGTGATAGTCAGCACCTTCAGCAAGCCCAATTAGTGACCGCAGAGATTATTCAAGAGGTCTCTAATACCCGTAAACGGCATAGCGCAGCGGGGCTTTACGGCCCAAGCGGCGCAAAGCGTGACAATTCTGCAATAGGTCGCGCATTGGTCGATAAAAGTTTCTAATCTGCCTCAATTAAGTCTGAATCTTAATTGATGTTGAACGTACGCGGTAAAAGACCGCAGTTGTCAGAATGACGACATGTTAAACTAAGAATAGTCTGGAATATACCATGTCTTCGATCCTCACAAACAACTCCGCAATGAACGCACTGACCACGTTGCGGAACGTGAACTCGAACTTGAACGACACCCAAACCCGTATTTCGACCGGCATGAAGGTCAATTCGGCAAAGGACAACGCTTCCTATTTCTCCATCTCTGAAACGATGAAGTCGGAAAGCGGCATGAACAAAGCTGTTGGCGAAGGCCTGACGTTGTCGAAGAACTCGGTTGCGACTGCACGTCTTGGTGCAGAAACTCTGGTTGATTTGGCCCAGCAGTTTGTTGATCGCGTAGCTTTCGCACAGACCGAAGGTGTGAATAAGGCTGACATTCAGAAAGAGCTGGAATCGCTGTCGGCGCAAATGTCTAACGCTGTGAAGCAATCTTCCTTCAACGGCCAAAACCTGATCAGTGATGCTGGCAACGGCAGCACCGCAACGTCAGCTCGTACTGTTGTGTCTGGTGTTAGCCGGAACGGTGCCACCCTAGAAACCACCAACATCAACTTCACAACCACCAATTTGGAAACGGTTGTCACTGGGCCTGGTGCGGCTGCTTCTGACGATAGCTTTGCAAACATCGATGTCTCAGACGCTACGACGACCATGGCGGCTAAGCTTACAGCAGCGAACGCCTTTCTGACTGCTGCAACAGGTGCTGCAACCGATCTGGGTATTGCAGAAAAGCAGATCGAAACGCAGCAAGACTTCCTAAGCAATCTGACCGACCGCCTCGACTCCGGCGTCGGCTCGATGGTTGATGCGGACATGGAAGAAGAGGCCGCACGTTTGCAGTCTCTGCAGGTCCAGCAGCAGCTTTCTACCCAATCTCTGTCCATCGCAAACCAGGCGCCGCAGAACATCCTGAGCTTGTTCCGTTAAGCCAATCTGAACGACGAACTCATCTCCGGCCCCCTTGGGGGCCGGAACACTTCCATAGTCGGGACCGATCACAGCTTGCGGTTGTCAGAATGACAGCTTTAATTTTACTAGAATAGTAAGGAAACTTCGATGTCCTCGATCCTCACCAATACGTCGGCGATGAACGCCTTGTCGACATTGCGCGGCGTTAATGACCGGCTTGGCGAAACGCAAAACCGGATTTCGACCGGCCTTAAGGTGAATTCTGCGAAGGATAACGCTTCTTATTTCTCGATCTCCACCACGATGGATTCCGAGAGTGGGATGAATAAAGCCATTAATAGCGGCCTGACACTGGCGAAAAACTCTGTTTCGACGGGGCGCCTTGGTGCGGAAACAATGGTTGATTTAGCACAGCAGTTTGTGGATCGCTTGGCTTTTGCCCAAACTGAAGGCGTTGACCAAGATGCAATTCAAAAGGAATTGTCGTCGCTGGCCGCTCAGATGAAGACTTCAATTGCGCAATCGTCTTTCAATGGCGAGAATCTACTGACGGCTGCAGGGTCGGGTCCAAAAGAAATCGTGTCGGGTGTAAGCCGCTCTGGTGGCTCTTTGTCAACGACAGTCATTAAGTATGACGCGACGAACCTTGAGGCTGTCCAGGCAAGCTTTGAAGCTTTTTCCATCGATAATACGACGTCATCCGCGGATCTGCAGACAGCACTTCAAACTGCGGAAGGTTTTTTGTCGACGGTAACGGGCGCTGCCACCGATCTTGGTATTGCCGAAAAGTCCATTGAGACGCAGCAGAATTTCCTAAGTGAGCTGACCAACCGTCTGGATTCCGGCGTGGGTTCGATGATCGACGCAGACATGGAAGAAGAAGCCGCGCGTTTGCAGTCCCTTCAGGTGCAGCAGCAGTTGGCGACGCAGTCCCTGTCGATCGCAAACCAAGCACCGCAGAACATTCTGAGCCTATTTAAATAAGGTGAAATCGATGCCGGCATCCACTCGGATGTGAGGCTGCCCCGCAAGGCACAACGATAAAAATATAAAAACGAGGCAAAACCTATGAGCTTGGCCGCATATAAAAAGACGATCCGCGAAAGCGAGACACCAAGGCAAATTGAACGCCGTATCCTGTCGCGCGTGACCCACGATTTGACCCAGCGTGGTCAAGGATTTGACGCCGCCGTCGATACCAAAGATCGCTTGGCCATTCTGGCTGGTGGCCTGCGTGATGCGCTGTCCGAAAACCAGCAATTCTGGGCCGCGTTGCGCTATGATCTGGCAGAACCTGCGAACGCGATGCCTGATACCCTTAAAGCATCCCTGATTTCGATCGGGCTATGGGTCGATCGCCAAACTTCTGCTTTGATGGCGGGGCAGGGTCGCTTGTCTGGTCTGATCGAAGTGAACGTCAACATTGCAGCAGGGCTGTCCGGTCAGGCCGCGCCTGCCGTGCGGGAGGTGTGAGATGTTAAAGCTGACATTGAAGCCGCATGAACGTGTTGTCGTAAATGGTTGCGTCATTCGTAATGGCGATCGTCGTCAGGCGCTGACCGTTGAAAACCGCGCGGATATCGTGCGCGAGTCCGATTTGCTGAAGCCAGAGGCACAGGCGACACCCGTGTCAAAGGTGTATTTTTTGTTGCAGACGGCGTTGATCCGGCCCGAAACGCGCGAACAGGCAATCACGGCGATTCAAAAAGGCCTCGTCGATTTGGCCTGCTGCTTTGGTCCTGAAATGCGCAGCCGGGTGATGGTCGCAGCAAACTATGTCAGCGCGGCCGATTATTACAAAGCCATGAGCGAAATGCGCGTTGTTCTGCGTTATGAAACCGAGCTGATGCAGATGCGCCCCGCACACCGTGTGCAGCCGCAGCAAATGGCGCAGGTATGATCTCTCTCGGGGGGCTTGGAACACAGCTTGGTATCAAGCTGTTCGAGGCAACTCGGGAGAAACAAATTGATCTGGTCGCGCGCGACGCGTTGAGCGCGCGCCAGATTGCCGCTTTTAGTGAACGGATCGGATCGATTGGTTCGGCCAAAGAGCTGATCGCTGATACCGAAGTCTATACATTCGTTATGCGCGCCTTTGATCTAGAGGCTCAGATCTTTGGTAAAGCGCTGGTCCGCAAGACGCTGGAAAGCGATATTTCCGAGAGTAGCGCCTTGGTAAACCGCCTGACGGATACGAATATCAAAACGATGTACAAAACGCTGGGCTTTGAGCCGGGCGGCGGCGGGAGTGCAAACTTTGCCGACTTCGATTGGCAGTCGGATATGGTTGCCCGCTTTAAGGAACGCCTTGTGCTGAATAACGCAGCCGAGGATAACGAAGGCGCGGGTTTAGCCCTTGATTTCAAGGCGAAAGCGTCTGGGATCAATACGTGGTTCGACGTGCTAAAAGACGCAGACCTTGGCAAATTTATGCGCCGCGCGCTTAGCATTCCAGACGCCGTCGTTGGCGTTGATGTCGACCGGCAAGCCGAGATTTTTGCGCAAAAATTCGACATCACGAAGCTGAAGGACCCGGCAGAGGTCGACAAGCTCGTGTCGCGTTTTGCCGCCGTTTACGATGTGATCGAAGGGATCAGCACGCAGCAAAATAGCGCGGCGCTGACGTTGATGCAAAATGCCGTATCTGCGGGGCAGGGCGGCAACATTTCGATTATCACGATCGACATCCCGACCATCGGAAAAACGGGCTATAACGCTTACCGGTGACAGGGCGCTAGAACAGCTCGTCATCCTCTTCATCAGAACTGGATGGCAGTTCGATGACGCCTTCGTCGGCAAGGCTTTTGGCATAATCCACCATCGCAGATTGCGCCGTGCGCACGTCGCGGCCGCGCACGGGACCGGTGGCTTCCATTTCGTCCATCAACATCTGGCGCGAGCGTTGCGGCAGGCAGGCCATCAGGTGATCGCGCAAATCTTTTTGCGCGCCGCGCATAGCAAGCGGCAGGGTGTCACCCTCTAGGCCGCGCATAACTTGCGCCAAATCTTGCATGTTCAGCTTGATCAGATCCTCGAACACAAACATGCGCTGTTTGATCGATTGGAATGTCTCGGGAAGGCGGCGATCAAGGGCAACGGCCAATTGTTCGAACGCCTGCACGTCCAGTTTGTTGAACAGATCCGCCATACGTTGATGCGTCTCAGCAGAGCTTTTGTGGACGGTATCGGACATAATATCCTGCTTCAGCGTCTCTTCGATCTGCTGCATCATATGCACCGGGACCGCTTCCATCGCGATCATCCGCTCTGCCACATCCTGCATCCGCTCTGGTCCAAGCAGTGGCAGGACCTTTGCAGCGACGCTGGTGTCGATGTTGTTCAGGATCGCGGCGGCTGTCTGATCGTGCTCGCCCTTCAGATAGTTCGCGATGACTGTCTCGTTCAGCGCGCCAAGGTTGCGCCAGATTTCGTCCTCTCGGGTATTGCTGCGCACGCTTTTGATAATGTTCGCGACCTGATCGTCTGGCAAGAACTTACGCAGCATCGCTTCTGCAGAAGAGATTGATCCGATGACAGACCCCGACCCGCTGACCACGCCGTCGGTGAATTCGCTCAGCACCTCTTCGACGACGCTGGCGGGGATCGGTCCTAGCTTGCTCATCGCCATGGTGACGCGTTCGATTTCGGCGCTGCTTAACTTTTGCATCAGGGCCGATCCGGCCTCTTCGCCAAGGCACAGAAAGGTAATCGCAGCCTTCGTCGGCCCGCGCAGTTTCCTGACGGGGCTTGGCACTTTGCGTCCTTCGGTCTGCGCGTTGGTGGACATCGGGCAATCCTTATCGATGTGGTACGTCAGCCGCCTGCCAGCGGCGCATAACTTTCAATGAGCGATCCGGCCAGCATGTACCAGCCGTCGATCAGTACAAAGAATATGACTTTGAAGGGAAGCGAAATCAAAACCGGCGGTAACATCATCATACCAGCGCTCATCAGGACAGAGGCGACGATAAGGTCGATGGCGACGAATGGCAGGTAGATCAAAAAGCCAATGGTGAAGGCGCGGCGCAGCTCTGAAATCATAAAGGCGGGGACAAGAAAGCGGAACGATGTCTCGGACGCGGTTTCGGGCAGAACCAAGTCTTCGACCACGTCGTCGCCCAAGGCGATGTTTTGAAACAGCGCATAATCCTGCGGGCGTGTGTTGACGAACATAAATGCCTGGAACGGCTCTGCGATGCGGGCGATGGCCTGATCTTCGGCGAGCGTATTTTCCAGCAGCGGCACAACGCCGCCTTCATAGGCGTCCTCGAACACCGGTTGCATGACAAAGAAGGTCATGAACAGCGCAAGAGACGTCAGAACGATGTTGGGCGGCGTCTGGTTTAGGCCCAACGCCGAACGCAGCATCGACAGCACGATGACGAAGCGGGTAAAACTGGTCATCACGACCAGCAGTCCGGGCGCGATGCTAAGGACCGTGGCGAAAACAATGAACTGGATGATCCGGCCCGACAGGTTGGCGTTTTCGTCGCTACCGGGGGCTGCGTTGCCGATGGCATCAGACAGTGTGCTTAGAAAACCGCCGTCCTGCGCGCTGGCCATGCTGACGCCGGCCAGCACAAACATGCTTGCCAGCAGTAAACGGATCACCCACCCGGAACGGAAATGTATAAAATCAGTCAGGGACGTAATCCTTAACGATCTGGGTCAGGGACACGCCAAGGCGATCCTCGCCAACCTTGACCAGATCGCCGCGCGCGACCAGCCGGCCACTGACCATCAAATCCACAGGGGCACCGATCTTGCGGTTCAGCTCAACAATAGAGCCGCGGGTCAGCTCTAGCAGGCGCGAAATCGGCATCCGTGCTTGTCCCAAGACGACCTGCACATCCAGACGAACATTCAGCATCGCATTCATGCCAGCGCCGCCTTCTTCGGGCTGCGCGGCCAGCGCGTTTTCAGCGTCATCGGTATCAAGATGGGGAAAGACAGCGCTTTCGCTCGCAACGGTTTGTGTCATTTCGGCGGTGTCTTGCGGCGTCATTGGTGTATCCACGTCGTCCGCGTCGGTTTTGGCATGCGCGGCGGAGTCAGCGTCTTTCTGGTCAAGCTTATGCATGTCAGTCTTTCTTGGTTTGAGCGTCTACCGCTCGTTTATGGGTTTCGCGCAATTCGGCCAGCAGGCGATCACAGATTTTCCGAAAGCCGTAATCAAGGCTGCCGTGATCCCAGCTCATCCGGGCGTCGCCGTCGGCAAGATCAGGGTCTGCCTGCAATTCAAGCGCCTTGGCGCATCTGTAATAGGTTGCCCGCGCCTGCAATTCCGGCCCGATTTCAGCTAGGGTCGTGGGGGACAGTTTGACCTGTATCCGGCTGGAACCGATGGCCATCTTCAGCGATTGCAGCGCGGTCTTTTTGACTCGCGCGACCGACATTGTCTCTATCAGTTCGGGAAAGACGATCTCGCAGGTTTGCAGGGTAAAGCCGACGATTTGTTCAACCAATGCCTCTTGCTGGGCGGCGGATGTGGTGGCCAGTTGGGCCAGTTGCTGTGTCAGGCTGTCCAGCATTTCAGCCTGCGTAGCCTGCATCGTCCGGCGCATTTCATTGCGACCATCCTCGGCCCCGGCCAAGTAGCCACCGATCCGACCTTCTTCACGGGCCTTGGCGACCAGCACCGCGACCTCTGCGCTGCTAAGCTGATTGGGGTCGTGGGACGGCGCGGAGCCGTCGTCGTCAAAGTTGCGCAGTTTCAGGGCAGTGATCATCGTGCATCCTTTTCTGCAAGCCACTGACCCAGCACCCGCAGGGCGCCGTCAGAGTCTTCTTGTGCCAGATCCACGGCGGCCTTGATCTGGCTTTGACGCACCCCGCCATCGACAGAGGCAATCTGGATCATCTCTCGGGAACCTTCCTGTCCAGCCACCACAAGTTCGCGCGATTGGCTGACGGCAGGGCCGGGCAGGCGGTCTTGCCCGGCGCTGGAACCGATGGCCCGCGTGGCGCTGCCAGACGGGGCACCCAGCATCGACGCATCGCCGCCCGCGCCCGCCAATGCAGGCATCGGAGAGGTCGCATCAAGGATCAGGCGCAGCGGCTTGGCACCGAACAGCATAACGATGGCGGCAAAGGCCAGCGCGAACAGGGCGCGCAGGATCGCCATAGTGTTGTCGGCAAGGATCGCACCCAAACCGCGCCCCGGCATGCCGTTGAAATCAGTCTCGTAGTTCAGGAACTCTAGGCTATCGACCTGAACTTGGTCGCCGCGATTTTCATCAAATCCGATGGCCGTTGTGACCAGCCGGGTCAGCGTCGCCATTTCATCGGCAGAGCGCTCGATATACCCTTCGGACCCGTCGGGCAGGGTGCCGTAGCTGCCGTTCACCAAAACGGCCACGGATACGCGTTCGATATCGCCGGGCTCGCGAGTCATTTCGCTTTCGACCGAGCCGATCTCGTAATTGATGATCTCGTCGTTCTCATTCCGGGTCGACTGGCCGCCGCCCGCCGCATTTGCGTCGCGCAGTTCAGCCGGGATGTTATTACCCACATCGACAGTGCCAGCGTTGCCGTCGGCTTCGCTGGAATTGCGCGCGCGCGTTTCGATGGACCGGGCGACTTGCTGATCGGGGTCAAAGCTTTGCGTGACCCGCCGTTCGCGTTCGGTGGTCAGATCAACGCTGACCCGCACCCGCGAATTGCCGGTGCCAACCCGTGCGTTCAGGATGGATTCCACCTTTTGCGCCAACTGCTCTTCAATCGTGCTGCGCTGGCTTTGCAGGGAATAATCGGACCCGCCGGCGTCTTCTTTGGCCAAAATCGTCTCGCCAGAGGCGGACAGGATCGTGACGTTTTGTGCGTCAAGGTCGGCCACAGCCGATGCGACCAGTGCCTGAATAGACTGTGCCTGATTGCGCGACAGCGTGGTATTCGCAGAGGTGCGCACGATAACAGAAGCGCTGGCCTGAGAGCGTTCGCGCGAAAATGCGGCACGTTCTGGCAGGACAAGGTGAACGCGGGCGGCTTTGATGCCGTTGATGGTCTGGATGGACCGGGTCAGCTCGCCTTCAAGCGCCCGTAACCGGTTCACGTTTTGCATGAAAGTGTTCATGCCCATGCCCGACATATTGTCGAAAATTTCCCAACCCGGCACGCCTTCGCCAGGCAGGCCCGCGTCGGCCAATGCCATCCGTGCGCGGGCAATATCGTCTTCGGCCACAGAAATTGTATCGCCGTTACGCGACAGATCGACCGTCAGGCCCGCTTGTTCCAGCGATTGCATCATCTGTGACGCAGTGCCGGGGGACAGTTGGCTATAAAGCGGAACATAGGTTGGCGCGAAAATAGTGCGCATCCCGATCAGGACCGCTGCGATGATGGCAAGACCGACGCCGCCCAGCACAGCTAAGCGCTGCGGGCCTAAGTCTTTTAGGTTGTCGATAATCTGACGCACGGACCCTCACTTCGCTGTTTTGACCTAAGGTTCCTGCGTGACGGGCTAAAACGCAAGTATATACGTTTTTATACTTGCGAGGTGTGGCAAATAATCATGTTACTGTTGCAGTAAGGCTTGCATGACGATTTGTTTGTCCTTGCTAGTAGCGGCACGCGCAGGATTTTATTAAAGTTTAAATTATGAAAAAGTCTCTGGTTATCCTTGCTATTGGTCTTTTGTGTCTTCTTGCCGGTATCGGCGGGGCGACGCTTGCCGTCGGAACGGACGCGATGATGCGTGTCGCGGGCCTTGGGTCTGATACGGCTGCGCCCGATGCCGCCCCGGCAGAGGATCATGCGGCCGAAGAACCTGCGGAGGGCGAAGACGCAGGCGGGCATGGTGAAGCAACGGCTGACGCGGGCGAAATGCCTGTGATGCCATTCCCAGAAATTATCGTAAATGTCACCGAAACGGGTGCGAATGGGCGTCAAAGCAGCCGTTTTCTAAAGCTGAACATGCTGCTGGTCTATGATGACACCCAAGAGGGCGCGGATCGGCTCATCAGCCGCGAAATCTATTTGCGCGACACATTTCAGGATTTCCTGCGCCAGCTAGAGGTTGCCGATATCCGGGGCAGTCAAGGATTGGCCATGATTAAATCAGAACTGCTGCGCCGCGCCCGCGCTGTTGGCCACACCGAAGCGCCGGTTGAAATCTTGATCGCGGATATGGTGGTGCAATGAGTGTCGCAAAGAATATCGCAGCGGAGTCGCTGGAAGAGGCGATGATCCGCCACGCGCGGGAAAACTTCGACCGGTTGCCGACGCTTGAAATCATTGTCGACCGCTTCTTGCTCGCGCTCGTGCCGCAGATGAAAGCCTATTGCACCATCGCGCCGGAAATCGAACTGGCCTCGCTGGACTACCTTCCCTACGAGGATGCGATGGAAACGGTATCGTCGCCGTCGCTGATCGCCATCGCGGCGGCTGATCCTTGGGATAGCCAGCTGGCCTGCGTGATAGAGCCTGACCTGCTGTTCTCTGTTCTTGAGATTATGCTGGGCGGACGGCGTGCCACCTCTCGTGTTTGGACGCCGCGCAATCTGACGGCGATTGAACAGAAACTGGGGCGCCAGCTGGCCGATCTATGTCTGGCAACGCTGGGATCCAGTTTTTCCGACATTATCCCCGTGCACTTTGCCACGCAGTCGCTTGAATCAAACCCCCGGTCTGTTCTGCTGGCGGCCCCGCGGACGGCGACGTTGCGGATCAGGCTGAAATTGCAGTTCGAGGATCGCAGCGGGCATATCACATTCGTCCTGCCTTATGGCACGCTGGATGACGTCAGCGCCAAGCTTGCGCAGCCCTTTTTGGGTGGCCGGCTTGGGGGCGACAGCAGTTCGCGCAGTGACATGAATGCGCAGATATCGGGGACAAACGTCACGATTACGGGCATGATGCAGGAAATATCGCTCCCTCTGCACGAGGTGCTGAATTGGACGGTGGGCGAGGTGATCGACCTTGGCATGACCATCGACACGCCGGTTTTCGGCATGGTCAACGCGCAACCGATGTTCCATGCCTCGTTCGGGCAGCGCAACAATGGCGCATTGGCGCTGCGTGTTATTCGATCCTTATTGCCAAAAACTGAACCGGAGGAAGGCCAAGATGATGTCAGCAGTGATTGATATTGTCATCATGGTCCTGCTGGTCGGCACGCTCACCTATGCCGTCATTCTGGACCGCCGGATGCGCAAACTGATGGCGACGCTGCGGGACATGGAGCCGATGGTCACCGCCTTTTCCAATGCCGTCGACCAGACGACACGGTCGGTCGAGGATATGCGCGATCTGAGCGAAGCGGCGCGCCACGCCGTGGCCGCCGCGCAAGAGGTGCCAAAATCTGCGCCGAAAACCATCCGCACCAGCACTCTGACAGACCAGACCCCGGCCCAGCAACGCGCGGCCCGGCTGCGCGCGAACGAACCGGTCCAGTGGCAGACGCCAGTGCCAGGCAAATCAGAACTGGTCCGCACGTTTTTCGACATCACCAAGGAGCGTAAAAAATGAAGTTCTTCTCGCTTCCAAAGATCATCGTCTTGGGCCTTGGTGTGGCGGGCATGTTAAAGCTTTCGGTCGACCTGATGCCGATGGCCGCGATTGCAGAGGCCGCAACTGACAGCGCGTTGCCAGCGCCCGAAGTCGGCGCTGATCTGCCCGCGACCACCCGGCCCACCGGCGACATCATCGACAGCAATGTGTGCGAGCCAAGCCAGGTAATTGCCGATGCAATCGCAGAAGAACGCGCGTTGCTGATCACCCAGCGGCAAGAGATCGCAGACGAGCAGGCGCGCCTTGCGCTGGCAGAGGAAAGCCTGCGGGCCGAGCAGACACGCCTGTCCGAAACGCGCGACGAAATCGCTGCGCAGCTTGCGGTGATTGAGGGCGCAAAAGACCAAGACATGACGAAACTGGTCGAACTTTACCGCAATATGAAACCGCAAGTCGCCGCAGGGATTATGGACGAAATCGACATCGAAACCGCGGTCGAGGTGATCGGGGCCATGGCAGAACGTGACGCCGCGCAGATTATGGGATCGTTCAGTCTGGTCCGCGCGCGGCTGATTACCAAAATCCTTTTGGAACGCTCTAAGCTGCCGGCAGACCGCAACCTAGAAGGGCTGCGCCTGCGCTAGTCCTCTCGCAGGGTGGACCCGGCGGGCGGTTTGCGGCGTACGTTGCGGCGGACGTCCATCACGAAGCCGATGATTTCCGCGACGGCTTGCCAGTGCTCCATTGGAATGCGCTGATCAACCTCGACCGCTGCGTGCAGTGCGCGGGCGAGGGGGCGGTTTTCGATCATCGGAATATCATGTTCCAGCGCGAGTTCGCGAATGCGCTTTGCCATCACATCGGCACCCTTAGCGACGCAAATTGGCACATCGTCCTTGCCCTGTTCGTACTTCAGCGCGACGGCGTAGTGCGTGGGGTTGGTTAGAATAACACTGGCCGTCGGCACCGCTTGCGCCATCCGCTGACGTGCGCGGGCGCGTCGCAATTCGGCCCGGCGCGCGCGAATTTGCGGATCGCCTTCGCTATCCTTGTTCTCGTCCTTGATGTCCTTCAGGCTCATCATCTGCTTTTTCTTCCATTGGAACCGCTTCCAGATGATGTCCGCAATCGCGATGGGGATCAGCATCATGGTGGTGACAAGAAAGATCCAGCGTACCTTGTCCAGCGTCAGCGCAGCGAGGCGTTCAGGCACAAAACCTTGGGTTTGCGCCAATGACTGCGCGATATCGCGCACAGCGATGTAAGTGATGAAACAGATCGCCAGAACTTTGACGGTGTTTTTAAAAAATTCGACAAAGGCATCGACGGAAAACAGCCGTTTAAACCCCGCCAGCGGGTTCAGCTTTGACAGTTTCGGCTTGATCCTATCGGTGGCGACGACGGTATCGCCCTGCACCAAGACGCCAAACAGCGCAGCAAGGACCATAACAGACGCAATCGGGACCATCGCCATGCCAAGGGTATAGCCCAATTCCTTCAGCACGATCCCCGTTTCCACCAATCCCACGCTGTCCGTGCCAATCTGTGTGATGCTCGCGGATAGCAATGGGCTTTGCAGCGCGGCAACCATGCGGCTGGCAGAGGCGGGCAGGATGAAGACAAGGATCATCAGCAGGGCAAAGACGACCATGGCCGTGCCTGTCTCGCGCGATTGGGCTACGTCGCCTTTTTTGCGCGCGTCCCGCAATTTCTTGTCGGTTGGCTCTTCGGTGTTTGAACTTTTATCTTCTTCTGACATGGGATCAGAACTCGTAAGTCGCCAGCCAATCGGCAAAGGGTTCAAGGAACCCGCGCATCATGGTTGGGATCGCCAGCACCATCAAGGCAAGGCCCGCGACGATCAAGGCTGGTTGCGCGATAAAGAAGACCTGCAGGCTTGCCATCATCCGGTTCGCAAGGCCCATGCCGACGTTCAGCACCAGACCCGCAATATAGAACGGCGCGGCAATCGACAGCCCCATATACAAACTGACCTGCACCGCGCGGGCGAATTGGTCGGTCAGTTCAGCCAGCATAAAGCTGCCCGGCGCAAAGACCTGATAAGACATCAGCAAGGATCGGATGATGATATGGTGCAAATCCGTGATAAAAATCAGCGCTGTGGCCCCGGCGATCAACATGGCGGCCAGACTGGTCGCGCCTTCCATCGATCCGGTGTTGGGGGCAAGGGCATTGGCAAGGCCGGACATCAGCGCAATCTGGTAGCCCGCGAACTGCAGCGCCGACAGCAATGTGCGCCCAACAAGCCCGATCCACAGGCCAACCGTGACTTCTGCCCCGAACAGCAACATCAGTGCGACGGGGCGATCCTCTACGATGGGTCCAACGCCCGAGACGGGGAAAAGCGCCGCGCTCAGGATTAGGCCGAACAACAAGCGTTGGCGGACGGGGACCGTGTTTTCGGCAAATCCCGGCATAAAAAGCAGCGCCGACCCGATCCGCGCAAAGACCACGAAGTAGCCCATGACGGTGCCAGTCAGCAGGGTGGATAGGTCCACGTCCTAGGACCCGATGGTGGCGACGGTCCGCAATGACACTTTGCGGTGGATTTCCGCGTTGGAAATCACCGGCGTCATCGGGCTGACCCGTTCGAGCATGGAGCGGATGTAGGACCGGGCCTCTGGGTTGACCATAATGGCGGGCCAGACATCATCGCTGGCAAACCGCTGGATCTGCTGGCGCGATTGCAGCACGAATTCCTGCACACGCTTGGGCGACATGACAAAACTTCGATCATCGCCGACGCTTTTGATCGCCTCGATGAACTCGACTTCCCAAGCGGGGGACAGGGTGATGACGGGGACAAATCCCTGATCGTCCAGCAAGCCTTGGCAAATCTGGCTCGACAGGCGGCGGCGGACGTTTTCCAGGATCATTGCAGGCTTGGTTGTGTGGCGGGTCGCTTCGGCCATCGCCTCGATAATCAGCGGCAGGTTACGGATCGACACCCGTTCCAGCAGCAGTTCCTGCAGCACCTTTTGCACCATGATCGCGGGCGATGGCACAGGCAGGTCGCTGACCAGTTTTTGATAGTTCCGGTCCAAACCGTCGATCGCCTCTTTGGCGCAGGCATAAGTCAGCAGCTCCGCCATGTTTTCGTTCACGACTTCGGTCAGGTGGGTCGTGATCACGCTTTCGGGGTCCACCACGGTCAGGCCGCTGTTTTCGGCCTGTTCTGCCACTGCTTTGTCGACCCAAAGCGCATCAAGGCCAAAGGTTGGCTCTTTGGTCCGCTCTCCGACCAATTGCAGGGGGATGCCGTCTGGGTTGATGACCATCATCTGATTGGCCCGGATGTCGCCGCGCGCGACATCGACGCCGTGGACCTGAAACACATAGCTGTTGATCGGCAGGCTGGCGTCGTCCTTGATCCGGACCGATGGCATCGGAAATCCGTATTTTTCGGCAAAGTGCTTGCGCAGGGATTTGATCTTGCTGGGCAATACCGCATCTGGCCGGTTGGCCAGCCCAACAAGGCCTTCGCCCAAGACGAGCCGTAGATCATCAAGGCGCATCGGGTTGCTGTCGGATTCAGGGGCCGCTTTCTTTTGTGCGTCCAGCGCGTCAGATTGCGTTTTCTTTTCGGCTGCTTTGGCGGCGTTGATCTGGATGAAATAGCCTAAGCCGCCCATGGTGGCCGCGAGTAGGCTAAAGACGAACAGTGGAAAGCCCGGCAGCATGCCGATCCCGAAAAGCAGCAGCGCCGACATATAAAGCGCCTTGGGAAAGTTCGACAGCTGATCCAAAACCGCTTCGTTTGCAGCGCCGCGGGTGCCGCCTTTGGTGACGATCAAACCGGCCGCAAGCGACACGACAAGCGCGGGGATTTGGCTGACCAGCCCGTCGCCAATGGTCAGCGAGGTAAAGACATTGGCCGCATCCCCGACCGACATGCCGCGCTGCACGACGCCAATCAGGATGCCGCCGATCACGTTGATTAGCGTGATGATCAGGCCCGCAACGGCATCGCCGCGCACAAACTTGGATGCACCGTCCATCGCGCCGAAAAAGGATGTCTCGTCTTCCAGTTCCTTGCGGCGGCGGCGGGCTTCGTCTTCGTCGATTAGGCCTGCGCCCATGTCGGCGTCGATGGCCATCTGCTTGCCCGGCATCGCGTCGAGCGAGAACCGCGCCGCGACCTCTGCAATGCGGGTCGAACCCTTGGTGATGACGACAAAGTTAATGATCACAAGGATCGCAAAAATCACGACGCCGATGACGAAGTTGCCTGCGATAATAAACTTGGAAAAGCCTTGGATGACGTCGCCAGCGGCCTGCATCCCCGTGTGACCTTCACTTAGGATCAACCGGGTCGAGGCGACGTTGAGCGACAGGCGCAGCATGGTCGTGACCAGCAAAAGCGTCGGGAAAGAGTTGAATTGCAGCGGCGATGGAATCCAAAGCGCGACCATAAAAATCAGCACGCTAAGCGAGAGCGACACGGCCAACCCAAGGTCCAGCAGCACCGGCGGCAGCGGCAGGAACAAGATAGCCAGCACAAGGGCCATGCCGACAGCAAAGCCGACGTCCTTGTTGCCGCGAAAGATGCCAAGCTGCGGCAGGACTGTGGGTTTCCCGCTCATCCCGCTGGTCCAAAGAGTGATGAGGTATAGGTCGGCAGGATCGGCTGGATGGTCTGCGAGGAATAAAGCGATGTGCGTGCGTTCGATGCGCCGCCCAAACTTGCACCCCATGTTGCCCGCGCCACGACGACATTGCCGTTGTCGTCACGCTGGACGGGCGGGGCTGTGCGGCGGGGGGCGGACCCGCCAGCAATGGCAATAAATTCCGGCAGCCGTGCATTGGCGGCAGCGATATTGCTGTGCAAGCGCGACAAATAGATGTCGCGGTACTGCGGCTCTTGCGAATGATAAGACCCGGCGGCCTGCATCCAGTTGCCCGTTTGGGCGTAAAGTTGCTTTAAAAAGCGCGCGGCATAATCGACGTTCACCGTCGGATCAAACCCTTCGGCTGCGTTTACAAACGCATCGGGATGCCAGCGCATGTTGATCTGCATGCAACCCACATCAATCGACCGCACACCAGCGCGTTGACGCTCTGCAATCCAATCAAGCGCGGCTAGGCGGCTGTCAAATAGCCGGCCTTCGCCTTCGGCATTCACGGCATAGGGCCAGACGGTAAATTGCCCGTTCCGGCGGGTGCCGGCCTCTTGTAGGCCGATGGCCAGCAGCATGTTGTCTGGAATGCCATGGCGCGCCTGCGCGGCTAGGATTTCGCGGATGCAAACGCCATCTTCGCCGCCGCTGGCAATCGGTGCCCCGGCGCGGGCCGCACGCGGCGTTTTGGACACATAGAACTGCCCCCAGCCATCAGCCAGCGCGGTGGTGCCGAAGGTAAGCCCGATAAGGCCCGCGACAAGAATGCGGTGCAGCCCCTTCATAATCCACCATTTTCGACTAGGTCAAAGACGGTATCGGACAGCGATTTGAGCGTGCCGTACATGAACGGTGTCGCGACAAGCAGGGTGACAAAGATCATCACGATCTTAGGCACGAAGGTCAGCGTCATTTCCTGAATCTGGGTCAGCGCCTGAAAGAACGCAATCACAAGCCCGATAACAAGCGCCACGCCAAGCACGGGGGCTGATGCAAGCAAAACGGCCAGCACAGTGTCAGAGATGATGTCGTAGGCTTGCGCTTCATTCATGACCTAGATCGGCATCCGCAGGATTTCCTGGTAGGCTTCGACAAAGCGGTCGCGGACGGACACGGCGACTTTGACGGTCGACTCCATCGCCATCATCGCTTCGACAACCTGCTGCGTGTCAGCCTCGCCGCGCAGGCCGGCTTGCGCCGTTTGCTCGCCTGCGCGCATCGTGTCGATCGCGTTTTCGGATGCGCTGCGCACCATGTTGGAAAAGCTGGTCGGGCTGGACTCTTCGGTCGCTGCCGCGCCCTTTTCGCCCATGATCGACTGCGAGGTGCGGTAAGCACCCCGGACAGCGGCGGAGGAGACGAGGGAGGTTGGATCGCTCATCGTAGCATCACTTCAGCAGATCAAGCATTTGGCCGCGCATCCGGCGGCCTGCTTCGAACATGTTCATATTGGCTTCATAGTTGCGCGATGCCTCGCGCATGTTGGCCATCTCGATGATCGGATCGACGTTGGGCCGTTTCACATAACCGGTTTCGTCCGCCGCAGGGTGGGATGGGTCGTAATCGAGCCGGAAATCAGATTGATCGCGGCCGATCCGGTCCACTTCCACCAGTGTCGCGCCGCTATCGCGGTCGACCATTTCTGAAAAGCTGATGGTCTTGCGGCGGAACGGATCATCACCGGGGGTCGCGCCAGTGGAATCCGCGTTGGCCACGTTTTCCGATATGACGCGCAGACGCGCCGTTTGCGCGGTCATGCCGCTGGCTGCGATACGTGCGATAGACTGAAGCGGGTCCATGATTGTTCCTTACCTTCCGGTCACTGCCATCGTCAGCAGATCATAGCTTTTGCGGTAAAGCTGTGCTGCCATGCGATATTGGTCGCTGATGTCCGCAGACCGGATGGCCTGCTCTTCCAGATTGACGGTATTGCCGTTGATCGAGGCGTGGGTCGCCGTCGGGTCGTTCATTTCGCGGATGCCAGCTGTCGATGTGCTGGTTATGCCCGTGATGTGCCGCGGGTCCGTTGTCGCAAGGCCAGAGGTCGCAGTGCTGCGGCCATCAACCATCGACGCAAAAGATGTCACGTCGCGGGACTGAAATTCAGGCGTACCCGCGTTCGCTACGTTTTCCGATGTCACCTTCTGCCGCGCAGCAAGCCACGTCATCCGGTCGGATGCCAAGCCAAAAATAGAAAGGTTAGACAAGTTCATTTTTTTACTGCCGCTTAATTTATTCTTGTATAGTACAAAAACAAACGCCTCTCAAAGTGAATTATACATGAAAACCATATTTTCCGAGCTAACGAGCTTTGCGCGTGACGCAGGAGAGGCCGTCATCACCGGCGAAGTGCAGGCCATCACCGGCATCACCCTGACTGCGGTTGGCCTGCAACGGGTGCTTGGCATCGGCGAGCGGTGCATTGTTCACGGGTCTGCCGGGCCGGTTCATGCAGAGGTTGTCGGCCTTGGCACGCACGGGACAGAGCTGCTGCCGTTCGGGTCGTGGCGCGGTGTGGCAGCGGGCGATCTAGTCGAGGTCGATCATGGCCGCGATGTGATCAGACCTGATGAAAGCTGGAAGGGCCGCGTGATCAACGCCGCTGCCGCACCACTTGACGGAAAGGGGCACTTGCCAGAGGGCGATACACCGCGCCCCCTGCGTGCGTCCCCGCCCAGTGCGTTCGACCGCAAACGGATTGGCCCAAAACTGGCCACCCATGTGCGCGCGCTCGATATTTTCACGCCGCTGTGCCGCGGGCAGCGGCTGGGCATTTTTGCTGGCTCTGGCGTCGGCAAGTCCACCCTGATGGCCATGCTGGCCCGCTATACCGAATGCGACGTCGTCGTTATGGCGCTGGTCGGTGAACGGGGCCGGGAAGTGCAGGACTTCATTTCCACCGACCTTGGTCCAGAAGGTATGAAAAAGGCGGTGTTGGTGGTCGCGACAGGCGATGAGCCGCCCCTGACACGGCGCCAAGCGGCCTGGACAGCGATGGCCGTGGCAGAGCATTTCCGCGATCAAGGCCAACACGTCTTGCTGTTGATGGACAGCGTGACCCGCTTTGCCATGGCGCAGCGCGAAATCGGCCTTGCCTCTCGTGAGCCGCCGACCGCGAAAGGCTATCCGCCTACGGTCTTTTCAGAGCTGCCGCAAATGTTGGAACGGGCCGGACCGGGTCCTGTGGGCAAGGGCGACATCACGGCCATCTTTACCGTGCTGGTCGATGGCGATGACATGAATGACCCCATCGCCGATGCCGTGCGCGGGATCACTGATGGCCATATCGTGCTGGATCGCCGGATCGGAGAGCGGGGGCGCTATCCGGCGATTGACTTGCTGGCCAGCGTCTCTCGGACGTTGCCGGAATGTCATACCGACGTGGAATATACCCTGCTCAAGGCCGCTCACCGTGCATTGGCCGCCCATGCTGACATGGAGGAATTGATCCGCATTGGCGCATATCGCAGCGGTAGCAATCCGGACTTGGACTGCTCCATCGCCTTTGCTGGCCCCTGCGAGGCGTTCCTGTCGCAGCGCAAGCACGAGCAAACGCCGCCGGACAAGGCGTTTTCGGATGTTGCCACTTTGCTAGATCAGGCGGGGATTCGGCCCTGAGGGTATTTGCGTTCTGCCTTCGCTTTAAATGCTGGTCAGCAGGATGTTCGTCTCGCTGTTCAGCACGCCATCGACCAGACGCACCTCGCGCAGGACGCTGTCGAACTCGGACAGGCTTTCAACCAAAACCTCTGCGATCAGGTCCCATTTGCCGCTGGTCGTGTGCAGGGCGGTCAGTTCAGGCAGGCCGCGCAGCTTGTTGATGACCTGCGTGGTATTCCGGCCCGACACTTCGATCATCATGATCGCGCGAATCTGGTTGACGGCGTAATCCTCGCGCACCCGCGCGGTGAAGCCCAGCAAGGCGCCAGAGGCAAGCAGACGGTCCAGACGTGTCTGCACCGTGGCGCGCGACACCCCCATGATGTCGGCCAGCTTGGATACGGGCGCCCGGCCATCACTGCGCAGCAGCCCGATCAACGTGCGGTCCAGATTGTCGAAGACATATTTCGTCTCTGCCTGTTGCCCCATGATCGCCCTGCAATTTGTTAATTAACACTACGCAATTTGCACAATTTGCCCGCATAATCATAGCAACTTCGCCATATTCGGCGCAATTATTATAGCAGACAATGGGATCATATCAAAAATGAGGTCCACCATGTCGGCTCCTGCACCATCAAAACTGGCCTATGTGCCCTTTGTCAGCGTCGCCAATATGATGCGGCTGATCAACCGCACCGGGCTGTCCAAGATGTTGACCGGCATCGCCGCCTATATCGAGGAAGACTTTCGCCGCTGGGAGCTGTTCGACAAAGCACCGCGCGTCGCATCGCATTCCGACGTTGGTGTGATCGAACTGATGCCGACCTCTGACGGGCAGGTCTACGGCTTTAAATACGTCAACGGTCATCCCAAGAATACGGCAGAGGGGTTGCAGACCGTCACGGCCTTTGGCCTGCTGGCCAACGTCCAGACCGGGTACCCGGTTTTGCTATCTGAAATGACCTTGCTGACGGCGCTGCGCACGGCGGCGACCTCGGCGCTTGTCGCGAAATATCTGGCTCCGGAAGGGGCCGACACGATGGCGCTGATCGGCAATGGCGCGCAGTCTGAATTTCAGGCGACGGCCTTTCGGGCGATCTGCGGCGTCACCAAGCTGCGGCTGTATGATATCGACCCGGCGGCCACGCAAAAGGTGCTGCGCAACCTGTCGGATCAGGGGTTCGAGCTGACGGCGTGCTCATCTGCCCAAGAGGCAATCGAAGGTGCGCAGATCATCACGACCTGCACGGCGGACAAGCAATATGCTACGATCCTGACCGACAACATGGTCGGTGCCGGTGTGCACATCAACGCCATCGGTGGCGACTGCCCCGGCAAAACCGAATTGCACAAAGACATCCTGAGCCGCGCAGACGTCTTCGTCGAATACCCGCCGCAAACGCGGATTGAGGGCGAAATCCAGCAGATGCCTGCCGATTTCCCCGTGACCGAGATGTGGGAAGTCATCACCGGCAAAGCCAAGGGCCGCCGCGATGCCCGCCAGATCACCTTGTTCGACGGCGTCGGTTTCGCGACCGAGGATTTCTCGGCGCTGCGCTATCTGCGCGATCAGCTGGAAAGCACCGGGCTTTATGAGGCGCTCGACATGATTGCCGACCCGGACGATCCCCGTGATCTGTTCGGCATGGTGCGCCGCGCTGGCATCGAAGGCGCGTAATGCGTCCCTCTGTTCAGGCCCCGGCCGCCGTTGTGATGGTGCGCCCGCACCATTTCACGGTGAATACGCAAACCGCGCAGGACAATGCCTTTCAGGCGCAGATGGATGTGCAGGGCAGTGACCTGTCACGCCGCGCCTATGACGAACATACGGCTGCGATGGCGGAACTGGAACGCCGCGGCGTGCGCGTCCATGTGTTTGAAGGTTCCGATGCGGCCACGCCGGATTGTGTCTTTCCCAACAACTGGTTTTCGACCCACGCGGGCGGTCATGTGGCCATCTATCCGATGAAGGCCGCGAACCGCCGGCTGGAACGGCGCGCCGATGTGATCGAGTTGCTGAAAGCAAAATATCGCGTTCAGGATGTGATTGATTATTCGGGGCTAGAGCCCGACCGCCTGTACCTAGAGGGGACCGGGGCGATGGTCCTCGATCATATCGACCGGGTTGCTTATGCGGTGGCATCTGATCGCACGAACCCCATCGCGCTAGAGCGGTTCTGCACGCATTTCAATTTTGAACCCATGGTGTTCCCGGCCGCGGATTCACGCGGCGTTAATATCTATCATACCAACGTACTGATGTGCATCGGAACAGATTATGCGTTGCTGGGGGCCGATATGATCACTGACCATGCCCGCCGCGAAGAGGTGATCACCCGCCTGCAAGACTCTGGCCGCGACGTCATCGCCCTGACCGAGGCGCAGATCGCCAAATTCGCCGGAAATGCGATCGAGCTTCAGGGCCGCGATGGTCGCCTGCTGGCGCTGTCGCAGACCGCCTATGATGCGCTGGACCCGTCCCAAATTGCATTAATCGCCCAAAGCGCCACGCTTGTCCCGCTGTCCATCCCGACAATCGAGATGGCAGGCGGTTCGGTCCGGTGCACCATCGCGGGCATCCACCTTGCGCCCCGGCGATGATTGACTGGGCCAGGGTTGCCGGGCTTGGGGTGGCACAACTGGGGAATAGGGTTGATCCAAACCGGATCGGCCAGGCCAAACGCTGACAGCCCCTTGGGCGTCGTAAAGGGCAGCGGTGCCGGAAGGATGGCGATGGCGACATTCGGGCCTTGGTGATCATTCGGATTTGTCTTCGGGTCGCCGCTATCGGTGTCGATGATGCAGACTCTGCTGGGGGTCGTGGCGTAGACAGTCCCGACCAGCCAAAACCGACTAGACCGGCGTCATATGGCGCCACAAGCAGACTGCGCCTTGCCATGATTTGTGGGCGTGAACCGCGCCAACTTGTTTGGCGATCCCGCCGTGCCTTTTATTTGCCATAGTGTTTAATTAACCGTCTTTCAGGCGCTATGACCTATCCCAATTCGCCTTTGGTTTAGGTATCGAACCGCCCATTCACTGACACGCATATGAAGGCGATTTCCATCATGACGGCTAGTCTAAACAGGCTTTCGTTCCAGATTGTCAGATCGCTGTTTATCGTCGTTTGCGTTGGCCTTTTAAGCCTTGTTTTTGTTGGACATAACGCGATCAATATCGCGGATCAGAACGCGCGCGCGCAGCAGGAACGTTTTGCCGCGAAACGCCTTACCGCCGCGATTGAGGTCCTTCCAGAACAACAGCGCAGCGCCACCGTTTGGGATGACGCGGTTGAGCAAACAGCTGCCCGCGATACGAAGTGGATGGACGATAACCTTGGGTCCTGGATGCAAAGCTATTTTGGGCATGATGAAAATTATGTCCTGGACCAAGCGAATGTGGCCTTCTTCGCCGCGGTCTTAGGTGAAATCGTGCCCCCGGAACGCTATGAGGCCCGCGCTGAATTCATCGAACCGCTTGTCGCGCAGCTGCGCGAAAACATGGCAGAAGTCAGCCAAGGCGATGACGATCCATACGAGGCGCTGGCCGAAGTTGCGGTCGTGGCATCTGTTCTGATTGGCGACAGGACGGCTATCGTCAGTGTCATCCCCATTATTTCTGACTCTGGCGACATCGCGCAAAAGCCGGGAACCGAAGCGTTGCATGTCGCTTTGCGGTACTTCGACGCAGAGCTGGCCACACAAATCGGTTCCCCGATCGAGCTAGACAGCGCGGAATTCAGTACGGATCCGCCTGCTGGACATCAGGCGAGTATCCCTGTGACCAGTCCGTCGGGCGACGTGCTTTGTTGGCTCAGATGGAAGGCCGCTCATCCGGGCACTGACCTTTTGGCGAAAATGCTGCCGGTTTTAATCGCCGTGGGTTTAGCAAGCGGCGGCGTGCTTTTGTGGATTGTCCGGCATTTGCTGCGCGTGTCGGGCCAACTGCAAGCCAGTGAAGCGCAGGCGCGCCGGGATATCGTCGCCCTACAGCAGGCAAGAGAGGCAGCCGAAGTCGCCGACCGGGCAAAGATGAACTTCATGAGCGTCGTGAGCCACGAGCTTCGGACGCCATTGACGGTCATTCTGGGCTACGCACGGCTTGGAAAAAACCTGCGCAAGATGCCTCCTGCGCAGCGGTTGGAGGAGGTCAGTCACCTTGGCCAAGTTGATCCGGCGCTGCTGCAAAGCAGCGTAGAGGATGTGCTGCGGACCGCGACCACAGGTATGGAAAAAATTGAACGATCCGGAGATTTGTGACGTGCTAGAGGTCCTTAACCCCGTGGTGGACCAGATGAGGACCCTCACGGACGAAAAAGGACTAAAGCTTGAGGCCACAATGGCCCCCTGTCTGATGTTGGCAGACGTGACGCGCACGCGGCAAATTGTTATCAACCTGATCGGAAATGCCATCAAGTTCACCGATGTGGGCAAGGTGTCTGTCATCGTCAAGGAGTCTGAGGACAAGGTTCATATCGAGGTTTCTGACACAGGGACGGGGATCGCACCTCACGAGCTTGAGAAGATATTCGATGCGTTCCACCAGGCCGATGGCTCATTCTCCCGCAGTGCTGCCGGGACCGGATTGGGGCTATCCGTTGCAAGAGAGCTTGCTCACCTTGAAGGTGGAACCATCAGTGTTCGCAGTGAAGTCGGCGTCGGCAGCACATTCACCTTATCGCTTCCAAAAAGTAAGTTACCCGATCCCAGCTAAGCGTATGAATAACCAGTATCGCTAGGAATTTGGTGCTTGGCCTGTCCGGGTCCGGTTGTGTCCCAGCAATGTTGTCGTCACGCGCAGGGAAGGAAGTCAGCCCCGTCTAGGCTGACTTCCGTATGTGTTTAGAATGGGCTGTCGGGATAGTAGAACTGTGCGGCATTGTCCGGGGTGACAAGCACGGACCCGATGGTAAAGGTGCCGGACACCGGCGCGGTAGAGGTCATACCAACGGCCGTGAGTTCGATCGCCGTCGCGATCATTGAGGGTGGATAGGTGACGTCCGCGGGGATCATCGCATCGCCGTCCATCACGCGCTTGACCATTTCCTTCATGCCCGCGCCGCCCAGCACGAATTTGACGTCTTGCCGGTCCGCCGCCTCGATTGCGGCAAGCACGCCGACGGCCATGTCATCATCAGAGGCCCAGACCGCGTCGATCTGGTCATACTTTGACAGGAAATCCTGCATGACGTTGAAGCTGTCGTCGCGGTTCCAGTTGCCGTGCTCCATGCCGACAATCTCGATCCCTGATCCTTCAATGGCCGCCTCGAACCCTGCAACGCGTTCGTTGTCGATGGTCGTCGGGATGCCGCGCAGCACGACGATTTTGCCGCCATCGGGCATTTGGGACCGCATGAATTCGCCCGATACGGTGCCAAAGCCCGGGTTGTCACCGGCGACATACAGATCCTCGATCCCCGGGATCGACAGTCCGCGATCGACGACCGTGACCCAGACGCCGCTGTTGGCAACGGATTGGACGGGCGGGGTGATCGGATCAGATTCAAAAGGCAGCACCACCAGCGCACTGATGTTGCGGGTTGCGACCATGTCCTCGATGTCGTTGACCTGCTTGCCCGCGTCGGACGCCGTGGCCAGCACGAAATCAAGGTCGGGATAGACTTCTTCCAAACGCTCAATGGCCTCTTGCGCGTGAAAGTTCATGCCGCCCGCCCAGCCATGGGTCGCCGCCGGGATCGACACGCCGATCACTTTGGTATCCTGCGCCATGGCCGCGGTGCCGACGGCAATTGCGGCGGTCCCGGCAAGTATCGTTTTCAAATAAGACATTGTTTCTCCTCCCAGAGCAGCGAAGTTGTCAGCCCTTCGCCTTGGCTTCTCGCTGTAAAATGACAGCCAGTACGATGATGACGCCTTGGATCGCACCATTCAGGTAGGGCGAGACGAGGTCGGTCAGATTCAAAATGTTGTCGATTAAACTGAGGATCAGCACACCGATCACGGTGCCCCAGACCCGGCCAAAGCCGCCCTTTAGGACCGTGCCGCCGATGATCACGGCGGCGATGGCTTCAAGTTCCCACAGAACGCCAGTGGATGCAGAGGCAGAGCCAAGGCGTGGGACATACATGATTGTGGCGACGCCCACGAGCAGGCCGAGCATGATATAGGTCAGCATCCGCGTGCGACCCACGTTGACGGATGAATAATGGGCGACGTGCTCGTTCGATCCGGTCGCCGCGCAGTGACGGCCAAAGCGGGCGCGGCTCATCAGGATTTCGCCCAAGATAACGACGACGGCAAAGACGATGATTGGCCAAGACACGCCAAGGATGCCGTCAAAATAGACCGGGCGGTAGAAGGTGCGCAGATCGAAATCGAGCGACAGGGTGCCGCCATTGGCGAGCCATGTCACAAGGCTGCGGTAGATGCCCATCGTGCCCAGCGTCACGATGAAGGCCTCGATCCCTAAGGTGGTGATCAGAAAACCGTTTAACATGCCCGCTGCGATCCCGGCGATCAGGGCCACCAGCATCCCCAGTAGAATGATCGGGATGCCGACGCCCAATGTGGGCAGGGCAGCGTTCATCACAAGGATCATCATGCCCGCGATAAAAGCCGCCATAGAGCCCACCGACAGGTCCAGCCCGCCCGCCGTGATGACAAAGGTCATGCCAACCGCGATGATCCCGATAAAGGCAGAGCGTGACAGCACGTTGTTGATATTGCTCGCACTTAGGAAATTGCCGTTCAACGCAGCGCCAATGACGATCAAGATCACCAGCGCCAAGATCGGACCAAGCACGCTCATGGACGGTATCCGGCTGCGTTTGCGCGGGGGATTTGCTGTTTCAGTTGCCATCAGGCGGCCCTTTCGTCTGGGTCAGCACCCACGCCCATGGCGCAGCGCACAATTGCGTCTTCGGTGATGGCGTCGCCGTCCAGCGTGCCAGCAATCTGGCCCTGCCGCATAACCAGAACGCGGTCGGACAGGCCGATGATCTCTTGCATCTCTGACGACACGACGATGATCGCTTTTCCAGACGCCGCGAGCGCGCGTAAAAAGGTGTAAATTTGCTGTTTCGTGCCAATGTCGATGCCGCGTGTTGGCTCGTCGACGATCAGGATGCGGGGTTCGGATTGCATGATTTTGGCCAGCAGCAGTTTTTGCTGGTTCCCGCCCGACAGATTGCCGACCAGAACATCGGCGCTGCCTGCGCGGATATCGAAGTCCTTGACCGCCTGCGCAAGTGCCGCATCCTCTGCACGCCGATCAATCAGGATACGGCCAAAGCGGGCCAGCGCCTGAAGCGTCAGATTGACCCGCATCCCCTTGTCCAGCAGCAGCCCGCGCAATTTGCGGTCCTCTGTCATATAGCACAGGCCATTATTCAACGCGTCGGCCGTGTTGCGTATAGCCAAGGGCTGCCCTTCGATCTGCAGCGCGGATATTGTCGCTGGGCGCAGGCCGCACAGGCCCTCCATCGCTTCGGTCCGGCCAGAGCCGATCAGGCCAGCGATGCCAAGGATCTCTCCTTGATGCAGGGTAAAGCTTATGTCTTTTGCATGGCCGGGTACCGTCAGCCCCTGTACCTGCAGCGCAATGCGCGCATCATGCGCCACGCCGGGCTTTGGCGGATAAAGGGCGGATACGTCACGCCCTACCATCGCCGTCGCCATGTCATCCTCTGTCATGGCCGCGACCATGTCGCTGCGCACAACAGCCCCGTCGCGCATGATTGTCACGCGGTCAGCGATCGCGGCGACTTCGCCCAGTTTGTGAGAGGTGAAAAGGATGGCTGTGCCCGCTGCGCGCAAGGCGCGGACCTGTTCGAAAAGCACCTCTACCTCTGATCCGGTCAACACGGCTGTCGGTTCGTCCATGATAAGGACGCGCGCATCGCGGCTAAGCGCCTTGGCGATTTCGACCATTTGCTTGTCTGAATTTGACAGGCGGGACACAGGGGTGTCCGGGTCGATGCGGCATTTAAGGCGGCCAAGGTACTGCTGCGTCAGGTCCCGCATCCGCCACTTGTCCAGCAGCAGGCCGCGCCGTAGCTCGCGCCCAAGAAAGATGTTCTGCTCAACGGTGAGCTGTTCAGCCAGGTTGAATTCTTGGTGGATCAACACGATCCCCGCAGCTTCGCCATCATGCAAAGAGTCAAAGCGGACCTCTTTGCCGTCCAGAAGGATGCGGCCCGCGGTGGCGGGCTGATAGCCAGCCAGGATCTTCATGGTGGTTGATTTGCCCGCCCCGTTCTCTCCGATCAGGGCGAGCACTTCGCCGCTACGCAATGTCACGTCGATGCCTGACAGGACTTCGACGGGACCAAAGCTTTTGTGGACACCCCGTAGGGCGAGGATGGGGTCAGCAGTCATGTGGCAGGGCCTTCTGAAGGGGCGCGGGTGCCCGGCAGGTTTTCGCGGATGTAGATCGCGGGCACGATCAGGGGTGCGTCGGGCAGGGGGTGCCGGTCAGCTAGGCTGCGAAGCAATGCAAGCGTGCGTGTAATCTCTTCCTCTGGCCGTTGATCAATAACGATATCAATCAGGCCGGCCTCGAGCGCCGCGCGGTTATGGGCGACAAGTTCGTGCAGAACGATGACCGGGCGCGGGCGATCTGCAGGCAGCGCGGCGATGACCCTTATCAAGCCGGCGTTGCCCGCACCGGCGCTGTAAATTGCTGTAATCTGCGGGTCGGCGGCAAGGACGGAGCGCAGGCGGGCTTCAACCACATCGTGGCGGTCGCGCCCTTCGACCAGCGGCGCTGTCGTCAATGTGGTCGGGGCGAGTGTCTCGCGCAGGCCGGCTAAACGTTCAGCATGGTCACGGGCCGTTATTGCGCCAATGATCGGCAGCACTCTGCCAGCCCGGCCGCCGTGCGCCAGCACGATGAGCCCGCCTGCGGTCCGCCCCGCCGTGGCGTTGTCGATCCCGATATAGGCGTCGCGCTGTGGTGCGGGCATGTCAGAGATCATCGCAAGCACCGCAACCCCTTTCGCCCGCAGGGCAGCGATGGCGTCATCAACACCTGCGCCGCTGATCCCAACAAGGGCGACACCGTCGACGTCGATTTGTGCCAGTTTGGTCAGGCAATGGGCCAGCGCCGCCGGATCAAAGGCGGCAACGCGTTCGATTGCGATCTGGACGCGGTCGGTTCCGGCGGGTGGATGTGCGTTGCGTAGGATGGTGCAGACGCGGTCAAAAAAGGTGTTCGTGCCTTCGGGAATGACAAAACAGAACCGGTAAATTCGGCGCTGCGCCAGATTGGCAGCCGCGACATTGCGCACATAGCCAAGGTCGGCGACCGCCTTAAGCACAGAAGCGCGCGACTTTTCGGCCACGGCTCCGCGTCCGTTTATGACGCGATCGACGGTCGCATAGCTGACGCCAGCCTGCGACGCCACATCAACCAGAGTCGGTGCGCGCTTCACGATATGAGTCCTCCCGGTTGTAGAGGATCATCGCATTGCCGCCACGTCAAATGATTTCTGATAGACGTCTTTCATTTGCAGAGGGTGCAAGATGCTTCGGTACACCCGTCCAGCCGTCATCATGCGCAATGACCTTTGCCTGCAGTGTCTTGCCGTCGGGATCGGTGACGTGCTTCAAGACGCTTGGCGCAAGACCATGACCTTCAGTCGGATGCGGCGCGCGCGACAAAGTAGTCAATTAAGCGGCGGGTCAGGGCCTTTTGTGGTCCGATGTCAGGCCAAACTGCATAAATGCCAAGGTCGGGCAAACGCCAGTCGGGCAGGACTTGGACAAGGACACCCGAGGCCAGTTCGGCGGTGATCTCTCCTGTTGGAAGGTGCTGCACGCCGAGCCCTGCCATGACGGCAGACACGGCAGAGGCGATTGTGTCGACCTCTAGCCTGATGTTTTCCGGCTGGAACGACACAGCCCTGCCGCCACATTGCAGCGTCTGCATGTCAGGCAGCATTGTTAGGGCGACGAAATCACAGGCAGCCAGATCCTCGATGGTCTTTAGGGGTGCCCGGCTGGCCAGATAGTCCGGCGCGGCCACCATGACCCGTTCGAATGTGCCAATCCGGCGGCTTTTCAGACTGCTGTCGGACAACACGCCAAGGCGGATCGCGATGTCGAACCCTTCTTTCACCAGATCGACGGGCGCGTCGCTGCTGTGCAGTGAAATGGCGATCAGGGGATGCGCCTTGGCAAACGCCCAGAGCGTCTGGCGCAACGGCATCTTTTCGCCCCAGGCTGGCATTGTCAGGCGCAGGGCACCGACCGGCTCGCTGCTGCCCGCGCTGAGCGCGTCAATCGCTTCTTCCCCCGCGGTGATCATCCGGCGGGCGGGGGGCAGGGCAGCGTGGCCTTCGGGCGTAAGGGACAGCGACCGGGTGGATCGAAAGAAAAGCGTGACGCCCAGCTTGGCTTCTAGCCGGGACAAATGGTGGCTGATGACCGAGGTCGACAGCTTTAACCGCCGCCCCGCTGCGCTAAGGCTGCCCGCATCGGCGACGGCCACAAAGACGGCCAAACTGCGGTAGTCGTCGATCATCTTTCTAATTCCTCGTTAAATCTTGTCGTGATTGTCAGGCTAATCGAAAGGCGGCGTAGCGTCTATTTCTGTTTCTCAACGACAGGAGACGAAGATGCCAAGTAGCACCGCAACAATTTCGACGACCCGCGCCAGTGGATATCTGCAGCAGCTTTGCATGCATTTCGCCCACAAGGTGCCCGTCACTTTCACGCCGCAGGCAGGTTAAATCACGCTGCCGTTCGGAACCAGCACCCTGCAGGCACAAGACGACACGCTGACGCTGACCGTGACCGGAGAGGCGGACGCACTGGTCCGGTTAGAGCAGGTCATCGGCGACCACCTTGCCCGGTACGCCTTTCGCGAAAACCTGTCGCTGACGTGGAAACACGCCGCCTAAACCTGTCACCCCCTTCTAGGAGTTCGTACCATGACGATCGCCGTCACCGCCGTTTCAGGCCAGCTTGGCCGCGCTATCGCGCAAGCGCTTTTGGATATGAAGTTGGACCAACCGATTATCGGTCTGGCCCGCACCCCTGCGAAAGTCACGGGGCTTGGGATCGACGTGCGCCCGGGGGACTATGATCAACCCGATGATTTAAAGGCATCATTGGCGGGTGTTGATACGCTGCTGCTGGTGTCCGGCCTTGCCGCGCCGGACGTGCGCATCCAGCAGCACCGCAACGTGATTGACGCCGCTCGCGCCGCTGGCGTGCGCAAGATCGTCTATACCAGCATTCAAGGCCTGGAAGCGGGCACGCCCTTTTCCCCCGTGGTGCAAAGCAACCGCCAGACCGAAGCTGACGTGCGCAATAGCGGCTTGATCTGGGCCATCGGGCGCAATGGCATCTATATCGAACCCGACGTCGAATATATCGACACGTACCGCGCGCGGGGCGAGGTCGCGAATAGCGCTGGCAGCGGTAAATGCGGCTACACGACCCGCGCGGAGCTAGCCCGCGCCTATGCAGCGCTGCTGACGACCGATGGCCATGATGGGCAGACGGTAAACCTGAACGGCACGCCGATCACGCAGGCCGAATTGGTCGCCTATCTGAACCGCGCTTTTGGCACGCAGCTGACGTACCGCGAAATGACGCCGGCCGCTTACGTCGCGGACCGCACGGCTGAACTGGGCGATTTCTATGGCCCGATCATTGCCGGAATCTATGACGGCATCCGCCTTGGCGCAAACGACACCCCCGGCGATGTCGCGGCCATCACAGGCCGCCCGCATCAAAGCTGGGACGCCTATTTTGCTACGCTTGGTGCGGAACTGAACCCATTGCACTGACCCAATCACCCCCCCCAAAAAAAACAGGAGAACACCGTGAATATAAGAACCTTGCTGGCATCTGCGGCCATCGTGACCGCCCTGCCGATGCTCGCCATCGCAGATACCGCCGAAAACAAAGCCTTTGCGATCGAGGCCCTAAGCGCGACGCTGGGCGCTGGCGACGCAGACGCCGTCGATCAATACTTTGCCCCCGGCTACATCCAGCACAACCCCGATGTGCCAAACGGCACGGACGGTCTGAAAGACATGATCAAGATGCTAAGCGCCAGCGGCAATTTCAAAGCCGATTTCGCCCGTGTCATCGCTGACGACGACCTTGTCGTCTTTCACGGTCGCTATGAAGGCTTTGGCCCGTCGCCGATGATTGCCTTTGACGTCTTTCGCGTCGCAGACGGCAAGATCGTAGAGCATTGGGACAACCTGATCCCGGAAGCTGCGCCAAACCCGTCGGGTCACACCCAGATCGACGGCGCGACTGAAATTACGGACGTCGACAAAACCGAAGCGAACAAGGCCTTGGTCGCAGATTTCATCAATAAGGCGCTGATCACGCACGAAGAAATCCAGTTCACCGACTATATCAACCCCGCGTCCTACACCCAGCACAACCCGATGGTTGCTGACGGTCTGGACGGCTTCGGTGCCTTCATGGGCGAGATGGCCGCCAAGGGCATCACCATGACCTATAACGAGGTCCACAAGGTCATCGGCGAAGGCAACTTTGTGCTGACCATGTCGGACGGCGCGATCGGGGATGAGCCACAGGCCTTTTATGACCTGTTTCGCGTGCAGGACGGTCTGATTGTCGAACATTGGGACGTGATCGCCCCAATGCCAGCTGCGGACGCAGCGCATAACGACGCTGGCAAATTCTAAACGCAGGCGCGGCCCCTTGGGCAAGGGGCCGCCTTATCAAAAGGGGCGCATCATGCACCGCAGAACACTTCTTAAAACGTCACTGGGCGGCGCACTTGCGCTGATCCTTGGCACGCAAGCAGGAGCTGACCAAATGGACGAGACCACACAAGCAAGCTTTGACACCGTCATGGCATTCATGGGGGCCATGGGCTCTGGCGACATGGAGACGATGAACGCGCTAATGGCCGACGATATGGTCTGGCACAATGAGGGCGACAAAAGCCTGCCGTGGATCGGTCCGTGGAACGGCAAAGAGGCAATCCTGACGTTCCTGCCGATCTTTGGCGCGAATTTCCAGACGACCGCTTGGGACAACACGGACGCCTTTGCTTCTGGTGACACTGTCGCCGTCTTTGGCAAAATGAACGGCGTGACGACCAAATCCGGCAAGGAGATTGGCGAGTTCACCTTCGCGCTGCGTGCCAAGGTGCGGGATGGTCAGGTGGTGCTGTGGCATTGGTTTGAAGACAGCTACGCCGTCAGCCAAGCGTATCACGGCTAAAGCCGTAAGGGGGCAGGGGGCGGGATGACCGCCCCTTTGCCGCATCTTAGGAACCCTACCATCCACGCCGGGCGCGATGGTGAAATTTGGCGCGGTCCGCCGCACAGCAAAAGGCATAACATCATTGCACCCAAAGGTTATTCTCGGACCCAGATCAGTCTGCACTGGATGATTGCGGCCCTGATCGTCGCGCAATTCGCGCTGCACGATCCCATCGTCGCCGCATGGGAGGCGCTCGTCGCGGGCGAGGTGCCTGCCATGACAGCGCTGGTCTATTACCATGTCATCGGCGGATCGCTGGTCCTTTTGCTAGCAATCTGGCGTCTGAAGATACGGTTCACACGCGGCGTGCCTGCGCTGCCGGAAAAGGAAGCGCCGATCCTCAAAGGGCTGGCACACCTGACGCATTGGACGCTTTACGCCTTCATGATCATCCTGCCGATTACCGGCCTGCTGGCATGGTTTGGTGGCAGTGAAACGTCGGATTACATCCACACGACCCTGAAACTGCCGCTTCTTGCGATCGTCGCCTTGCACTTTGCGGCGGCACTTTTCCAGCAGTTCGTGCTCAAAACGGGCCTGATGCGCCGGATGATGCGCGCCGCCGACTAAGCGGGCCCGTTTTGGCTAGGGGCCCCGTCGCGCTGTGCACTTTTGGTGTGGCGGGGGCCGAGGCGGTAACATTGAGTATATCAGGCGTCTTGTTGCGACCCGAGTTTGATCACAGTCAGGGAAATCGTGGCGGCAGCGGCCGTTGCCGGGCCACGCGAAAGGCGCGCTTTATGATTGGCCCTTCTGAATAATTGGATGGGCTACTACCCTGCGTCGCTTATAAAAAGCCGCTTGGTTTTCCTTTTTTAGGCGAAGCGATAAACCGATCGGTTTGTTCATCTTTCGAGCCTCTTCTCGGTTGGTATCCAACCTAAAGCGGTCCAAATGCGGTCGTTGAAAACATACATTGCATCTTCTGCGCGATATCTTGGCGCAGGTCAAAACACTGTGATGCTGAACTGCAACGTTTGGTTGAATTGCCTTAAAATTCTCTTAACGCAGATGCCGAGCTATAGAGAAAAGGGTGAAATAATGAGAAAGAGAAGGGATGTACGGCTGGAGATCTGTTATGAAGTTTGCGTTTAAATCACAGATCTGCGGGCTTTTCGCCTCTGCCTTGCTTCTACTTTCGCCGACTGATGTGTCAGCCACGACATTTACAATGACCGTTCCCACAACGGGCGTTACGTTGCCGTCAGAGTATCCACAGGCTGGCGGCGTCGTGACGATCCTAACGGGTGTGAATGGCAACATTTACTACCAATTCAGCGATCCATCTGGTGCTTACGTCGGATACAACTCTAACGGGACACCGACGGCGTTTCGCGGCAACCCGTTCACGATTAACAGCGCGATCAATTTGAACTGCGGTTTCTCTGATTGTGCGACCTATTTTGGCGGGGCCATTGCGCGCATGGACGTGCGCCTGACAGCGTACGATGGTGACACTCAGAGTAACGGGTTCGACTTTAACGATATCTCTTTGCTGGTAAACGGCGTGAATATCGGCAATTGGTCCGCCCTTACCACTGAAAAAACAGACTTGAGCGGTGCACAGTCGCGCGGGTTTGAAACTGGCTTTGGCAACAATACGCTGAACACAGGCTGGTTCTCTTCGACGAACACGGCGCTGCTCAGCAACATTTTGCAGACCGGCAAGATAACGAACCAAGTTTTTGACGTCGATCCCAACGACAACTTTTGGGATTTCACCTATGGGAGTTCCCTGCAGGATACTGGCCTTCGGACCATCGCGCCGGGTGTGGAATTTGATAAACGCTTTGACGCAGGCACGACATTCTCTGCTGTGGGTGATGTTCTGCGCTATGACTACACTGTCCGCAACATTGGCTCTGTCGAGCTGACAAGTGTTGGCGTCACGGACAATAAGATTCCAAGCGTATCTTGTGACACGACGACCTTGGCTAAAACCAATCCGGGCGCTGATCCAAGCACCTTGGCGACGGCAAATTGCGTCGGTTTTTATACGGTGACACAGGCCGACGTAGATCGCGGGACCCTGACGAATATCGCGACCAGCAGCGCGACCCCGGCTTTCGGTCAACTTGGTAGTTTCACAGATACTGTGACGCTGACCGGGCCGGTGCAGAATTCGGTGTTGAACCTGTCGAAAACGGCAAACCCCACAAGCTTTACCGCCATCAACCAGACGATCACCTATACATTTACCGCGACGAATGCGGGAAACACGACGTTGACGAACGTCGTGGTGACGGATCCGAAAATTCCGGCACTGTCCTGTACGATCGGCACTCTGCTGCCCCTGTCGACCACCAACACCGTCAATACCGCGACCTGTACCGGCACGTACCGGACCACGCAGGCCGATGTGGATGCCTTTGCGCGCAGCAACCAGCCTTTGACAAATACGGCGACGGTGCGTGGCACGGACCCGCGCAACACACAGGTGTCCCGCACAGCGACTGCGAATGTCCCCGGTCCGGCCGCTTTGCCGACGCTGACGATCGACAAAACAGCGGTTCAGACGACTTACAGCGCTGTGGGTGCCGTGATCGCCTACAGGTTCGACGTGACCAATACGGGCAACGTGACATGGCCAAGCCCGCCGACTGTCACCGATACAGTGACCGCCCCGGCAAGCTGTCCGTCAGGCACCGTGGCGCCCGGTGCGACTGTGCGGTGCACTGTGAACTATAGTGTGACGCAGGCCGATATTGACCGCGGACAGATCGACAACACCGCCACGGCCACAATCACGATCAATGGCGTGACCCGTTCGGCAAACGACTCCCATTCTTTGCCCGCGACGCTGACCCTGTCGCAAAGCATCGTAAAGCGCCTGAAGGCCGGCACGGTGACACCTTTTACCGCGGTCGGCGATCCACTTGTGTACGAGTATGTGCTGAAAAACACCGGCAATGCCTCTATCACCAATCCGGTTGTCACCGATAACAAGGTTGCGGTGACTTGCCCCGTGGGTGTCGTGGCCCCCGGCGCGTCGGTCATCTGCACCAGCGCCACTTATAGTGTCACGCAGCAAGATTTGGACGCCGGGCAAGTCGTGAATACGGCGACCGCCAATGGCACCGGCCCACTGGGCGGCGCCGTTCCACCCGTGACAACCAGCCTGCGCGTCGATGCGCAGCGTTTGCCTGCCCTGACGATGGACAAGGTCGCTGAGACGATCGCACCCGAAGATTTCGCACCCGGTCTGCCGGTCGATTACACCTATACTGTCACCAACACGGGCAACGTGACGATCACGGCGCCCATCACTGTGACCGACGATAAGACGGCCGTGTCTTGCCCAGCCCTGCCTGCTGGTGGGCTATCGCCAACTGCGCCAAACAACACGCTGACCTGTACCGCGACCTATGTTGTGACAAATGCCGACTTTCTGAACGGGCTTGTCACGAACAACGCTTTTGCCACGGACGGCCAGACCCAATCCAACACAGACAGCGCCACGATTCCGCAAAATGGCACGCCGGGCCTGTCGCTGGCCAAGACCGCGCTGACCGCTAGCTTTGCAGATGTCGGTGACACCATCGACTATCGTTTCACCGTGACCAACAGCGGCGAGACGAACATCATCGATCTACAGCCGATTTCGATCACCGACGCCAAGATTGATCCCGCGACCCTCAGCTGTGCCCAGCCAGCCGTGTTAGCCCCGACAGAGTCGTTTGACTGTCTCGGCACCTCTGTTCCGCTGACGCAGGCCGATGTGGATACCGGCAGCTATGCAAACACCGCGCACGCCAGTTTTGACTTCACGCGCGATGGCAATACGACGCTTGTGCAATCAGCAACAGCGACAGCGGTTGTGCTGTCATCCAACGTGCCGGATTTCACCGTTGTTAAATCTGGTCCTTCGGCGTTTTCGGCTGTCGGTGAGGTCATTACCTATTCGTTCGCAGTGTCGAACCTGAACGCGCAGACATTGACCAGTGTCGTCCTGACCGATCCGCTTATTCCGGGCCTGTCCTGCCCGATCAGCAATCTGCAGCAGGGTTCACCGCAGACATGTCAGGGCACCTATACGGTCACGCAGGCCGATCTGGACCGCGGCATGATCGACAATACGGTCACCGCTGTCGGCACCGGACCGCAAGGCGGGCAGGCGACACGCACCGATGATCTCAGCATCGCGATTGATCCGGCCGCTGCGACCAAGGTTCTGACGTTCGACAAGACCGCCAGCGTCACCAGCTTTGACGCACCCGGCGACGTGATCGACTATACGCTGACGGTCACAAACGACGGCAACCTGACGCTGACCAATGTCGTTGTGACCGATTCAGTGCTGGGCCTGTCCTGCACAATTCCGTCCCTTGTGCCGACCGCGACGGATGACAGCTGCCGTGGCAGCTATACGATTACACAGGCCGACATCGATGCGGGCGACTACGTCAACGCGGCGCAGGCCGTTGCCGACGACGTGACACCGCAGCTGGATTCCGTCACGGTTGCGGGCCCGACCCTGAATTCAGCCATCGCTTTGACAAAAGCGGCCAGCAACGCATACGCCGCTGCCAATGATCCTGTCGTCTTTACCTTCCAAGTCGAAAACACCGGTAACGTGACTCAAACTGGCGTCGTGATCACCGATGCGTTCTTTGATCCTGACCTTGTCTGCAACGTCCCTGATTTGCAGCCAGGAGAGGTCGATAACTCTTGCACCGCCACCTACACAGTCACCCAAGATGACGTCGACGCCGGTACGTTTACCAATACGGCGCGGGTCGATGCGACGGGCGGCAATGGCATCGCCGCCTTTGACGAAGATACAGCCATCGCAAGTGGTCCTGCTGCGGCACCTGCCGTGCGGATCGAAAAATCCTCTGCCGATGGCGTCTTCAGTGCCACAGGGACTAGCGAAGTGTTCACCTTCGAGGTGTTTAACACAGGTAACGTGACCCTGACCTCTGTCGCGGTCAGCGATCCGCTGACTGGCTTTGCCTGTACGACGGGGCCGATTTTGCCCGGGGCGTCGACGACGCTCTGTGATGACACATCGCCGATGACGACCGCGCCGCTTGTGGTGACGCAGGCGAATGTCGATGCGGGCACCCTGTCCAACACCGTTTCGGCCACAGCACAAAGCCTGCGCGGCGGCCCTGTCAGCGGATCAGACACGCTGACGCTTGCCGGTCCTGCGCAGCTGCCAGCGCTGAGCATCGACAAGCAGATTGCTGCGGGCGATGATTTTGCCACCGTTGGCGCGACCGTCAGCTATAATTTTGTTGTCCAGAACGCGGGCAACATCACGCTGACTCAGCCGATCACGATTAACGACGCCGCAGTGCCCGCAGTTTGTCCGGCGCTTCCGGCTGGCGGCCTTGCGCCTTTGGCGACCCTGACCTGCACAGGCAGCAAAAAGGTCACGCAGGCCGATCTGGACCGCGGTTATTTTGACAATATCGCCTCTGCCAGTGTGACGCAGCCCGTCGTCCCCTCTGCCACCTATCCCGGCGGTACTGCGGCTGTGACCTCTGCGACGGATACCGTCCGCGCAAATGCTGACCAGCTGCCTGCGCTGTCGCTGGTCAAGCGGGTTAAACCATTGACGCCGTCCAGTTTTTCCGTCCTGAATGCGCCGATTGTCTATCAGTTCATCGTCACAAACAGCGGTAACGTCACAACGACCGCCGATACCATCATCAATGACGTCAATATTCCGGCTAATCTGACCTGTGCGCCTGCGGGTCTGGCCCCCGGTGCCTCTGCCACCTGCGAGACGACATGGAATGCGACTCAAGCCGCGCTGGACGCGGGTTTCTTTACCAATACGGCAAGCGCGACAACGACCTTTGACGGCGCAGCGGTCACCTCGCCCAATGCGACGGCGACCGTTAACGCGGTTCAGAACCCGCGTCTGGTCATTGCCAAGACAATCACAGACGTCACACCTGCGAACGCTTTTCAGGCCGGCACGGTTCTGACCTACCAATATGTCATTACAAACCCGCTGACCGGACCGGGCACGCCGGGGAACGTGACGATTAGCGGACCTTTCAGCGTCGCTGACAATCGCACGACGGTGACCTGTACCCAACCCGCGAGCGGCGCGCTTGCACCGGGCGAATCCACCACCTGTACCGCGACCTATACGGTGGTCAGCGACGACCTTGATCTTGGCTCTGTTCAGAACACTGCATCCGCCAGCGGCACCTTTAATGGCGCAACCATTACGTCCCCCAAGACCGTTGCGATCTATCCTGTCGACGCAAAGCCTGCCGTTGACGTCGAAAAGGTCGCGGACCCTGTAGGGGCTACATTCTCTGCGGTCGGAGACAAGCTTTACTATAGCTTCACCGTCATCAACCCCGTGCGGGAACCTGGTCAGAGCGGTGTCGCACTTGTCGAGCCGGTCTTTATTCAGGACGACAAACTGGGGAATTTCGAATGCCGTCCACGTGACCCGGCACAAGATTTCAACATCGGCGACCGCTATACTTGTAATACCTTCGATCTGGGCTTGCCCTATGTCGTTACGCAGGCAGACTTGGACCGGGGCTTCGTCACGAACGAAGCAACCGCCCAGACCACCTTTGCGCGTCTGTCGCCAAGCCCGATCCCCGTCGAATCCAGCGCGGTCGAAGTCACGATCACGGGTGCGGAAACCCCGGGCCTGACCCTGACCAAGGCCGTCACAACTGGACCTGCGGTTGCTGTTGCCGGGGACGCGCTGACTTACACGATCCGTGCCACCAACTCTGGCAACCAAACGCTGCGCGGTGTTGTCGTCACAGATCCTCTTATTCCTGCGCTGACCTGTGCCCCAAGCGGTACCAATATCACCCTGCTTCCCACGGAATTCGTGGAATGCACCGGGACCTATACGGTCACGCAGGCCGATATCGACGCAGACGACGTCTTGTCGAACACCGCATCCGCGCAGGCCACAGACCCGCAGGGCGATGACGTCTTGGGCTCCGTGACCAACTTGCAGGATCTTGATCCGCCGCTGCCCGCCGTAACGATCCTGAAAGAGCAGATCGACTCTGACGGCACCGTCATCGACCCGCCTGTCTACAATGCGGTTGGCGAGGTTCTGACCTTCCGGATGACGGTCACGAACACCGGAAACATCACGCTAGACAATGTCGCCGTCACTGACAGCCTTGTTGCGGGAACCTGCAACGTCAGCGCGCCGCTGGCGCCGGGTGATATCGATGACAGCTGTTTGTTTACCTACGCGGTCACGCAGACTGACATCGATGATAATACCGTCGCGAACCAAGGCAGCGTCACGGCTGACCCGCGCGCGCCGGGTACGACTCTGGCGCCTGCAACGTCTGACCTGATCAGCAACGGACCTGTGCGCGAACCCAAGGTGTCGCTGACGAAATCTGTTGATCAGACCAGTTTCAGCACGACGGATGTCGCGCTAACCTATGGTTATGTGATTGCTAACGAGGGCAATATCACGCTGACGGACCTGCCTCAGCTGACCGATGACAAAATCCCCGCGGCGGATTTGGTCTGTGACGCTTTTCCCGCCACCGGCCTTCTGCCGGGCGATGCGATCGAATGCCGCGGCACATATCTGACGACGCAGGCCGACGTGAACGCCGGCTTCGTCACCAATATCGCGGATGTGACGATTGCAGATCCGCTTGACCCGCTGACGCCGCTCACCTCTCAGGATACGCAAACTGTCGCCGCCGACCGTGTCAGCGCTGTGACCCTGACCAAGCTGGCCGATGATGATGCTTTGGTCGTGGAAGGTCAGGTCATTACTTATAGCTATCAGGTGACGAACACTGGGAACACGACGCTGACAAATATCAGCGTTGGTGACCAGCACACCTCTGCTAGCGGTACATCTGCACTGACGCTGTCCAATAGTGGCGCGATTGCAAGTCTGGTCCCGCTGCAAAGCGTGACGCTGACCGCGACCTATACGGTCACGCAGGCTGATGTGGACGCAAACACGCCGCTGACCAATACGGCGACCCTGTCTAGCGTTAGCCCCGACGGGGTGAATCCGTCTGCTGTCGCAGAGGAAAGCGTCTCTGTCGCGCTGCCAGCGCCGGACCTTTTGGCAACCAAATCTGTCGCCACACAGCCGACGGGCGCTGCCGCGGTTGGCGATGACATTGTCTATGCGATCACGGTGGCGAACACCGGAAACGTCAGCCTGTCCTCCGTCACATTTGACGACGTGCTGACCCGGTCCGGTGGCACCGTCGTCACGCCTGCGCCTGCGCTTGTCAAAACGGGCGGTGATACACTGAACCCCGATATCCTCGACGTCGGGGAAGTCTGGACCTACAGCGCGACGCATGAACTAACGCAAGACGACATCGACGCTGGTGGTTTGTCCAACGTTCTGACCGTGACTGCGACGGATCCAAATGGCACCGATGTCGACGATCTGGCCGGAACGGGCACGGGCGATAACGAGGACCCCGCGACCGTCACGCTCCAGCAGGCTGGCGCGATGGAAGGCACAAAAACGCTAGAGCCGCTGACTGTCCCGGCCGTTGCCGGCACCGTGGTCACCTTCCGTGTGACGCTTGCGAATACGGGAAATGTGACCCTTAGCAATGTCGTGCTGACGGATGACCTGCGCCGCGCTGATGATACGGCGATCACGCCGCTGCCCGTCCCCGTTAAAACAGGCGGCGACGCTGGGCTGCCGGACGTGCTCGAAGTCGGCGAGACTTGGACCTACGACATCCTTTATACGCTTGAACAAGCCGATATCGATGCGGGCGGGATCACGAACAGTTTGACCTTTGCGGCCCAGACACCGGCGAACATCGCTGTGGCTGACGTCTCGGATGACGGCATTGATGACGACGGCAATACCCTTGATGACCCTGCCGAACTCCTCATCACGCCTGCGCCATTGCTTGAGGTGACGAAGATCGTGCGCGATACGGGGTCTGCGGTTGGCGATGTGGTTGTGTTCGAGATCACGGCTGAGAACCTTGGCAACGTGAGCCTGCGCGATCTGACGATCAGCGATACGTTTACGCGGGCCGATGGGTCCGTGATCACGGGCGCGGTGCCTGTGCTGGCGGATCCTGCGGTTGCGGGCGATCCTTTGCTGCCGAACGGAACCCGGGTCTGGACGCTGAGCCATACGCTGACGCAGGACGATCTGGATGCGGGCGGGCTGGTGAACACGGCGACAGTGACGGGTCTTGATCCGTCGAATGCGCCGATCAGCGATGTCTCGGATAACGGCGTCGATGGCGACGGCAATACAGCTGACGACGCCACGGTTCTGCCGATTGCGGCGGTGCCGGGGATTGAACTGACGAAAGTGCTGACGACCTCCGGCCTGATTGCGGGTGATCCGGTGGTCTTTACGCTGACGGCGGTGAACACGGGCAACGTGAGCCTGTCGGACATTGCGCTGAGCGATACGTTCACGCGGGCGGATGGCACAGCGATCACGGGCGCGGCGCCTGTGCTGGTGGATCCCGCGGTTGCGACCGATCCGCTTTTGCCAACGGAAAGCCGTGTCTGGACGCTGAGCTATACGCTGACGCAGGCGGATATCGACGCGGGCGGTCTGGCGAATACGGCGACCGTGACCGGCACTTTGCCGGGCGGCGGCACGCGCAGTGACGTGTCGGATAACGGCGTGGACGGTGACGGCAATACGCTGAACGATCCGACGCTGCTGCCGATCACGCCTGCGCCGTTGCTTGAGGTGACAAAGGTCGTGCGCGATACGGGGTCTGCGGTTGGCGATGTGGTTGTGTTTGAAATCACGGCTGAAAACCTTGGCAATGTCAGCCTGCGCGATCTGGCGATCAGCGATACGTTTACGCGGGCCGATGGGACAGTGATCACGAGCGCGGTGCCTGTGCTGGCGGATCCTGCGGTTGCGGGCGATCCGCTTTTGCCGAACGGGGTTCGGGTCTGGACGCTGAGCCATACGCTGACGCAGGACGATTTGGATGCGGGCGGGCTGGTGAACACGGCGACAGTGACGGGTCTTGATCCGTCGGACGCGCCGATCAGCGATGTCTCGGATAACGGCGTGGACGGTGACGGCAATACGCTGAACGATCCGACGCTGCTGCCGATCACGCCTGCGCCTTTGCTGGAGGTGACAAAGGTCGTGCGCGACACGGGCTCTGCGGTTGGTGATGTGGTTGTGTTTGAGATCACGGCTGAAAACCTTGGCAATGTCAGCCTGCGCAATCTGGCGATCAGCGATACGTTTACGCGGGCGGACGGGTCCGTGATCACGGGCGCGGTGCCTGTGCTGGCGGATCCTGCGGTTGCGGGCGATCCGCTTCTGCCGAACGGGACCCGTGTCTGGACGCTGAGCCGTACCCTGACGCAGGTCGATCTGGATGCGGGCGGGTTGGTGAACACGGCGACGGTGACGGGTCTTGATCCGTCGAATGCGCCGATCAGCGATGTGTCGGATAACGGCGTGGACGGCGACGGCAATACAGCCGACGATCCGACGGCTTTGCCGATTGCGGCGGTGCCTGCGCTGGCCGCGGTGAAGGTGATCAGCAGCGGTCCGGTGACGGTCGGCAGTCTGGTTGTCTTTGACATCAACGTGACGAACACCGGCAATGTGACGCTGCGCAGTGTCGCGATCGCCTCTGACACCTTGACGCGGGCGGATGGAACAGCGCTGACGCTGACCAGTGGCCCGGTGCTGCGGTCGTCGGATCAAAACTCGCCTGCGGGCACCTTGGCGGTGAATGAAACCGGGATCTGGCGCGCGACGTATCGTTTGACGCAGGCCGACGTGGATGCGGGCGGGATTGCCAATATAGCGGTGGCCACGGGCACGGCGCCCGGCGGCACGGTGGTAACGGCGCAGACGGTGGATGCGGATGCCGGCGACGGCAACCCGGCGGTGGACCCGGCAGAGCTGACGATTCCGGCAACCCCGGCGCTGCGGCTGGTCAAGGTGCTGACGGCGGGTGGCCCGACGTTCAGCGCGGTCGGCGATGTGCTGGACTACCGCTTTGACGTGACGAACACGGGCAACGTGACCCTGACCGATGCCATCACGATTGTGGATGCGCGGATCACGGATGCGGGCGGCACGATCAGCTGTCCGGCAGGCCCGCTGGCCCCGCTGGCGCGGACCAGCTGCACGGCAAGCTATGCGGTGACGCAGGCCGATATCGATGCGGGCAGCGTGACGAACACGGCGCTGGCGCAAAGCGGCGCGGTCGTCAGTGCGCCCAGCAGCGTGACGGTGCAGGCGCAGCAGACGCCCGCGCTAGAGATGGTCAAGACGGCGGTGTCGATCTTTGACGGCACGACGACGTCTTCTGTGATCGAGGCGCAGTACTTCGTCATTGATGCGGTTGTGACCTATAATTACGTGGTGACGAACACCGGCAATACGACGATTACCGATGCGATCACGGTGACCGACAACCTGACGGCGGTCAGCTGTCCGGTGCTGCCAAGCGGGCTTGCGCCCGCCGCGCAGACGATTTGCGAAAGCACCTATACGGTGACGGGCAATGACGTGACGCTGACGGCTGTGACCAATACGGCGCGGGCGATCGCAGGTCCGGTGCGCAGCCCGATTACATCCGAGACCGTGCCGCTTGATGGCGTGCCGTCGCTGGGCGTAAGCAAGGCGCTTGTGCAGGTGAACGGTGTGGCTGGCACGGCGTTCACGGCGGTGGGCGATGTGCTGACCTATCAGTTTATCGTGGAAAACACGGGCAATGTGTCCTTTGCGCGCGATGTGAGCGTGACGGATACGCTGCTGGCTGATCCGGTGGTCTGCTTTGACAGCCAGGGCAGCACGCGCGATCTTGTGTCTGGCGATACGGCGGTTTGTACGGCGCCCTATACGGTCACTCAGGACGATCTGGACCGGGGCGAAGTGATAAACGAGGCCGTGGCCACGACAGTGTTCGGTGCGGACGGCGATACGACGATTGTGTCCTCGCGCCCGGCGCGGGTGGTCTCTGCTGCGGATGTGACCTCGGCCCTGACCTTGGTGAAATCGGCGGCGACGCTGCCGATCACGGCTGCGGGGCAGGTGCTGACCTATACGCTGACGATCGAGAATACGGGCAATCAACGCCTGCGGTCTGTCGCGGCGACGGATGCGCTTTTGCCGGATCTGATCTGTGCGGCTGCAGTGCTGGAGCCGGGTGCACAGCTGATTTGCGCCGACACCTATACGGTGACGCAGGCGGATGTGGATGCGGGGACGCTGGTCAATACGGCCGATGTCAGCGCGATCACCCCGACGGGGGCTGGGCGGACGGCGACGGATACGCTGACGCTGGATACGCCTGCGGCGCGCAATACGCTGAGCCTGTCCAAGGTGCCGAGCGTGTCGCCTTTTGGTCTGGCGGGCAGCACGGTGACCTTTGATCTGGTGCTGCGCAACGACGGCAACCTGACGCTGTTCGATCTGGTGGTGACGGACCCGTCGATTGACGCGGGTTATAGCTGCACGGTGGCGGAACTCGCGCCGGGCGACAGCAATAGCGAGTGCTCTGTCAGCCGCGCGGTGACGCAGGCGGACGTGGATGCGGGCAGCCTGTCGAACACCGCCTTCGTGGCGGGCGAAGATGCGCAGGGGAATGCGGTCGAAACCAATGTGACTGTTGTCGTGCCGGGCCCTGCTGCTGCGCCATTGCTTGAGGTGACAAAGATCGTGCGCGACACGGGCTCTGCGGTTGGCGATGTGGTTGTGTTCGAGATCACGGCTGAGAACCTTGGCAACGTGAGCCTGCGCGATCTGACGATCAGCGATACGTTTACGCGGGCCGATGGGTCCGTGATCACGGGCGCGGTGCCAGTGCTGGCGGATCCTGCGATTGCGGGCGATCCACTTTTGCCGAATGCGACCCGTGTCTGGACGCTGAGCCATACGCTGACGCAGGACGATCTGGATGCGGGCGGGCTGGTGAACACGGCGACAGTGACGGGTCTTGATCCGTCGAATGCGCCGATCAGCGATGTCTCGGATAACGGCGTCGATGGCGACGGCAATACAGCTGACGACGCCACGGTTCTGCCGATTGCGGCGGTGCCGGGGATTGAACTGACGAAAGTGCTGACGACCTCCGGCCTGATTGCGGGTGATCCGGTGGTCTTTACGCTGACGGCGGTGAACACGGGCAACGTGAGCCTGTCGGACATTGCGCTGAGCGATACGTTCACGCGGGCGGATGGCACAGCGATCACGGGCGCGGCGCCTGTGCTGGTGGATCCCGCGGTTGCGACCGATCCGCTTTTGCCAACGGAAAGCCGTGTCTGGACGCTGAGCTATACCTTGACGCAGCCCGATATCGACGCGGGCGGTCTGGCGAATACGGCGACCGTGACCGGCACTTTGCCCGGCGGCGGCACGCGCAGTGACGTGTCGGATAACGGCGTGGACGGTGACGGCAATACGCTGAACGATCCGACGCTGCTGCCGATCACGCCTGCGCCATTGCTTGAGGTGACAAAGATCGTGCGCGACACGGGCTCTGCGGTTGGCGATGTGGTTGTGTTCGAGATCACGGCTGAAAACCTTGGCAATGTCAGCCTGCGCAATCTGGCGATCAGCGATACGTTTACGCGGGCCGATGGGTCCGTGATCACGGGCGCGGTGCCAGTGCTGGCGGATCCTGCGATTGCGGGCGATCCACTTTTGCCGAATGCGACCCGTGTCTGGACGTTGAGCCACACGCTGACGCAGGACGATCTGGATGCGGGCGGGCTGGTGAACACGGCGACAGTGACGGGTCTTGATCCGTCGAATGCGCCGATCAGCGATGTCTCGGATAACGGCGTGGATGGCGATGGCAACACAGCCGACGATGCCACGGCTTTGCCGATTGCGGCGGTGCCGGGGATTGAACTGACGAAAGTGCTGACGACCTCCGGCCTGATTGCGGGTGATCCGGTGGTGTTCACGCTGACGGCGGTGAACACGGGCAACGTGAGCCTGTCGGACATTGCGCTGAGCGACACGTTCACGCGGGCCGATGGCACAGCGATCACGGGTGCGGCGCCTGTGCTGGTGGACCCTGCGATTGCGGCTGATCCGCTTTTGCCAACGGAAAGCCGTGTCTGGACGCTGAGCTATACCTTGACGCAGCCCGATATCGACGCGGGCGGTTTGGCGAATACGGCGACCGTGACCGGCACTTTGCCCGGCGGCGGCACGCGCAGTGACGTGTCGGATAACGGCGTGGACGGTGACGGCAATACGCTGAACGATCCGACGCTGCTGCCGATCACGCCTGCGCCTTTGCTTGAGGTGACAAAGGTCGTGCGCGACACGGGCTCTGCGGTTGGTGATGTGGTTGTGTTTGAGATCACGGCTGAAAACCTTGGCAATGTCAGCCTGCGCAATCTGGCGATCAGCGATACGTTTACGCGGGCGGACGGGTCCGTGATCACGGGCGCGGTGCCTGTGCTGGCGGATCCTGCGGTTGCGGGCGATCCGCTTCTGCCGAACGGGACCCGTGTCTGGACGCTGAGCCGTACCCTGACGCAGGTCGATCTGGATGCGGGCGGGTTGGTGAACACGGCGACGGTGACGGGTCTTGATCCGTCGAATGCGCCGATCAGCGATGTGTCGGATAACGGCGTGGACGGCGACGGCAATACAGCCGACGATCCGACGGCTTTGCCGATTGCGGCGGTGCCTGCGCTGGCCGCGGTGAAGGTGATCAGCAGCGGTCCGGTGACGGTCGGCAGTCTGGTTGTCTTTGACATCAACGTGACGAACACCGGCAATGTGACGCTGCGCAGTGTCGCGATCGCCTCTGACACCTTGACGCGGGCGGATGGGACAGCGCTGACGCTGACCAGTGGTCCGGTGCTGCGGTCGTCGGATCAAAACTCGCCTGCGGGCACCTTGGCGGTGAATGAAACCGGGATCTGGCGCGCGACGTATCGTTTGACGCAGGCCGATGTGGATGCGGGCGGGATCGCCAATATCGCGGTGGCCACGGGCACGGCGCCCGGCGGCACGGTGGTAACGGCGCAGACGGTGGATGCGGATGCCGGCGACGGGAACCCGGCGGTGGACCCGGCTGTGCTGACGATTCCGGCAACCCCGGCGCTGCGGCTGGTCAAGGTGCTGACGGCGGGTGGCCCGACGTTCAGCGCGGTCGGCGATGTGCTGGGTTACCGCTTTGACGTGACGAACACGGGCAACGTGACCCTGACCGATGCCATCACGATTGTGGATGCGCGGATCACGGATGCGGGCGGCACGATCAGCTGTCCGGCAGGCCCGCTGGCCCCGCTGGCGCGGACCAGCTGCACGGCAAGCTATGCGGTGACGCAGGCCGATATCGATGCGGGCAGCGTGACGAACACGGCGCTGGCGCAAAGCGGCGCGGTCGCCAGTGCGCCCAGCAGCGTGACGGTGCAGGCGCAGCAGACGCCCGCGCTAGAGATGGTCAAGACGGCGGTGTCGATCTTTGACGGCACGACGACGTCTTCTGTGATCGAGGCGCAGTACTTCGTCATCGATGCGGTTGTGACCTATAATTACGTGGTGACGAACACCGGCAATACGACGATTACCGATGCGATCACGGTGACCGACAACCTGACGGCGGTCAGCTGTCCGGTGCTGCCAAGCGGGCTTGCGCCCGCCGCGCAGACGATTTGCGAAAGCACCTATACGGTGACGGGCAATGACGTGACGCTGACGGCTGTGACCAATACGGCGCGGGCGATCGCGGGTCCGGTGCGCAGCCCGATTACATCCGAAACTGTGCCGCTTGATGGTGTGCCGTCGCTGGGCGTAAGCAAGGCGCTTGTGCAGGTGAACGGCGTGGCTGGCACGGCGTTCACGGCGGTGGGTGATGTGCTGACCTATCAGTTTATCGTGGAAAACACGGGCAATGTGTCCTTTGCGCGCGATGTGAGCGTGACGGATACGCTGCTGGCTGATCCGGTGGTCTGCTTTGACAGCCAGGGCAGCACGCGCGATCTGGCGTCTGGCGATACGGTGGTTTGTACGGCGCCCTATACGGTCACTCAGGACGATCTGGACCGGGGCCAAGTGATAAACGAGGCCGTGGCCACGACACTGTTCGGTGCGGACGGTGATACGACGCTTGTGTCCTCGCGCCCTGCGCGGGTGGTCTCTGCTGCGGATGTGACCTCGGCCCTGACCTTGGTGAAATCGGCGGCGACGCTGCCGATCACGGCTGCGGGGCAGGTGCTGACCTATACGCTGACGATCGAGAATACGGGCAATCAACGCCTGCGGTCTGTCGCGGCGACGGATGCGCTTTTGCCGGATCTGGCCTGTGCGGCTGCGGCGCTGGAGCCGGGTGCGCAGCTGATTTGCGCCGACACCTATACGGTGACGCAGGCGGATGTGGATGCGGGGACGCTGGTCAATACGGCCGATGTCAGCGCGATCACCCCGACGGGGGCTGGGCGGACGGCGACGGATACGCTGACGCTGGACACGCCCGCGGCGCGCAATGCGCTGAGCCTGTCCAAGGTGCCGAGCGTGTCGCCTTTTGGTCTGGCGGGCAGCACGGTGACCTTTGATCTGGTGCTGCGCAACGACGGCAACCTGACGCTGTTCGATCTGGTGGTGACGGACCCGTCGATTGACGCGGGTTATAGCTGCACGGTGGCGGAACTCGCGCCGGGCGAGAGCAACAGCGAGTGCTCTGTCAGCCGCGCGGTGACGCAGGCGGACGTGGATGCGGGCAGCCTGTCGAACACCGCCTTCGTGGCGGGCGAAGATGCGCAGGGGAATCCGGTCGCGGCGCAAGGCAGCGTTATTGTGCCGGGACCGATCAATGTCTCTGCGCTAGAGGTGACAAAGGTCGTGCGCGATACGGGGTCTGCTGTTGGCGATGTGGTTGTGTTTGAAATCACGGCTGAGAATCTGGGCAACGTCAGCCTGCGCGATCTGACGATCAGCGATACGTTCACGCGGGCGGACGGGTCCGTGATCACGGGCGCGGTGCCTGTGCTGGCGGATCCTGCGGTTGTGGGCGATCCACTTTTGCCGAATGCGACCCGGGTCTGGACGCTGAGCCACACGCTGACGCAGGACGATCTGGATGCGGGCGGGCTGGTGAACACGGCGACAGTGACGGGTCTAGATCCGTCGGATGCGCCGATCAGCGATGTGTCGGACAATGGCGTGGACGGCGACGGCAACACAGCCGACGATGCGACGGCTTTGCCGATTGCGGCGGTGCCGGGGATTGAACTGACGAAGGTGCTGACGACCTCCGGCCTGATTGCGGGTGATCCGGTGGTGTTTACGCTGACGGCGGTGAACACGGGCAACGTGAGCCTGCGCAACCTGACGATTAGCGACACGTTCACGCGGGCGGATGACACAGCGATCACGGGCGCGGCACCTGTGCTGGTGGATCCTGCGGTTGCGACCGATCCGCTTTTGCCAACGGAAAACCGTGTCTGGACGCTGAGCTATACGCTGACGCAGCCCGATATCGACGCGGGCGGTCTGGCGAATACCGCGACCGTGGCCGGCACTTTGCCGGGCGGGGTGGTTTTGACCGATGTGTCTGACAACGGCGTGGACGGTGACGGCAATACTTTGGACGACCCAACGCTGCTGCCAATTTCGACTGCACCAGGGCTGGAAGTCACAAAGGTGCTTTCCCAGACGGGCAGTGCTGTGGGTGATGTCGTCGTTTATCAAATCACGGTCGAGAACACCGGCAATGTGACCCTGACTGAACTGATCGTCACCGACACGATGACGGATATGGCTGGAAACCCGCGCGATTCCGGGGCGGTTGTCTTTGTATCGGGCAATGATGCGCGGATTTTGGATGTTGGCGCGACGAACCTGTTCGAAGTCACCTACACTTTGACCCAAGAAGATCTGGACGCGGGCGGCCTGATCAACTCGGCTGTTGCCACAGTCGAGACGACGGCGGGCGGTGCGCTGACTGATAGTTCGGACAACGGTCTGGATGACGACGGCAATACCACTGACGATCCCACGGTACTGCTGCTTGACGGGATTTCATCCATCGCAGTCACCAAGTCCGCTGGAACTTGGGAACGGCGGGCGGCTGACCGCGTGGCGATTGATTTCACAATTGAAGTAGAAAACACCGGAACGGTCACGCAAACCGGGCTACAGGTCATTGACGATCTGCAGGCGTTTGCTTCCCCGGGACGGGTTATCGCGGTGACGCGGCCCGTTGCATCCGGGTTCGAGGGGACCGGCAGCGGTGCGGCGGGTTTCAATGGCAAAAGCAATATTGATACCCTAAGCGGCGATGTGAATCTTGCTGTTGGTCAGACGGGTGCGATTACCTTTACCGTGCTTATTGATCCGACTGCGGGCTATCCCGCGCAGGAAAATGTGGCGCTGGCAAAGACGGATAGGATCGTCGACGGCGTATCTGGCGCTGTTGCCGTGCCGGCGCTTCCGGATGCGGATGTCAGGGTCGTGAAACTGGCCAATACGGAAACGGCCATTTTGGGCGGGACGGTCGGCTATACCCTGACCTTCGAGAACATGAACCAAAGCGTTGAAACGGGTCTGACCCTGATCGACAGCTTGCCTGATGGGCTGGCCTTTACGCCCGGCTCTGCCCGCTATGACGGGGCTGATACGCCGCAGCCGGTCGTAAGTGGCCGTCTGCTGGAGTGGCAGAACATCACGCTTGGGCCGTTGCAGAAGGTGACGATCACCCTTGATACGCGCGTCACGGGCGGCGACGGCAACCTGACCAACACGGCCTATGTGCTTGATCCGGGGCAGAATATCATCTCGAACCGGGCAGAGGCGACTGTGACCCGTCGACCAGAAGCGGTGTTTGATTGCGGCGACGTAATCGGCAAGGTCTATGATGATCGCAACATGAACGGCTATCAGCATGGGCCGACATCGGTTTCGCGGGCACAGATCACCGACCAGACCTATATCGGCGGTAAGAACGATCCCGCGATCACCGCGCTTCCGCAGGGTGAACCCGGTCTGGCCGGGGTGCGCTTGTCGACGGTAAGCGGCACGATCATCACCACGGATGCCTTTGGCCGCTTTAGCGTCCCTTGCGCCGAACTGCCTGCCGATATTGGGTCGAACTTCACACTGAAGCTGGACACGCGCACATTGCCAACAGGCTACCGCGTCACCACGGAAAACCCCCGTGTTGTGCGCCTGACGCCAGGCACTGTGACCAAGATGAACTTTGGTGCAGCCATCGCCAATGTCGTCGATATCGACCTAACCGCTGAGGCCTTTGTCAGCGGCACAGCGACCCCGATCCCGGCCCTACCGGCCGGTGTCGACAGCCTGATCGGTCAGATCCGTGACGTGCCGTCGGTGCTGCGTCTGAGCTACTATCTGCAAGGCGAAGACCGTGCGCTGGCCCGGGCGCGCATGGACGCGGTTGAAGAGATTATCCGCGTCCGGTGGCGCCAAACCGGCCGATACCGTTTGCTGATCGAACGCACCATTCAGGCGCTGCAATAAGATGGAGAAACCCATGCAGAAATCTTATCGCACGCGCGCGATCCGCAATGCCTTGATGGCGGCGACGGCATTGTCTGGGCTTGGCTCAGGGCTTTTGGCGCAGGATTGCGGGGCCAATATCTTGCCGCTTCCGATTGGCTGCGAGGTCACGAATGCGGGTGATGTCATCGCGCTGCCTGTTGGTGAAAACACAGAAAAACCAAGCCTGCCCGCCACCGGGTTTGCCATTTCGCTGAACGGCACGCCCATCGCTGGGGATGCAAAAGTCATCGAAAAGGTGCGCAAGGTCGATATCGCCTTGGCCGAAGCCGATATTCGCGTGACGTTTGATGGTTTGGGCGCGGTGCCGCGGCTTGATCTGGAACAGTCGACGCAGACAGATGGCGGCCCTGTGACGCTGCAATCGGCGATGAACTACCCGGCCTATGTCGCGCGGGCTGAAATGCGGATCATCGACCTTGAAGCCGTGGGCGGGCCGCGCACCGTATCGATCCTGCCCGTTGACGTGAACGGACAGGTCACGGTTGATCTGCCGCAAGATAGCAAACTGGTCGCAGTCCACCGCGTCTATGACGCCAACGGTAGGTTTGATGAAACAGCCCCGCAACCTTTGGGCGTGGCCCTGCCGTCCGGCAGCGTGCGCGATGTGGAAGAAGGCCGCGATACCGCCAGCCGTCGCCGCATTCCTGTTTTCGGCGGCGCGGTCACTGTGTCGGGGGCCAATGTCGTGCCGGGCGCAACCGTGCGGGCCTTGGGCGAGACGTTGCGGCCGGACCCAGACGGGCGGTTCGTCATCCAACGCATTCTGCCGCAAGGTGAATACGAGGTTGATGTCGATGTGGCCGGGCCGGGCCAGCGTGTCGACCTGACCCGCGATATCGACATTCCGGCAGCGGATTGGTTCAGCGTTGGCACGGCCGATCTGACCTTTGGCTACCGCACGGGTGGCCGCGATGATAGCAGCGATACCTATGCGACAGGCCGCATCGCTGGCTTTATCGACGGCAAAACAGCAAGCGGCTACGCCGTCACCGCGTCCGTGGACACGGGCGAGGGCCCGCTAGAGGATATTTTCCGCGATCTGGACGAGAAGGACCCGCGCCAGCTTTTGCGTCGCGTTGACCCATCCGATTACTATCCGACCTTTGGTGACGATTCCGAAATCATCGACCGCACCCCGACCTCTGGCAAAATCTACGTCCGGGTCGCCCGCGAAGGTAATTTCGTGCAGTTCGGCGACTTTGTCGCGGCTTTGGGCGACAACGCCTTCGTGCGTAACGATCGCACGCTTTACGGCCTGCAGGCCCATGTCGAAGCGCGCGACCAGACCGTGTTTGGCACACCGCGCTATCAGGCGACCGCGCATGCCGCCCAGCCCGATATGATCCCGCAGCGCGAAGCCTTTCGCGGCACCGGCGGATCCGTCTATTTTCTGCGTCAGCAGGACATCGGGCAGGGGACAGAGCAAGTCTATGTTCAGGTGCGCGATCCCGAGTCTGACCGTGTGATCGACAGCACCCTTCTGGTGCCGGGTGTCGATTACCAGATCAATTACATTCAGGGTGTTATCACCTTGGTGCAGCCGTTGTTTGGCTCTGCCGGGAACGGGCTGGTGTCTGCCACAGGCACAGGCCGCGATAACGTCGTGCTGGTTGCGCAGTATGAATATACGCCCGTTGCGGGCGACGTTGATGGCTATGCGACCGGCGCGCGGGTAGAAGGCTGGGTTTCACCGCAGCTGCGTGTCGGTGCCTCGGCGGCGCGTGACGATACAGGCGTGCGTGACCACACGCTGGTTGGCGGCGATATTCTATTCGCCCCGACAGAACGCACCTATGTGCGCGTGGAGGCCGCCCAAAGCGAAGGCCAAGGGCTAGATACGTTGCTGTCCTATAACGGCGGCTTGACGTCCGAGACGGAAACAGCCGCGACGGGCCGCGGCCAGTCGGTGCGTGTCGAAGGCCGCGCTGATTTGGTCGATCTTGGCCTTGGCGGCGAGGGTGTCGTCGGCGGCTATGCCGAACAGCGCGAAGAGGGGTTCTCCTCTCTTGATACGCAGGTCACGGACAACACCGGGGACGAAGATCTTTGGGGCGTTTTCGCCGATGTAAAGGTCGGCGAGACGACGACCCTCGCGCTGCGCTATGACAGCTATACCAACCAAGCGGGCGATAGCGACCTAGAGGGCGAAGTCGAGCTGACGCATCAGTTGTCGGACACTCTGTCTTATACGCTAGGTGCCGCAAGGCTGGACCGGGACGACACGGATGAAGACGGCAGCCGCACCGACGTCGCTGCCCGGCTGAACTATGCGTTTGATGACAAGCGCGAAGTCTATGTCTTTGGCCAGACAACGGTGCAGAACGACGGGCTAGACGCAGATGACCGCATTGGTCTTGGCCTAAGTTATGACACCGGCACTGGCTGGGTGCTCGAAGGCGAAGTTTCGGATGGCACGCAGGGTGCAGGTGCACGTGTGCTGGCCACGCGAACAGGGGGCGATGGCGATACACAGTACATCGGCTATACGCTCGAGCCGGGCCGTGATCTGGATGATGTCGATCTGGTCGGCCGTGACCGGGGCCGCGTGGTTGTCGGTGGACGGCGTGATCTGTCATCGGATCTGTCGATCTTTGGGGAAAACACCTACGACATGTTCGGGCAGCGGGACTCGCTGACCTCTGCCTACGGTGTGACCTACGCCGCCAACGCACAGCTGACGTACACCGTCGCGATAGAGCTTGGTCAGGTTCAGGATGGCAGCGATAATGACTTTGATCGCCGGGCGTATTCCTTCGGGACACGCTACGCCAGCGACACGCTGTCGGCGCAAGCGCGCGTTGAATACCGCACCGAAAATGGCACCCTATCAGGCGATCCGCTGGATAACGACACAGTGCTGGTGGCCGCCAATCTGTCTTACAAACTTGACGACGCACAGCGCATCATTGCCAAGGCCGAAGCCCTGCGTTCACGCAGCGACGAGACGTCCTTCCGCGACGGCGATTACACAGACGTCAGCATTGGTTATGCCCTGCGACCCGTAGAGGACGACCGTCTGAATATTCTGGCGCGGTATCGCTATCTGGATGACCAGATTGGTCAGACACTGGACGGCACGGATGACACCGGCCCGGTTCAACGCAGTCACGTGGTCAGTCTGGACGGATCATATGACGTGGACCGGTTCTGGACCGTGAACGGCAAACTTGGCTACCGCAGCGCCGAGACAGCGGTTGATCCGGCGGACACATTTGCGCGCAACGATGCTTGGCTTGCGGTGCTGGGTGCCCGGTATCACCTTGTTCATGATTGGGATATTCTGGCCGAAGTGCGTCAGCTGACACTTGTCGACGCCGGCACGCAGGATCGCGGCGCTTTGGTTGCGGCGTTCAAGCAGGTGCATCCCAACATGCAGATCGGCCTTGGCTACAACTTTTCGCAATTCTCTGACGATTTGACGGATCTTGTCTATGACGACCAAGGTGTATTCCTCAATCTGGTCGCGAAGTTCTAAGCTTTGGGTTCTGCCAAAGGTTAGAAGATCAGGTCGTCCATCAGCGACTAACGGCGTCATGCACCGCACCGGCCAAAGCTAGTCTTTGCCGGTGCGGTGGTTATTTGGTCTTTGGTGATGTAAGGGGCGGATATTCCGACTGGCATTAAAGACGATCCACCTATCAAACTTCAAAAGTCAGTCGGCAGTAGGTCACCTAAAAGGAGACACGACTTGAATGTTAACTTGATACGGATGACGCCAGCAGATCGAATATCGGAGCTTTTAGGGCTTCCGGAAGAAATAAACGACAGGGCGTCACTTGAATGCGCTGTGGCGAAGGGGCTGCCAGCATCCTCGGTCGATAATATCTTAAACGTCATGCACGCCGTACCCAACCTGAACCTGATTGCAGAGCGCGCGCTGCGCCGCGCCAAGGCAGAGAAGCAGCCATTGAGCCCTGCCAAAAGCCGCACGCTATATGATCTTGCCCGTGCGTATGTCGTCGCGGACAAGTTTTATAGCGGCAACGGGATTTTGGTCATGCGCTTTCTGGAAAAGCCGAACCCCGATCTAGGGGGCGCGACGCCCTTGTCGATGGCGATCACCAGTCCCGCAGGTGCGGATGCCGTCATCGGCGTGCTTGAGGGGTAAAACCCCCTTCGATCGTCGGCACCGCCTTGGGTCAGTAGGGGTCTTATCACCCGCATCTTTGTGATGTCCTAGGCGAAGCCGCGCCAACTGCGGGCAAATGCCCGCAGTGTCATCATTTCAATCCCGCGCGCAGATCCGCGCGGGACAATTACTGCGATAACGCCGCGTCGGTCTCAGCTGACTTGGACTGCAAGTCGCTTAGATCAGGTGTTTCGCGCTCAACGGATCGTTCAGACGGAACCAGTGCGCGGACAAGTTTACGCATGTCCAGCAGGCCGACAGGTTTACCGTCCTGCATGACACGGTAGCTTAGGTTCGTGTCGCCTTCGGACTTTGCGATCACGGATTCCAGCGTATCGTGGTGGTCGATGTCGCCGGCATAATTGCCCGCCTCGCGAAATGTACCCATGACGGACCGGACCCGCAGCACACGGGCGCGGTTGATGTCAGCGACGAAGTCTTCGATGTAGGGGGCAGCTGGATTAAGCAGGATATGCTGCGGCTCGCCTTGCTGTATGACAGAGCCGTCCTTGAGGATCACAAGGTGGTCCGCAAGTTTCAACGCCTCGTCCAGATCGTGGGTGATGAAAACGACCGTCTTTTGCAGCTCGGCCTGCAATTCGTTCAGAAGATCCTGCATGTCAGTCCGGATCAGCGGATCAAGTGCCGAAAATGCCTCGTCCATCAGCATGATGTCTGAATTGCTCGTCAGCGCACGCGCGATGCCGACCCGTTGCTGCATCCCGCCCGAAAGCTGGTGCGGGTATTGTTCGCCCTGACCCGCAAGACCGACCCGGTCAAGCCAGCGGCGCGCTTCGTCGGCGTATTTGCGTTCGTTCTGACCCGCGATCGAAGGTGCTAGGCCTGCGTTTTGCAACACTGTCCGGTGCGGCAGCAAAGCGAACTTTTGAAACACCATCGACATGCGGTGCTGCCGCATCTGCCGCAGCTGCGTGTCGGTGTATTCCAGGATATTGTCGTCATCGACCCAGACTTCGCCCGCCGTGGGTTCGATCAGCCGGTTCAGGTGGCGGATCAGCGTGGATTTGCCCGACCCAGAAAGGCCCATGATGACCGTGGTTTTGCCCGCCGGGATATCGACATTGATGTCGTTCAGGCCAAGGACATGATTGTGCTTTTCAAGAAGCTCGGCCTTGCCCATGCCGTCCATGACCAACTGCAGCGCAGGTTGCGGATCGTCACCGAAAACCTTGTAAAGCTTTCGGATCGAGATCTTGATGCTTGTATCGTTCATAATCGTTACCCCTTAGCGCGACTGGCTGACGTTGATGCGGGCCAGTGCCGCCTTGGTGACGCGGTCCAGAATGATCGCAAGCAGTACGATACCAAGGCCTGACAGCAGACCGACGCCCAGTTCAAGCGACCGGATGCCGCGCAGCACCAGCACGCCCAGCCCGGGGGCCGACACCAGCGAGGCGATGACGACCATCGCAAGGCTCATCATGATGGTCTGGTTCACGCCGGCCATGATGTTCGGCAAGGCCAGCGGGATCTGCACATTGAGCAGCTTTTGCCGTTTGGTCATGCCAAACGCGTCTGCTGCCTCGATCACGTCGGGATCGACCAGACGGATGCCCAGATCGGTCAACCGGACGACGGGCACGATGGCGTAGAGGATGATCGCGATCCCATAAAGCTTTGGCTCTGTTACCGAAAACAAGAAGATCAGCGGGATCAGGTAGACGAAGGGCGGCAGGGTCTGCAGCATATCAAGGATCGGGATCATGATCCGCTGCACGCGGTCACTGCGGGCCATGGCAATGCCGATGGGCACCCCCAGCGCGACGCAGGTCAGCGCACAGACAAAGATGATGGCCAGCGTCTGCATTGTATAGCTGTAGTAATCAACGAAACCGAGGAAGCCGAAGCAGATCGCGACCAGTCCAACCAGTTTCCATTCCCGGCTGACCACATAGGAAATCAGCATCAGCAGCGGGATCATGATGAACCACGGCACCACCTGCATCACCCAAAGCGCCTCGTTCAGCGCCCAGCTTAGCGGTTGTGTCAGTGGATCGACGACGACCTTCAGGCCGTTCTTGATCGATAGGAAACCTTCCTCTAGCCCGCTGGTCAGCGCGCGCGACTGCGGAAAAGACGTACAGGCCTCGTGCATGGCGTCCATCGAAGGGAAAGGCGTTTCCCAAGGCGATACCACGACGTCGCTGCCAGATGTCTGCGCCAGCAATTGCGCCATTGATGTCATGCCGCCGCTGTCGTCGCCGCTGGCACCACACCAATTGCGCAGGCCCAGCCCGTCAAATATGAAATCATAAGTCGCCATACATACCTCACCCGGGCATGTTGCGCCCCATGTTATCTTGATTTTTAATGCGAACAGAGCCGGATCCGATGGATCCGGCTCTGTCTTTTGTCAGGGTCTGGACACGTCACGGCGCACTCGCGCGGAAACGCCGCCCGGATCAGCCTATTGCAGCAAAGCCGCCAGCTTTTCGCGGGCTGAATCGTTGATCCAGCTGCTCCAAGCGTCGGGGTTATTCTTAAGGAAATATACCGCCGCTTCTTGGTTGGACGCGTTGTTTTCTTCCTTCCAAGCCAGAAGCTGGCTCATGACTTCGGTCTTAAAAGTGACCTTGCCCATCATCTCGGATACGTCGGGATGGCTGTCCATGAAGTCTTGCGTCACTATCGTCAGCACGGGTGCCGACGGGAAAGACGACGGCGTAGGATTAGGTGCATCGGCGTTCTGCATGGCCTTGAATGCCACTTCGTCATATTCACCCAGATCGATGCTTGTCATGTCGAACATGCCAAGCGGCGTCGTTGGACCCCAGTAATAGCCGAACCATGGCTTTTCGTCACCATAGGCCGAGGCCATGGATGTCGCCAACGTCTCGCCAGAGCCGTGGTTGAAGATTTCGATGCCCTTGTCTTCCAATCCGAACGCCCGGATCAGGTTGTCGTTGACAAGGCGGCAGCCCCAGCCGTCGGGGCAGTTGTTGAACATGCCGCCCACCAGTTCGGGGTTCGCCATGATGCCGTCGATCGTCGCAAGTTCTGGATGCGCTTCAACCAGATAGGTCGGCAGGAACCAGCCTTCGACGCCGCCCGGATCAAGCACGCTGCCAAGCTCGACGATTTTCCCGTCGGCTTTCAGCTTGGTATAGGCGTCGCCCGCAGAGTTGATCCATAGCTCGGTCACGATGTCGGGTTCGTTGTTTTCCGACAACGAGGTCATGGCCGGTGTGGTGTCGGACGGCACGGCCGTCACGTTGCAGCCATAGCCCTGTTCCATCAGGAACTTTGACACTTGGGTCACGATGGCCGCGGAATCCCAGTTCATCTGCGTGATGGTGACGTCGCCGCACTGGTCCTGCGCCAAAGCTGCCGTCGGTGCGGCGAGTGCTGCCAATGCGGCACCAAGAATATAGCGTTTCATATTGCGTCTCACTTCTATCATTCACGTTTAGCGGAACCGCACGCGTTTCGTGCAGAACCCATCAAGGACGCAAATGCGCCGCAGCCGCCATTTAAGGCATCAGCCCGCCATCCATTTTAAAAGATAGGAAAAGGTCGATTTGCGACAGATTTGCGTCGCTTTCGGATCACACCTACGCGATTGACGACAGAAAGCAACCGTTATCGGAAAGGGAAAGAGCGGCGCGCGCACGGATCTGGGTCGACTTCGATCAAATTTGGACCACGTTTATTGGTGGCCTCCACTCTTACTGCCGCCCGAGCCTAAGCATTCACCGTACCGCAGGTGGCGACAAAAAAGGTCGGCCATTCATGCAAAAGGTTTTGGGCACAGTGGCGCTTGAACGACGGCATCACGCCCGCAATAAAACCGAAAATGACTGCGTAATTTTTACGGCCACGTCCCGTTAAAAACGGGAGGATTACCCTGCGGATCTGGTGGTTCTTGGATTTGATGGGTCCGACGGCCCGGTCGCGGCGTTGGCGCGCGACTGGGGGCCGATCGGCAACAGGATCAACGACGACGGCATGCGCTGGCTGCAAGACGCGCAGTGGGGCTTTGTTGTGTCGCCGTTTATTCAAGCCCTAAAAATAGGCACAATGAGCAATCAGGTTCCTAGGTCCTTGACAGGGCTAAGCCCTATCGCACTACTTGGCCCCACGGTGAGACCGCGCCAGACCTTAAAACGGCGTGCCACCGATCGTCTTCTCAACAGGGAAAACCATATGACACATTTTTCAAAAATTGTTGCGGCGGCCATCGTTTCGGCTGCGATGGGGCTGACCAGCGCGCCCGCGCAGGCAGAAACGCCGCCCGACACGCTTATTCAAGCGTGGCAGATCGACGACATTATCTCTCTAGATCCGGCAGAGGTGTTTGAGTTCACAGCCTCCGAGGTTCTAGGTAACAGTTATCAGCCTTTGGTCGGATATAACGTCAACGACGTATCTGACATCTTTGGTGTTATCGCCGAAAGCTGGGAGGTATCAGAGGACGGCAAAACCTTTAGCTTTGTCATCAAGCCCGACTTGCAGTTCGCCTCTGGCAACCCGATTACTGCTGCTGATCCGGTGTATTCGCTGCAGCGTGCCGTCAAGTTGGACAAATCCCCGGCCTTTATCCTGACCCAGTTCGGCTTGACCGCCGACAACGTCGAACAAATGGTCCGCCAAACCGGCGACATGACGTTCGAGCTTGAGATGGACAAGGCTTATGCCCCCACGCTGCTGCTGTATTGCCTGACCGCGACGGTTGGTTTCGTTGTCGATAAGGAACTGGTTGTCAGCCACGAGGCCGATGGCGATTTTGGCTATGAATGGCTGAAGACAAACTATGCCGGATCTGGCGCGTTCACGATCCGTGACTGGCGTGCGAACGAAGTCGTCGTGCTGGAACGCAACGACAACTTCAGCGGCGATGCCCCTGCGATGATGCGCGCGATCTATCGCCATATCCCCGAGGGTTCGACACAGCGTTTGCTGCTGGAACAAGGTGACATCGACATCGCCCGTAACCTTGGCGCAGAAGAGATCGTCGCGCTGTCCGACAACCCCGACATCAAGATCGAGAATGGCATTAAGGGCTCGATCTACTACATGGGTCTAAACCAGAAAAACGAAGCTTTGGCGAACCCCAAGGTCGCAGAAGCAATGAAATATCTGGTCGATTACCAGACGATTGCCGACACGATCATGAACGGCAAGGTCAAGGTCCACCAAGCGTTCCTGCCCGAGGGTTTCTTAGGTGCGCTGAACGACAATCCTTATGCGCTGGACGTGGAAAAGGCCAAAGCGTTGCTTGCAGAAGCAGGCTATGCCGACGGCTTTACCGTGACGATGGATACCCGCAACACGCCTGAAATCACGGCGATTGCAGAAGCGATCCAGCAAACGATGGCGCAGGCAGGCATCAAACTGGAATTGATCCCAGGTGACGGCCAGCAAACGCTGACAAAATATCGTGCCCGCAACCATGACATCTATATCGGTCGCTGGGGCCCGGATTATCAGGACCCGCACACCAACGCCGATACCTTTGCGCGCAACCCTGACAACAGCGACGATGCGGCCTCCAAGCCGTTGGCATGGCGCAACGCGTGGGACATCCCCGAGATGACCGCGCAGGCCGATGCCGCTGTGCTAGAAAAGGACGCCGCCGCGCGGGCTGAAATGTATGTCGCCCTACAGACAGAGCATCAGCAAGTATCGCCCTTCGTCATCATGTTCCAAGAAATCGAAGTGCTGGGCCTGCGCAACAATGTTGACGGCTTTATCATCGGGCCATCGTTCAACGACAACTCTTTCCGCAACGTGACCAAGTCGGAATGAGCGTATCACCTGCTAACACGGGGGGGCGCTGGCGCGCCCTTCCGACCTATGGCCTGAAGGCCGGCAAATTGATCGCGACAGTAGCGGTCACCTTTCTGGGTCTTTTGGTCGTGACCTTTTTGATTGGGCGTGTTGTTCCTGTCGATCCGGTGCTGGCCGTCGTTGGCGACCGGGCGTCGAAATCCACCTATGATGCTGCCTATATCGCCCTTGGGCTTGATAAACCGCTTTATCATCAATTCTTTATCTATCTGAAACAGGCGCTTTCCGGCGATCTAGGTACTAGCGTTCTGACCAAAAGGCCCATCATCGAGGACATCGCCCGCGTTTTTCCCGCCACGCTGGAATTGGCCACCGCCGGTATCATCCTTGGCACGCTATTTGGCGTGCCGCTGGGCGTCTGGGGCGCTGTGCGTCAAGGTAAGCTGCCCGATCAGGTGATCCGCGTCGTCGGCCTTGTGGGGTATTCCGCGCCGATCTTTTGGCTAGGGCTGCTGGGTCTGCTCGTGTTCTACGCCAAGCTGCAATGGGTTGCTGGACCGGGACGTATCGACATATCCTATGAATACACCGTCACCCAGACCACAGGCCTGCTTTTGATCGACACCGCGATGCAGGGCCAATGGGACGCCTTCCGCAACGTGCTTGCGCATCTGGCATTGCCTGCGGTGCTGCTGGGGTATTTCTCAATGGCATATATCAGCCGCATGACGCGGTCTTTTATGCTGGCAGAGCTGGGTCAGGAATACATCATTGCGGCGCGGGTCAAGGGCGTGCCCGAATGGCGGATCATTTGGGTCCATGCATTGCGCAACGCCGCCGTACCGCTGGTCACCGTTATCGCCCTGTCCTACGCAGGCCTGCTGGAAGGGTCCGTGCTGACCGAGACCGTTTTTGCTTGGCCGGGCCTTGGCCAGTATTTGACCAATAGCCTGCAAAACGCCGATATGAACGCCGTGCTGGGCGGCACGCTGGTCATCGGCATCATCTTCGTGGTGCTGAACTTGTTATCTGATCTTCTGTATACCGTGCTTGACCCACGCGTTAGGCGGCGCACATGAGCGACGTTTCCACACGCGACTGGCTGCTAAGCGACCGGCCCGCGTCCCGCCGCCAAGCCCGACTGGGCCAGGCGTATCGCACATGGTCGCAACTCCGGCGCAATCGGCTGGCGATGGTCGGCCTTGGGATCGTTGTCGTGTTGATCCTGATGGCGATCTTTGCCAACGTCATCTCTCCCTACGACCCGATCAGAGGCGGTGATTTAAGAACAGAACGCCTGCTGCCGCCCTCTTGGGCGCATCTGATGGGCACTGACGATCAGGCTCGCGACATCTTTAGCCGGATCGTGCATGGGTCGCGCCTTACTCTGATGGTTGTGGCGCTGGTCGCGATCATCGCGACACCGATTGGTTTGGCCGTTGGCACAACTGCGGGCTATTTCGGTGGCTGGGTCGATGTTGTGTTGATGCGGATCACCGACATCTTCCTCGCCTTTCCGCGCTTGATCTTGGCGCTGGCTTTTGTCGCGGCCCTAGGGCCGGGAATTGAAAATGCAATCATCGCCATTGCGATCACCAGTTGGCCACCCTACGCCCGTCTGGCGCGGGCCGAGACACTGCAAATCCGCGATGCCGACTATATAGCCGCGATCCGCCTGCAAGGCGCGGGCAGCGCACGGATCATCTGGGGTCACGTGGTGCCGCTGTGCCTGTCATCCGTCATCGTCCGCGTCACGCTGGACATGGCCGGGATCATTCTGACCGCTGCCGGCCTTGGCTTTCTTGGCCTTGGCGCACAGCCCCCACAGCCCGAATGGGGGGCCATGATCGCCGCAGGACGCCGTTTTATGATCGATTTCTGGTGGGTCGCCACGATGCCGGGTATTGCGATCTTCGTTGTCTCCTTGGGCTTTAACTTGTTGGGCGACGGTTTGCGCGACGTGCTGGACCCGAAAGGCGAAACATGACCAACATGCTGCAAGTCGAAGGCCTTAACGTTTCCTTTCCGTCCCGCGATGGCCCTGTGCGCGTCGTTCGCGATGTGACCTTTACGCTAGGCCGCGAACGGCTGGGGATCGTGGGCGAAAGCGGATCGGGCAAAAGCCAGACCGGACGCGCGATCCTTGGGCTAACGCCTGCTTCTGCCACGGTAACCGCCGACAAGCTCAGCTTCGACGGGATCGACCTACGCCATGCCTCGGCCAAAACGTGGCGATCCTTGCGTGGGCCTCGCATGAGCATGATCATGCAGGACCCCAAGTATTCGCTGAACCCCGTGATGACGGTCGGCCGCCAAATTGTAGAGGCATATCGCCGTCGCGGCGATGCTACGCGCACAGACGCCCGCAACCGGGCCGTCGCGATGCTAGAAGCCGTGCAAATTCGCGACCCAGAGCGCGTCTTTGAGGCCTACCCGCATGAGCTATCCGGCGGCATGGGCCAGCGGGCAATGATTGCCATGATGTTAATTGCGGAACCGGACCTGTTGATCGCGGACGAAGTGACATCGGCCCTTGATGTGACCGTTCAACTTGACGTGCTGCGCATCCTTGACGGTCTGGTGCGTGACCGGGGCATGGGCCTGATCTTTATCAGCCACGACCTGCGGCTCGTATCATCGTTCTGTGACCGTGTGCTTGTAATGTATGCGGGCCGTGTGGTCGAGGAAATCGCCGCCCGCGACCTGCACAGCGCGGAACATCCCTATACCCAAGGCCTGCTAAACTGCCTGCCGCAGATTGACGGCGACAGCGGCCCGCTGCAAACCTTGACCCGTGATCCCGCGTGGCTGGCATGAGCGCCCTGATCGAAGTCCGCGATCTGGCCGTGACCTTTGGGTCGCGTCAGTCCCAAGTTCAGGCTGTCCAGAACGTCAGCTTTGACGTTCAACAGGGCGAAAGCTTTGGCCTTGTCGGCGAAAGTGGGTCTGGCAAATCCACTGTGCTGCGTGCGATCTGCGGTCTTGCCCCAACAAGCGCGGGTAGCATCAAGATTGACGGAAAGCTGCTCGCTTCGCCCCGCGATCCGGCGTTCTATGCCCAAGTGCAGATGGTTTTTCAGGACCCTTACGGGTCGATCCACCCGCGCCATACGATTGACCGGGTGCTGTCGGAACCGCTGGCGATCCACGGGTTTAAGAACGCCGAAGACCGGATTGAAAAAGCACTGAACGATGTGGGCCTCGGCGGTGGATTTCGCTTCCGCTTTCCGCACCAATTGTCCGGAGGCCAACGTCAGCGCGTCGCTATTGCCCGCGCTCTGATCCTTGAACCGCAGATCCTGCTGCTGGACGAACCGACCTCTGCCCTTGATGCATCCATTCAGGCCGAGGTTTTGAATTTGCTGGACGCACTGCGCATAGAAAAGGGACTGACCTATCTTTTGGTCAGTCACGACCTCGCTGTGGTGGCGCATATGTGCGAACGCCTTCTGGTGATGCAGCACGGAACTCGCGTCGAAGAACTGACCCGAACCGCCTTGCAAGGCCGAGATGCAACGCAAAAATACACCCAAGAATTGCTGGTCGCCAGCGAAGGATTCAAAGCCCCATGACCGACGTTCCGATGATATTTGATGGTCACAACGATTTCCTGCTGCGCCTGCTACGTGACCCCGATCAACGCCGCCAGACGTGGCTGACCGATACCGGACAAGGGCATCTTGACTTGCCGCGCATGAATAAGGGCGGCTTTGGTGGTGGGTTCTTCGCAATCTATATATCATCGCCCGATCAGCCCATTGATATCGACGACATGATGGCACATCCGCCTTATGACGTCCCGCTGCCGCCCCTAATTGAACATGACGCTGCGCAGCCCACGGCACTGGCGATGGCCGGGCACCTTAAGTGGATGGAACGCGCCTCCGATGGGCAATTTCGCATCTGCTGCACGGTCGCGGAATTGCGCGACTGTCAAGCCAAGGGCATCATTTCGGGCATCATGCATATAGAGGGGGCGGAACCGATCGCAGCCAACCTTGATGCGCTTTATCTATTTCATGACATGGGCCTGCGGTCGCTTGGCCCCGTCTGGAGCCGCCCAACCGTATTCGGCCACGGTGTGCCCTTTGCCTTTCCGTCATCGCCAGATACCGGTCCCGGACTGACGGAAGCGGGGAAAGACCTTGTGCGGTTGTGCAACGAACTTGGCATTATGCTGGACCTGTCGCACCTCAACGAGGCTGGGTTTAACGATGTCGCGGCCTTGTCCGATGCACCTCTGGTCGCGACCCATTCAAACGCCCATGCGATCACACCGTCGGCCCGCAACCTGACAGACCGACAATTAGACGTGATCCGCGACACAGGCGGCATGGTCGGACTGAACTTTGCCACCGGCTTTTTGAATCCAGACGGGGCCAAGGCCGAAGATCGCGGTTTCGATCCAATGCTGCGCCACCTCGACCACCTGATCGGTAGATTAGGCGAAGATCACGTCGGCTTTGGCTCTGACTTTGACGGGGCGCAGGTCCCTAAGGCCATGGCCGACGTCGCAGGCCTTGGTGCATTCCGCGATGCCCTTAGCGCACATGGCTTTGACGCGCCCCTGCTTGAAAAGCTGTGCCATAAAAACTGGTTCGGCGTGTTGGACAGGACGTGGAAAGCCTGACCCGGCCCCGGTTGCGCCACCATCCTAGGGCGACTAGCGCTAAAATGCGTTGCCACATCGGTGCGGCGAGGTTGGCATTTACTGACGCGGGGAGCTGTGGTTTTCCATATTCATGCGCCTTTTCGGTCGTAACTTCAGTCTGCTCAAGGTTTTCGACGCCGTCGTGCGGGCATTGTCAAAGGCACTCATCTAGAGGCGGGCAGGGTGCGTAATGAGCGTCGCAGGCTGACAATGTCTGACGTCAGAACCCAAGCTGTAGCCGCGATCAAAAGCGATACGTCAAAAAGTAAGATTTCTGACGATCATTTCGGCGGCTGCATTGGCGGCAATGTCTTCTACGAAAACGGCCATCCGAACGCGTCAACCAGTCAACACCCTTACCCCAGATCAAGGGCCTCACGGGGCCATAGGGCCACCGAAAGTGCAACTTCCGCGTCATAACCCACGAGAACATTCGGGTTCTATATTAGAAGTGGTTAAAGATTAATCGTTTAATCAAAAAACGTTGACACGTCCCACTTCGGTTGCTTAATCGTTTTACCAATGGGGCGACAAGCATGACGACTATTAAACAAATTGCTATAGATATGGGTGTCTCGGCCGCGACCGTTTCGAATGCGCTGACTGGGAAGGGACGTGTTTCTTCCGACATGGTTGAGCGGATTAAGAAGCGCGCACACGATCTAGGGTATCGTCCCAGCCTTGCGGGTCGTGCTTTGCGTAGTGGTCAGACTGGTATTCTTGGATTGGTCATGCCTGATTTGACCAACCCGCTCTTCCCGCGCATCGCACAGCATTTGTCTTTGGTGGCTGCGGATCGGCAGTTGGGTATCCTTATTGCGGATTCACGCGGTAATCCCGACGAGCAGACGCAAGCAATTAACCGGTTGTTGGACAGGGGCGTGGATGGTCTCTTGATCGTGCCGCAAAAAGGCACAGCGCCCGGGCTACAAAATGTTCCGACAGTGATTATCAACACGGCCTCAGACCCCGACAATTCGGTCAGTGCGGATCATGCGGGGGGCGGTAGAATGATCGCGGAGCATATTGCGTCGCTGGGCCACCGCCATGTTATCCTGCTTGGTGAAGACCGCGTTTCAGAGGTGCAGCGGGATCGGGTCGCAGGGATGCGCGCGGGATTTGATTCATCAATTCACCTGCAAGAAATCTGGGGTGAGAGCGGGATTGATCAGCTTGTTTCGGCGATCCAAAACGGCGCGACCGCTGTTATTACGACATCAGATTTGTTGGCGCTTCGTGTTCATTCTCATTTAACGCGCAACGGGATTGTCGTGCCGCATGATGTCAGCCTGACAGGATTCGACGATCTGCCATTCGCAATCGCGATGCACCCCACACTGACGACAGTGGCACAGGATGTTGAACAGATTGCTGGTTTGGCAATCGAAAGGCTGATCCTCGAAATTCAGGGCGAAACCCTGCCCGCGCAAAACGCAAACGTCGCGATGCGCCTTGTAATACGAAACTCTACCACCAAACAAAACTCGAAAACCAAACCGGAGATCCTACAATGAAAAATGCAATCTCACTCTCAGCCCTTTGCTGTGCGCTTGCGACAAGCGCGTTTGCGCAAGACAAGACGCTGACAATCTCGGTTTATTCATTTGCACAGGATGAATACAAAGAGATGCTTTACGATCCGTTTGAAGAGATTTGCGATTGTAAGCTTGTCATCGAAACTGGCAATAGCGTCGAGCGGATGGCCAAGATTGAAGCGAACGCTTCAAATCCTGTGATCGATATGGCGGTCATCGCATCGCAAGATGCGCTAGAATTAGCACGCAAAGATTTGTTGGCACAACTTGATGTCTCGAAGCTTGCAAACCTCAGCAAGCTGTACAGCGCAGCGCAGGATCCGATCGGCGATAACTTTGCCGTTGGATACACTTTTTATGCAAGCTCGATTGTCTATCGTTCCGATCTAATCAAGGTCAACAGCTGGGCCGATTTGCTTGATGAAAAGCTCGCTGGAAATGTGGCGCTCCCGAACATCACCGGAACGCAGGGCCCTCTGACTTTGATGATGCTCGATAAGGCCGCTGGCAACGACGGTACTGACCTTACGGGCGTGATTTCAGAGGTGGGAAAGCACGCAGACGATATCGTGACATTTTACTCGCGCTCTTCTGAGTTGACGCAATTGATGAACCAAGAAGAGGTGATTGCGGCTCCGGTTGGCCGGTTTGCGTGGAGTGCCTTTAAGGATTCCCCACTGCCTTTTGCATGGGCTGAACCTGCCGAAGGCCAAGCCGGCGGCATGAATGTTATGGTCATGACCAAAGGCAACGGTAACGAAGATTTGGCTTACCAATTCATGGACTATTGGTTGTCAACAGAAGTGCAAACCAAAGTTGCAGAGGCTTTGGTCGATAGCCCAGCAAATGCAGAAGTTGTCGTTAGCGATGAAATTGCGGACAACCTGACGTATGGTGCGGACCTGATCAATTCGCTGAACCTTCTTTCGCCTGCTGAAATTATCGACAACCGCGAGGCTTGGGTCGAGCAGTGGAACACTGAAGTTATCCAGTGAAATTGCGGGGCGGTCGATGGGCCGCCCCTCATCCCCCCTTCCAGTTAATATTGGAGCCAGCAGATGTTCTCAAATACTCGCGAAGGTCTTGCGCTGGCATTGCCCGCTGCAATATTCGCGCTGCTTCTATTTATCCTACCGGTCGGCATTCTATTGTCAGAGGCGTTTCAATCAGACGCGGGATGGACGCTAAGCGGCTACACAGATTTCTTTTCCAAACCTCTGAACCAAACCGTTTTCCTGCGCACGCTTAAACTGGGCGTCCTGGTTGCGGGTACGGCTGCCGTGATCGGTTATGCCGCCGCGTTTAGTATTAGCAATTTATCTCCCGTAGCACGGGGCCGCGTTTTCGGGCTCGTTATTCTACCGCTTATGATCTCTCCCGTCGCGCGGACTTATGCGTGGATCGTGATCTTGGGCCGGACGGGTATCGTGAACGACGCCTTGGTTGGATTGGGCATAGCAGAGACGCCCATCCGGTTGTTGTTCACCGAAACGGCGGTCTTCCTTGGCCTCTTGCAGCTGTTTATGCCTTTGATGATTATCTCGCTGCTATCGGCGATGGAGAATATCCCGCGCGACGTTATTCCTGCCGCGCGTGTCTTGGGGGCCAACTGGTTTCAGGTCTTTTTCCGTGTGATCCTGCCGCTTACCAAAGAAGGTTTGGTCGTTGGAGGCACGCTGGTGTTCACTGGCGCGCTGACTGCCTACATTACGCCCGCCATTCTGGGTGGCTCCAAGGTGCTGATGTTGGAAACGCTGCTCTACCAACAGGTTAACGTTTCGAATGACTTTGTGTCGGCCAGTGTCATCGCAATGATCTTAATTATCATGTCCTTTACAGCAAATCTGCTGCTAAAGCGCATCGCCACGGCGCGGAAGTAATCCCATGAAAAATATAACAAGCTGGGCGATCATCGGCCTGACCCTCACCTTTCTGATTGGGCCATTCATCATCATCATTTTCGCGGGCGCGTCTGCCGGTGAATCCCTTGCGTTCCCTCCCGACGGCTTGTCGCTCAGATGGTATCTCAAGGTTTTTACTATCGAGAGCTTCCGTCAAAGCTTTCTGCTTTCGATGGGTCTTGCCATCTTCGGCACATTGGCGGCGCTGCTTTTGGGTATTCCTGCGGCCTACGCTCTGAACCGCTATGAATTGCCCGGTGCAGAGACCATCCGCACAGTCGTGGCCTCGCCCATCATCGTGCCCGGCATTATCGTTGGTTTGGCGCTGCTGCGGTATATGGTCATTCCATTGGATGTTACTGTCACGGTGGCACTTTTCATGGCGCATACTGCGCTTGTGTTGCCTTATGCCGTGCGCGTCGTGTCATCGAGCCTGAACAACCTGCGCTCTGACATGGAGGAGGCCGCCGTGTTGCTCGGCTGTACCCGCCTGCAAGCATTCACAAAAGTCGTGCTGCCTAACATTCGCGGCGGCGTGCTTGCCGCGTTTATTTTGGGCTTTGTAACCAGCTTTAATCAGGTGCCCGTGTCGCTGTTCCTGTCAGGGCCGGGGGTAAGGACGTTGCCCATCGATATGCTCGCATACATGGAAATCACCTATGATCCATCAGTCGCTGCACTCTCTGCGCTTCTGGCCTTCATGTCACTTGCAATCGTCTTTATCGCCGAACGCCTATTGGGATTTTCTCGCTATGTCTGAAAAATATGTAAGCCTCCGTAACCTCACCCTATCTTACGGCAAAACGGTTGCAGTCCCAAACCTGAACCTTGATGTCGTCGAAGGCGAACTGATCGCGCTACTGGGGCCATCGGGCTGCGGCAAAACCACCACCATGCGTGCCATCGCGGGGCTGCTGACACCTACGTCTGGCACCATCGCTATTGACGGGCGCGACGTCACCCGCGTCGCGGCCAACAAACGGGGCATCGGCTTGGTGTTCCAATCTTACGCACTGTTCCCGCACCTCAGCGCCTTTGAAAATGTGGCCTTCGGGTTACGCCTGCAAAAGATGCCAGAGACAGAAATCCGCCAGCGTACCGAGGCAGGTATCGCGACTGTCGGATTGGCAGGGTTCGAAAAACGTAAACCCGCAGAGATGTCAGGCGGCCAGCAACAGCGGCTCGCCCTTGCACGGTCATTGGTGATGGAGCCAAAGGTGCTGCTGCTGGATGAACCGCTATCAAACCTAGATGCACGCCTGCGTCTAGAAATGCGCACCGAACTCCAGCGCGTCCAAAAGAAAACCGGCGTCACAATGGTGTTCGTCACACACGACCAATCCGAAGCCTTGGCGCTGGCAGACCGGATTGTTTTGATGAAAGACGGCAAGATCGAACAACTGGGCACACCGCATCAACTCTACGCCGAACCGGCCACGGCGTTTGCGGCGGAATTCATGGGTTTCGAAAACATCTTCCGCGTCCAAGGCGAAAATCTTGTGTCTGATTTTGGCCAACTCCCGCTGGGGTTCAAAGCAACCTCACCGATGCTCGCGTGGCGTCCAAGCGGCGTGCAGGTCGGTCAGGGGCCGTTAAGTGGCCGCGTCTCCGCCAGCAGCTTTGCAGGAGGACACCGCGAATATGTCATTGATACCGCCCTTGGTCAGATCAAAGCAGACGCGCCAATTGAAACTCCAGAAGTCCCGCTTGGCGAAAACATCGCGTTTGATCTTCCGAAATCCAACGCGAGGCAACTGTCCGAATGAGCACATTCTGGGTCGATACGGACTTTGGATTCGATGATCTTTGGGCACTCTTGGCACTGCGCCATTTGGGTGATGACATTGCGGGCATCTCGCTCGTGGCTGGAAACGCCACACTGGCGCAGGTCACCTCAAACGCCCTTGGCGCACGTCAGGCTTACGGTTTGGACGCGCCGATCTACGCGGGTGCGGCCCGCCCACTCTTGCGCAATCCAGAAACGGCAGAGCGTATTTTGGGAACGCGCGGCATGCAAAGCCGTGGCCAGCATATACCAGATGGCGGACCGCTGAGAGAAACCACGGACGCCCATACGGCGCTTAAAAGCTGGCTCGGCTCTGCAAAGTATGGCATGCGGCGCGACATTCTGGCTATTGGCCCGCTCACAAACATCTCGCGTCTTGTGCAAGACGCACCCGAGTTGGCGCAAAACATCACGCGCCTTATCTGGATGGGCGGCAGCGACGGTGCGGGCAATCACTCGGCACTGGCGGAATTTAACGCTTTGGCTGATCCAGACGCGGCTGCAATCGTCGCAGAGGCTGGCCTCCCGCTTGACGTGGTGGATCTCATGTTTTGCCGCACAGTGGCCTTTGGCCCTGACCAACTTCCGCGCACCGACCCCCTCACCGCCGACCTGCTTGGCGGGTATCTAGATATTGGGCTAACGAGGGGACGCCCGACCATGTCGATCTATGACCCGCTTGCCGCACTTGTTGCGTCTCAACCAGACGCCTTCGAATACCGCCGGTGTGACATGTCCGTTTCAGTGGCCTTGAATGCGACGCAGGGACAGACAACATTCAAACACACGACCAATGGATCAACTCGCCTTGTTGTTGGAACCACATTAGAGGCCGCAGAAATCTGTCTGGACGCGCTCACAGGGAACCACGCCAATGCCAACTGATGTTAACCTGAATGACCCGATCCTTCGTGCCGATGCTGTCAAAGCGGCGCGTGGTTTGCGTCCGTTTGATATGCTTGTGCGCAACGCGGTGATGCTCGATATGGTCACGGGTCGCGAACGGCTCGTTGATATTGGCCTCATTGGCCCGCTCATCGCCAGCGTTCACGCGCCAGATCCTACGCGCGAAGCCCACGCCGAAATTGATGCAACGGGCGCATATGTCGTGCCTGGTTTTATCGACACGCATTTGCACATCGAAAGCTCTATGGTGACGCCCGCCGAATATGCCCGCACGGTGGTTCCGCGCGGCGTGACGACTGCACTTTGGGACCCACACGAGCTGGCAAACGTGGCTGGTATTGCCGGTGTTGATTACGCCTGCGACGCGGCAAAGGGCCTGCCTATACGGCTGCTACCGCTTGCACCCACTTGCGTGCCATCGGCCCCCAAGTTTGAAGTGAGCGGTGGAGATTTTGGGCCTTCCGAAATCGCACAACTACTGGCCCGCCCCGACATCCACGGTGCCGCTGAGCTCATGACAATGCACCAACTGTTGGACGGCGACCCGCGCGTGCAAGGGATCGTCGCCGCAGGTCTCGCGAGCGGTAAACGGGTCTGTGGGCATGGCCGTGGCCTCATAGGTGGCGACTTGGCCGCCTACGTCGCCGCAGGCGTCGAGACAGATCACGAGCTCACGTCAGCCGCCGACCTGATCGCCCGCTTAGAGGCGGGCATGACCATCGAGCTGCGCGGCTCGCACCCGCACTTGATACCAGAATTCGCCAAAGCCATCATTGATTTGGGGCACCTCCCGCAAACAGTCACACTCTGCACCGACGACGTGTTTCCAGATGATTTATACGCCAAAGGCGGGCTAAACCACGTGATCGCGATGCTCATCGAAAACGGTGTGCCGCCTGCTTGGGCTTACCGCGCGGCCACACTGAATGCAGCGTGCCGCATTGGACGGCCTGAACTTGGCCTCGTTGCGCCAGGGAAAATGGCCGATTTTGTACTTTTGTCCGATCTACACAAAGTTACCGCATCACATGTTTTTGTAGCTGGTCAATTGGCGGCCCTCGCAGGTGAATTGTGTCAACCGGTACAAGATATCCCCGTGCTGCCCGCAATTACGAATACGGTCCAAACGCGGAAATTCGTTACTGCAGACTTCAGTGTCGCGGCCAAGGGTACAGTTGCGCACATTGCCACGCTATCTAAGCCGCGTTTCCCGCAATGGGGTGCCCGCGATGTCGAGGTTAAAGAGGGCCATCTCGTGTTACCCGATGACATGATCCGAATGGCTGTTTGTAACCGCTACGGTCTCAACACACCAACGCGGGTCGCATTCTTGGAAAACTGGGGGACGTGGCGCTGTGCTTTTGCGTCGACTGTTTCTCACGATAGCCATAACATCACAGTCTTCGGGCGTGACCCCAACGATATGACCGTGGCTGCGAATACACTACGCGAAATGCAAGGCGGGCTTGTTGTCGTGGCTGACGGCAAGGTTGTTGCAAAACTAATTTTGCCTATTGCCGGTCTTATCAGTGAACAGCCGCTTGAAGATGTCGCAAAGGAATTTGCAGATCTTCGCGCAACATTGGACACGCTCGTGGATTGGCAGCCGCCATACCTTGTCTTCAAGGCGTTGTTCGGGGCGTCCTTAGTCTGTAATGCAGGTCCACGCCTCAGCGATGTTGGTCTTGTTGATGTTTTCGAAAACGTAGTCCTTGAAAGCTGCGTAATTTCGTAATTGACTAAGATAATTCATGACACGACGATGTTTGCATATCTCCGTGGACATAAATATTGGCTAAATGCTCGGGGGCTAAGGCGCGTTTGTTATTTTGAAAATCTTGAATACTTACCCTCTATGCAAGACAACGATATCGGCCGATTGTAACCGACTATAGGCGGTTGCGAGAAATTTAAATAAGGCATTGATACGGTATCGCTTTCCTGAAGTGATCGTGTTTTCGCAATGCTGCGTTGTAGTTCTCGCTTTCATCGGTAGGTTTGGGCCTATCTTCTCCTTTCTTTAGCCGCCCCAATATAAAAAAAGAATTTCGGGGGGTAATCCTCCCCAAAATTAAGGGGATGCGGGCGCTGAATTTTCTCAGCAAGATACCTGAGGAGAATCTGATGAAGATGACGAGATTTAGCGAACCCCAGATCCTTGCGATCCTGCGCCAGGCCGAAGGTGGCGTGCCGGTTGGCGAGCTGTGCCGTGAACACGGCATGAGCACCGCGTCTTTTTATAAGTGGCGCGCGAAGTATGGCGGCATAGATGCGTCCATGATCAGCCAGATGAAGAGCCTGGAGGACGAGAACCGGCGGCTGAAGCGCATGTTTGCAGATCTCAGCATGCAGGCCGATCTGCTGAAGGAAGCCCTTGGAAAACAGTGACGCGGCCATCTCTGCGTCGCGAGATGGCCGCCAAGGCAGTGGAACACCGGGGGGTTAGCGTCGCGCTGGCCTGCCGGGTGTTTGGCGTCAGCGAGACGTGCTATCGCTACAGCCCGTTGCTCAGCGATGAGAATGAACTGATCGCTGACCTGCTGGTCGGCCTGACCGACGCCCGCAAGACATGGGGCTTTGGTCTGTGCTTTTTACACCTTCGCAACGTGAAGGGGCATCCCTGGAACCACAAAAGGATCTATCGGATCTACTGTGCCTTGGAACTGAACCTGCGGATCAAACCACGCAAGCGATTGACGCGTGAGGTGCCGGACGCCCTGGCCGTGCCTGAGGCTCCGAATATCACCTGGTCGATGGACTTCATGGCAGATCGGCTTGAGGACGGTCGTGCCTTCCGGCTGCTGAACGTGCTGGACGACTTCAACCGGGAAGGCTTGGGCATAGAGGTGGACTTTTCGCTGCCGGCGGAGCGGGTCATCCGGAGCCTCAACAACATCATCGAATGGCGGGGCAAGCCCAAAACCATACGTGTGGACAACGTCCTATGCGCGGAATAATCGTCTAATTTGGCATCAGGTCATTGTCGTGTTGGGCGATACCAGCACGTCGGATTTTGCCTCAGTTCGGCATTTTGGTCAACGACAGTCTCTCCCATAACAAACACAGAGTTCGCTATTGCGGCTCTCACCGTCCTTAAGACGAGATCATCGGGTCGCTAACACAGAAAGCCTAAACATTATCTACGAGGTCAGATGTCTGCCTCCACGGCCCTTACAGAGAAAGGTCCTTCTGTGATCGATCACCCCTCAAAGAAGGGGCGATAGGGCTCGCCATGTTTGATAATCCCGTGAACTGTACGGGGCATTTTGGCGGCGATTGCGGTATACGCCTTGCGGCGCAAATGGGTGTTGTGCCGGTCCTTGGCGATATAGCGCTCGAACTTATCCCGGAAGCTGTTGGTTCGCTGTAGAATGGCAACCTGACCAGCCATCCACAGGGTGCGCCGCAAGCGGGCATTCCCGTATTTTGACAGTTTGGTTTGGCCGCGGAATGTGCCGGACTGGATGGTTGCCAAGTCCATACCGCAGAACTTCAAGAACTGCCGGTGGTGTCCAAAGCGGCGTAAATCGCCAGCTTCTGCTAAGATGGTCAAGGCGTTGATCGGACCGATCCCAGGTATTGATGTCAGCAACTGATAGTCAGGCAGATCTTTAAGAAGCGCGACGGCGCGAGCTTCGATTTGATTGCGTTGCGCAATGAGACTGCGGCCTTCGCCAAGAACCAAGCGGAACATACTTATCGCATCAGAATCTGAGGCAACCGGCAATCCCACTGAAGACTTGGCTGTCTCGTAAATGTCTGCAAGCAAACGATCTTTCGCCACCTTGCGCCCAATAACGTCCCAAGCATCAGCGGTGAAAGCCTCTTTGCCCATTGCGGTGATAAAATGTGGTGACGGATAGCGTTCGAGGAATGCAAAGAACCAATCGCTGCGCGAGCTGCGGTGAAAGCGGTCAGCTTCGGGGAAGTACAACGGCAGGTAATGTGTCAGCACACGGTGCCAAAGTTCGGTCTTCGATCTGGAGACGATATCGTGGGTTTTGGACAGCTCTTGAATGTCATTCGTGCCATGCACCAATGGGTCATGATAAAACTGCTCGTTCCCGATCTCCATCATATGCAAGATAACCTGGGCGTCCTTGGGGTCATTCTTGTCCCAACTGTTGTTGAGTGCTTCGCGGGTTCGCGCCAAAGCGACTGACGACACCAGCTTCACCTCAAAGCCAGCGGTGGCCAGATAATAGCCCAGGGCACGGTGATAATTACCGGTCGCCTCGAAGGCCACACGCACCGGGCATCCATAATCTCTCAACGTAGCGATGAGGCGATTAAAGTCGGCAAGCTCGTTCAAAACAGTTAAGCGGCGTCGCCGTTTCTTATCTGGGATAGTAATTAAAACTTCATGCCGGGCCTTTGAGATATCGATAGCCACCAAAACAGGTGCATCTTGTGCAATACTAATCTCGGTCATAGTCGGTCTCCTTTGCGGTGTGGTTTGTGTGAAACCACTGTAGGGACCTGAGACCCGGCTATGACCACCTGCTGCGCTATTTAAAGGCTGCGCAGGTGGCCATAGCCTCTTAATCAGCGTCATTCCGAAGGTGTTATGGCCCGGAATATATCAGTCACGCGCTGTTGGATTGGGCTGAAGAGCACGGCATCGCCTTGGCACACATCCAGCCGGGTCAGCCGCAACATAACGCCTACATCGAGCGCTACAACCGCACGGTCAGGCACGAATGGCTGGACCAATACATCATCAACAGCATCGAAGAGGCCCAACACTTTGCCACACAGTGGTTATGGACATACAACAACGACCGCCCGAATATGGGCATCGGCGGCATCTCGCCCGCAATGAAACTGAAAATGGCTGCGTAAGTTCTACGGCGGCACCCCGTTAAAAACGGGAGGATTACCGGGGCAAAAATGGCGCTGAATTTGGCACTTATCAGCACAGGTTTTATTCCTCACCAGGCCATTGCTAGGATCGTCAAGCGCAATGGTTCCCAGCTTTATTCCATTTACGGTCGAAACCCAGATCTGGTGAAACAGTTTGAGTCACCATACGGGTTTCCAACACTATCCATGGACCTGGCTGACCTGCTTTCTGATCCAAACGTTGACGTTGTTTATATTGTTCTTCCTAGGGACAGGACCCATTAATCTGACTGAACCTGCGACGCCTGCCTGACCTCACCGCCCCCGAACGAAAGTGGGCTTCATGGGCAATCTGTATTGGCTGAACGAGGCTCAGATGGAGCAGATTTCGCCATACTCCCCGAAGAGCCATGACGTACTGCGTGTGGACGACCAGCTTGTCCTTGGCGGCCTTATATATATCAATCCCAACGGCTTGCGCAGGCGAGATGAACTGTGAGTATGGCTCTCACCAGACGTTCTGCAACCGCTAGAAAATGTGGAGCGACATGGGCATTTTCGCGCAGATTATGACGGGTTTGGCGGCAAAGGCACCCGACAACAAGACGATTTCCTTCGATGCGGCGCACCTTAAAACACACCGGACGGCTTCAAGTCTCTGGGCGAAAAGGGGGGGCGTGGACGTCTGATCGGCTTTCTCAAGAAAGAGCATGGGAACCCGGCAAAGGGTATTCCTCTGTCTAAGCAGACAAGCGACGGCTGGGGGCCTTTGCCGGATGATGTCAGAGCAGAGTTTGAAGCCGTTGCTCGGCCCCGCGGATGTAACTGTGTTTAGGCACAGGACAGCGGATCGGTGACGTGGTGACGATCCGGTGGAGCCACATCAAGGATGGGGTCTACGACTTCACTCAAGGTAAGACCGACAAGCCTCTTTGGATACCGCTGACGGATCGCCTTAGGGACCATCTAGCGACGGACGAAAAGAACGGTCTAATGGTCGTCATGGATAAGCGCGGACGTCCGGTACACTAACATGCGATTGCCGACGAGATGCGCAAGGTGAACTCAGAAATGCAACATCCAGACCCATTGAACTACGTCATGGATGGCCTGCGCAAGAATGCGACAATCGAGCTCTAGCAGTCCGAATGCGATGAAGAGATGGTCAAGGCCGTTACCGGGCGCTCAGGTGTGTAAATGCTGAAAAAGTATGGTGGTCAGGTGAGGCAACGCGAAGTGGCTACACGTGCTCAGGACGCCGGTAATCGCATGGACCAGAACAGGTCCTAAACGTGAATGCTTCAACGGCTGTTTCAAAAACTACACTTAAGAAGTGAGCTTATGACGCAAGTCATTGAAATCATTGGAGGCGAGTACCGGAATCGAACCGGTCTACACGGATTTGCAATCCGCTGCGTAACCTCTCCGCCAACTCGCCGCCGGGATAGGGTCTTGTGAGGTGTGACCTATGGTTTTCGGCGGTCCGGTGCAAGTGCTTTTCGCAAATGGCTTAAAGGCCGTCTGCTTCGGCCTGTGTGACGGCTTGGTCGGCCATAGCGCGGATCGCCTCATAGGATGATGCAGCGGCGATGAAACGGCCGTTATGACAGAACTTGGCACCAAGCACGCCGCTGGCTTGTTCAAGGGCGGCACCTGTCAGTCCGGCCCATGCTGCGGGCAGGTCGGCGCGTAGATCAAAGCTGTTGGGGTCTTTAGAGATCCCGCCAAGCGTCCAGTCGTCGGTCCCGCGCGGCGTGATGACGAACAGCAGCTGATCGGCGCCGGCCTTGATCACGGCGGGGCGGAACGGCATGCCCATCGGCAGTTCCAGCACGCGGCCTGTTCCGGCGGCGGCGATGGCGGTCATCACCATGTCGTCGGCGCGCAGGCCTGCGGCGCTGCGGGCGACGCGGGCTTCTAGAAAGGCGCGGGCGATGTTCAGGGCGGCGTGAAAGGCGGCCATGTCGGCCTCTGGTCCGCCTTGGTCAAAGACGGGCTTAAGCGTTTCCAGCAGGCTGGGCAGGATCATGCCCGAGAGCGGTCCAGCAACAGAGGGGTTCACGGCACCATTGTCGAGCAGATCAATCGGCAGCACGAAGCCGGCGTCGATCTTGGCGTGGACGGTTTCAATGTCATGGGCAGGGATGTCGTGGGCGGTAAGGTAATCGCGGCCAAGGTGTTTCCACACCAAACCAAAAGAGCTGAACGGCTGGCCATCGTCGCGCAGCGGGGCGTCGCGTTGGTGATGGTCGAAAAGGCGCAGGTCAGGGTCATACCCGCCGCCGACGTCATAAACGACGCGGTCCGGTCCAGGGGTGATCCATGCGGCGTCGCGACTGCGCACGATCTGGGCCTGCGGGAACAGGCGTGTGAGTACAACGCTGGACATGAGTTCGTCCGCGTGAAAGCCGCCGGAATGGGTCACCAGATATGATGTCGTCATGATAATAGTGCCTTTGATTGATAACCCTCTGAAACCTTTAAACTGTGTCAAGTTCAACTCGAAATGACGGGTTTTTTGAGGGCCGCGGCATATTTGGCACCCGCTTTAGGGGAGGTGCGTTGGGCGGGGACGGTTTGGCTGAATGGAAAAATACATTTCAAAAACGCAATGTTTCGCATGCGATACATATTATGTAAAAGAATCGTTTTTTCGAACAAAGGGTTAAGAAGTTTTGGGTGGTGCGTTCGCTAGTAGCTTAACGGTCAAAAATAGTGTGTGGGTGCAATATCAGTAAGCCGGGGGGCGGCACCATGTCGCGGGCCTGCACCAGTGTCGGTTGAAGCGGGCGTGCGTTACCGCGCGAGGACCAGTTCTGCCTTAAGCCCGCCAAGCGTGTCGCTAGCCGACAGACGTAACACTCCGCCGTGGCTGCGGGCGATATCGGCAACAATCGCAAGGCCAAGGCCGACGCCTGCGCCCTTGTCTTGATTGCGCGCGGCATCAAGGCGGGTGAAGGGGCGGATCGCGTCGTCGTGCTGATCCGCAGGAATGCCGGGGCCGTCGTCTTCGACAACGTAGCGAATCGCGCGGTCGGTGACATGGACGGCGATATGCGCTTTGTTGCCGTACCGCAGGGCATTGCCGACAAGGTTGTCCAGCGCGCGGCGGATTGCGGCGGGGCGCATCGGGATGGTGACCTGCGGGCCGCTGCCGGGTTGCAGCGTGACCGCAAGGCCGATGCGGGTGAAGTCAGCGACCAGATCGCGGACGATGCTGGCCGGATCGACCCGTTCCATCGCGTCGCCAGCGTCGGAGCGGGCGAAGTCGAGGAAGCTGTCGAGCAGGCGCTGCATTTCGTCGACGTCGCGCGTCAGCGGCTCTGCCTCTTCATCGTCGAGCAGGGACAGGCCTAAACGCAGGCGGGTCAGGGGGGTGCGCAGGTCGTGGCTGACGCCAGACAGCATCATGGTACGCTGCTGGATCTGCCGCTCTAGCCGGTTACGCATATCGAGGAACGCCATGCCGGCGGCCCGCACCTCTGCCGCGCCGCCGGGGTGGTAGGGCGTGATGCGACCTTTTCCGTAATCGGCGGCGGCGCGGGCCATACGGGTGATGGGGCGCAGTTGGTTCCGCAGAAAGATGTAGGAAATCGCGGTGAGCACGGCACCGAGCACGACCATAATCACGAGCAGCTGATGCGGGTTCGAGGCAGAGAGCCGCGTGCGGGAAATATCGACGGACATCGGGCCTTGTTCGGTCGCGATCCAGACAGTTACGCGGCGGCGGTCCGCCATAGAGACGGCCCCGATTTGCGGCACAGCCTCGCGCAGGCGGATGGCCACGGTACGCCCGGTAAAGTCGAACCATTGCCGGTCATTGACGATATCGGGAATGTCGTAGGGCCATGAAACTGCAAGCTCTAGCGGGCGGGCGACGGCATTGACCGATGTGATGGCGGCCTCGCGATTTGGGGCGGCATCGGCCAGATCGCGCAGATAGCGCAGGTCGATCGCGACGGCGGCGGTCATCTGGCGGGTGACGCCTTCGAAATGGCGCTGGATGAAGACGATCGACACCAGCAGCTGCAAGCTGAGGACGGGCAGGATCAAGATGATCAGTGCGCGCGTATAAAGACCGCGCGGCATGTAGCGTTTGAGCCATTGGAAGAACATGTGCATGATCCTAGCGAGTGCGAAGCGGAAGGCAAAGCGATGGATGAGTTTGACCCAAGGCCGGGTGTGGCAGAGCAGATTGCGCCGGGGCTGCGGCGCGTGTTGGCCCCCAACCCGTCAGCGATGACGTGGCGCGGCACGAATACCTATGTTTTGGGGAAAGGGCAGGTCACCGTGATCGACCCAGGCCCAGATGATGCCGCGCATCTGGCAGCGCTGTTGCAGGCGTCGGCGGGCGACGTCGTCAGCCATATCGTCGTGACGCATTCCCATTTGGACCATTCGCCACTGGCCGCAAAGCTTGCGGCGCAGACCGGCGCGCAGGTTTGGGCGTTTGGCGATTCGCATAGCGGTCGATCAGCTGTGATGCAGGGGCTGGTGGACAGCGGTTATGACGGCGGGGGCGAGGGGATTGATCTGCACTTTGCGCCGGACGGGTTTGTGAGTGATGGCGATGTGATCGACACGCCTGCAGGCGCGCTGCGGGTGCTGCATACGCCGGGGCATATGGGCAATCATATTTGTCTGCGCTGGGGTGATGCGGTGTTTTCCGGTGATCTGGTCATGGGGTGGGCGACGTCGCTGGTGTCGCCCCCTGATGGCGATATTAGCGATTTTCTGACGTCTTGTGCCAAGCTGCGTGCTGATGGCGCGGCTGTGCTGTATCCGGGGCACGGCGCACCGGTGACGGAGCCTGCGGCGCGGATTGACTGGCTGATCGCGCACCGGATAGAGCGGCGGGCGCAGGTTTTGGCAGCGCTAACGACGCCGCGTGACGTGGCCGGGCTGACGGCGGCGATTTATACCGACGTAGCCCCGGCGCTATGGCCGATTGCGGCGCGCAATGTCTTTGCGCAGTTGATCGAACTGGTGGGCGCGGGATTGGTGACGGCCCAGCCTGCGTTGACGGCAGGGGCGGTGTTCGCGCGCGCGCCCTAGTCACAGCGCGGCGCCGCGGTCACACGGTTGCGCGAGGATGCGCCTTTGCTGTCCGGTTCGGGTGCAAATTGGCTGCGGTGGTGGTATGTGATGAGGGAATGGAGCCTGCGATCAACGTAGGCCCGCCCGAGCAGGACATGAACATGCAAGCAACTGACAAGCGGCCCGCCCGGGACGTCCCGTGGTATCAACTTCGGTCGAGTATCACGATGATAACATTGACGATTGTCGCTGTGGGTGGCCTTGCCTTGGACTATGTCGCTAATGACCAGACTCCGGTTCCGGGATACCGAATCGTAGAGAACGGCACCATCGTTGGCGGCGCGCGGGACGATTCTTTTTTGCGCTAGGGCAACGCGGAGCGGGCGTCGGTTGATCTGAAATTGAAAAGCCTGCCGCAGGAACCCTGCGGCAGGCTTTTGTTTGTGCGGTGCTCTGTCGGGATCAGCCGGCGGGGCAGGCGGCTCCAGTGTCGATCCAAGCCTGCGTCAGTTGACCAAAGATGTCCTGCGTGCCGGGGGCGGGAGTGCGACCTTCGCCAGGCTCCCATCCCCAGCCGACCAGACCGTCGGTGGCGTTATGTTCATGCAGTTCGGCCAGCGTGCGGTTGCCGTTGCGTTCAGGGTCTTTGATCTGGTCGCAGATTTCGGCGGCAGACAGGCCGACCCAGCCCATTTCAATCGGCGCAAGTTGCCATGGGCTGTGGCCGGGGATGGAGCCTTTGCCAGTGGTGAAGGCCACGTTTTCCGCGCCGTGGCAGGTGGAACAGCGCATGCCGGGGGCACCGAAATCGCCCACGCCGCGCACGACGGGGGGCTGGTGCAGCTGCATGTCGTCGCCTTGCAGTGGCACATCGCCGACGGGGTGGCAGTTCAGGCAGCGCGGGCTTTCGATGACGACAAACATTTCCTCGAACAGCGCGGCAGAGCGGGCTGCTTCGTCGGTGATGGAGTCGAATTCATCGGCTGTGCGCAGGCCGTTGACGGTTTCGGCGTAGGCCGGGGCGGCGAAGAGAGCGGCGGCCATGGTGAGTTTGGTCAGGATGTTCATGGCGTTACGCTCCAGCCGGGGTGGTGAAGGGAAGGGTGGTGACGGCTGTACCAGTCAGGGCGCGCCATGCGTTGGCGACGGCGGGGCCGACGGGCGGTGTGCCCGGCTCGCCGATGCCACTGGGATCGGCGTCGCTTGTGATGATCTCGACCTCGACGGCTGGCATCTCGTTGATGCGCAGCATGCGGTAGGTATCGAAGTTCTGTTCTTGCACGACACCGCCCTCACCAAGGGTGATCGCGTTGAACAGGACAGAGCCGAGGCCGTAGCCGATGGCACCTTCGACCTGCGCGCGGATCACGTTGGGGTTCACGGCGACGCCGCAATCGACAGCGCACCATACCTTAGTGACATGGGGAAAGCCGTCGCGGTCTTCGACTTCGGCGATTTGCGCGACGTAGGTGTTAAAGGATTCGTGCAAGGAGACACCGTAGCCTTTGCCGTTTTTGACCTTTTGCCCGTCCCAGCCTGCCATTGTGGCGACTCTTTCCAGAACAGCGCGGTCGCGGGTCATGTCGGATTTCAGCAGATCAAGGCGACCTTGCACTGGGTCCTTGCCGCCCGCTTCAAGCAGTTGATCAAGGAAGACTTCGGTCGCATAGGCCGTGTGGCTGTGTCCGACGGACCGCCACCACAGCACGGGCACCTTGCTTTCGGCACGGACCCAGTCGACCCGCAGGTTGGCCAGATCGTAAGGCATCTTGACCGAACCTTCGTAAGAGGTCGGGTCTTTGCCGTCTTGCATCATCATTTCCATCGGGCCGCCAGCCATGATGGACTGGTTGACCACCGTGTTGTGCCAGCCAGTGATATTGCCGTCCGCGTCCAGCGCACCGCGCATTTTGTGCACGGTCATCGGGCGATAATAGCCGCCCGTCAGGTCGTCTTCGCGGGTCCAGATCAGTTTCCACGATCCATCGCGGCCAGCGGCGGCGGCGATGGCACCGATTTCGCTGCCGATTTGGGCGCTTGGCTGGGCGCGGCGACCAAAAGAGCCGCCAGCGAGCATGACGTTCAGCTTAACCTTGGTGATGTCGAGCCCGAGAGTGCCAGCGACCGCCTGTTTGTCAAATCCGGGGAACTGAAAGCCGCCCCATGTTTCAGCGCTGCCGTCTTTCACTTCGATCACAGCGTCCAGCGGCTCCATCGGGGCATGGGCGAGGTAGGGGAAGTGGAATTCAGCCTCGATCGTTTGGGCTGCGTCCGTCAGGGCAGAGGTGATGTCGCCCGACTCTTCGATCATCAGACCAGTGTCGCCGGTTTCGAGGGCAGAGAGGTCTTTCATCATCTGGTCGGAGCTGCGTGTTTCGGCGGCGCTGTCATCCCATTCCACGGTTAGTGCATTGCGACCCGTCAGGGCGGCGTAGGTGGATGTCGCGTAGACCGCGATGCCCTGCGGGATTTGGTGCACGGCGGTGACGCCGGGCACGGCAAGCGCGTCGGCGTCGTCATAGCTGGCGACAGTGCCGCCCAACATCGGCGCGTGGCGGATCACGACGTATTCCATGCCCGGCAGGTCCATATCCATAGTGAATACGGCGGTGCCGTTGGATTTGGCTTGGCTGTCGAGCTTGGGGCGATCCTTGCCGATCAGCACGAAATCCTTGGGGTCCTTGACGGGGGGATCTTCGGGCGGGGTCAGCATCGCGGCCTTGGCGGCAAGCGGGCCGAAGGTCGATGTTTTGTCGCCAGACGTCAGAACGCCATTCGCGATGGTAATAGTAGAGGCGTCGACGCCCCATTCGTCGGCAGCAGCCTGCACCAGCATCGCGCGGGCAGCGGCACCCGCTTTGCGCATTTGGGTGTAAGAGTTCGCCATGGCGGTCGAGCCACCCGTGCCTTGCAGGCCAAATAGCAGGTTTTTGTATTTCTCGTCATCGGCCGGGGCGGATTCGGCGCGCATCTGGGACCAGTCAGCGTCCATTTCCTCGGCCACGAGTGTGGATAGGCCGGTCATTGGACCTTGGCCGAATTCGATGTGCTTGATGATGACGGTGACAAGGTCGTCTTCGCCCACGCGGATAAAGGCGTTGGGTTCAAAGGCGGCAGCGGTGCCATCGGGCTGGAACGCCAAGGCGGCCCCCGATTGCGCCCGCCCGCGCAGGGGCAGCGAGACGGCGACAACAAGGCCCAGCGAGGACGCGAGGAAGGTGCGGCGGTTTTGTGTGATGGTCATGACTTAACCCTCCAACGTTTTTGCGGCGTCTTTGATCGCTTGGCGGATACGCACGTAGGATGCGCAGCGGCAGATGTTGCCGGCCATCGCCTGATCAATCTCTTCATCGGTCGGGTTCGGGATTTCGTACAAGAGCGCGGCGGCGCTGACGACCTGGCCGGACTGACACCACCCGCATTGCGGCACGTCGATATTCACCCACGCAGCCTGCACGGCCTCTGCCTCTGGCGTGTTCAGGCCTTCGATGGTTTGGATGTCCGCGCCTTCAAGTGTGGAAACCGGGGTCACGCAGGACCGGCGGGTCATGCCGTCCAGCATCACGGTGCAGGCACCGCATTGCGCGACGCCGCAGCCGAACTTTGTGCCGGTCAGTTTCAATTCATCGCGCAGAACCCACAACAAAGGGGTGTCGCCGGGCACGTCTACAGTGCGCTCTTCGCCATTTACGGTAAATGTTGTCATGGGTCCCTCGCTTGGATGCGGTCGCGTTATAGGACTATGACATGGAGCGGATTTACTAAAAGTCACTGAAGATTCATGCGGGCAACAGGTCAGCGGGTCTGAATGTCGGCGACGACGGCGTAATGATCGGACGGCCAGCGCCCGTCAAATTTGCGCCGCTGCACCTGCGCCGGGGCGGCAGGGGTCATAGGTCCTGCAAGTGCGATGTGGTCGATCGCCCCAAACAGATTGATCCCGCGGTTCAGGTGATAGGTAGAGCCTGAGGTGGGAAGAAAGCTGAGGCCTGCGTCCTTCAGGATCTGCGCGGTTTGCGATCCACGCAGGGCATTGATGTCGCCGACCAGGGCGACGCGCTCGCCTGCCGTAATCAGCGGGGCCATGCGGCTGGCCACAAGAGCGGCAGACTTGAGGCGGTTCGATCCGCTTTTGTATTCAAAGTGGACGTTTACGACATTCAGGATCGTGCCGTCCTTGTCTTGCAGGCGAACGGTGCTGGCGAAGGCCGGGAAAGAGCCATCATAAGTGCGGCTATAGATAACGTCCGGCGTGTCAGAGAAGAAGAACCAGCCTTGGTCCAGAAGTGTAAACCGGTCCCGACGGTAAAAGATGGGCTGGGTCGATGGAAAGCTGCGCCAATCACCGCTGGCCCCGGCGGCATAGTCCGGATTCTGGTCCAGCAGCCAATCGCGGGCAAGGTTGGTGCTGCC
>NZ_CP072995.1:117500-452500 GCF_024206795.1 Loktanella salsilacus
TCAAGATGCAGGCTACCCGCGGTTAGACGGAAAGACCCCATGCACCTTTACTACAACTTTACATTGGCATCAGGTACAGCATGCGCAGGATAGGTGGTAGGCTTTGAAGCCGGGACTCTGGTCTCGGTGGAGCCTCCCTTGAGATACCACCCTTGCTCTGCTTGATGTCTAACCGCGGTCCGTTATCCGGATCCGGGACCCTGTATGGTGGGTAGTTTGACTGGGGCGGTCGCCTCCCAAATTGTAACGGAGGCGCGCGAAGGTTGGCTCAGAGCGGTCGGAAATCGCTCGTTGAGTGCAATGGCAGAAGCCAGCCTGACTGCAAGACTGACAAGTCGAGCAGAGACGAAAGTCGGCCATAGTGATCCGGTGGTCCCGAGTGGAAGGGCCATCGCTCAACGGATAAAAGGTACGCTGGGGATAACAGGCTGATGGTGCCCAAGAGTCCATATCGACGGCACCGTTTGGCACCTCGATGTCGGCTCATCTCATCCTGGGGCTGGAGCAGGTCCCAAGGGTACGGCTGTTCGCCGTTTAAAGAGGTACGTGAGCTGGGTTTAGAACGTCGTGAGACAGTTCGGTCCCTATCTTCCGTGGGTGTAGGATACTTGAGAGGAGTTGCCCCTAGTACGAGAGGACCGGGGTGAACGATCCACTGGTGGACCTGTTGTCGTGCCAACGGCAGTGCAGGGTAGCTATGATCGGACAGGATAACCGCTGAAGGCATCTAAGCGGGAAGCCCCCCTCAAAACAAGGTATCCCTGAGGACCGAGGTAGACCACCTCGTCGATAGGCCAGAGATGTAAGCGCAGCAATGTGTTCAGTTGACTGGTACTAATGGTCCAATAGGCTTGATTTGATCCAGTAGAAGCAAGACTTCCACTGACCAAATCAAAATACATACACACCACAACATCAGTTGTGCTGACTTGAACGACGGTTTGCGTGAAAACGCAGGCCGCTGATGTGAAAACGCGGGGGATAAAATCCCCCGCGGTCTGTGTTTTTTTGGTGTGGTGATCATAGCGTGAGCAAAACACCCGATCCCATCCCGAACTCGGCAGTTAAGTGCCACCGCGCTGATGGTACTGCGTCTTAAGACGTGGGAGAGTAAGTCATTGCCACACCTAATAAACACAGACACGTATCTCTCAACGATATAAAACAAACAAATACAGCGACATATGGACAAAAATAACGTCCAATAATGGCGCGGGATGGAGCAGCCCGGTAGCTCGTCAGGCTCATAACCTGAAGGTCGTAGGTTCAAATCCTACTCCCGCAACCAACTTCCCCTAAAATACGACCAGATACGGCCTCGAGTTCACTCGGGGCCGATTTGCGTAGCATCTCCAATAAGTTGCCATTGATCGTCAGGCGGTGGCCGTTCGCTTCCGCGTCCCAATCTACAACAATCCTATCCAGTAGCTCGTGCAACTCGTCTGCCGCACGACCGGCGACGGCCTCGTCCGAGAGGCTGGATGCAAGATCGCTGACCATCGCGCGGTAGAGCTCAGGCAGACTGTCCGGTAGTTCAATCTCCGGCACCACGATCTGTGGAGTGCCCCCATCGGGTGGTCCAGTTTGAATGTTAATGCATGGTCGGTCTTTGGTCTATCGGGACGATGCTCTTAGGCGCCGGCGGCCGGTATCTTAAGGCGCTGTGGGGCCTGACCGTATTGTAGTGACGTCGCCAGCGTTCAATCAGGATCTGGGCCTCGCGTAACGTGGTGAAGACCTCGCCGTTGAGCAGCTCATCCCGGAAACGAGCATTGAAGCTCTCGCAGTAGCCGTTCTCCCACGGTGAGCCTGGGGTGATGAATGCGGTTTTCGCGCCCACGGCACCGATCCAGGCACGCACCTTCTTGGCAATAAATTCTGCGCCATTGTCCGACCTGATGTATTCCGGCGGGCCGCGTAGGATGAACAAATCCGTCAAAGCATCGACCACATCCGTTGAATTGAGCCTGCGCTTAACGCGGATCACTAGCGCCTCCTTCGTGAACTCGTCGATGATATTTAGCGTGCGGAGGATCCGCCCGTCGTGAGTCCGGTCCTGGACAAAGTCATAGGACCAGACATGGTTCGGGCGCTCCGGCCGCAGCCTTACGCACGACCCGTCATTGAGCCAGAGTCGGCCCTTCTTCGGCTGTTTTTGCGGGACTTTCAGCCCTTCCTGCCGCCAGATCCGTTCGACCCTTTTATGGTTCACATGCCAGCCGCTGTTGTTCAGCAGCCCGGTGATCATGCGATACCCATAGCGGCCGAACTCTTCGGCCAACGCGGTGATGTCCTCGGTCAGCCGGGCTTCGTCCGGCAGACCACAGGGCACCTTGCGCTGCGTCGAGCGATGCTGGCCCAATGTGCGGCAAACCCGGCGCTCCGATACGCTGAGGGTTTGCCGCACATGGTCGATGCACTGCCTGCGGCGGGAAGGGCTTAGAAGTTTCCCCGTGCAGCCTCGGCCAGGATCATCTTGTCCAACGTCAGATCCGACACGGCACGTCTGAGCCGGGTATTCTCAGCCTCCAGCTCTTTCAGCCGCTTGAGCTGATCGCGGCTCATGCCGCCATACTCCTTGCGCCACCGATAGTACGTCTGAACCGTGACACCGATCTGCCGCACGGCCTCCTGAACTGATTTGCCTTGCCCTTGTAGCACTTCAACTTGTCGCAGCTTCAGCACGATATCCTCGGGCTTCTCTCGCTTGCCAGCCATCTCGTCGTCCTCCTGAAAACGGGATAATTCTATCCCAAAAGGTGGACCACTTCAGTGGGGGCACTCCACCTTGTAGGTTCGTGGTGTCGATCACCACGCCGCAAAAGCCGTAGTCCTTTGACGGGTCGTGCGCGGGGCGGATTTCCAACGCCATTTGGTAATTTTCGCCCAGATCAATGGTCTGGACGTTCTTGCGCTGCCGCAGGTTCCAGAAATGGATCGAATGCCCGTATTTGTTGGCCAGAAGGTCCTCGGCGACGATGCCGTTCTCGAACTGCGGCGGCAGACCCCATTCGGAACTGATCATATAGTCGCGCGGCAGATTCCACCAAAAATCATAGTGCTTGTCTTGGCTGCCGCGGTCCATTTCGTAGCGACCTAGGATCTCGAAGGTTTCGCAATCCATGATGAAGATACCTGGCGGACCGTCGGTGCCATCGACGCCACCGCCGCCCAGCGTCGAGACGTAGATGCCTTCGGGGCCGCAATGGATCGTGTGCGGGCGCGAATAGCCGGTCTTTGCAAAGACCTCCTCTGGTTCGATAATCTTGTGGATCTTCGCCTTCAACGGCTCTTTCATGTCGATGATGTAGATGCGCGACGACCGGATGCCGGGGATGATCAGGTAGCGGCGTTCCAGAAAGGCATGGCCGGACAGGGGTGACAGGGACGACGAACAGGCGTTCCAGCCGAAATGGTGAAACTCGTCGCCGGTATTGGGCATGATCACCTGATGGACGATCTGGCCGTAGGTGTCGGATTTCGGGTCCACATCAACAACCGCCAGCCCGTCGGGGCGCGATCCGTCCGGGCTAAGCATCAGTGTGAAAGCCAGGGTTTCGGGCGGGGCCTCCATCGCAAGTTTCGGCGTCGCGTGAAATGTTGGATCTGGTCTCAGGTTCATTGGTCGTTCCTCCCTTGAAAAAACGTCTATCTTCCTGCGCGATCTCCTCGATCTCACCCTATCCCGGATTCAACCTGCGGGGTGTAATTTCTTAGCCGCGGTTTCGGATGTATCGGGCGAGAGACTTGGCGCGACCTTTGCGGCCAGCGCCCGCGCTTGTTCACGCAAAACGAATTTCTGGATCTTACCCGTTGTCGTGCGCGGGATCGGCATGAAAACGATACGCCCGGGCATCTTATATCCCGCCAGTTGCATCCGGCACCAATCCCGAAGCTGATCCGCGTTCGGTTCGGCATCGGCACAAAGCTCGACGAATGCGCAGGGTGTTTCGCCCCATCGGTCGTGCGGCATGGCGACGACGGCCACAACGGCCACGTCAGGGTGACGATAAAGCACCTCTTCGACCTCGATCGAGGAGATGTTTTCGCCGCCAGAGATGATGATGTCCTTGGACCGGTCCTTGAGCTGGATATAGCCGTCGGGGTGCATCACGCCGAGGTCGCCTGAATGGAACCAGCCACCGGCAAACGCTTCCTGCGTGGCTTGCGGATTGCGGAAATAGCCTTTCATTACGACGTTACCGCGAAACATGACCTCTCCCATGGTTTGGCCGTCGCGCGGCACCGGCGTCATCGTTTCGGGGTCCATCACGTCCAGTTGTTCCAGCGCCAGATAGCGGACACCTTGCCGGGACTTCAGCCGCGCCTGCTGAGCAGGCAGCAGGTTCGACCAGCTATCGTGCCAGTCATTCACCACCGCGGGACCATAGGTTTCGGTCAATCCATACAGATGGACGACATCGAAGCCCGCCGTCTTCATATCGGCCAGCAGCTTTTCTGGGGGTGGTGCAGCGGCGGTGAAGAACTGCACGTTGCGGTGGATGTCGCGTTTGACCGCCGCAGGGGCTGCGATCATAAGCGACATGACAATCGGCGCTCCGCACAGGTGGGTCACGCCCTCATTGGCGAGCGCCGACCAGATTGGTTCAGCCCTGACCTGCCGCAAGCAGACATGGGTCCCGATGATGGCGGACAGCGTCCAAGGAAAGCACCAGCCGTTGCAGTGGAACATCGGCAGGGTCCATAAATAGACCGCATGTTTCGGCATCGAAGCCGTCAGCGCGTTCCCCTGCGCCAACAGGTAGGCCCCGCGATGATGTGACACGACCCCCTTTGGATCGCCCGTCGTGCCAGAGGTGTAGTTGATCGCAATCGCGTCCCACTCATCATCCGGCATCAGCCACGGAAAATCTGGCGCACCCCCGGACAAAAAGATTTCGTAGTCCATGGCGTCGACCGCGACCGTTTGATCCGTGAACTCCGGGTCGTCATATTGGATCAGCACGGGTTTGACCGTAGCCAGCGCAAGTGCGTCCTGCATGAGGGACATAAACTCCCGATCCACGATAACGAGCTTTGACCCGGCATGATCAAGCTGGAACGCGATGATCGCCGCATCCAGCCGGGTGTTGATTGAATGCAGGACCGCGCCGCACATCGGCACACCGTAGTGGCATTCCAACATCGCGGGCGTATTCGCCAGTAAAGCGGACACCGTATCGCTGCGCCCGAGCCCGGCCTGCGTCAGCGCTGATGCTAACTGTCGCGACCGGCGATAGAAATCGGCGTAGCTGCGCCGCAGCACACCATGCACAATGGCCGTATGATCTGGAAAGACGCTGGCCGCGCGTTCCAGAAATGTCAGCGGTGTCAGGGGCTGATAGTTCGCCGGATTGCGATCCAGTCCGGTGTCGTAGGGGTTCGCTTTCTTCATCTTATGCATCCAGCCAAACGGGGGGCCGTTTCGCGATGAAGGCTCCGATGCCTTCTTCTGCGTCACGGGCCAGCATGTTGTCGACCATGACCTGCGTGGCGTAGTCATAGGCCTCTGACAGGGTCATGTCGCGCTGAGCGTAGAATGCGCCCTTGCCGGTCGCCAGCGTCATGCTGGATTTCGACGCGATCTTGCGTGCCAGTTCCATCACGGCGTCCCGCAGATCCTCGACTGCGGCGGTCCTGTTGATCAGTCCCATTTCTGCCGCGCGGTCCGCCGGGATCATGTCGCCTGTCAGCAGCATCTCCATCGCGTGTTTGCTGCCCACATTGCGGGACAGGGCGACCATGGGGGTCGAGCAGAACAGCCCGATGTGAACACCGGGGGTGCTGAATGTTGCCGTCTGGGCCGCTATGGCAAGGTCGCAGCTTGCGACAAGCTGGCAGCCCGCGGCTGTGGCCACGCCGGTGACTTCCGCAATGACGGGTTTCGGGCAGGTGACGATGCCCTGCATCACGCCGGAGCACTGCGTCAGGACCTGCGCAAAATAGGCGCGCCCCCCGTCCGCACCCGCGCGACCTGCTGTCATTTCCTTGAGGTCGTGGCCCGCACAGAAAGCAGGACCCTTCGCGGCAAGGATGATGACCCGGACCGCGGGATCGGCCCCGGCCCGTGCAAAAGCACCCGCCAATTCTGCCAGCATCGCCTCTGATAGCGCGTTGCGCCGCCCGGGGTCATTCAGGGTTAAACGCAGGATGCCATCCACGTCCAAGTCGTGCGTCAGGATATCACCAGTCAACATGGCATCAGGTCCGTTTGCGCAGGGTGCAGGATATTGATTTCGACGCTGTCGGCCAAAGTGTTGGCGATGAAGCAGTAGCGGTGCGCGCGGTGCTGCATCTTTTCCAGCTCGGCATCCGACGGCGAAAATCCGGTGTCGAACCGCACGAGCGGGCGCAGATCAATCCGCGTCACCGACATCTGACCCTGCGCATTTTTGCCAAGGTGTGCGACCGCATGATCGCTATAGCTCGCCACCGGCCATGCCGCCTTCGCCGCAAGGGCGAGAAAGGTCATCATGTGGCAACTGGACAGGGCCGAGGCAAGCGCCTGTTCCGGGTTGGTATTGGCCGGATCGCCGCCCCAATCGGGGGCCGCGTCCACTTGGATGTCGCAATCGCTGTTGAATTGCACCGTATGTGCATTGGAATACTTGCCGGTCAACAGCGCGGGTTCCGCACGTTGCCAGTGTAACTGGATCGAAAGGTCGGACATGTGTCAGGTCTCTTGATTGGCCGGGACGCTTAGGCGGCGGCAAGTTTCTTCTTGGGGTCGTAGAACGGACGCTCGACCACGGTCGCGCGGGCCAGCCCGGACGGGGTCAAGATGTCCACTTCGGTCCCGATATTCGCGTGCGCAACCGCCACCATCGCCAGCGCGATGTTACGTTCAAGCCGCGGAGAGTAGACCGCCGACGTGACCTTGCCGATGTCCGTGCCATCTTTGCTGATCGGCCAGAAATTGGTGTTCGGACCTTTCATCGGTGCGCCGTCGACGATCACGCCGACTTGGATACGGCTTACGCCCTGATCGCGGATGCGACGCAGCGCGGCCTTGCCGATGAACTCCGCTTCCATGTCGAGGTCCACAAGTCGGTCGAGCCCAAGTTCGTAAGGGTTCGTCTTGATGTCCGCGTCGGCATGGTAGGATAGCATCCCGCCCTCGATCCGGCGGATCGAGGAGGTGTGCCCCGGCTTCAGACCGAACGCCATGCCCGCCGCCATGATCCGTTCCCACAGCGCATCGCCATGGGTGCTGTCGCGCAGATATATCTCGTAACCCAGTTCGCTGGACCAGCCGGTGCGCGATACGAGGAGGGGGATGCCATCCAACTCAAGTTCGCGGTGCCAGTAGTATTTCAGATCGAGGATGCTGTCGCCGAACAGGGCCTGCATGATCTCGCCAGACCTTGGCCCTTGCAACTGCAACGGCGACACGTCCGGCTCGCCAATCGTGACGTCCAAGCCGGCATGCACGGCCACGCCTTGCGCCCACAGCAGGATGTCGCTGTCGGCCAGGGAAATCCAGAAATGGTTTTCGGCAAGACGCAGCAGGATCGGATCGTTGAGAATGCCCCCTTCCGCGTTCGTGATCAGGACATATTTGCACTGGCCGACGGCCATCTTTGATAGATCGCGCGGCGTCAGCAACTGGACGAAACGCGCCGCATCGGGGCCCGTGATCTCTACCTGACGCTCTACCGCCACGTCGCACAGGATCGCATCGTTGACGAGAGTCCAGAAATTCTGTTCCGGATCACCGAAATCGCGGGGGATATACATGTGGTTGTAGACGGAAAATCCCTTTGCACCCCAACGCACAGTTGCATCGAAATAGGGTGATTTGCGGATCTGTGTGCCAAAGCCGAAGTCGTCTGCGTGCATCTTGTTCCCCCTCATGCGTCACCGGTCGGATAGGCCGGGATCGATTGAACCTGAGCGACTTTAGGTCCGAGCGATGCGCATGTTCGGTCTGAAAAAGTGGCATTTTCAGACCGCACGGGCTCATTTAGGGGCAGAGTTGAGACCAATCAGTCTGCCCAGGTCAGCTGATGTTTTTCACCGCCAGTTTGGCAAGGTTGGGGCGATTTGCCTTAACGATGCGAGTCGCGATGTAGGTCATGTATCGATCCACACCCAGCTCTGCTTCCAGCATCGCCTGCATCAGGGCCTGAAACGACATGAGATTGGAAGTGACAGCCTTCAGCACGTAATCCATCCCGCCGCCTGTGGCGATGCATTCCGTGATCTCTTCCCGGTCCATGATGAAGGCTTCAAATCGATCGAAGTCGGCCTTGCGATGATGGGTCAGGGATACGGTGACCATCACCTGTGTCACATCACAGATCCGGTCTATTGCGATGTCACCGTGATAGCCTCGGATCAGACCAGCCGCCTTAAGGCGATCCAGTCGTGCCCAGCACGGCGTTGCGGAAATGTTGGCAATCTCAGCAAGCTTGGCCTTACTAAGCTGCCCATGCTGCTGCACCGCGCAGAGGATGCGAATGTCGGTCGCGTCGAGGCCAATCCTTTTCATCCGTCGGCACCCACATTGCATCAAGGTCATGGCGGCAACACACCGCACGTTTTGACAAAGCTAACGCGCGAATCTCGGCGTGACAGTTGAATTTGCGACGGGTTCTCCTTTGCCAGCGGCAAAAGACGGATTTATCCGGGTCCACCAGGGATCAGAATGCGCAGCGAAGGGCTTTTGGGCGCTAGGCACGAACTTCATTTTTGGTATCTAAGCATGCATCGGTTGCTTGAACTCGCGTCGTAGCTTTGCCGGCAGAACGACGTTTTAGCTTAGCAAATGCTGCGCGATGCATAGATGTCTGCAATGACGAGCCGCGCGGCAGCATCTTTAGGAGGCGGTGAATGGTTGGTTTAGGCCGTCCATGCCCAACGGGCCAGACGCCTAGATTTCGATAGCTTCGGATATTGCCAGTGCATCTTCAGGTTCGACATCCAGGTATCTGACAATGCTGTCCAATTTTGTGTGCCTAGCAGAAGCTGAACAGCACGCACGATCCTTGCATACTGGCGCGTTGATGTGTGGAGCCACTCGTGGAAGCGGCCGGGCCAAAGATATTCGGACCCAGCCGTCAGTGAATATGTCATCCACTTCATGACGGAAGTGCGGGTGCCTTCGGAAATCTCAAACCGGACTGGTTTTTCCGTTTTGCTTTGAAGGACGGACCCTCGTTCCTTGATCTGACCGGACGCCATGACATCGACGACCTTCATGCGGACAAGATCACAGCCGCGAGGTTTGCTGGCGATCGCCATGTTGAACAGAGCGAGGTCGCGATGGTTTTGGGCCAACTCTAGCCGAAGGCGGATCGCCCAGACGTGTTTGGGTTTCAACACTCGCTTTTGACCGACGATGCGGCCTTTGTTCCAAGCGGGCCGAAACGCACAAATGGCTGGTAAGTTTGGTGTTTGCATGAAGGATCGACCGATCCACCATACCCTTCCACAGCGACAACCCGACGTTGACGCAGCATCATATCATGAGATGCTGCGGCGCATCCGATGTCCGCTCCGAGCCCATTTTGACCGATCCTGAGGCTTGCATGAATGGGAGCTCAGGTGAACGGTCGACTCATTTGAGGTTGCCGTTCATGAAATTACACACGCAATACTTTACCTAGTTCCCGAACATCAGACAGAACTCGTCGGAACACATGATGCCCTTCCTCATCCTATTTAATTGAGGCGTAGAGCAAAGAAAACTTGAGCCCATGGCTTGCCGAGATATTAACGTCCTAAGCTTTCTTTAAATCAGCGACGTCAAATCTCGACCTGGCAACGACAGCCGGGATCGCATCGGGATGCATTGCCTTTGCAAATAGAAATCCTTGAACCTCATCGCAACCGATTTCCGCAAGCGCATCGTATTGCTCCTGCGTTTCGATCCCCTCCGCGATCGTGACGTGACCGAGCGCTTTTGCCATTCCCGTGACCGCCCGAAAAATATCGAGGCTACTGTCGCGGCTCGTAATATCGAGAATGAGGGACCGGTCCAACTTCATAGACGTGTAGGGCAAGCGGGATAGTTGCGACAGGTTCGAATATCCGGTCCCAAAATCGTCGATTGCAATCTTGAGACCTGCGCTTCTCAACGCAATCATCTGCCCATGTGTTGACTCGAAATCACCCATGGCCATTGTTTCGGTAATCTCGATCTCCACCAGATTGGGATCGACACGGTATTTCTTCAGGATCGTTAGTAGCCGTGGCACCAAGTTTGTATCCGCGAATTCAGCAGGGGACACGTTAACCGACACGGATAGGGAGAGACCTTGTCTTTGCCAGATGCTGCACTGCTTAATGGCTTTTTCAAAAACGGCGGCACCAAGCAGCGGCATCAACCCGGCTTGCTCGGCGATGGGAACAAATACCTCGGGCGAGATTGAACCGCGTTCGGGATGAGTCCAACGCGCCAGCGCTTCAACGGCGACGCAACTCAAATCGGTCGTTGAAAAGCGCGGCTGATAGGCAAGCGTAATCTCGTTACATTCCATCGCACGCCTAAGGTCACCCTCGACGTCGCGCCGGTCCCGCCACTGCGCACGAAGGGCCGCAGACACGGCCACCATCCGACCTCGCCCAGTTCGCTTGGCTTCGTACATCGCAAGGTCTGCCAGATTAAGAAGGTCTTCGGGGCTGTTCGCATCTTCCGGAAAACGGGCGAGGCCAATGCTCGCACCGACATGTACCTTGGCGCTATCGATTTCGAAGGGCTCCATGAGGCTTTCTAGGATTGCACAGCATAACTCCTCAGGATTTCCCGACGATTGAGGTAGAATAACGACGAATTCGTCGCCAGAGACGCGGGCAATCACCGTATCACGCGGGGGTTCGTCACACAGATCACCCATCGGCGTCATGCAGTTTTCCAGTTCGTCTAAACGTCGTCCAAGCGCCTTGGCAATGCGAACGCTTACGCGGCGGAGCAACTCGTCCCCGGTCTCATGCCCATGCATGTCGTTGACGCGTTTGAAGCCGTCCAGATCAATAAACAGGACGGTGGCACGGTTGATGCCGCCGCCATTGGACAATCGGCTGAGGAGGTGAAAGACCACCGCACGGTTAGGCAAGCCTGTCACACCATCGGAGTAGGCCAGAACGTTCATCCGGACGATATTGCTGTTCAGGCGGTTGACCATCTTGCGGAAGCTATCGGCCAGCCCACCAACTTCGCAGGCGCAATCGACGTCGACGGGGGTGTTGAAGTCACCAGCCACGAGGGCCTCGGTGCTGCGATGCAAGGCCGCGATCTGAGATGTCAGGTTACCTGCCGCCAAAACCATAATTAACGCCGGTAGCAAGATGCACAGCCCGATGGCTAGGCCGATCTGCCAACCGCCAAATCCGGCTTCAACGACCCAAAGGTGGCCTAATATCGCGAGCCCTCCGATCATGGCACCCATCAGCCCGAAGCGCACCGGTATGCTGTTCAGTCCCTTTCCCTTGCTGCCCATGCATATGATCTCCGCTGTTTTTCGTTCACCTCTCCTAGCCAGTGCGGCATTAGCGTCAATTTCCGGTTTACAAAGCGAGTTGTTATGAGCGGAAGTTATCTAAAATATGACAGAGTCTCAGCAACCATTCCTATGGCCCATTCCCAAAACCTGACCATGACCGTCAATAACTTGGGTTTTCAAGTCAAAAATCGCGGCCTTCAAAAAGATATGTTGGAATTATTGGCGTAAACTGGCCTCGCGCCCTCGCGCCTCGCCGCAATCAGAGAACCGTTTTGGAACGGTTCCGAAAGCAGTTATTGGCGCAGCTGCAGCGAATCCACAATTTGTCCGCCGATCTGCCCTCAAGGATCCCAGACGGTGCGTGAACGATCAAGGTCTGCTTTCGGGAAGCTGCACTGCAGGGGCGGAGTGCGTGTTCAATGTCCGCTAAGGGCCGTTCGCTGCCGCCGCTACTGGGGGCAGAGAGCCGCCATTCGCCGCGCCTGCATACTTAAATGGTGTGTCCGAAGAAAGCGGACGGTCGGGGATGCGCCCCCGTGCTTTTTGGGGCGCATCGGTTTTGCGTGGGGTCGCGATCCAGTGCCGTTGCAATGCCTAAAGGACCAGGCACGGTCACGCATCCGAAGCCTGTGTCGTCAGTCCCAGTACCAGCCAGTCCTGCATGCCGCCGCGGTAGTAGTAGATTTTGTCCGGCGGAAAGCCATTGTCGACCATCGCGTGCATCGCGCGCGTACTTTGAGGGCAGGCCGGGCCATTGCAAAACGCCACGATTTTCTTAGCGGCGTCGCAGTTCCAGCCGGACGATGATCGCACACATCCGAGCACATCCAGACGGTTTGCCACCTCTTCAAATGGAATCGAGATGCTTCCCGGAATCGTGCCCTTCAATCGCCAATCGGGATCGCGCATGTCCACCACAACGTAGTCGTCATCCGCCAAGCAGGCCAGAACCTCAAGCTCGCCGACGGGGGTGACACCGGCTATCGGGACCATCGGTTGCAGATACCCTGTAATCAGCTGCATGTCGTTCCGGTGGCGTTCGATTTCAACCGGTCCGCCAGCCAAGTTGACGACCCGTTTCGTCTCGTCCGCCGTTATGTTGAGAAGTTGAACCATTCGTCGATCTCCAGTCCGGTTTTGTTTCGTTAAGCAGCCTGCGTCCTCGGCATCTTGAGCGTTTCGCGCTGCATCAGGCCCCGAACCCCAAGGCTACAATCGCAGTAAGGATGCCGATGCGTAATCGCATCTCGGATCGCCTCTACCGCCTTTGCCTGAAGGTCCCGGACCTGGCCCGCAACGGGCATCAGTTCAAGGGCGATGAGTTGGTGAGGCACCACGAAAATCGGCTTTGCGCACCCAAATCAGATGCGACGGTCCACAATCCACGCATGAACCTTTGTGCATCAGACTATCGTAACTCAGTCCTGCCGCCCTGATGCAGATCAAGGCCTTCGCGCCGTTTCCATCCTACACTGACACACGCAATAGGCGGCCAGCGTTGATGCCGTGCAAAAGGAGTCGCAGAATGGAATTCAAAAATAGGGCGATTGCCCCGATTGTCGCGGGCATACTTTACACGACCGCCACCTCTGCAATGGCGCAGGTCGGGGAAATCCCAGAGCGTTTTGGCCAGTACAATCATGGACATGACATGATGTGGGGCAGCAACCAGTGGGGCGGCTTCGGCATGGTCATTGGGCCGATTTTTATGATCCTGACCGTCGTCGGGATCGTCGCCGCGATCATATATCTTTTGCGCCTGTTTGGTGCGACTGGACCTGCCACCAGCAGTCACGCTGCGCAAGACCGTGCCTTGGTGCTGCTGAAGGAACGCTATGCCAAAGGTGAAATCGACTCGACCGAGTTCGCCGAGCGCAAGAAGCTGCTGGCTGACTAACCTGCTATTTTCGTGTGGGTTCAAGCCTCGCGGTACCGTGGCGATTCCGTCATTGATGCGCGGGGCTTCAGCCTGCTGTTGCCTTGTGAAGCGCTGGGTCATACGCCTTAACCACAGACGTGGTTTGCTATTGCAACGCTTCTAACCAAGCCTTGAAAGATCAGCATGAAAAGACGCCAATTCCTGACCTCTACCTCCGCAGCGATCATGACTGCGGGTATTGTGTCACCAATGTTCGGCCTGCGTGCATTTGCACAAGGCCAACCGGCTTTGACCCGCCTTGCAATGCCGCCTCTTTTGGACACGCGTCCGACTGGCCGGTTATCGCTGACGGCAACGTCAGGCAGCAGCAGCTTTTTCGGCGGGCCCGGCACACCGACCGCTGGGTTCAATCAGGGTTATCTGGGACCGACCATCATCATGCAGAACGGCGATTTGGCGGCCGAGGTGCAGAATAACATTGATGAACCCATCAGCGCGCATTGGCACGGCCTTCTAGTGCCCGGAGAGCATGATGGCGGCCCGCACCTTCCGATCGCGCCCGGTGCGACATGGCAGCCAGAAATGTCGATTGCACAGGATCCGGCAACCATTTGGTATCATTCGCATATTCACGAACGCACTGCAGAACAGGTCTATTTCGGGCTGGCCGGGGTCATCCACGTGACGGACGGGCAGGACGATGCGCGCGGACTGCCGTCCGCTTACGGGATCGACGATCTGACGCTTGTTTTACAGGATCGTCAGTTCGATGCCGCCGGACGTATGGCCTATGATCCGTCCATGATGGACGTCATGCACGGGTTTGCTGGAAACCGGATGCTGGTCAATGGTCAGGCGGGTGCCACAGCGGTCGTGCCAGAGGGGTTCGCCCGCCTGCGCCTGCTGAATGGCTCGAATGCGCGCAACTACGCATTGTTTTTCGATGATACGCGCCCGATGCATCTGGTAGCGACAGATGGTGGCTTCCTGCCTGCGCCCGTCGCATTGGATGTGCTGCGCCTTGCACCCGGAGAACGGGCCGAGGTTCTTGTCGATTTCTCGGATGGTGGCGCGCCCGTACTGATGAGCGATCCTGACCAAGCCTACGGTGTCCTGCAGTTCGCCACCGACAGCACGCTGCCCGCGCGGATTACCCGCCTGCCAGAGCAGTTGGATGGTGCGCCAGAGGATTTGACAGGAGCAGAGGTTGCGACGCGGCAGGTCTCTCTCGATATGGGGATGGGTGGCATGATGATGGGCGGCGGTGGCTTTGCCATCAACGGGCGGCCCTATGACATGGGCCGGATCGATTTTGAAGTCGCCCTCGGGTCGGTAGAACGCTGGCAAATCCGCAGCACCATGGTCGCGCATCCGTTCCACGTCCATGGCGTACGCTTCCGCGTGGTCACTGAGAACGGCGGCCCTCCGCGGCCCGAGAACACCGGCTGGAAAGACACCGTGTTGGTGACCGGAGAGGCCGAGATCCTCGCACGGTTCGACCAACCCGCAAGCCGCGACACACCATTTATGTTCCATTGCCATATCCTCGAACATGAAGATGCAGGCATGATGGGACAGTTTACTGTAACCTGACGCCCGCGCCGCGTGGACCGTCACAAGAGCGTCGGGAGTGCCGATGACAGAGTCCCTACTTGCTACTGAACCGCAACTTCGCCTCATTGTGTTCCTCGGTGTTTTGGTGGCGATGGCCCTATGGGAACTCGCAGCGCCACGGCGCAGGCGAGAGATTCCGCGAGTCATCCGCTGGACGAACAATCTGGGCCTTGTGGTGATCGATACCATTGTGTTGCGATTGAGCTTTCCGATCCTTGCGGTCGGATTGGCCGTGATTGCGCAGGACAGTGGCTGGGGGTTGTTCAATATCATCGATGCGTCGGGGTGGGTTGCGGTTATCGTCTCGATCGTCGTCCTCGATCTGGTCATTTATTTGCAGCACGTCATGTTCCATGCGGTGCCCGCGCTGTGGCGGCTGCACCGGATGCATCACGCCGACCTCGAATTCGATGTCACCACGGGCCTGCGCTTTCATCCGGTCGAAATCCTACTGTCGATGGGGATCAAGTTGGCGGTGGTCGCGGCATTGGGGCCACCCGCCGTCGCGGTGTTAATCTTCGAAGTTTTGTTGAACGCAACTGCGATGTTCAATCATTCCAATATCCGGCTGCCGATGCTTGTGGACCGCTTCCTTCGCTTGATCGTGGTCACGCCAGATATGCACCGCGTCCATCATTCGATCATTCCAGAGGAGACGAACAGCAATTTCGGCTTCAACCTTCCCTGGTGGGATAGGCTGCTCGGGACCTACAAGGCGCAGCCAAAAGCTGGGCACGAAGGGATGACGATCGGGATCGAGCAATTTCGGACAGGGCGTGACCTGTGGCTTGACCGGATGTTGGTTCAACCGATCAAAGGTCCGGCAAGCGGATATCCGATTAATCGTGAGACAGGGAAGAAGTCTTAAGCGAACATGCTGGTGGTCGCGTTCCGACCGCCAACTGTTTTAAGAGGCAGAGGATAAAGAGAAAGTTAGACACGGTAGACTTGCCGATGTGCTGTGCGGTGTAACACGACCCGCCCGGCGTTCAGTTAATATCAGTGGAAGAACACTGAGGTAGAATGATAACTAGTCACTGCACAAAAGCAGACATGCCGCAAGCGCAGCGAATTCACAGCTTGTCCGCATAGCTGCCCTCCAAGTCTCTCAGACGGTGCGTGAACGATCACGGTCTGCTTTCGGGAAGCTGCACTGCTGAGGCGGAGTGCGTGTCCAATGTCCGCTAAGGGCCTTAAGCGTCGTTCTACATAAGCGGCGGCGACCCGCATCCCGCTACCACATGTTCGTGGATATTATGGATATGACATGAGGAAGGGTTCAAAACAGATTTAGTGCTTCCGGTGTCATACAAGCTTCGATACGTTAAAATCACCCAGCGGAACCACCAGAGAGTTACATTAATGCGACCACTTTTAGGCCATGACGCTATTCACCCTGACATCGACCGTACCGTCAGCACATATTATAGTGACATTGTGCAAGAGGTCAGCGAAGCGATAGCTGCGAACGGTGTTGTAATCGTGGGCATGAGACATAATCCCTTCGTTAAGAAGGCCCGCAAAACCCTTCAAGAGGCGGGAATTGAATTCAAATATCTAGAGTATGGCAGCTATACTTCACAGTGGCACAAACGACTATCGCTTAAGATGTGGTCAGGCTGGGCAACGTTCCCAATGATTTTCGTGGATCAAACGCTTATTGGTGGCTATAACGAGTTGCAGGCGCTTCTCAAAAACCCCGACGCAAAATTGACGTCATTGACGCGCGTTTAATCATTCAAAGGCATTGCCAAGTTTTCTGAATTCCGGGTCGAATTAACCTGTTTTTTCATTTCGTGTTGACCCCTCCAGCTTATGATAACCGAATAGAAAGTCGGTGGAATTCATAACGGCTGTTGGGGTGCGACGTTTCGTGAAACTGGGTTTATTGTCTCGGACAATTCAACGCCGTCCCCTTTATAACAGACCAACCCTAAATCGCGGAATTTTCAGGGACGCAGGTCAGTCTTCTTGCGCAACCGGCGCAGATGCCAGCGGTAGATGACCGGGGCTAAGACGTAGTCATAAAGCGCCGAAGCGAACTGTTTGATCACTGGCAGGCCTACAACTTTGCCCAGCCACCGATATTTCGGCATTTGTGCCCAAAGGACCAGAAACGCCGGGATGCCCGATGTCAGCGCGCCATCATGCAACACGTAAAGCCTGCGCGCTGCTGTGTCAGCATCAAGCCCCCACTGCAGGCGAGCGTCAGAGTTCAGTTCGTCAAACTGGATCGGCAATTCGTTGTCACCCGAGTACTGCGCGTAGTGCTGTATTTCGAAGTTACAGACGGGGCAGTCGGCGTTGTAAAGAACAGCTGTCTTGGGATTATTTTCCATAAAACTGAGGTATACTCCGAGTCCTGCGGAAGCCGAATTTGGTGACTTGACGGCTGGGTTTGGAACGATTCAGCTATGCCTATGATCCGCCCCGGCTTTCTTTCCTCAGCAGACCGCCTCGAGCTTGAGGCTTGCGTGCGTTGCCAGCGCGAGGACCACGGCATTGCCCGCCGGGCAAATGCGATCCTGCTGCTCGACGACGGGGAAAGCTGTGCTCGGATCGCAAAGTTTCTCTACTTGGACGACGATACCATCCGGGGCTGGCATAAAACCTTTCTGCAAGATGGTTGGGATGCGCTTGCTTTCGACGGCTGGAAAGGCGGTCAGTCCCGTATGACACAGGCACAGGAGGTTGCTTTATGCGCCTGGCTGGAAGCACGCTTCTGTCGCTCGACGGTCGAGATCAGGGCCCATGTCGCAGCTGAGTGCGGTCTGAACTATTCCCATTCTGGCTGCATCAAACTTCTGGCCCGACTGGGCTTTGAATACCGCAAGCCCAAGTCCCTGCCGCGCGTGGCATCAGCGGAAAAGCAGGCCGCTTTTATCGCATTATACGACCGCCTGATGCGTGAGTTACCAGCGGATGAAGCCGTCTACTTCGCCGATGCGGTGCATCCGGAATACCAGACCAAGCCTGCGTTTGGCTGGGTGAAAGTAGGATCAAATCCAGCGGTTCTCAGCACGGCAGGGCGCGGTCGTGTGAATATTCATGGGGCTGTGAACCTTGAAACCTTCGATGCACCCTTTGTCGAGCCCACAACCGTTGATGGCGTCAGTGCAGCACAGCTTCTGACCAAGATCGAAGTGCGCAACCCTGACAAGCGCATCATTCATGTCATCTGGGACAACGCGGCCTACCACAAAGGGCCCGATGTCAGAGCCTTCCTCGCCAGGGCAGCTTGCCGTATCCATCTGATCCAGCTGCCGCCTTACTGCCCTCATCTCAATCCCATTGAGCGGCTTTGGGCCGTCTTGCATCAATACGTTACCCACAATCGCTACTACCCAAGTCAAAAGCAGTTCGCCGACGCCATCCTTGCATTCATGCGTGAAACCATCCCGCAGGAATGGACGAAGTTCCGCGACAAGGTCTCAGACAACTTCCGCGTCATAACCTACGAAAACTTTCGGGTTTTGAAGTAGTGGCGGTATAGTCCCATAAAACCTGAAGTCCAAGTGTCACTGTGTCGCGCAGGTCGCTGCCCTGTGCTGAACCACCATCGCCGTCAAAGCCGAATGATCACCAGTATGGCTTATGGACGACTGCTTGGGGGCACTACGCTACATCCTGCCAACGCCGAGAGGGCCGGAGAGTAGACATTCGCAGCAAGCGCAAACCAAATTGGGCAACTAGAACAAAGCGGACGCACGGGGCTGCGAACCAGTTTTTTTGTGCAAACGCAGCGAAGGTCGGCAGTGAGGCTAAACTGCGGATTTCTGTTTCGCGGCAAATGACCGATTTGCATCCATTTCGACACAGTAAGTTATCCAATATGTGGGAACAAAAACGGACTTTAATCGCGTCAGACTGAACGCTTGTCATGTAACCAGCTCGGTACCTGATCTGGATCAAAGCGTCGTCTATTCGGTTATGCGCAACTGCGCAAAAGCTGAGGTGTATTTATGATACTTTCTGTCTTATCGGCCCTTGCCGAACCTACCCGCTTGGCCGCGCCGCAAATATTGCACCATGGCGATGAGCATTGCGTTTGCGACTTGATGCGTCGCCTTGGCGTCACGCAAGGCCGAATGTCGCGCCATATGCGGGTGCTTAAACAGACTGGTCCGTTGATCGACAGGCGTAATGCGCAATGGCTGCGCTACCGGATCAAGCCGGATCTGGCACCGCATTTGCGCCGTCTACTGGACGCAGCATGGGTTGAAGGCGTGATAGCATGAATATTTTTGGTTGGCTGAACGATCAATTGCTGCGGATGCAATGGCTGTCCGATGTGGTTGCGGCGGGCGTGGAGGGGGTTGGGCTGGACCCTGCATCGCGCGTGGGCGGATCGATCCAGTTCTTCGTCTATGATGTGATCAAGATTTTCATTCTGCTTTCAGTCCTGATCTTTGCAATTTCCTATGTGCAAAGTTATTTTCCACCCGAACGCACACGGCGTATTTTGGGCGGGCGCTCGGGCATTGGCGCCAATATCCTTGGTGCATTGCTGGGCACCATCACGCCGTTCTGCTCTTGCTCGTCAATCCCGCTCTTCATCGGCTTCACGGCTGCGGGCTTGCCGCTGGGCGTGACATTCTCTTTCCTAATCTCATCGCCTTTGGTCGATATGGCCTCGGTCATTCTGCTTGCCTCAATCTTTAGCTGGCCGATTGCGCTTGCCTATGTGGGGGTCGGACTCTTGGTGGCGGTTATTGGCGGAACGATCATCGGCAAATTGGGGATGGAGGATCAGGTCGAAGACTTTGTGCGCAACGCGCCCGTCACGGATGCTGATGAGGCAATGACAAAAAGAGAACGCATCGATTTCGCACGCGAACAAGTGCTCGATATAGTCAAGAAGGTCTGGCCCTATGTGCTCATCGGGGTCGGGATTGGCGCTGGTATCCATAATTGGGTGCCTGCTGAAACGATTTCCGCCCTCTTGGGCCAAGACAAATGGTGGGCAGTGCCTGTCGCGACCGTTGTGGGCATTCCGATGTATGCGGACATTTTCGGCACCCTACCAATTGCCGAGGCGCTGGTCGGCAAAGGCGTCGGGCTTGGTACGGTGCTTGCGTTTATGATGGCCGTGACAGCGCTGTCGCTTCCGTCCCTCATCATGCTCAAGCGCGTGGTCAAAATGCCGTTGCTGGTCACGTTCACCGGAATTGTAACGATTGGCATCCTGACCATCGGCTTTACGTTCAACGAGATCACTCACCTTTTCCTCTGAAAGGACATATTATGATCATCAAGATCCTCGGCTCGGGATGTAAAAAGTGTCTCGCATTAGAAGAAAACGCCAAGGCCGCAGCAGATGCGGCAGGCAAGCAAGCGGAGGTCATTAAGGTCACCGATTTCGCCGAGATCGCTGGCTACGGCGTCATGTCCACGCCCGCGTTGGTCGTAGATGACAAGGTGCTATCGATGGGTAAGGTCCTGACATCCGCAGAGATTGAATTGCTGCTGTGAAGGTCAGCACGCTGCTGGCTTTCTTCCCCATGGCAGCACAGGCAGGCGGGCTCGAGGTCCAACCCGTCACCGATGGCGTCGGGGCACTGGTGGGTGAAAAAGACCAGCGATCCGCAGTTAATCTGGCCAACACTGCGACATTTGGCGTCGTCGTCACTGATGACGGTGTCGTCCTGATTGATCTGGAGGGGGCTTGGCCGAAGCAGCGGATGTGGATCAGTCTCTTTTTTCAACACTGGAACAATTCGAAAGCCTATCTCGCAAGAACGCCGAGGTTGCTTTCACGTAGATGGAGTTCAAATGACTGAGTATCGTGTTTCCGCTCGCCGCGTTGACAGCCACGGCAGCCTTGCAGTGGCCAAAGAGGCCGAGATTACTTTGGATACCGACATGGCGGGGCGCAGGGATGCGATGAACCCAGTGGAACTGTTACTCTCGGCATTGGCCGCGTGCATGCTCAAGGGGATTGAGCGGGTCACACCATTGCTGGCGTTCCAGTTTGATAGCGCTGAGGTCCAGCTCGAGGCTATACGCCAAGACGCGCCGCCGAAGCTGACCCTGATCCGGTACCAAATCATCGTGGAAAGCGCAGAGACGGACGCGCGACTGGACCTGCTACACCGCAACATCCTGAAATACGGCACCATTTCAAATACGCTGTCAACGGCAGTGCCGCTGGAGGGTAATTTGATCCGGAGAGCCTAACCTATGGCCCACGATCACAACCCGTCAAAATTAGCCCCGCTTTTCGGTGAGCGGTTGGATCGCGGGGGCAATGGATGGCGCATACGCCACGCGCCGATGCCGCAGCGCCATCGCTGACCGCGGTGCGGCCGCAGTCATCCCGCCACGCAGAAATGCGCAGCCTTGGAACCCAACAACCGCCGCTGGCATCGTCAAGAATAGTGCGCTCCGCGCATCGAAGTGTCTGGGCCGGGCACTCTGGCGAAGCTGGAGCGGCTACACTGCCCTTGGCATCCTTGTCACGAAAGCCGCGGGGTAAATCCGTCTGAGGAAAGGGGAGATCCGTTCGTCAGCTGGTTTGCGCAACAGAGTCTTGGGTCAGCGCCAAATGAAAAAAGGCCAATTTGTTTTGAAAACCGACAATGGGTCCAGAGCTTAGTGCCTCGAATCCTATCCGTTGGGGTAGGGTGCCTCTCTTTTTCGTTTAGTAACCATGCCGCCGAGCGCGATACATCTATGCCGCTGTATGCGATGTATTAGTTACTGGGATAAGGGAATGATATTATGACAAATCGGACAATAGACATTGCGCGGGTCGGCCGCCTTCGTGCGCTCGAGGCGCTTGCGGAAAGACCACAATGTGGCCGGACTATTCGTCCAGCGCCATATTGTAGTTCTTTATTGGCGCGTCAGCCTCAGGAAGACACTATTGAATGTCTCATTGAACGCTATGACAATATTGTTGCGCTACCTGTCCGAGCGAACGTTCCGGTCACCGTGCGCCGCCTCGGGTAATCGCCTGTAAATAAGATTCTACTCCTCCGTCACCACACCGGGCAAAGCCCAACGCTCGTATATCGCAGCATCAAATTGCCTCGTTCGTCAGGCTCAGGACCTATTAATCCGATTGAATCTGCGACGCCTGCCTGATTCACCGGCCCCGAACGAAAGGGGGCTTCATGGGTAACCTGTATTGGCGGAGCGAGGCGCAGGCGGAGCAGATTACGCCGTATTTCCCGAAGAGCCATGGCGTGCTGCGTGTGGCCGACCACTATGATGGTAATGCACCGCTACTTTGGCGTTCAAATTCAATGTCCACTAAGGGCCGATAGCGGCTTATGCAATCGCACCGACATATCGGGCGGGAATCGGCCCCTAGCTGCACTCTGCATAGAGGTTTGCTAAGTGGGCAACGTGATCTTTCGCTGCAGTTGCGCAATTGAGTCCTTTGCGTCATCGTCTCCTGGCGCGTTATGCGCCGTACCAGATCGCCTAATCACTTCATACTGATCGGATGAATACGTGACAAAATACGACGGCGACGAAGCGGCTCAGGTTCACCGCCACCTCCATTCCCACCTGCCGCCTGATCCGGCATTACGTGTCAAAGCGTTGGAATCTCTTGTGGTTGAGCGAGGTATGGTCGCTGTGGAAACTCTTGATGCATGGGTCGAGGCCTACGCTGAAAAGATCGGTCCCAAACGCGGTGCGCAGGTTGTTGCGCGCGCGTGGCTAGATACGGAATATATGGCGCGCCTGTTGGAAGATGCTTCAAAGGCCATCGCTGAATTTGGCTTTGAAGGTCACGCAACCGGTGATCTGCACGCGCTGCTTAATACTGACAACGACCATAACATGGTCGTTTGCACCCTATGCTCGTGCTATCCGTTCTCACTCCTTGGCATGTCGCCTGCATGGTACAAACAATCCGAATACCGCGCCCGATCTGTTCGTGAGCCGCGCAAGGTCCTTCAGGAATTCGGCGTCGACCTTCCCGAAAGCACGGCTATTCATGTCTGGGATAGCACCGCAGAGTTGCGCTACATTGTGATCCCCCAGCGCCCCGTGGGCACGGACGGATGGACCGAGGAACAACTGGCCAGCATTGTTACGCGCAATTCGATGATCGGCACGGATCGTGATCTGAAAGTGGAAACCGAATAATGGATGGCGTGCATGATCTTGGCGGCATGCAGGGCTTTGGCCCCGTTAAGGTTGACCATGAAAACCACGTCCAAATGGCCGAGTGGGAGGACCGGATGTGGGCCTTGTCTCGGAACCTCTTTCATCCAGACTGGACGATCGACTGGTGGCGTCACATCATTGAGCGACTGCCGCCGGAGGTCTACCTTAACATTCCTTATTTCGAGAAATGGATGCTGACTTACACGACAGGCTTCATCACATCCGGGACTTTCACGGCGGACGAATTGTTATCCGGCACGCCAACCGAACGTCTCGCGCCGCCCCCTGCTAAAAATGTGGCAGACGTGGTCGAGATCGTCCGCACCGTCGCCACGAGTACCCGGTCCGAACTGACAACGAAGCCGCGCTTTGAGGTCGAGCAAGCCGTGACCACTGTACGAGACATCAGCGCCGACCACACTCGGCTCCCCCAATATGCGCGTGGACGAACGGGCAAGATTGTTGCTTACCGCGGGGCCTATTTACTGGCCGACGCTTATGCCAAAGGCATATCGAAGCACGAGCATCACTACACTGCCGCCTTCACCGCACGAGAGTTATGGGGCGATAGCGCCTCGGAACAAGACACGGTCCGGCTTGATCTATGGGAAAGCTACTTTGTTCAAACCTGAAGATCCGTTGGCCCCTCCTCAGCCGCATTTTAGCGAAGGCTGGCACGCTCAGGCACTAGCTTTGGCCGACGCTATGGTGCGCGGGGGACATTTCACGGCAACCGATTGGGCAACCGCTCTGGGTGCCTTGTTGGCCAGCGCCGATGCCAGTGGCGCGCCCGATAACGAAGATACGTATTATCTAGCCGTCCTCGACGCCGTCGAAGCGCTGACTGTGCGCCACACCCCCATCGCAGAGGCTGATCTGAAGGTACGCAAAGACGCATGGACAAAGGCCTACCACGACACACCACACGGAAAACCGGTGGTGCTTTATGGAGCGCCTAAAGGTATTAGCTGAACTTCTATTCGAGAAAGTGTTCTTGTTTTGATAGAGCATACCGCAGAGCAGACGTTCCCGCCAAATGCAGCTTCGGTCATTGTAGGCTCGAACCGGACATCGGATGCACCGCAGCATCTCATGACATGATGCTGCGTCAACGTCGGGTTGTCGCTGTGGAAGGGTATGGTGGATCGGAGGATCCGTCATGCAACCACCAAACCTACCAGCCATTCGCGCGCTTCGGCCCGCTTGGAACAAAGGCCGCATCGTCGGTCAGAAGCCACCGCTGAAATGGCTTGCCCCCACTGGAGTGGTCCACCTTTTGGGATAGAATTATCCCGGTTTCAGGAGGACGACGAGATGGCTGTCAAGCGAGAGAAGCCCGAGGATATCGCCCTGAACGCGCAGCCTTTTTAATCCCTTTCCGCCGCAGGCAATGCATTGATCATGTGCGGCAAACCCTCAGCGGCGAGGCCATGTCCACCATTGGTCAGAGGACAAGGATCGAGCGAGCGTAGGGTTTGCCGCCCATTGGGTCACCATCGCTCTGCCCTAGTAATTCGGACGCTATGGATGCCGCATGATTATCGGGATGCTGAACAACAGTGGCTGGCATGTAAATCACAAGCGCCCCTCTCGGTGATTGCAGGCAATCACCTGCCGGGCAGTGGTTAAACGGATCTGGCGGCGGGAGGGGCTAAAAATCCCAGCAAAGCAACCTAAGAGGGGCCGGCTGTGGCTGAACGACGGGCCGTGCGTCCGGCTGAGGCCGGAGCGTCCGAAACATGTCTGGTCATACGACTTCGTCCAGGACCGGACGCACAACGGGCGTGTCGACCGCACGCTAAATATCATCGATGAGTCCACGAACGAGGCGCTGGTGATCCGGGTGAAACGCAAGCTCAATTGGGCGGATGCGGTCTTTCTGGTCTGCGTGCAGTATTGAACACCGGAACCGTTTGCCGCTGTCGGTTCTGAAGGTAAAGCTATCCATTGAATACCTGTGGGTATCGGGACATCCTACGATTATTGAGCGCAACTGCCTGGGAGACTATACATGTCGCGCTGGACCAAAGAGATTGAGCGGCTAGATTCCTCGAAGGATTACGAACGCATCGTGTTCCTGCTTGGCTCTTGCGAATTTGCCTGGGATATCGAAAAGGCGCTCGAATTTGCGCTTTTCCGGACCTATGGGGTCCCCTCAATCTCGGGTCTTCTGTCTCGCACCGGTGCTTTTCTTAGCAACACTCGGAAGCGGTACGACGACACCGAGCTCTTGCTCTCAGAGATCAGCGAAAACGGTCAGGACAGTGCCCGTGGCCGCGCGTCTCTCGCGCGCATTAACGCAATGCACGGGCATTACCGCATCTCAAACGCCGACATGCTGTATGTCCTGACGACCTTCGTGGTCGAGCCGGTGCGGTGGCTCGAGCGCTTTGGGCACCGGCCGATGACCCGCAAGGAGCGCGAAGCCTGGACAAATTACCATCGTGCGCTGGGTAGCCGCATGGGTATCGATACGATCCCAAAGGATTACGAGGCGTTCGACGCTTACGGTCGCGCTTACGAGGAGGCCCATTACCGTTACGCCAACAGCAACGCGGACGTGGGGGAAGCAACCCGAGATCTTTTGCTCTCCTTCTACCTTCCGAAATGGTTCGTGCCGCTTGGCCGGCCGATCGTCCATGCGCTTTGCGACCCCCCGTTGCGGGCCGCGATGGGATTCCGAAGTCCTCCAACTTGGCTAGAGAGTTTCGTTCTTAAAGGTCTTCAGGTTCGAGCGGCTCTCCTGCGCCGGTTACCCAGTCGCCGGCGGCCCCGCCTTATCACCGCGCGTCGGCGGCCTACTTATCCAGGCGTGTACCGCATCGCCGAACTTGGGACATTCCCGAAGGGTTCGAAAGAAACGTAGATGCTATATCTGCTCACACCGGATCATCATGGTCTGTACGGCGAAGGTCGGGCTAAGCCTATATTGACCGCGACGAGGTACAAGTCTTTCGCGATAGCAGTATGAGCCATTTAGGTCCGAGCGGCCCTTAGAGGACCATCAGTCAGAGCGCTAGGAAGGTCCGGCTTGAACCTCGCAAAGTCAAAGGGGACGCGTCCCCTTACAGGTTTTTGCCGACGACCCTTGTTTCGTCTCTAAAGGTTAAGGGTGATGCGCCGCGCAAACGTCCCCTTGGCCCTCAGGCAGGATCAGATGTCTTTCGCTCATTTTTTGTCTTTTGGTCTGCTGGTGACAGAAGCCTGATTGAGCGTGTCGGGTAGGCAAAGTCGACCGCCAGATCCCGTGCAAGATCAACTATGTCACCGATCAGTTGGTGCCGCGCGGCAATATAGTCCTTATAATCCGCGAGGTTAAAATACCCCCAGAGTTCAATGTTCAATGCCGAGTCGCCAAATGACCTTAGCCCGACAAATCCGGTCGTTTCATCTGCTGCAGGCTGAGCAAGATACACATCCCGCAGTCGGGTTTTGAAGACATCTAGATGTTCACGGGGTGTGTCGTAGTGCAGGCTAATTTCAAGGCGTATCTTGCGCTTGCGCCGCTGTCCCCAATTCACGATGGCCTTATCAGTCAACTCGGAATTCGGGATCACTAACAGTGAATCGTCAAATGTTCGCATGCGTGTTGACCGAAGGCCAACGTTCTCGACCGTCGCCATCTGCCCTTCGGTCTCGATTAGATCGCCGCGATGAAAAGGCCGGTCGCTCATCAGGATCACGCCGCCGATCAGGTTGCTGACGGTATCACGCGCAGCAAAGGCCAGCGCAATGCCGCCCACCCCAAGCCCCGCAATGACACCCTCGTAGGGCATGCCAGTGATGTCTGCGATAGCGATGATCCCCGCAGCCACAATGACGATCTTGAGCACCCCCGTGACCAGCGAAACGGCGATTTCGTCTACCAAGCCACTTGTGCGCTTGGCTCGGCGCTGAAAGCAGCCTCCGGCCAGTTCGATGATGGTAAATAGCAGCCAACCAAGTGCTGTCGCTGCGGTCGCGGCAAGCGCAACGGTCACTCCACCAAGGACTGTCTCGGCCAAGCCCGACCAAGTGAACGCAAGAACGACAAAGCCCGTGCTTACCAAAAGTGCTGCAGGTTTGCCCAGTCGTCTGGCTGCACCGACGCGCAGGCCGCGTTCAGCTCTGCGCAAACCTCGGCTGAACAAAAAAGACGTGCCCTTTCCAGTCAGTCGGCCAAGGACGACAGCAAATAAGACCGACAACGGGATCACCAGCCATTGCCAGAGCTCCAGAGGACCGGGGCGCGTGAGAAGTACTGGGAACACCTCGCGGATACGCTCGCGGAGTTGGAAAAACCGTGTGATGGGTTCGGACGCGGAAATCCCTTCGGCGACTGGCAGGTCCTGCATCTCGGCAAAGAGCTGCGGCGCGTTGCGCAGGGTCTCGGCCGAAAATGTCCACCGGGCAGCCCCTCCTTCAGAACTCGGCACTTGTTCAATGACGACCAAGCCCAAAGGATGCCGGTAAAAGATGTAGGATCCGGCCCGGTCGGGATCGTCAGAAATCTCTTGCCAGGTCACATAGCCGGCCCGGTCGATAACCTGTTTAAGGTACTCGGCAAGCAACGGGGCCTCGAAGTTGTAAAGCCTTGGTGGCAAAAATGAAAGATCGAGAGCTGCAAGCGCTTGTTCACGTCCACCGGTGTGCCAGTTTCGCATACCCTGAATGAAATCGCGCATCGCGGCGCGCGGGCTGTTGGCGGAAGCCTCTCTTAACTGAGAAAGCGTGTCGTAACCGAGCGCTGCAATCATGTCATTTAAGTTTCGCCGCAGTTCAGATGCGGTCGGGACGACGACAAACCACGCATCGCCAACTTTGCGAAACTGTATTTTGTATTCGAAATTCCTCGCATCCGGACCGATGGAAAATTGGGCGGATTCACCTTCAACGCGCTTTGGCGCGTCGTAGATGCGGAAGGTCGACAGATCAAGCATGGTCCACAGCAAACGCCGCCGAAGACGCTTGTCACGCTCGCCCGAAGGTTCGCCAACATATAGCATCAGCGTTTCAGCTGCGTTACCTGCAGCGATATCGCCCTCATAGACGGCCGCATTCTGCAGATAGACAAACGAGCGAAAGACAGACCGTGGGGTGTCACGCGTGACGTGATCCACACTGGAATCAGTTGTGCCGGAAACCCTCTTGCCGTTCCAATACTCGCCATCGACGAACCGACCGGTGAAGCTCTGCCCCTCCTCGGACAGGGCAAACAGGATGGGCCCAGAGGTGCCATCCTGAAACCAGGATCCCCGCAGAACCTGACCGTCAATCCGCCCTTCGATGCGTCCCTTACCCGGCTCGTAGGACCCCGAGACATCCTCGCCTTGCTGTTCCAACAGCATACGCGCTTCTCCGTCGCGCCAGTAGGTATCCCAGCTGCCTGACCAGCCGTCTGTAGCTTGAGCAGACAAGTGGCTGGAGCACAGAGCTAATATGAAAGTGCAGAGAACGCCGACACGGATCAAGGGACGTTGCCTCCTAAGTGCATTTGGACACAACGATAGGCAGTTCCCTGATTAAGTCCACTTTTTACCCGCCCGGGGAAGTGGTCTTTCGGTGCGGTCAGTTCGGTTGAATGTAGGTCCGCACTTGCGGGGCCATCAATGCATCGCCGTATGAGACATACCGGAGCGACTTTGCACAAAGTGGGCAGTTCTTGCGATGGATCGACGGATCAATGAGGTGCGGGCGGGGAGGTGAGGGCGCTTTAGCGCTTACTATTCTGTGGATGGAATTTCGTTGATTTTATCCATCTCTGCTTGGTTCTGCACGCGACAGGTCAAGCGTTTACAAATCTAAATGTGCTTCAGTCTTTGACCGACCAAGCACACGATTTGTAAGTACAGTGACCCGCTTATTCTGCAAAGTTGCGGCTAGGTCGTCCGTTGGCATTGTGTCAGAGATGAGTATCCCAACGTCGCCAATTCCCGCCACGAGCGCTAGGTGCCGAGTCCCAAATTTGCTGCTGTCGATCAGAAACCTGCGGGCGCTGCTTTGTTCCAGCATGGTTTGTTTTACAGCAGAAAAGCTTTGAATGGTCTCGCTGACACCACTGACGTCCAAACCTGACGCCCCTAAATAGCACGCATCGACGTGATATTGACGCAGGAACTGACAGGTTTCCGTGCCGACGAGCGCGGCCTCGTCGTTCAGATATTGACCGGGGGTCATGATCACATTGATGTCCGGCGCTGTGCCAAGGATCATAGCAACCTGAAGACTATTTGTGATTGCCGTCACCGTTTTGCCAGACAGTGCGAGTGCGCGGGCAAATTCCATCGTCGTCGCGCCAGCGTCGATCATAATGGATTGACCATTGTCGACAGTCGTCACCGCGACCTGAGCCAACTGCCGACGTTCACTCACATGCTCGCGCTGCCGCTCGTCCAGCACGCGGTGTGTTCCTGGAGCGCGCGGGGATGCGCCGCCGTGGGATTTTTGTAAAAGGCCGCGCGTTGCAAGGTCGGCGATATCGCGGCGCACGGTTTCGGTTGTGACGCTGAACGTCTCTGCCAGATCAGAAATCCGCACATGCGGCGCAAGGCGCAATTCCAGTAGAATCTGCTGGTGCCGCTCGGCCTTCGTCAGATTTTTATACTCTGCCCGTGTATCCATGAAGACCTCAGCGCGCCCTAATTTGGTAGATACCAAAATTTATGCGGGAAAATGTTGCAAATAGAAAGCTTCGGTGTTCGTATCTGCGGTAATTGCCCCAATGTGTTCGGGGCATACGTTCTTTGGGAGGAGAAACGAATGAAGACGCATACTATTTTCACGACTGGACTTCTGGCGGCTTTGGCCGCGTCGGGTACATCGGCTTTTGCGCAAGACACATGCGCCGAGCGCGGTACGCTAGACGAGATGTATTGCGACGCGGACGGCGATCTGGTGGCCGATGCGCCGACTGATCCGGCTCTGTTGAAAGACCCGGACACCCTGGTCTTTGCCTATACCCCCGTCGAAGATCCCGCGATCTATGCGGATATCTGGACTCCGTTCATCGCCCACCTCGAAGAAGTCACAGGCAAGGACGTACAGTTCTTTGCGGTGCAGTCGAACTCTGCCGAGGTCGAGGCAATGCGTTCTGGCCGTCTGCATATCGCGGGCTTTTCCACGGGCCCGACACCTTTTGCGGTGAACCTTGCAGGCGTAGAGCCCTTTGCGATCATGGGGTCCGAGGATGGCCAGTTCGGCTATAAGCTGCAGGTCTACACGCAGGCCGACAGCGACATCAAGGAAATGGCCGACCTAAAGGGCAAGCGCGTCGCGCATACGTCGCCGACGTCCAATTCGGGCAATCAGGCACCGCGCGCGCTGTTTCCTGACCTAGGTGTCGTGCCGGATCAGGACTACGAAGTGACCTATTCGGGCAGTCATGACCAGTCGATGCTGGGTGTGGTCGCAGGCGACTATGACGCGGCGCCAGTCGCGTCCGAGGTTGTCGACCGTATGGCAGAACGCGGTCTTTACGACCCGGCCGAAGTCCGCATCATTTGGGAAAGTGATCCATTTCCAACCACATCGTATGGCGTCGCGCACGACTTGGCGCCTGAGTTGAAGGAGAAAATCAAAGAAGCGTTCTTTAGCTACGACTTCACCGGCACAGCCTTGGGTGAAGAGTTTAGCGGTGTCAGCAAGTTTGTGCCGATCACCTACAAGAACCAGTGGGCCGTGATCCGCCAGATCCAATCCGCAAACGGTGTCGAATACACGCCGCAGGGTCTTGCTGCTGAATAACCACCTGTCGGGGCTGGTCGCAATCCGGCCAGCCCCACACAAAAGGCTGAAAACATGTTGAAAATTACAGACCTCGTTAAGCGCTATGGCGCTGGCGATCCGGTCCTGAAGAACCTTGATCTGTCGATTGAGGGCGATAGCGTCGTGTCGATCATCGGGTCGTCCGGCGCTGGCAAAAGTACGCTTTTGCGCTGCATCAACCGACTGGTCGAACCGACGTCAGGGTCGATCAATCTGAACGGGACAGAGCTGACGACCCTGCGCGGCAAGGATCTGCGCGCGGCGCGGCGCAAAATCGGGATGGTGTTCCAAGGCTTCAACCTTGTCGACCGCCTGACCGTGATGGAGAACGTCCAGTCGGGGCGGCTCGGGTATATCTCAACTTGGTCCGCCATTTCGCGGCGCTATCCCAAAGAGGACATTCGCCGCGCCTTTGAGTTGATGGAACGGGTGGGCATTGCCCACTATGCCGATACGCGTGCGGACCAATTGTCGGGCGGTGAACGCCAGCGCGTTGGTGTCGTGCGCGCGCTGATGCAGGAACCTGACATCTTGCTTGCGGACGAACCGACGGCGTCGCTCGATCCAAAAACCTCGGAGCAGATCATGGGTCTGCTGCGCGATCTTGCCGGAGAGCTGAAGCTGCCGGTTCTGATCAACATTCACAACGTGGCCGAAGCTAAGGAATACACCGACCGGATCGTCGGAATGCGGTACGGTCGGATCATCTTTGACGACCTGCCAAGCAAGCTGGATCAGGCTGCGATGGATGAAATCTATGCTGGCAGTCCGCATGCGGACCGCAGCGATGGCATGGCGGCGGCATCATGAGTGCGCCGCGGGATACTTGGAAAAAGCCTCCGTTCATCGCCAATACCGCGCTGCGGTGGGCGGTTTATATCGGGGCAATTGTCTATTTTGGTTGGGTTGGGTTGACCATGCCGATCGACTGGAACCGCGTCGCCGAGGGCATAGGCCGTGCCGGGAAGATTTTTGGCGGGGCGTTCCCACCAAGCTTTGAGCGCAGCGGCCTGCTGATCGACGGGTTTATGGAAAGCCTCAAGATCGCTATTCTGGCGACGGCTGGCGGCGTTCTGCTGTCGATCCCGATCGCCTTTATGTCGGCAAGCAATATTGCGCCCAAGCCGATTTTCTATCTGGGCCGCGCGATCATCATCATTGCCCGCAGTTTTCACCCGGTCATTGTCGCGATCCTATTCGTGAAGGCGGTGGGCTTTGGTCCCTTTGCGGGCGTGCTGACGCTGATTGTCTATTCTATCGGCTTTGTCGCCAAGATGCTGGCTGAACGGATCGAAGAAATCGACTTCGGTCAGGTAGAGGCAATGCGGGCTGCCGGTGCACCCTATTTGTCCACGCTGGCCTATGCGATCTTTCCACAGATCATGCCGCGCCAGATTGGTCTGACGATCTATCAATTGGACTCGAACCTGCGCGCCTCGGCTGTCGTGGGGATTGTCGGGGCAGGGGGGATCGGCGCGACTTTGGCCAATGCCTTTGGCCGCTACGATTATGACTTTGCGCTGGCCATCACGATGGTCATCGTCGGCGTGATCCTGCTGTCCGAAGCGGTCAGCGGCGTTATTCGAAAGCGAATCCAATGACCAGTATCGCGCAGCAATTCGGCCGCGACGAGTGGACCCGCTTCACCGCTAAACAACGCATGACCCGTTATGCGGTCCTGCTGACCTGCGGCTTGGCCATCGCATGGGCGCTAACCTCGATCGAGGTGATCTGGGCTTGGGTTTGGGGCGCACCAGAGCAGATCGGCGATCTGTTCGGGCGCATGTATCCGCCGGATGCCAGCAACCTGGAATCTATCCTGAAAGTGCTGTGGGACACGGTGAACATCGCGACCTTTGCCACCGCCTTTGCCGTGCTTCTGTCACTGCCAGTCGCCTATATCTCGGCGCAGAATACGACCCCGAACCGTGCCACACTTTGGCTTGGGCGGTTGATCTTGGTGACATCCCGGTCAGTCAATACGATCATCTGGGCGCTGCTGTTCGTGGCCATCTTTGGCCCTGGCGTCGTCGCCGGTATCGTGGCGATCATGTTCCGATCTATCGGGTTCATCGGGAAACTGCTGGGCGAGGCGATCGAGGAAATTGACAAACGCCCGGTGGAGGCGCTGGAGGCGACAGGCGCGTCGCGGTTCAAGGTCATCGCCTACGCCATCGTGCCACAGGTCATGCCGACATTCTGGGCTGTCGCGATTTTACGCTGGGATATCAACCTGCGCGAATCCACCGTGCTTGGGCTTGTCGGCGCGGGGGGCATCGGCATTGTCCTGCAGGGTGCGATCGACACGTTCAATTGGCCAGAAGTCGCGACGATCCTGATTGCGATTATCGTGTTGGTCATCATCGGCGAAGTGATCTCGGCCTATCTGCGGCGCCGCATCCTTTGATTGGCGTGGATCCGGAAAAGGCCTTCGCGGTCTATCTTAGGATCCGGGACAGGCTGCCTATGCCTGTCCGCCAAGGTGCGGCACAGAACGGTAATTTCTGCGATATCGTGGCGGACTACGATTTGGTCCTATTCGATGCTTACGGCGTCCTGAACGTCGGAGAAACTGCAATCCCCGGCGCGGCAGACACCATCGCTGCGCTGCGGGCCATGGGCAAAGCGGTGGCGGTGGTATCGAATTCTGCCGCCTATCCAAAGATGCAGATGATGGAACGGTATGCACGGCTAGGCTTTGATTTTGCCCCTGACGAAGTCGTCACGAGCCGCGAGGCGTTGCTACAGCGCCTCACGCAAGAGCCGCCGCGGCGGTGGGGTCTGATGGTCGACTCCTCGGCCGGGACCGACGCACTTGGTGACCTAGACACCGTCGTCTTGGCCGATGACGCCGCCGCTTATAACGCCGTCGACGGGTTCCTGCTGGTGGGCGCAGGCGGCTGGACCGACCAGCGGCAAGATCTGCTAGAGGCGACATTGCTGCACAATCCCCGGCCCGTGTTGGTCGGCAATCCGGATCTGGTCGCCCCGCGTGAAAGCGGCCTGTCGCTAGAGCCGGGATGGTTCGCGCATAAGCTGGCGGACAGGACTGAGACCGTCCCAATGTTCTTGGGAAAACCCTTTCCAGAGGTGTTTGATCTGGCCTTGGCGCGGCACCCGCAATCCGTCCCCCCCGCGCGCGTTCTGATGGTGGGCGACACGCTGCACACGGACATCCTAGGCGGGCTTCAGGCGGGGTTCGCCACGGTGCTGGTCACTGAACATGGGTCACTGGCCGGTCTTGACGTACCAGACGCGATTACGCGGTCCGGGATCGTGCCTGACTTTGTCGTGCCGTTCATATGAATTTTCTTAGCCAAGACGGCCATCCCTTGATCGGTAAACCGTACAGGGCCAGCCTAAGCAAACGCATTTAGAAACAAGCATTTTGACTATCGCTCGCCGTACGGTATGCGGTCCCGCCGTAATCAAGGAGGAGACCTTAAAATAACGATATCCAGAACGACTTTGGCGACGCTGCTATTGGCCGGGACCGCGCTGCCTGCGGTGGCCAAAAGCGATTTGGCTAGTCGGCCACCGCGGTGCTGCGATGATGTTTCCTGAACATTCGGTCGAGGTTTATACCGCAGCCGCGCAAATGGGTGCGGGGATCGTCGCATGCGACGTGACCTATATGGATGCGACGGCGGCCTAACGCCAAAGAGTTAGCGCTAAGCGGTCCGTGCAAAGCTGGAGGAGACTTGGGGCTTTGGTCAGACATAAAGGCAAGGCATACCAAACCTCTACAACGTCTTAAGAAACGTGAGCCATTGGGAACCAAGCGCGCGCTTAGTCCCCATTGATCAGCGGTCAGACGTTGCGATAGGGACGTCCAGCCTTGGCCATCGTTTCGTTGTATTGGCGGAAGATGCTGACAACCTTCGCCTTTGTCTCGCTTTCGGCTGCGATTTCGTCCCAAAACGTCTGCGCGGCGGCTTCGACTGTTGCCCATTCCTCGTCAGGGATGGAGGTCAGATTTGTCTCTGCCCCTTCGACGCGTAGCCGAGCTTCGCCTGCCCAGTACCAGTGCTGGCGGTAGTAGTGTGACTGCTCGAAGCAGACGCGCATCAGTTCTTGCAAGTGCGGCGGCACTTCGTCCCAACGGTCCATATTGGCAAAGAAGTGGCCGATCCAAGCGCCAGAGATGTTGTTGGTCAGAAAGTTCGGTGCCAGTTTGGCCCATGACGCGGTGTAAACCTCGGTGATGCCGGACCATGCGACGCCGTCAAGCTCTCCGGTCTGGAGGGCGATTTCGATGTCTTCCCACGGCAGGGTGACGGGTACGACGCCGAATTGCGCCAGGAAACGGCCGGCGGTGGGGAAGGTAAAGACGCGTTTGCCTTGCAGATCGGCCAGCGATGTCACCGGATCCTTCATCGAGAAATGGCAAGGGTCCCAGCTGCCGGCAGAGATATGTTTGACGCCGACCTTGGCGTATTCCTCTTTCCAGATCTCATCGAGCCCGTAGTGGTTGAACAGCGCGGGCACGTCCAAAGAGTAGCGCAGCGCGAGGGGGAAGTAGCCGCCAAACACGGTGACTTCGGTCGGCGACGCCATGGAGTCGTCGTCCGATTGCACCGCGTCGATGGTGCCGTTTTGCAAGGCGCGGAAAAGCTCGGACGTCGGGACCAACTGGTCGGCGTAGAACAGCTCGATCTCCATCTGGCCTTGGGCGATCAGGTTGAATGCATCGACGGCCGGTTTGATGACCTCGGCCCCCAATGCAGTGCCGGCATAGGTCTGCATGCGCCACTTGATTGGTGTCTGCGCTGTGACGGCTGGTGCGCCAAGGGTCGTTGCCGCGGCGCCAAGGGCACCGGCCGTGATAAACTTGCGTCTGGTGGTCATGGTCTGTTTCCTTGTTGAAATGGGCGCCCCGTTTGCGGGGTCTGGTTAAAATGTCAAAGCAGCTTTTCCGGCAGCCACAGGGCGATTTGCGGAAAGATCATCACGAGGATCAGCGTCACCAGCATCACGAGGACGAAGGGAAAAACCGAACGGTAGATCAGCGTTAGGGTAAATTCCGGCGGGGCAAGCGCGCGCATCAGGAACAGGTTGTAGCCGAAGGGCGGCGTCAGATAGGCGATCTGGCAGGTGATCGTGTAAAGCACGCCGTACCAGATCAGATCAAAGCCAAGCGCTTTGGCCAGCCCGACATAGATCGGGGCCACGATGACCAGCATCGCCGTGTCGTCCAGAAACATCCCCATGATCAGAAAGCTGAGCTGCATCAGGATCAGGATCTGCCAGGGCGTTAGGCCAAGGTCTTGGACGAACAAATTCTCGATCGCGCGGCCTGCGCCGAGCCCGTCGAAGACCGCGCCAAAGGATAGGGCCGCCATAATGATCAGCATGAACATCACGGTGATCGCCAGCGTGTTGCGTGTCGCCGTCTCGAACACGTCGCGGGTAAAGCGGCCCTTGAGGACGGCGGCTGCAACAGAGGTCAGCGCCCCGATGACTGACGCCTCTGTCAGGCTTGTCCAACCTTTAATGAAAGGGATCATCATGGCGGCAAAGATGATGATGGGCAGTAAAGCTGCCCGCAGCAAACGGATGCGTTCGGCCCACGTAATGTCGGCCCGTTCTTCGGCGGACATGGCGGGGGCCAACGATGGGTTCAGGCGGCAACGCACGACGATGTAGATGACGAAAAGCGTGGCCATCAGCAGGCCCGGCATCAACCCCGCCAACCACAACTGGCTGACCGGTTGGCGGGCGATTTGTGCGAACAGCACCAGAACGACCGATGGCGGGATCAGGATGCCAAGGCTTGATCCGCCTTGGATGACGCCGGAAATCATCAGCTTGTCGTAGTTTCGTTTCAGCAGTTCCGGCAGGGCGATGGTGGCACCGATGGCCATCCCGGCCACGGACAGGCCATTCATCGCTGAAATCATCACCATCAGCATGATCGTCCCGATGGCCAAACCGCCGGGTAGGGGGCCGAACCAGACGTAGAACATCTTGTACAGATCCTCGGCCAGGCGGCTTTCGGACATGACGTAGCCCATGAAGATGAACATCGGCAGCGTAAGCAGCGCGTTCCATTTCATCAGCTTCATGATGGACGAAAAGCCCATGTCAGACCCGCCCGGACCCCACAGCAGGATCGCCGCGACGACGGCGACAAAACCGATGGCGCCGAACACCCGCTGCCCGGTCAGCATCATCAGCAGCATGGTTGAAAACATCAGGGCTGCGATCATTTCGTATGACATCACAGCACCTTTCCGCGCCAGACGGCGACGTCGCGGATCAGATGGGCGATGGCTTGCAGGATCATCAGCACAAAGCTGGCGCAGATGATGGTCTTGATGGGCCACATATAAGGGCGCCAGGCGGTCGGTGCGCGCTCTGACGTCTCGAAGGAATAGACAGTGCTGCCAAGCGCGCCGTAAAGCATAACGCCCAGATAGAAGATCAGAACGAAGACAGTAATCGCATCCCAAATCGCCTTTTTCCGCGGACTTTGCCGCGCATAAAGCAGATCCATTCTGACGTTGGTATCAAGTTGAAAGGTGTAGGGCGCGCCTAGCAAATAGTATGCTACAAGGATGAATTGCGCCATTTCTAACGTCCAAAGGGCCGGCACATTGATCATCTTGGTCACGGACGACCACAAAAGGACGCCCATCATGGCGAACAGTAGATACATGGCAAAGCGGCCGACGCGGTAGTTTAACGCCTCGACGTAGCGCACATAGGCACGGGCCCATTTCGGCATCATAGACCGCTCGCCCTATTCGCAATTGGTCCGATTTTTACAGCCTTGCGCATGGCAAAGGGGCGAGCTGGCATTGAAATGGCCTTTCGGGTTCTACCGATCCGAGCGTCAGCCGGGCACACGATCTGCGTCAAGTTTCAAGCCTGCCAAGTCGCTAAAATGCAGCAGCATATGCCCGCAGAATAAGCGTCTGCCTAGATTATAGGATTTTCGCAAAAGCGGCGGCGAAGGCATTTTCAACCCGCCGCAATGGGACAGCGAAAGACATGCCAAAAAACTGAATAGGCAGCGACTTTGTTGGCGAAAACCGTTGTCCCCGTACAAACGCAAAAGGCCCCTGCTGCTATGGCAGGGGCCTTTCAAAATCTGGTCTCGGGTCAGGCGACTTCTAAATCTAGGTAATTGCCAAGGTCCAAGCCAATCAGCAGCGGATCGTGGTCCGATGCGGAATAGGGATCATCGGCGTTGAACCATGCCGGATCGGTGAATTCTGACGAATAGCCAAGAATGCTGGGTTCAAGCGAGTTGATGTGCCATTCGGTAATGCCGGTCACTTGACCGGTCAGCGAACTGCTGGCCAGCGCCTGATCCAGCGCACCGCGCTGCCCGTCGAAGGTATAGCTAAAGGCGTCTTCGCCGATCAGGCTGGATAGCAGACTGGTATAGCCCGCATCCTCGATCGCCTGCACCGGGTCCTCTTGGCCGTAAGCGTTCAGATCGCCGATGATCAGGTAGTCGCTATCGCCAGACCCGAATGGATCGGACGCAAGCCACTGTGTCAGTTGGATCGCTGCTTCGGTGCGGGTGGCGTTATAGGCCCCCTGACCGTCGCCAAGGTCGGCGTCGTCGCCAGTGCCGGAACCACCTTTGGATTTAAAGTGATTGACGGCGATGGTGATCTGCTCTCCGTTCGCATCCTCGAACAGCGCCGCGACGGTGGGACGGTTCAACTGGGACTCGCCCTCTGGCGTGTAGTCAAGGATGCCGGCGTTTACGACGCTGACCGCATCGACGCGGTAGATCAGACCGGTCGTGATGGCGTCGGTGCCAATTTCGCCGCCGGTACCAGTCGGATCGACAAAGGCGTAGATGTCGGCCCCGGAGCGGGTGTTCAGTGCATCGACCAAGGTTGCGATGGCAGACCCGTCGCCGAAGCCGTTGTTCTCTAGCTCTTGCAGGCCGATGATGTCGGCGTCCAGCGCGGTGATTGCTGTGACCAGCTTGTCCGTTTGACGGGCAAAATCCTCTGCTGTGTCGGCCCCGCGTGCATTGGAATCGTCCTGGCCGAGCGTGGTAAAGTAGTTCAGCGTGTTGACGCTGGCGACTTGCAGCGTGCCGCCGACATCTGCGGGGGCCGCTTCGCGGGCATCTGTATTGGTGGCCTCGTCAATCTGTAGCACACCGTCGGCGATTAGTTTGTATTCACCAAAGTTGTAGCTCATCACGCCGGTGATGGGCGCAGTGATTTCGGCCCCGATACGCAGCGTGCCGCCCGCGCTAAGGTCATCACCAGTATCCAGATAGCCGTTGCCGTTGTCGCCATCAGTCGTGTTGGGGATATAGGCGAACTCTGTCGGGTTCTGCGCGGCAACGCCGTCGTCGATGGTCAGGCGGTTTGCGGCATTCGCCTCTTGCAAGGCGTCCACTTCGGCCGCCTGCGTTTGCGCATCATAAAGCTGCGTCGGCTGATACTGGGCCCCCTCGGATACGACGATTTCGCCGTAGCGGCCAAGCTCGAATGTCTCAATGACCTGCAAGGGGGCGTCGTCCGTGCCGATATCCAAGGACACCTGCATGCCTTCGACGGATTCGAGCGCGTCATCCGTGGCGAAGGGCAGCGATAGCCCCACCGCCGTTGGCAAATCGACCAACGGGCCGATGATTTCAAAAGTCTGTGCGTTGATCTGCGTGGCGTTAAAGTATTCCGCCACCGCGCCCACGACGGTCACGCCGTAGGAAACGGTGACGTTCGGTGTGTCGCCGGTAAAGACGAAAATCCCTTCGGAGGTTGCCGCATTGCCGTCAGCGTCGCTGTCCTCTTCTTGCATGTAAAAACCGTTCTCTGCGACCATGGTGACCACTGCCGTGACGCTGACGGTTTGCCCCACATAGGCGCTGGCGCTGCCACTGCCTTGAATGGTCGAAATCAGCGTTGTCCCGTCTGGCAGCGGCGGGGATGTGTCAATCTCTGCCTCGTTCGCCGCATCGCGGGTGGCGGTGATTGGGCCGGTCCAAGTGCCGTCTTCTAGCCGCTGCAAGGATAATCCGGCCTCGTCGCTGCCGGTTTCGGATACACCGATACCGGTAGAGGTCAGGCCCGCAGCAGGCCCATTGGTCGCGGTCATGGTGCCTTCATAGGATAGAAACTCAATGACGGTGCCGTCGGGGGCAACCAAGGCGATCCCGTCAGGGGCACCGTTTTGGATGCCTATCGCATCAACGGAAAAATACCCTTGGCCAGACGTGCCTGACAGCGTGCCGTCCAGACTGATCGTCTTGTAACTCGCGCCGCCGTTGCCGTTATACAGAACCAAGGACCAGCCCGTTAGGTCGGCACCCGCAGTGCCCGCAACCTCGATGAACTCGCCAGTATCGGCACCGGCGTTGTCATAGTGAATTTCGCTGACGAAGACGCTGTTTTGCGGGGCGTCGTCCACGTCGGCAACAGTCACCGCAATGTCGGACGTGACGGACAGCCCGCCAGTGTCGGTCGCCGTGACGGCGACCTGATAGACATTATCGCCGTCTAGGTCTGACGGAGCCTCAAAATCTGGTTCCTCTGCGAAGGCAAGAGCGCCCGTCGCCGAATCAATGACGAACAGGGCCGCGTCCGCGCCGGAAATGCTGTAAGTCAGCGCGTCGCCGTCCACATCCGCGCCAACCGCAGTCAGCACAGCGGTGCTGTTTTCAAAGACCATCACGTCAGACAGATCCAGCGTGGGCGCATCGTTGACGCCCGTCACGGTAATCGTCACCGTTGCCGTATCGACGCTGCCGCGCCCGTCCGTGACGGTATAGCTAAGCGTCGTTGTTGCGACCTCTCCTTCGGCCAGATCATCGAACGCGCCGGCGGCGTCATAGGAAATTGTGCCGTCAGGGTTCAGCGTTGCTGTGCCCGTCAAGGCAGAGGTGTCGATCGCGGTGATCTGCAAAGTGTCGTCGTCAAAGTCGAAGTCATTGTCGCTAAGGCCTGCCAGCACGGTGGCCATATCTGCCGCCGCCGCTGCCACATCGTCACGCGCCAGGACTGCGTTGTTCTGCCCTGTCAGATCGGCTGTGTAATCATCGGCGGCAAAATAAAGCTGCTCTATGCTGCGCAGCGTGTCCGTATCGCCGGACGCGTCGCTGACCTGAACTTGCGTCGGGCCAGATCCGCGTACAGGTTTGAGCGAGATCGCGTAATCGTCGACGCCGCCCTCATAGATCGCCGTATCCGTTCCCGCGCCGCCAAATATGGTATCGCTACCCGCAGCCCCCAAGATCGTGTCGTCGCCAAAACCACCGAAAACCCGATCGCGCCCCGCGCCGGAATTAATGCGGTCATTGCCGAATCCACCAAAGATCACGTCACTATTGGCCGTACCATCAATGACATCGGGGCCGAACCCACCGAAAAAGAGACCGAATTAAACGATTTTTTCATGAATAGTTGCTCCTGCGGGCTCACATTTTTTTCAACTGATTAAAAATCAGCATAGTTTTTGTGACAAATTGCGCGTGACGTTAGGTCAGCGCCTCTGCGGAATGCGGAAAACCTGATCTGTGCTGATACAACTGGCAAATTGCCATATTTGCGGCAGGCTGCGGGCCGCCGCGCGACCTATGGGGCGGGGCAGGCACATGTGATAGGCAAGGATCACGCCGCGCCGGGTAAGAACGCGTTTCTAGGGCCGTGATTTGCAGTTCAATCGAACCAAGGGCATAGCGGTCATTCACGATGAAGGTCGCGCATCACCTCCGCGAACCCAAACGAAAGCTTATCCATGGCCACCGAAACGAAGCTGCACCCGCGTAATGAACACAAAGATGGTTACGATTTTGTACGTTTGGTGGCGCAGTTACCCGAGCTAGAAGCATTTACGACCCGCAATCCCGCCGGTCGCACAACAATTAACTTTCAAGACGACAGGGCGGTTCGCACACTTAATCGGGCATTGCTAAAGACTTATTACGGTATTGATTATTGGGATATCCCTGATAACTACCTCTGCCCTCCGATCCCCGGCCGGGCTGATTACGTTCATTATCTGGCGGATTTGCTTGCCTCTAGCAATAATCAAGAAATCCCGCGCGGCCGCTATATCAAAGCGCTCGATATCGGCACCGGCGCTAATTTGGTATACCCTCTTATTGGGCAGAGCGAATACGGCTGGCACTTTACTGGCGTTGATATCGATCCTGTTGCTATTAAATCGGCACGGCATATTTGCGAGGCTAACAAGTTAAAAATCACGCTTAAACAACAAAAAATACCTAAGAATATCTTCAGAGGCGTGATCGAACCCGGTGATGCGTTTCATGTCACTTTGTGTAACCCACCTTTTCATTCCTCTATCGAACAAGCGCGTAAAGGCACGGAACGTAAGTGGCGCAACCTTGGTAAGGACGATACAAGCAAGCTTAACTTTGGCGGTCAGAACGCAGAACTTTGGTGCCCGGGGGGCGAGATAAAGTTTATCGCGAGCATGATCGAGCAGAGCGTCGCATTTGCCGACCAGTGTCTTTGGTTTAGCTCTCTGGTATCGAAAAAAGATAACCTTCAAACGCTCTATCGCATATTAGGGAAAGCAAAAGTTAAAGAATACAAAGTGGTCGAAATGGCGCAGGGGCAAAAAACGAGTCGCTTTATTGCATGGACTTTCATCAAAGAAAGTCAGCGATCGATATTTGTGAATGGAATTAATAAGTAGGATGGAAAGCGACCTCATGCACAGGTCGGCAAAACGTGGGGAAACCTCGGGTGGCTGATCTGCCACCCAAGGAAAATATAGCGGCAACCCCAAGTGTGACCTTGAGGGTGGTCAGGAACACAAAAACCAAGATGTCCGTCGCATCCCCGACGCCTGCTTTGCTTCGTTTTGTCTGTCCTGCGGACGTGGTGATATCTGGCGTCGAATTAGTCGCACCAATTCAAACAGTTGCCGGTTCTGGTAAAATGAGGGTTCCTTTGCGTCCTTCTAAGATGGCCAGAGCGTCGGACAATTGACCGATGCCAGCACGCATCCCGCTATCTTTCACAAAGGCACATGCAGCGCTGACTTTTGGCCCCATTGAACCAGCCGCAAGATCAAGAGAGCCAAGCTCTAAAGGCGTCGTGTTCCCGATGGCGCTTTGGCTCGCGCTGCCAAAATCCCGAAAGACTGCGGCGACATCGGTCAGCAGAAGCAGCGCATCGGCCTGAAGTTCTTGCGCAAGAAGGGCCGCCGTTCTGTCCTTGTCGATGACAGCTTCCACGCCCGTCATCATTCCATCAGTTCCCCGGACCACTGGAATGCCGCCGCCGCCGGCGCAGATTACAGTCTGGCCGTCACCCATCAAAAGCTTGATGGCGTCCACACTCAGGATCCGAAGCGGAAGAGGGGACGGCACGACGCGTCGCAAGTGTCCCGAAGCCTCCTCTATCATCGCCCAGCCGTGTGCTTTTGCAACGACATCGGCTTCGGTCTTTGCATAGACGGGTCCGATCGGTTTTGTCGGTGCCTGAAATGCGGGGTCGTCCGCAGCCACTTCGACTCGGGTTAACAATGTTGCACATTGCGCGCCCGCTGGTAGGGCATTCATCAACTCCTGTTCGATCAGGTAGCCGATCATGCCTTCTGTTTCGGCCCCAAGCACATCTAGCGGCCAAGGCGCGTCAGGGGCATAGGCTGCACCCTGAAGCGCCAACAGGCCGACCTGCGGCCCATTGCCGTGGGCCACAACGATCTGGTGATCGCGGGCAAGTTCCGCCAGTGCGGCAGCGGCAACGCGCACGTTTTTGACCTGCGCGTCAGCCGTCATAGGCTGCCCGCGTTGAAGCAACGCGTTGCCGCCAAGGGCTACGACGATACGCATTCCTAGTTGCCCATCGTGGCGACAAGGACCGCCTTGATCGTATGCATCCGGTTTTCGGCCTGATCAAAGACGATAGAGGCTGCCGATTCAAACACTTCTTCGGTCACCTCCATGCAGTCGATACCGAAGGTTTTGAACGTCGCCTCTCCGACTTCGGTCTCTCGGTTATGGAACGCGGGCAGGCAGTGCATGAATTTGGCATAGGCGTTGCCGGTCAGCGCCATGACCTTTGCGTTCACCTGATAGGGCGACAACAATGCGATGCGGTCGGTCCAGACTGAATCCGGCTCTCCCATCGAAACCCAGACGTCTGTATAGACAAAGTCAGCGCCCTTCAGCCCTTCGGCGTGCTTTTCGGTCAGGGTGATCCGTGCGCCCGTTGTTTCCGCGATTTTGCGGCACTGTGTGACCAATGCTTCGTCAGGCCAGCAGCTGTGCGGGCCGCACAGGCGGACGTCCATACCGATCAACGCGCAACCGATCATGAGCGATGCACCGGTGTTGTTGCCCGCGTCGCCCATAAAGCAAACGGCGATATCGGACAGGTGTTTGCGGGTGAATTCCTGCATTGTCATCAGGTCGGCGAGCGTTTGCGTTGGGTGGAAATCGTCCGTCAGCCCGTTAAAGACCGGCACGCCGGAAAATTCGGCCAGCACCTCGGCGTCTTTTTGACCAAAGCCGCGATATTCGATCCCGTCATAGAAACGGCCCAGCACGCGGGCCGTGTCCTTCATGGTTTCCTTGTGGCCGATATGGCTGCCGGATGGTCCAAGATAGGTGACATGTGCGCCCTGATCGTAGGCCGCAACTTCGAACCCGCTGCGGGTCCGGGTGCTGTCTTTTTCAAAGATCAGCGCGATGTTTTTACGCTCTAGCATGGGGCGTTCATAGCCGCCTGCCTTGGCCATCTTCAGGCTGCTGGCCAGCTGCAAAAGGTGGCGAATTTCGCTGGGGGTGAAGTCCAGCAGCTTAAGAAAGCTGCGGCCGTGCAAGTTCTGTGGCATGGAATATTCCTTAAATTTCGTCGCGGATCAGCGGGCAGGTCATGCAATGAGAGCCGCCCCGTCCACGTCCGAGTTCTGACCCGGGGATTGTGATGACTTCGACTCCGGCTTTGCGCAGCAATGTGTTGGAATGGACGTTCCGTTCGTACCCCACCACCACACCAGGAGAGAGGCAGAGCAGGTTGTTGGCGTCGTCCCATTGCTCGCGCGCGGATTCGTAGGCGTCCCCGCCCGTGGGAATGCTGCGCAGCGCCTTGACCCCAATGGCTTTTGCCACGACGTCCAGAAACGGCTTTGTTTCGACTTCGGCGATGATGCCGCCGTCGTCACCGGGTCGCAGTGTCGTGCAGCGGATCGCGTCGGTGACTTCGGCAAAGACCGTCACCAGATCGCGGTCGCAAAAGGTGAACACCGTGTCCAGATGCATGGACCCGCGTGCGCGGGGAAACTGGCACGCAATAACGCGGGTCGCGCCGCCGCCAGCGAACAGACCCTTCGCAATCTGGCTGACCGCCTGCGGGGTTGTCCGTTCGCCCATACCGATCAAGACCGTGCCATGACCGATGGGCATGATGTCGCCGCCTTCTGACGTGGCCGGGCCGTGGTCGGTCATGGCGTCGCCCCACCAGACCGGAAAGCCTGCGTCCTTAAAGTCGGGATGAAAGCGATAGATCGCAGCAAGGTTCAGCGTCTCTAACCGGCGGGCTGGCCAGTGCATCGGGTTCAACACAACGCCGCCGTAAACCCAAGCCGTCGTGTCGCGGGTAAAGATATGGTTGGGCAGGGGGGGCAACACGAAATCAGCTGGATCAAGCATTGGTGCCAGCACGCCCTTGTCCGCGATGGGCAATTCAGCGCGGGACAGACCACCGATCAGGATTGTGGACAGTTTATTGGCATCGACTTCCATCAGATGCGCCATCAGGTCATCGGCCAGACCGACGCCCACGGTGTTATCGGTCACGCGAGCCGACAGCAGCCAGCGCCGCGCCTCTGGATCGGCCAGTGTTTCGGTTAGAAGCTGGCGCAAAAAGACGACCTCTACCCCGCGATTGCGCATCGCATCGACGAAAGTCATATGCTCGATCCGGGCTTGTTTGACCCACAGCACGTCGTCGAACAGCAGCTCTGCGCAATTGGCGGGCGTCAGGCGCGCCATTTCGGTGCCGGGGGTGTGAACAAGGACTCGGCGCAAAGTGCCCGCCTCTGAATGGACGCCATATTTCATGTGGGGGTTCCTTGCAAAAGCACGCCGATACTCAGCGTGGCCATGACGATGATGGTCAGGCCCAGAAGTACAGGCCAGACAAAGCGCAGCCAACGCTCGTAGGGGACTTTGGCGATGGCGAGGCCGCCCATGACAACGGCAGAGGTTGGCGTAACGAGGTTCACGACGCCCTCTGCGGACTGGAAGGCCGTGACGACCAGCGACCGCGATACGTCCGCAAAGTCTGCGACGGGGGCCAAGATCGGCATCGACAGCACGGCAAGGCCAGAGGTGGAGGGGACGAAGAACGACAACGCGACCTCGATCCAGTACATGACGTTGATGAACAGAACGCGGTTCAGGCCAGCCACGGTGCCTTCGGCCCAGTGCAGGATCGTGTCGGTGATGTGCCCGGCGTCCATGACGACGACGATGCCGCGGGCCAGTCCGATAATCAGCGCCACACCCAGCAGATCGCGTGCGCCGCCAACAAAAGCGTCAACCAGCCCTTTTTCGCCCAGCCGTCCGACAATGCCGATGCCGATGCCGGCGAACAGGAATAGGCCGCTCATTTCAGCCATCCACCAGCCGCCAAGGGATACACCCCAGATCATCACGCCAAAGGTGACGCCTGCTAAAATAAGGACAATTTTGTGCAGGCCGGTAAACAGCGTATCGGTGGTATCTTTGCCCACAAAATGCGCGACGTGCCCGGCGTGCAAATCGCGAACCAGCGACTGCGATGGGTCCGCTTTGACACGTGCCGCATAGCGCATGACGTAGGCGACTGTTGCCGCAAAGGTGACGGCCAGCAGCACGAGACGCAGCACAAGGCCATCGGTAAAGGGCACGCCGGCGGCGTCCGATGCAATCACGGTGGAAAAGGCGTTCACCGTAGACCCCAGCACGCCAATACCAGCGCCCAACATGATCACCGCGACGGCCGTCAACGCGTCATAGCCTGCGGCGATCATCACTGGCGTCAGTAGAACGTAAAAAACCAATGTCTCCTCGGCCATGCCTTCGGTCGTGCCGCCAAGAGCGAAGAGTCCCATTAAGATCGGGATCATCCACTTTTCCCGGCCCTTAAGGCGGGCCATGGCGCGTTTGATGCCTGCATCAATTGCACCCGTCGCCGTGACGACACCAAGGAATCCGCCGATCATCAGGACGAACAAAGCCACATCAATGGCATTGGCTGTATAGCTTGCTGGATCATAAAACCCGGCAATGGGGGCCAGAATGACATCGAAAAAGCCCTGCGGATTGGCGTCCATCGGTGCGTAGGTGCCAGCCATGGGCACGTCTTTGCCAAGGACCTCTGATGCGACACGGTCATATTGGCCCGCAGGGATGATCCACGTCAGGGCTGCCACAATAACAATCAGCGACAGCAGGATCGTAAAGGCCGAGGGGAAATGGAACTTGCGAGGGGTAGGCGCGGATGGTGTCGACATGGATACCTCCTATGAAATCGCTGCAACAGCGCAGGGCCTTAAGGCACCTTTTGCTTAGACGCCCCAAATCTAAGGTGCGCTGATCTGGATCAAACAAGATTCCGAATACCGCTAAGGTTTAGTTTGCAGCAAACAACCCGTCCCGGACGGCGGCATAGCTGCTGATGCATACGGAAACGGCCTTGGATGATTTTAAAAAGGACGTCGCATTCCACACCTTTGGCAGTGTCATCAACAAGTGTCGTAGCAATGCGAAACTTGGGTTTGATGGACAGCTGCGAAGCTATCCCAAAGTACCGTTTTAACGCGTCGTTGATTCAACTGCGGCAGTAAAGCAGGGGCGTATGCATGCTTGTCTGTCTAGTTTAAGCCTTAGCGCAAAGGGTGCCCCAGCTTTTGTAAATCATCAAATTCTACGCCGCTTTTCGGTTTCGACAAGCATTTCAACAAATTTTGAAACTTTTGCGGGGCGGAACCTCGCTGGCGGATAGACCACATAGATACCGCCTGCCCGCAATGTCCAATCAGGCAATACGACTTTAAGCTCACCTGCTTTTAGCGCATCGTATACGGAATAATCTGGCAAAACGGAAAGCCCTCCATCAGCTTTGAGGGCCTTGATTAATGCGGCCGAGGTGTCGAGCATTAAGCCACTTTCAAACCTTACCGTTGCGGTTTCGTTACTGGCGCGGGTAAAGGTCAAAATAGTGGGATCAGTCAGAGCGAGGTTGGCGACAAATTCGGCTTTTTCCAATACATCTTCAGGACGATTGAGCAGCCCGAGGCTGTCGACATATGCCGTGCTTACCACGACGAGTTGTTGAAAATTGCCGATCTTTCGGGCCTGCAAGCTGGAGTCACTTAGCCACCCAACGCGGATCGCCAAATCCAGGTCTTCCGCGAACACATCGTTGATATGATCGCCGAGTTTCAGCGCGAGGCGGCAACTAGGGTAGGCACGGCGAAACGCGGTCACAACTGGCGTTAGAATTGTCGCGCCGTAATCCAAAGGCGCGGCTATGCGCAAAGTGCCCGTTGGGACCTCTGTGGATTGTGACAGCAAATTGAATGCGTCTTCGGCCTCTTTGATGATGTGACGACAGCGCAGGTAAATTTCTCGGCCCGCTTCGGTCGGGGTCACGCTCCGGGTGGAGCGGGTCAAAAGCGTTGCCTTAACCTCTTGTTCTAGATTGGTGATTTGCTGGCTAACAACTGCCTTGGTGATGCTAAGCCGTGTAGCCGCTTGGGTGAACGATCCTGTTTCTACAACAGCAGCGAAGGGTGCCATCCTGGATTCCAGTGTGGCCACCCTTGCCCTGACAGCCGTGGCACAAGACGCACCAGAGCGCGAAATTGAAGTGCTTAAGGCGATCCAAGAGGCCCGCTACGCGGGCGGAAAAGACGTGACATCGCCGGACGTCGTCGCCGCTTTGCCGCATGCGCGCGTCATCGCGGCGTCTGACACAATTGCGGCAATCAACGGCAATGTCGCGAAAAAGATCGAAACATGGAGCCCGCAACTGGGCGACAATGGGCCGAAGTCTATGGACGATGTGGTGATCCCAACCGCGTTTGATGGCCCGTCGTTGATGGTCGACGGACGCACAATCGAGATCGTCGCAGCCGAGGACATGATCAATCGCCGTTACCTTTGGGTCCCTGACCTTCAGGCGGTCATTGGCGGCGCGCTGATTTTTCTCGGGCACTCATGTGTGGACGGCTGACACAGAGACTAAAGACCTGCGGGCGGCTTGGGTCGCGAACCTTGACGCACTTATCGCACGTGCGCCGGACGTTGTTGTGCCCGGTCACATGAGCGTCGATGCGCCGATGGGCGTCGCTGCGAATACGTTCACAAAGTCCTACCTCGAGGCCTTTGAGGAGGAGTTAGACCGGGCCGCAACATAAGAGGAATTGATCGCTGCGATGGTCGCGCGCTACCCAGAACTGGGCACCGGCGGCACACGAGAGATCGGCGCGAAAGTTGCACTGCGCGAGATGGATTGGGGCTGACTTATATGTATAGCTATGCCGCAAGTCACCAGATCGCAGAGAAGCGCCTGCTGCCCCTGTTCGACGGGCAAGTCCCATTATGGCATCGCGACACCATCAACGACCTAACCAAGCGGCACATGCTAGAACGTCTTAGGGCCTTCATTGATTGGGCTAAGAACTGAAATGCTACCATTCATTGAATGCGGACCCATTCTATGGCCTTCGCGTCAAAATGTGGACGATGCGCCTCCATATCGAGGTCAGGCAGTTGCTAAGGTACCGGACTTCGGTGCCAGTTTTAGGTTTAAATTTCATCGGCTCCGCCTGGATGAACAGTTTCATAGTAGTCCCGTAGCTTCAGGTTCGCGGCTGCCGCTTCGTCAATCAGGACGGTTACATTGGCGTGCAATTGTAGCGCAGTGGCCGGGCAGGCGGCAGAGATAGACCCTTCGATCATGCGGGCCACCGCGTCCCGCTTGCCGGCTCCTGTGGCAAGCAAAAGGATGGCACGAGAGTCCAAAATGGTGCCTATGCCCATTGTGATTGCCAGCCGTGGAACGACTTCGTCTGGGCCGAAATATCGGGCGTTGTCGGTCACCGTCTTGTGCGTCAACGTCTTGATACGCGTACGAGACGCAAGAGACGACGTTGGTTCATTGAACCCAATATGTCCGTTCGCCCCTAGTCCAAGAAGTTGTAAGTCGATCCCGCCAGCGGCGGCGATGGCGGCTTCATAGCGCGTAGCCTCTGCTGCGGGGTCCGGCGCGTCACCGCGGGGTAAATGTGCCTGTGCGCCGGGCAGGGCAACCGCGTCGAACAAATGAGTTTTCATATAATAGGCATAGCTTTGCGGGTGTGTGGATGGCAGCCCGACGTATTCGTCTAGGTTAAAGCTGGTGAATGTAGCAGGGCTTTGACCAAGCGCGGTGCGCAGCGCCTCATATACCGGCTTCATGGTGCCGCCCGTGGCTAGGCCTAGTACCGCACGGGGTTGGGCGGCCAGAGTTGCCAAAATCCTGCGCGCAGTTTCCGCACTGGCGGTGGCAGCGTCGGGGAAAATCAGTATCTTCATTTAGACCTCTTTTGTCGCCTGACGGCATGCGAGCGGAGGGCAATGGCCCCAATGCAAGGTAACGCCTGCCATGCCCGCAAAGGCCGCAGCACGCCTGGGTAGGTTCCCAAAACTATTTCCAGCATCTTGGCGTTTAGGCGGGCTGCACGAGGTTACACATCAGCCGGAATGCGCCAGGCACCAACCGGTCCATCTGGTGGTGCAGCACGAGGCTGGTGTGCGTATGACGGCCCGCACCGATCTGGCCGGATACAAGCGCACCGATCAGGGGCTCCTCTGATGCGTCAGACATAGACAACAGGGGGGTGTAAGCGTCATCCCAAGCCGCTGCGAAATAGAGCCCGCGTTCCTTGTCCCAGCCGCCAAAGTCGGCGGCCGTGATGGGATTTGGCCCCGTCAGCAGGGGGTGATCGGGGGTCAGGATCGTGACCTGCGCCGCAGGATCTGTCACGCGCCAGCGCAGCGACGGGGTGCCGATTTTCAAGGGGCGCGGCGGCGTGGTGTCGGCGTTCCAGCCCTGATCCGGGCGTTGATAAAGTGTCACCAGATGCCCGCCGGCATGCACAAATTCGTGCAGCCTTTGGGTGGCAGCAACAAGGTCAGGCCGGTTGCCGAAGCTGACCACGCCAACCAGAACGGTTGTATAGGCGGCGAAGTCTTCGTCCGGTGCGATGTCATCTAGCATGGTGACATCAAGGCCAAGTCGCAACAACCAGCTTCCGACGGAATCGCCGGAGCCGATATAGGCGATCCGTGCGGTTTGCGGCAAAGCTAGGTCCAGCGTCAGAACCTGCAGGCTCGCATCTTCGGGGTACGATACGGTGCCGATGTGGGGGAACTGCGCCTGCGTCACGGCCTGCGCCCTGCGCCCGTCAATCTGCGCCGGTATGGTCGCAAGGCCAGAGCCTTTGCCGTCCGGTGGCGTGATCATCAAAGTGCTCCCCGCGTACTGCACGTCCCAACCGACCGGGCAATGAAAGTCGGGAATTGGGCCAGCGCCGACTGACGCGATCAGCGGCGCGGTATCGCCAATTTGCCGAATGAATTGGAAGGGCCGCACGGCAAAGCGGTGGGCGGGGCCGACAGTCAAAGGCTCTTCTGTATCAACGCGGGTCTGAATTGTCCGGCCAGCGATGGTGGCAGACATGTTAAGCCAACCGGATCCATTCCCCCCCAAAGGGTCGAAATTGGCGCCAAAGGGGGTGGTGAATGGTGCATCTTTTGCTACCTTGATTTGCAGCGCGGCGGTGCCTTTTTCCAGTTTTGTGGCAGGGCCGGTGGCACCTTCGGGCAGATGCGGGGACAGCGTGACGTCAAGGGCGGTGATGGGTGTTGTCTGAACCACGCGCAGCGTTGACGTGCCGCCGGGTATAAGGGCGGCAGGTTCAGCGGTGACGATCAGGGACAGGCCTGCCGCTTCGGCCAAAGCGGCAGCGAGTTCCCGGCGTTTGCGGGTCAGGCGATGGCCGTGGGCCGACTGAAAATCTGGTAAGGCTGCCACTTGCGCGGCTTCCAACGCGGCGTCTGCCTTGGCCAACGCTTCGCGAATTTGCGCGGTTTTGGGAAAGGCGTCTTGCGCCTGTGCGATGGCCTTGGCGGCGACTTGAATCGCGTCTGCCGCCGGACCCGCCAGCGCGGCCAGATCATCTAGCGTCTGGGCAAGCGACTGGGCGATTGTATCTTCTGCCGCGCCGCCGACACGGTGCATCTGCCATGTAGTCTGCGGCGTGTCGGACCAGTGCCCCATGCCCTGCGACGCGTGGCGGGCGCGGGACCATTGCCCGATTTCCTGATATGCGGCGCCCGTCACTGGGTCTTGCAGGTCAGCGGTGACTTGCAGTGTGGCAGGCGGCGGGGGAAGTGCGTCGTCATAGGTCGCACCGCCGCCTGACCACGCCGGCAGGTAGTGATGCGTGACAGTCCAAGGCCCGTTCGGGTGGTCGGTTAGGGCGGCGGGGTCGGCGGCCAAGGCTATCGCCTGTTCTGCCGCACGCGTCATGGCGCGGTGGTGGCCGTGCTGGCCTGGCACGTCAAGGAAGGTCGGCAGCACGATATCTGGGCGATAGCTGCGATAGGCACGGGCCATACGCTCGACCACCAATGCCTCGCCCCAGCGTGCAAAGGTATCGTCGCCGTCTTTGGAAAAGCCGAAATCATGTACGGGATCGTTGGGTCCGAAGCCGACCCATGCGACGTCACAGTCAAGAACGCGCGCGGCTTCTTCCATTTCGCGGGTACGCACCATGCCCAGCAGTCCGCCACGTTCCGGACCGAGTGCATTTTGGCCGCCCTCACCGCGGGTCGAGCAGGCAATCACCACCCGCATGCCACAGCCAAATCGCAGCCATGCCATCAGGCCGCTGTGTTCATCGTCAGGGTGCGCGCCGGTGTTCATCACGGTCAGGACGCTATCCAGCCGCGACAGGGCGCGGGACAGGCGCATTAAGGCTGGCGCGGCTTCGCGGCGGGCAAGGCGATCGTGGGCAGTCATGGCAATCCTTGGCTCGGGGTCAGCGTGTGGACTGATCCTCGGTCTGGTGAAGTTGCGGGGTGATGGCGTTGAAAAAGGGCAGGGCGGCAGCACCAATAGCCGCCGATTCCTGACCGGTCTGACCACGCTGCACACGTGGCAGGGCGCGGTTGCGGCGATTGGCGACGCTGGTGGGGATCGCCAGACGGCCGATCAGATCGTCCAGAATGGCGCGGGGCATTTTGCCGCCCAGAATGACGGTCTGCGGGTCAAAGATGTTTTCCAGCAGGCCAATCATAAGGGACAGATGCGGCGCGGCCTGATCTAACCATGCCAGCAGCGCGGGATCGCCTGCTGCATGCAGGTCATGCAATGCGCCCATGTCCGGCGCGACACCGTCGCGGGTCATCCATTCTGTCAGCGCATGAAGCGAGACATAGCGTTCCAGACATCCGGTCTGACCGCATTGGCAGGGCAAGCCGCCGGGGGCCACGACGATATGGCCAATCTCTCCGGCGTTGCCAAAGGCACCGCGTAGCGGCTGGTCCGCGACGATGCCGCCCATGCCGACGCCGGCACCGAAATAGAGCAGACAGAAATGCGATACGTTCTGGCCAAGGCCAAAGAGCATCTCTCCGACGGCGGCGGCATTGGCGTCATTGTCGACGGTGACGGGAACGCCGCAACGCTGGTTTAGCAGGCGGGCGACGTCGACACCGGACCAGTCGGGCAGGGTGGTGGGGCCGACGCCAGACAGGCCCTCAATCTCGAACGGGCCGGGCATGACGACGCCGATCCCCATGAGCTGGGCTTGGTAGGTGGCGCGCAGGCGGGTGACTGTTTCGCAGATCACGTCCAACACGATATCTGATTTCATATCGGGTAGGGGAAGCTGCTGCTTGGCGCGCAGATTGCCGCCAAGATCAAGCACCACGGCGGTCAGCGCGCCGACAGCAATTTCCAGCCCGATGGTAATCGCGCCTTCGGGGTTGATCGCATATTGAATTGGCGGCAGGCCACGTTCGGTGCGCTTGCGGCCCATATCGATCAGCAGATTTTCGGCCATCAGCTCATCAATAATGTTGGTCACAGCTTGGGTCGAGATATGCGCCAGATCGGCAAGCTCCTTGCGGCCAAGCGCGCCGCCCCGCCGCAAAAGTTCTAGCACCACGCGCCGGTTATGTTCGCGGCTGCGGCCAGGATTTTTACCTTTTGCAGTCCGCGATGGGCGGGGAGGCGGCTTAGATTCCAGTGCGGCGGATGATTTTGGAAATGTCATGTCCGTATCCTTGGGTTTTTCCATCGTTCCGTCGCAAATGCATGACCGCCTAGCGGCCACGTTTTCAAGGGACATGCCGTGGCGTGACCCAAAACAAGGCTCGCATGGTCATTTAATTAACTCAAGTAAATTATCTTATTGACGCACCGCATGCGTTTGGTCCAGCCTGACCCGAAGTCCCGCAGCAGCGTTTGGGGAGCGGTTACAAGAGCGGAGCAGATTCGCCAGAGCCGTCACGTTGCACCAACACACCGGGTTCAACCCACCCAACGGAGGACGACATGAAACGCTTTACCAAGACAGCACTGCTTGCCGGAACAATCATGGCTTCGGCCACAGCTGCCAGCGCGGTGGATATCGAATATTGGCAGTATATCTACGACACCCGCGTCGAGGCGGTGGACCAGTTGATTGCGAAGTTCGAAGAGGCCAACCCCGACATTAACGTCAAGCAGGTCACTTTTCCCTACGCGGATTATCAGACACGCGTTGTTGCCGCGAACATGGCGGGCAACGGACCTGACGTGCTGCAGATGTTCTATGGCTGGACCGATAGTTTTGTGAATGGCGGCGTGTTGCAGCCTTTGCCAAAGGATATGTTCCCGGCAGAACAGATCGAAGCTGACTTCTTTCCGATCGTGACCGCCATGAAGCGGGGCGATGATTACTATGGCCTGCCCACTGCCGTACGTTCGCTGGCGCTGTTCTATAACAAGGCGCTGTTTGCAGAGGCCGGTATCGAAGGCCCGCCAGAAACGCTGGACCAGCTGGTTGATTACGCGTCCCAGATGGCGGTGAAGGACAGTGGTGGCAACTACACCACCGTCGGCCTGACGGTCGAGATGGGCGGGCAGGATCACCAGTGGTGGCGTGAAGTGCTGGTTCGCCAGTTCGGCGGCGCGCCTTATAGCGACGATTATTCCACAGTGACCTACAACGATGCGGCGGGTGCCGCCGCGACGCAGTGGTATACGGACCTGACGACAAAACACGAAGTCGGCTACACTGGCTTTATGGACGAAGGGCAGGCGGCGTTCCGCGCGGGCCGTGCGGCCATGACAATCGACGGCACTTTCCGTCTAGGCTCGTTCCGCGACATCACTGATTTTGAATGGGCCGTGGCAGAACTGCCGGCGAATGCCGACGGTCTGCGGTCAAACTACGCCTCGTATTTTGCGAACGGCATCGGGGCTAAGTCGGAAGGCGAAGAGCTGGAAGCAGCCGCCAAGTTCCTGGCGTATCTGTCCTCGCCAGAGGCGATGCAGCTTTGGCTTGAAGTTGTTGGCGAATTGCCCGCCCGCCCAGAGGTTGCCCTGACCGAGGCGAACTTGGCTGATCCGATCTATGCGCCATTCCTGAAAGGCCTAGAATACGCCCACACGACAACATTCGTCGAAGAACAGGCGCAACGTCAGGTCGCGATGGACATGGCGAACCGTGTGTTCCTGCAAGGGCAATCGGTTGAGGAAAGCGTGGCCGAAGCCGCCGCTGCCGAACAAGCCATCATCGACCGCGCGCGTTAAGCGGCAGCGAGAGGAGCGACGCTGACATGGCGATGGACACGACATCACCGCAATCCGCGCCGCGCCTGTCGATGCGCACGCGGCGCGCAATCTGGGTTTGGGCCTTTTTGGCCCTACCCGTCCTTTTCTATAGTGTCATCCGGTTCTATCCGACGATCGATGCCTTTAGGTTGTCGTTCACTGACTGGAACCTGATGTCAAAGCCCGCCTATATCGGGCTGCAAAACTACCGCGACATGTTTGCCTCGGCCGAGTTCTGGAAGGTGTTTCGCAACACCTTTGCGTATCTGATTATTGGCACGCCGATCAGTCTGCTATTGTCCTTTTTGATCGCCTACTTCCTAGACCGGATCCGGTTTGGGCATACGTTTCTGCGGGCGCTGTATTTCCTGCCGTTTATCACCACCGCTTCGGCGATGGGTTGGGTCTGGCGCTGGTTTTATCAGCCGGCACCGACTGGCGTGATCAATTCGGTGCTGGGCAGTGTTGGTATGGGGCAGCTTGATTTTCTGCGGTCTACCACTTGGGCGCTGCCGTCCATAATGGTGACGGCAATTTGGGCGGGTCTGGGGTTTCAGATCATCATCTTTATGGCGGGTCTGCGGTCGATCCCGCAAACCTATTACGAGGCAGCCAAGATTGACGGCGTTGGTGACTTCGCCATCCTGCGCAAGATTACACTGCCGCTTTTGAAACCGACGACCGTGTTCCTTGTCGTGTTCTCGTCCATCGGGTTCCTGCGCATTTTCGATCAAGTCTACAACATGACCACGAATGATCCGGGCGGCCCGCTTGGAACCACCAAACCGCTGGTGCTGATGATCTATCAGACCGCCTTTAATTCATACCAGATGGGCGCCGCTGCGGCGCAAACGGTCGTGCTGTTTACGATCCTGCTGTTCATCTCTTTGCTGCAACTTTGGATCCTAAGGACACGCTGATGGCCGCAATAGACACAACCCTATCGCCGCCGCTGCCGATGTCGCGGATTAAGCCTGGGCGGATCGTGATGTGGACGGTGTTGTTCATCGGCGGCCTGCTGATGATCACGCCGATCTTGTTCATGTTCTCGACCTCGCTCAAAACCTCGAGCCAGATTTACGATTTGCGCCTGATCCCGCAAAGCCCGACACTGGCCAACTACATCGAGGTCCTGACAGAGGGGCAGTTTCCGCGCTGGTTCTTAAACTCGTCCTTTGTTGCGATTTGCGTGACGGCGTCCAACATCTTTTTTGACAGCCTTGTCGGCTACACGCTGGCGAAGTTCCGGTTTCGCGGGCGCCAGTTCGTCTTTATCGCGATCCTGTCGACTTTGATGATCCCCACCGAAATGCTGGTGATCCCTTGGTATCTGATGTCGGCCAACTTTGGCTGGCTCGACAGCTACTGGGGCATCATGTTTCCGGGGATGATGACGGCCTTCGGCACCTTCTTGATGAAGCAGTTCTTTGAAACTGTGCCTGATGATTTCATCGAAGCCGCACGCATGGACGGCCTGAATGAATTCACGATCTGGTGGAAAATCGCGATGCCGCTGGTCACACCGGCGCTGTCGGCGCTGGCGATCTTTACCTTTCTGGGCAACTGGACCGCTTTCTTTTGGCCGCTGATTTCGACCACGTCCAAGGAACTTTACACGCTGCCTGTCGGCCTAACCAGCTTTGCTGTCGAACAGGCGATCCAGTGGGAAATGATCATGACCGGGGCCGCCATTGCGACGATCCCAACGCTGGTCGTGTTTCTGGTCCTGCAACGCTACATCGTGCGCGGCGTCATGCTTGCGGGCCTCAAAGGATGACCATGACTGATACCACCACCTTTCCTGATCCCGTCTACAAAGACACGGTACTTGGCCCCCTGTTTGATCATGCACGCCATGATCACGCCGAAGGTTTTCGCCGGATCGACCGCGCCCATCTGGTGATGCTGCACCGTACGGGCATCCTTCCTACGGATGCCGCAGCGCAAATCGCGGCTGCCTTGATCCAGATTGACCGCCAGATTGATCCGAACGCCCTGACCTATACCGGTGAGGTTGAAGACTACTTCTTTTTGCGAGAGGCAGAACTGAAGGCACGTGTTGGAGCAGACACGGGCGGGCGCCTACATACAGCGCGGTCGCGCAATGACATTGATCATACCTTGTTCAAAATGTCGCTAAAGGCACGGCTGGACGCCATGCTTGCCGAAGCGCGTGCTTTGCTGTCCGCCTTGGTTGACACTGCAGAGCGAGAAAGCGGCACACTTATTGTGGCCTATACCCACGGCCAGCCAGCACAACCGACAACCTTTGGCCATTACCTGTCCGCCGCGATCGAAGTGCTGATCCGTGACATTGAACGGTTGCAAGAGGCGCGTTGCGCCGTTGATCTATCCTCTATGGGTGCCGCAGCGATCACCACATCCGGCTTTCCCATCGACCGGCAGCTGATGGCGGATCTGCTGGGGTTTGCGGCGCCGCAGCGCAATTCATACAGCTGTATTGCCGCCGTGGATTACATCACCGCAACCTACAGCGCGGTAGAGCTGCTGTTCCTGCATCTGGGGCGGCTGGTGCAGGATTTTCAGGTCTGGTCCAGCTTCGAGGTTGGTCAGATTTATGTCCCGAATGCTTTCGTGCAGATCTCCTCGATCATGCCGCAAAAACGCAATCCGGTCCCGATCGAGCATATGCGCCATCTTGCGTCCCAGACCGTCGGGCGCGCCCGCATGATGAAAGACATCATGCACAACACTCCCTTTACCGACATGAACGACAGCGAAGGCGAGACGCAGGCCGCAGGCTATAGCGCGTTCGAAGTGGGAAGCCGCGTACTGCGTCTGCTTGCGGCCTTTGTGCCAGCATTGCGGATCAACGATGACCGCGTCGCGCAAAACATTGACCGGGCCTGCATCACGATCACCGAATTGGCCGATACGCTGGTGCGGCAGGAAGGTATTTCCTTTCGCCAGGCTCACGAAATCGCAGCTCAAACCGCAAAGGCCGTGGTGGCTGCGCAGCAAAGTCTGGCGGCGGGCGGCTACGAGCCATTCCGAACTGCCTTTCGCGATGTTGTCGGCCGGGACACGCAGATGCAGCTTGCCGGTTTTGCCGAGGCCGTTTCCCCGGCCTACTTCGTACAAGTTCGCGACCGCTTTGGCGGCCCCGCAGCCGCCCCAATGCGCGAGGCAATCGCCGCTTACCGCACAGCCCTAAAAGACTTTGAGCAAACCGCCCAAGAACACGCCGCACGCGCTGACGCTGCGCAACAATCGCTCGACACCGCATTCACTGCTTTGATGGAGACCCGCTAATGGCCAAATTTGAACTGCGCGGTCTGGTCAAGGCCTACGGCAAAACCAAAGTGATCCACGGCATCAATCTGGTGATCCCCGATGGGGAATTCGTTGTCTTCGTTGGTCCTTCTGGCTGCGGCAAATCCACCACGCTGCGGATGATTGCGGGGCTAGAGGAAGTGTCGGGCGGCGAGATCAGGATTGGCGACCGCGTCGTGAACGAGGTTGACCCCAAAGAGCGTAATCTGGCGATGGTGTTCCAGAACTACGCGATCTACCCCCATATGACCGTGCGCCAAAACATCGCCTTCGGGCTTTATACCTCTAAATTGTCCAAGGACGAAAAGGCTAAAAAGGTTGAAGAGGCGGGCGCGCTACTGGGCCTGACGCCGTTGCTGGATCGCCGCCCTTCGGATTTGTCCGGCGGCCAGCGGCAGCGCGTCGCGATTGGACGAGCGATGGTGCGTGATCCGGCAGGGTTCCTGTTTGACGAGCCGCTGTCCAACCTTGACGCCCAACTGCGCGCCCAAATGCGGATCGAGATTAAGGACCTACACCGACGCCTTGGCACCACCATTGCCTATGTCACCCACGACCAAGTCGAGGCGATGACGATGGCCGACCGGATCGTCGTGATGAAAGACGGTCACATCCTGCAGGCCGCCCCCCCGATGGAGGTTTACGATAACCCCGTTGACGTCTTTACCGCCCAGTTTATCGGTACGCCTTCGATGAATATCGTCCCCGCCACGCAAACCGGCGGTGTCGTGACCCTTGCCGAAGGCGCGCCGACCTTGCTGGCAGGTGTGCGCCCGCATGATTTGCTGGTCGGCAGTCAGATTGCAGATCCGGGGTTGACCCTGACCGGCAACGTGACCGCTGTCGAACCGCTTGGCCCAGAAACGCTGGTGCACTTCACAGTGGCGGGCCGGTCGATCATCGCGACGGCTCCTGCCCATGGCACGGTCGCTATTGGGTCAACCGTCACGGCCAAGGCACCGCGCGGCCACGTGCATCTGTTCGATGCCGCGACCGAAAAGGCGATGGGCAGGGCATGATGAATAAGGAACTGCGCACACCCGCCGCAGCGCTGACGCCTGCGGTAAGGGAATGGTTGCCGCGACAATTGCGCCTTGCGCAAGATGTGCCGGACGCGCTGCTGATGGATGCGGGTTGGCTGGACGGGACGGGGCGCTTTACCGCCACGGCCGGGTGCCTGTTTGGCGCAGACATCGGCGGCACAAAGGTGCAATCGGTCCTGACCGATTTAAATGGCACGCTGATTGCAGAAGTCCGGTCCACAACGCCGCCTGAAGGGGGCGACGCCGTGCTGAACCTTGTGACCTCTCATCTATCGCAGATGATGCTCCAAACCGGTGCGCCGCTGCTCGCTGCTGGTGTCGGATTGCCCGGAACAGTGCATCCGGTGACGGGGCACTTGGACCGGGCCCCAAACCTGCGCGGGTTTGATGGGCGCAACATGCGTGCGCTGCTTTCAGATCGCCTAGGCGTGCCAACAGCTGTTGAAAACGACGTGAACTTTGCCGCCTTGGGCGAGGTCTGGCTGGGTCACGGCACCCTGCCGGCGGCCGCATCTGGCGGGCTGGCTTTCGTGGCCTTGGGCACGGGGATCGGCATGGGCCTTGCGTGGGGCGACCGTATTTTGCGCGGGGCGCTTGGTGCCGCAGGAGAGGTCGCAGCCTTACCGATTGGCGGCGATCCTTTCGATCCAGCAACCCGCGGCTGCGGCGCGCTGGAAAGTGTCGTATCAGGCGCGGCACTTGTAAAAGATTACCGCGCCAGTGGTGGCACGCATTCCGGGCAAACATTGCGGGAAATTACAAAAGATGCGCAAATCGATCCTGCACTGGACGCCGTGATGGAGCGTTTGGCGCAGCGCACGGCACTGGCCGTGTTATCCATCGACGCCATCGTCAATCCAGCTGTCTTTGCTTTTGGCGGCGGGATTGGGTCGCAACCCGCACTACTGGCGCGGATAACGGCCGCATTGGCGCAGGCTTTGCCTGACGGGCATCCCATGCCGGACTGCCGCATCAGCCAGCTTGGTAATCGCGCAGGCGTGTTTGGCGCTGTGCGTGCCGCACGGCTGGCCTATGCGGACAGTCTGACGGCATAAGCCTTATGCATTACGCTGGCAGATCGCGGCGATCGGCAATCGCTTCCATCGCGATGTAGGATGTGACGGTTTCCAGCGCCGCGCCTTTGGTCAGGCGTTGATAAATCAGGTCGAAATGGTTCATGTCCCGCGCTGCGATCTTAAGCATGTAATCGTAGTCCCCCGCGATGCGGTAAAAATCGATCACGTTCTCGATCCCCAGCACCGTTTTGCGGAAATGATCGAGCCAGGCGTGAGAATGATCGCGGGTACGCACCATGACGAATACCGTCAGATCAAGCCCGATGGCCTTAAGGTTCAGGCGCACAGTCTGACCCTCAATCACGCCAGCCTCTTTCAGCCGGGTCATCCGCCGCCAACACGCGTTTTGAGACAGACCAACACGGTCTGCGACCTCTCTTTGGGACAGCGACGCATCGCGTTGCAACACGCGCAGGATCGCAACATCGATATGATCTAGGTTGGCAGGGCTTGATTGGGTCATATGATCGAAAATTTCCGCAAATAGCACAAAGTCTGGTGCAGTTTATCGATATCATCTGTGTGAATGTCCATGCAACGGCACTATTTGAGGCAAAAGATGCAGACGACAGGCGGCGGCACCGATTTTTTCACCACATTTGCTCACGCGATTGCGGGCGATGACTATTTGGACCGCTTAAGGGCGGGCCTGATTGGTGAAGGGATTGCGATCCCCGGGCCGCATGGTCCGTTGCCGCTGATCTATGCTGATTACGTTGCATCGGGACGGGCGCTGCGCCAGATCGAGGATGCCATCACTGAGAATGTCCTGCCCTATTATTCCAACGCGCATACAGAGGCGTCCTTTTGCGGACGCATTATGAACCAGTTGCGTGCGCGGGCACGGCAGATTGTGGCGGCGCAATGCGGCGCCGGGGGCGCCCATGCTGTGATCTTTGCTGGGGCAGGGGCGACGGCTGGATTGACGCGGCTCGTTGGATTGCTGGGCATCGATGACATGGTGGCAGCGGGGCGCAAGCCCTGCGTCCTAATCGGCCCTTACGAGCATCATTCGAACATCCTGCCGTGGCGCGAAAGCGGTGCAGAGGTGATTGAGGTTCCGGAGGGCGCGAGTGGAGGTCCCGATCTGGACGCATTGAAGGCCGCATTGATAAACGCGAAAGGCCGTCCCGTTATCGGTGCCTTTTCAGCGGCGTCAAACGTGACGGGTATCGTCAGCGATGTCGCCTCTATCACCCGCCTTTTGAAGGCACATGGCGCGATCAGTGTCTGGGACTACGCCGGGGCCGGCCCCTATGAGGTGATTGATATGGGGCTTGGCATGGACGCGGTTGCGCTATCGCCGCACAAGTTTATCGGCGGGCCCGGTGCCTCTGGTATTTTGATTGTGCGCAAGGATGCGGTCACGCGCACGCGCCCCACCGCGCCGGGGGGTGGCACCGTGCGTTTTGTATCGCCGTGGGGGCATGATTATGCGCAAGACGTTGTTGCCAGAGAAGAAGCGGGCACGCCCAACGTTATCGGCGATATTCGCGCCGCGCTGTGTTTCATCGTCAAAGACGTCATTGGCCAAGACGTCATAAACCAGCGGCTAGAAGCGCTGCGGCAAAGGGCCCTTGCAGTCTGGTCGCATACGCCGGGCCTGCGCATCTTGGGCAATGATCGGGCGCGATTTGTCCTGCCGATCTTTTCGTTTCAGGTGTTTGACGCCGCGGGCGGCGCGGTGCACCCGCAGTTGGTATGCCGAATATTATCAGATCATTTCGGGATTCAAGCGCGGGGCGGTTGTGCCTGCGCTGGTCCTTATGCGCACCGTCTGCTTGGGCTGGACCGGCGTGTGTCAGACAGCTTGCGGGCGTCAATTTTGGGTGGACGAGAGGTCGACAAACCGGGCTGGACCCGGCTTGCCTTTTCCGTGCTGATGGATGACCGCAAAGCCGACGCGATCATTGCGGCTGTGGACCGGATCGCGCGTGACCCGATTGCGTTTACTTCGCTTTATAACGTCGACACAGCCACAGCGCGGTTTACGCCAAGGGCGGCTTAATGGACTTGCTGCGCTGCAAAAGTACCAGCGACGCAAGCGTCACGATGACGCCCGACACAAGGTACAGCGCCGCGGCCCAAAGGCCGAAGGTGCTGACCAGAAACAACCCGACAAAGGGCGCGAAGGCGGCGCCAATGATCCACGACAGGTTCGTCGCCAACGCCGAGCCGGAATAGCGCGTCTCAGGTGAGAAACGGTTCGGTACGATAGAACTGGACTGCCCGTAGGATAGGCCAAATACGAGGAAACCGAGGATGATGTAGACCGATGGCATCGTGTCCAGTGTGCCAATGGTAAAGCACAACGCCAGCGTCAGGATGCTGGCGACAAGTAGCACCGCGCGCGACGAATAGCGGTCTGCCAGTAGGCCGGATGCAATGACGGTACCAATCGCCAAGGTGCCGCCAACCAGTTGCCACAGGATGATGGTCGATATCGCGTGATCGGTGTAAAGCAGCGTGTAGCTGATCGGAAAGACGGTCAGCATGTGCAGCAAGGCGTAGCTGGACAGTGGCAGCAGCGCCGACAGCAAAATCGAGCGCCATTCCACAGCGATCAAATGACGCAGTGGGCTCGTTTTCATCAATGTTTCATCGTCAGAGCCGAAGTCCGTCGTCAGCAGGCGTAGCCGCGCAAAAAGGGACACGACATTCACAGCCATCACCGCAAAGAAGGCAAAGCGCCAGCCGTGGGTGATGAACTCTTCTGGTGTCAGAAATCCGGTCAGAACGTAGAACATGGCCGCGGCGACGCAAAAGCCGATGGGTCCACCAAGTTGCGGCACCATGCCATAGCGTCCAGCGCGGTCTTTGGGGGCGGCGGACTTTAGCTGCAGCGTCAGCCCGTCCCACGACCCACCAAGGCCAAGGCCTTGGATGATGCGCAAAACGGCCAACAGCACAGGGGCAAGTAGGCCGATCTTGTCATAACCGGGCAGCAAGCCAATCGCGACGGTAGAGCTGCCAAGCAGCATCAGGGCCACGGTGATCTTGCCCGCGCGCCCAATACGCCGCTGCAACCGCCGCCCGATCAGGCTGGCGACGGGGCGCGCAAGAAAGGCCAGTGAAAACACCGCAAAGGATGCCAAGGTACCCGGTATGGGATCAAGGAACGGGAAAAACACCGTCGGGAAGACCAGCGCAGAGGCAATCGCAAACACGAAAAAGCCAAAATAATCCGTCACCCGCGCCATCACCACAGTGGTGATAACATCGTCCAGGCGGACGTCTTGTTTGATTTCAGCTTCTGCCATCGCCATAACTTTGATCCCCTTAATATCTTGAACGTAAATTAGCGATCAAAACGCAAAGTGCCACCTTTTCCAGCGGCTAGGCCAAGATGTCACACCCGCCTTCGGTGTTAAGTTCCGATCAAAATGCTAAATGACTGACCAGAAAGTTCCGACTGTGGGGTTCACGATGTCCTATCCAGATCGCCGTTTGAAGTCACGTTTGTGGCGGGCTGCGCTTCTTGTTTCTTCTTTTTCAGCGTTGGCAGGTTGCAAGCTAACCGTGATGAACCCTGCGGGGGATGTTGCGTCGCAGCAAGCTGATTTGATCATCTATGCTACGGTGCTGATGTTGATCGTAATCGTGCCTGTGATCGCGCTGACAGTGTTTTTTGCGATGCGCTACCGCGCCTCTGAAAAAGAACGAACGTACGAGCCTGAGTGGGACCATTCGGTCAGCCTAGAGATCGTGATTTGGTCTGTGCCCTTGGCGATCATCATCATGTTGGCTGGCCTGACATGGGTCGCGACGCACCGGCTTGACCCCTATGCGGATCTGACGCGGATTTCAGCGACCCAGCCGATAGACGAAAACGTGACCCCGCTGCAGGTGCAGGTGGTCGCGATGGACTGGAAATGGCTGTTTATCTATCCCGAATACAACATCGCCACTGTGAACGAGATGGCGACAATTGTGGATCGCCCGGTCGAACTGAAGCTGACCGCAACCACGGTCATGAACGCCTTCTATGTGCCTGATATGGTTGGCATGATCTATGCCATGGCCGGGATGGAGACAGAGCTGAACGGTGTGCTGAATAGCGAAGGTACCTATGAAGGCTTTGCGTCTCATTACAACGGCGCGGGCTTTTCCAAGATGCGGTTCGACGTGCAAGCGTTGGACGAGGCGGGTTTTGCAGCATGGGTGGCAGACGCCCAATCGGTGCCGCAGGACTTGACCCGCGCTACGTTTGAACAGCTTGAACAGCCTAGCATCGACGACGACGTCGCCTATTACGCCTCCGTCGAGGACGGGTTGTGGCGGCGGATTGTGAACATGTGCGTCGGTGAGGACACCATGTGCATGGACGAAATGATGATGATTGACGCAATGGGCGGCGGCGGACTGGAGGGGATGCCAGATGCTGGCAAGGACCACGGCGATAACGCTGCGATGACAGGACACTGAACGATGGCTGATGTGACAAACGCTGTGGCGGGGCATTCCGCCGAAATTACCAATCAGGTGCATTGGTTCTGGGGCAAGCTAAGCTGGGATATCTTCCCATTTTACGACCCGCTGATCCTAGGCACCTTTATCGTCACGATTTTGCTGGGCGTGAGCGTTGTGGGTTTTGTGACCTACAAGCGGCTTTGGGGCTATCTGTGGACCGAATGGTTCACCTCGGTCGATCATAAGAAAATCGGGATCATGTATATGATCCTTGCGACCGTCATGCTGATCCGGGGTTTTTCGGACGCAATCCTGATGCGGATTCACCAGGCATTAGCCTCGGCCGGGATCCTCGAGTTTTTACCTGCTTACCACTACGATCAGGTCTTTACCGCGCACGGCGTGATCATGATCTTCTTCGTGGCGATGCCGTTCATTACCGGTTTCATGAACTACATCATGCCGCTGCAAATTGGTGCGCGCGACGTGGCCTTTCCATTCCTGAACAACTTCAGCTTTTGGCTGACGTTCTCTGGTGTGGTTCTGATCATGTTGTCACTGTTCGTCGGTGAATTTGCTGCGACGGGCTGGCTGGCCTTTCCGCCGCTATCGGGGCTGGAGTTTAGTCCGGGGGTTGGTGTCGATTACTACCTGTGGTCGCTGAACATCGCGGGCATCGGCACGACGCTATCGGGCATCAACCTGATTGTGACGATTGTGAAAATGCGTGCACCCGGCATGACCTGGATGAAGATGCCGATCTTTACCTGGTCGACGCTGGTGACCAACGTGCTGATCGTCGCGTCCTTCCCGGTCCTTACGGCCACGCTGGCTTTGCTGACAGCTGACCGCTATCTGGGCACCCACTTTTTCACCAACGACAGTGGTGGAAACGCGATGATGTATATCAACCTGATCTGGATCTGGGGCCACCCAGAGGTCTACATCCTGATCCTGCCAGTCTTTGGTATCTTTTCGGAAATCGTGCCGACCTTCACGCGCAAGCGGCTGTTTGGCTACACCTCGATGGTCTACGCGCTGTGCGTGATCACAATCCTTAGCTACCTCGTCTGGCTGCACCACTTCTTTACCATGGGTGCGGGCGCGGACGTGAATTCGTTCTTTGGGATCACGACGATGATCATCTCGATCCCGACGGGTGCCAAGCTGTTTAACTGGCTGTTCACCATGTACAAAGGCCGCATCCACTTCGAGCTACCGATGATGTGGGTCATTGCCTTCATGATCACTTTTACCATCGGGGGCATGACGGGTGTGCTGCTGGCGGTGCCGCCGGCCGACTATGTGCTGCACAATTCACTGTTTCTGGTCGCGCACTTCCACAACGTGATCATCGGCGGCGTGATCTTCGGCATCTTTGCCGGCATCAACTACTGGTGGCCCAAGGCCTTTGGGTTCTACCTTGATACATTCTGGGGCAAGGTCAGCTTTTATGGCTGGGTTGGTGGATTTTGGGTGGCCTTCATGCCGCTGTATATCCTTGGCTTGATGGGTGTGACCCGGCGTCTGAGCCAGTTTGAGGACACGTCTTATGCGCCGCTATTCGCAATCGCTGCGGTGGGTGTCTTTATGATCGCTTTGGGTGTTGTGGCGTTCGTTGTGCAAATTGCCGTGTCGATCAAAAACCGCGAGGCGCTGGCTTGTGGCAACGACCCTTGGGAAGGCCGCACGCTGGAATGGTCCACAACTTCGCCGCCACCGTATTATAACTTTGCGCTGACCCCGCGGGTCTATGCGCTGGATGCTTGGCAGCACATGAAGGAAAATGGCGCAAAGGCACCAACATCTGGCTTCGTGCCGATCCACATGCCGAAACCCACGGCGAGCGGGCTGGTGATCTCTGGCTTCATGACTGTGATGGGCTTTGCGATGATCTGGCACATCTGGTGGCTAGCAGCGCTTGGCTTTATAGCCTCGGTGGCTTGGGGCATTGCCCATACCTTTAACTACGATCGCGATTACCACGTCCCTGTGGACGAGGTGACAGCCATCGAAACCGGCCGCCCTGTGGCCGTGCTGGCGGAGTAGACATTATGGCAAACCCAACCCACCCCGCTGAACCTGTCGACGGCTTCGACTTTTACGTCGCCGAGGACGAGCATCACGAACCGGGCACGATGCTTGGCTTCTGGATGTATCTGATGAGCGACAGCTTGATCTTTGGTATCCTGTTTGCGGTCTATGCCGTGCTGGGTGCTAATTACGCCGCAGGCCCGGCGCCGTCGGACCTGTTCGAGATTGAAAAAATCCTGCTGGCGACGGCTTTTCTGCTGCTATCGTCCATCACCTACGGCTTTGCCGTCATCACCATGCAAGAAGGCAAGCAAAAGGCGATGATGCTTTGGCTGATCGTCACAGGCGTCTTTGGCCTAGGCTTTCTGGCAATGGAGGTGATGGAATTCATGCACCTTGCCCACTTGGGCGCGGTGCCAGGCGTCAGCGCATTTCTGTCGTCCTTTTGGTTTCTGGTCGGCACCCACGGCTTGCACGTTGCATCCGGCGTGGTTTGGCTGGTGGTATTGCTGATCCAAGTGCAAAAGCATGGCCTTACGCCGGCCAACAAACGCCGCATCTTGTGCCTAAGCCTATTCTGGCACTTCCTTGATCTGATCTGGATCGGGGTCTTTTCCTTCGTTTATCTGACCGGGGTCCTGCTATGAGCGCTGAACACCACGATACACACGAGGCGCACGGGTCATACCGGTCCTACATGATCGGCTTTGTCCTGTCGGTTGTCCTAACGGCGATCCCGTTTTGGATCGTTCTGGCAGAAGTGGAGATCCACCTCTGGCTGGCGCTGTCGATCATCTTTGGTCTGGGGGCGATCCAGATCATGGTGCACGTGTTCTATTTCCTGCATGTCACGGTCAAGGCCGAGGCTGGATGGCAGGTCATGTCGCTCGTCTTTACAGGCGTGCTGCTGCTGATCGTGCTTGTCGGTTCCATCTGGGTGATGACGCATCTGAATACCAACATGATGCCCCAGCACGAGCAGATGGAAATGATGCGCAACGCCGGATGACCGATACGCGCCGCCCCTTTTGGGTCGATGCTTTGATCCTGACTTTGGCGGGCGTTTTGTTCGTCACAATGATCGGGCTGGGCAATTGGCAGATGCGCCGGCTGGCGTGGAAACTGGACCTGATCGAACAGGTCCAGACCCGCGCTTTTGGTGATCCGGTGTCAGCGCCGCTTGCGCCGGATACGCCAGAGTATCTGCGCGTGCGGGCGAGCGGCACCTATGATCACGCGGCGACGCTGCGCATCAAAGCTGTCACAGAAGTTGGTGCCGGTTTCTGGATCATGACACCGCTGCAGACGGCTGATCAAACGCTTTGGATTAATCGCGGTTTTGTGCCGACGGGGCTGGATGCAAATGATTGGACCCAGCCGGCGGGGCAGGTCCAGATCACCGGACTCGTGCGCGCTGACCAGCCCGGCGGGACACTTCTGGAAAGCAATGCGCCGGGCGATCAGCGCTGGGTATCGGCCGATCTTGCATTAATGAGCAGCGCCGCCGGGATCAGCGACGCGCAGACGGGCTACTTTATCGACGATGCCGCGAATGGCGGTCCGGACGTCTGGCCGCGGGGCGGGCTGACGCGGTTAGAGTTCCGCAATACCCATATGGTTTATGCGATCACTTGGTATGCCATGGCTATCATGTTCCTCGCCGCGATCGTCGGGGTGGTCTGGCTGCGGATCAAAGGGCAAGGCCCCAAGACTTAGATCGTCACGTCCACGGCCCGCTTTGGCGTTTTTTGCGAACCAATGGAACACTGCTGGCGAGTGCCGGGCGCGCGGCGGGCGTCCCGACCATCGCGCGCAAAGCGGCAACGCGGTTTTCGGTCGCCGGATGGGTCGAGAATAGTTTGTCCCGCCGGTGGGCATGCAGCGGGTTGATGATGAACATATGCGCCATTGCAGGATTACGTTCTGCTGCCGGATTGTCGATCTGGGTGGCACCTAGTTGGATCCGTTCCAGCGCAGAGGCCAGCCACATGGGGTTGCCGCAAATCTCAGCTCCAATCCGGTCCGCTTCGTATTCGCGTGACCGGCTGATGGCCATCTGCACCAACGCCGCGGCCATCGGGGCTAGGATCATCATGGCAATCGTTCCCACAATCCCCAAACGCTCGCGCGAGCCGCCAAAGAAAAGCGCGAAGTTCGCGAGCATTGAGATCGCACCCGCAAAAGTCGCGGTGACGGTCATGATCGCGGTGTCGTGGTTTTTAATATGTGCAAGCTCGTGCGCGATGACGGCGGCGATCTGATCGCGGTTTAAGGTCTGCAGCAGCCCAGCGGTCACTGCCACGGCCGCATTGGTCGGATTGCGTCCGGTGGCAAAGGCATTGGGCTGCGCTGTGTCGATCAGATACACCGCAGGCATCGGCAGGTTCGCATCATGCGCCAAGTCTGCGACCATCGCGTGCAGGCCCGCGCGGTCATTCGGCACCACGGGCTGCGCATTGTGCATACGCAGGACCATCTTGTCCGAGTTCCACCACGTGAAGGTATTCATGCCCAAAGCGATGACGAATGCGACAACGATGCCGCCGCTGCCGCCCAAAAGATACCCGATCCCCACAAAAAGCGCGGTCATTGCGGCCATCAATATTGCGGTTTTGGTGTATCCCATGCCGTGCCCTCTCAATTACTCTTCATCCATATGGTGGATCTTTTGAGATTTGAAAGTGCGCGCCGCGTTCGTTAGGCCGACAGAACAATCACCTCTGCCGGTTCAGCATAGGGAACGGTAAACCAAAATGTGGTCATGCCGTCTGGCATGCTTTCATAACCGATCTGGCCCCCGGTTTGTTCGACAATCTGTTTCGTGATCGTCAGGCCAAGCCCGGTGCCGCCACGATTGCGATTGTCAGATTCCGCCGCCTGCGCGAAGGGGATGAAAATGCGATCGCGGAATTCGTTCGGGATACCATCGCCCTTATTCGTGATTGCAATTTCAATACATCCCGCAACATCTTTGACCTCGGCAATGATCGCCGTATCGTCATGTGCGAATTTGGCAGCGTTCGATAGTAGGTTAGCCATAACCTGTTGAAATCGCTTAACATCAACTGAACCGCGCAGTGATGCATCGTCGCATTTCAACTCGAACCGCACACCAAACTTGTTGGCAAATTCCGAATTTGTGAACAGGGTGTCTTCAACAAGCTCTGCAATATTCTCGCTGGATAAATTGAAGGTCACCTGTTTTGCCGAGAACTTTTCAAAGTCTAGAATATCGTCAATCAGAACATTCAAACGTTTGCCGTTTTGCTGGGCAACATGAAGCAGTCGCTTTGCTTTGTCGGAAAAGGCTTCGTCGTCCATCACAGTCAAAAGTGCCAATGATCCAATGACAGAGGTGAGGGGCGTTCTAAGTTCGTGACTGATCGTCGCAACAAATTCGCCTTTCATCTGCGCCAGCTGTCGCTGTTCTGTAATATCCATAAGCTGGACAATAATGTGATCCGGCACGCCGTTTTCATCCCGCACAAGGCTGACCGTCAGTTTGCCCCACAATGTCTGACCATTTGCACGAATATAGCGGCGTTCCCGCGAATAGGTCTCAATCTCGCCCGCGGTCAAAAGTGCAATATGCTTGCAGGAATCCTCTAGGTCGTCGGGATGCGTAAGGTCCCGGAGGTTTGTTTTGACAAGTTCCTCGCGTGGGAAGCCAATCAGCTCGCAGAAAGCGTTGTTGACCCTTAACCAGCGGCCATCGAGGGCAATGATGGCGTGCCCGATCGAGGTGTTTTCAAATGCGGACCTGAAGTATTCAGTATTCAAGCGCAGCGAGTCTTCTGTCTTTCGCCGCTCGGTGACATCTTTGACGACGCCGATAACTGACGTGATACGGCCCTCTTCGTCGCGTTGGGAAACGGAAATCTCGGCGCATAGCCAGAACCAGTGGGTATCGTCCTTTGAGCGGAACCGATATTCTAGCTTTGCAATATCGGTGTCACCATCAAGGCAAACCTGAATGGTTTTATCTGCGGGGCCCAGATCGTCAGGATGCACTCTGGATCGCCATTCCTCTTGCACGTCAGCCGTATCGTCGTCGGCCAGACCAATCAGATGACGCCACGATTGGCTGACCACTGTCCGGTTTTCTTTGGGAAAATGTTCGAATACCCCAATCTTGGCGGCAAGAATGGCGGTATTTGCGCGTTTTAATTCGTTCGTCGTCACTTTTTGCAACTTCATCTCTTCCGAGATATCACGCACGATGACAGCATGTTGCAGCCCTTTTTCATCCGTCCACGATGTCAGATAGACAGCAAGGGGCAGGGGCGAACCATCTTTGCTTTTCGCCATCATCATCCGAATGTTTGCGTCAATTGCGGGCGGATGGATAAAACTATGTAGTTCCGAGACGGATTCGACGGGCAGGAGGTGCGATATTTTTTGCCCGGTCATGCTGTCGTTCGTATATCCGAACAGATTGTCAGCGGCCGTATTGCTATGGGACACACTGCCGTCAGATGCGATCGTGAACACAGGAACGCCGACATATCTAAATGCCTGAAGGATTGGCGAATGTTCCATCGTGACCTCGTTCAGCAGTACGCCTGCCGCCCTTAAACTCTTACCTCTTCACTATGCAAAGACAACAAGGGCAATTTTGAGGCTACAAATGTCGTTTTTGCGGTTGGAAATAAGAAGGTGACTTAGCCTGGATAAAACTGGACAGGCAGTCAAGTTGCATCAACGATGACGGCAGAATATGAAAATGACGAAAAGGCGCAGTATTCGTATGAATTCTGCCCCCTCACAGCGCTATACCACTGCGAGAGAGCAATACGCCTTTGTCAAAGCGTCATCAGCCGCCGCCGAACTATTTTCTAATCGAAGATGGAACGGGCGCGTCAAAATTGCATTGTGTTTCACATAAGCCTGCGCAGCAGTTCCAGCGATGGTTCACCAGTGACGGCAAGGCCGTTTCTTTGTTGATAAGCAGAGATCGCCGCGCGTGACTTAGATCCAAGAACCCCGTCAGTTCCGCCTGTATCGTACCCGGCTGCGGTCAAACGCGCTTGCAGTTGCTTGCGTTGATCTGCCGTGAATCCATAGCGGTCAGGTGGAAACCCGCCCCGGATAGGACCTGCGCCGGCGATCCGGTCTGCAAGGTGACCGACACCAATCGCGTAGCTGTCAGAGTTATTGTATCGTTTGATCGCGTTGAAATTGGGACCAACGGCAAACACCGGGCCGCCCACCTGTGGTTGAATGCGGCGTGTGCCAGATGCAAATCCGGGCGATCCTTCTTCGCCGCCCCATGCCTGCCCGCGCTGCCAACCTGATCGCGCAAGGTAAGAGGCCGTGCTGGCCAGCGCATCGGTCGGATCTTCCTCCCAAATATCCCGGCGGCCGTCGCCCGTAAAATCGACTGCGTAGGCCAAGTAGGACGTCGGGATGAACTGGGTGTGGCCCATCGCGCCAGCCCAGCTGCCGGTCATCCGGGCGGGGGTCGTATCGCCGTTATCAAGGATTTGCAGCGCGGCGATAAGTTGGCTTTCAAAGAATGCGCCCCGCCGCCCGTCAAAGGCCAGCGTTGATAAGGCCGACACCACTGGCACATTGCCACGGCGTTCGCCAAACATGCTTTCCAAGCCCCAGATCGCCGTCACGACATGCGCTTCAACTCCGTATCGGGATTCGATCTGGCCCAAAACATCGCGATACCGCGCATAATTTGCCCGGCCCTTAGCGACACGTTCATCCGACGCTGCGATCGCCAGATACTCTTCTAGCGTACGAGAAAACTCAGTCTGATTGCGGTCACGGTCGATCACGTCGGGCAAATAGCCGGCCTGAGCAAAAGAGGTCGAGATGGTTCTGGTTGAGATACCTTTGCTTGCGGCCCGCCCTTTGAAACCCGCAACCCAAACGTCAAACGCGGGGTTGGCCACGGCCTGCATCACCGGATCCGGCGCGCGCGCCGCAACCACGGACCCGCCACGCGGACGTCCACCACAAGCTGAAAGCAGGGCCATCATCGCCCCCGTCGAAAATACGCGCCGTGTTGTCAGCATATTGCTGTTCCGCCTGTTGGTGATTTGATGGCCATCCTAGCTGAAATTCCAAGCGCCGCAAAGGATGCTGGCCCCCTTGGCGGTTGCTTGCGCATGGAACTCGACACCCAAAAACCTTGGCTGGAATCGCCACGTCGGCACGCGTTGGTCTTCTGGGGAACTCTTTGCCTACAGAACCAAATTCGTTCTTTGAAACGCCCGCGTTGAAGAACAATGTTCCGATATGCCGGACACAGCTGTTACGATGAACCTCTCTTTGATGCGACCATTGAAGCCTGCGCCACACAGGTTAACTGCTGCACAAGTGAATGGAGACAATTATGAAAAAAACTTTGGTCATTGCAGCACTCGCCCTGTCTGTCACCGTCAGCGCGGCGCACTCAGAGACACTCAATGTCGGTATGTCCGGCGGCTACTTTCCCTTTACCTTCGTCAAGCTTGACGAATTGCAAGGATTTGAGGTGGATTTCATAAATGCCATCGCAGAAGAAACTGGTGACGACGTAAACTTTGTGACGATGTCGTTTTCCGGGCTCGTCGGGGCACTGGAAACGGGCCGGATCGACACCATTGCCAACCAGATTACGATTACGCCAGAGCGTGAGGCAAAATTCGCCTTCTCGCAGCCCTATGTTTTTGACGGTGCGCAAGTCGTGGTCAAAAAGGGCAACGAAGAAACGATCACGAGCGTTGATGACCTAAGTGGCAAGACCGTCGCCGTTAACCTTGGTTCGAATTTCGAGCAGTTGTTGAATGAGCTGCCAAATGCCGCTGACATCGACATTCGCACATATGAAAGCAACATAGCCCAAGATACTGCGCTTGGCCGCGTAGATGCCTTTGTCATGGACCGCGTGTCTTCTGCCCAACTGATCGCAGAAAGCCCGCTACCGCTGGCGTTTGCGGGCAAACCATTCAGTGAAATTCGCAATGCGTTGCCGTTCCGCAATGACGAAAAAGGGACTGAGTTGCGCAACCGGATTGATGCCGCCATCACCACGCTGAAAGAGAACGGCACCTTGGCGGAAATTTCCGATAAATGGTTCGGCGCCGATATTTCGGTCGCGGAGTAATCTCATGCGCGCACTGGACGTCGAATACATGTGGGACTTAGTCCCCGTTCTTTTGGGATATGTTCCGCTCACGCTTTTCATGGCGTTGATTGGGATGTTTTTCGCTCTGATACTCGCCTCGCTCATGGCAGTTGAACGAGTATTTCGCGTGCCAGTGCTCGATATTTTTGTGCGTCTTTTCATCAGCTTTTTTCGGGGGACCCCGCTGCTGGTGCAATTATTCTTGTTCTACTACGGACTGCCGCAGGTTTTGGCATTTTTGACGACGATTAACGGCGTCACCGCCACAATAATGGGTCTGACTTTGCATTTTTCGGCTTATATGGCTGAAAGTATTCGGGCAGCGATCCTTGGTGTTGACCGCAGCCAGTGGGAGGCTTCTCAGGCGGTTGGCATGACCCAAACGCAGATGATGGGCCACATCATTCTACCGCAAGCCACCCGCGTAGCGGCGCCAACATTGGTCAACTATTTCATCGATATGATAAAAGGGACTTCACTGGCGTTTACTTTGGGGGTCACCGAACTGATGGGCGCGACGCAAAAAGAAGCTGCTGGCAGCTTTCTTTACTTTGAGGCATTTTTGGTCGTTGCAGCAATCTACTGGATCATGGTCGAGGCATTGTCCTTTGCACAACGGCACTTGGAGACCTATTTGAACAAGGCTTATGCAAGATGACATCGAAAGCCGCCATTTCTATCAAGGGATTAAACAAGTCCTTTGGCGATACGTCTGTTCTGAAAGACATTTCATTAGATATCGCGCCGGGTGAACGCGTGGTCGTTATCGGCCCTTCCGGTACCGGCAAGTCTACTTTGCTAAGGTGTCTGAATTATTTGGACCGTCCTGACAGTGGAACAATTCGGGTCGGCGATTTGACTGTTGAATCGGCCAAGGCGTCGCGGTCTGACATCTTAGCGCTGCGCCGCAGGACGTCGTTTGTGTTTCAGAACTATGCGCTGTTTGCCAATAAAACGGCACGAGAGAACATTACTCAGGCACTCATCACTGTCAAAGGCCAATCAAAACAGGGCGCTGCCACGCGTGCTGATGAAATACTGCGTGAAACCGGGCTGATTGATAAAGCGGACTCTTATCCGGCGGCGCTATCAGGTGGTCAGCAACAGCGGGTTGGAATTGGTCGCGCGATGGCTCTTGATGCTGACCTGATGTTGTTCGATGAACCGACGTCGGCGCTTGATCCCGAATGGGTTGGCGAAGTGCTGGACCTGATGCGCCGCGTTGCTGAAAAGCACCAGACGATGTTGATCGTGACACACGAGATGCAATTCGCGCGGGAGATTGCAGATCGAATTATCTTCATGTCCGATGGTCAGATTGTCGAACAGGGACCGCCAGAACAGCTTCTAGAAAACCCTCAGGACTCCCGCACGAAGGCCTTTTTACGGCGCGTTTCAAAAGTCGCTGTAGACCCATATTAACTTTGCAATTGCTCATGCTTGGGCCGTCAATCTTGATCACACTCGCGCAGATTGTCTGCTCAAGTTCGGTCTTAGCGCGGCGCGCTCAGTCCTGCTAAAACAATACGGATCATCTCTTCTGCTGAACCAGCCTGCCGTGTCTTGCGGTGGGACTGGTGGCGAACATCTTTCGATGTTGGTCTCTTCATCATCATCCCGATCGTCTGCTTGAAAAGACGACTCCGAAGCCCTCCCTTGTCCAAATCCTCAGATCTGTCCGATGGGGCTGACGTCAAATTTATGATCAGCAGAGTCGAAAACTTGGTGTTGGCAGGCGCGGCGCTGTGCTGAATGTTGCGGATAGGCCACATTTTTGCCAGCTTTAGGCAAAAATAGGTCCGGTTTGACCCGATTTGGACCAGATTTGTATTAATATTTCGTGAAGAATGCTCTGATCCGGATTGCAATATTTAAACGACAATTTTTTCTAATTTGGGGTTGGAGCATGGCTATGTCCAAGTTTTTAATCGCCGCGTTTATGGCGTTTGGTACATTACCGAGTTCAGTTTTTGCAAATGGGTTGGGAGAGGGCAGGCCGTGGGACTTTCGCACGCCGTCAGAGCAGCAGATATTACTACTCGGAGAGCAAACGCGTCTTAATTTCTTGGCCTACGACCGCGAGAGTGTCGCGGCGGGAGCCGCTGCAAGCGGACAGACCGGAAACTCTTTATCGATCGTCATTACTGGTAGTGGTGATAATGTTATTGATACTGGCCAAGACAACAGTGGTGGCCAAACAATCCAAGAGGCCAGCGGCGCTGCGGTAAATACGATAACCTCTGACCCGGATGCGGCAATCTCGGATGCTGCTGCCAGGCTGGAGAGTTTAAAATGATACTAAAATCAGTAATTTGTAAGGTATCTACCCAAGTGTTGGCTGTCGCCGCATTGACTGGCTGCGCAAGCTTGCCGCCGCAGCTTAGTACGTCGCGCCCAGCTTATAATGGTCCGATTCCAATTGTTGTCGCAACACCCGCTGACGCGGCGTTGGAATGCCTTTCTTTCACCCCAGAAGTACGTAACAGCAATCGCGTTTTTTCGGTTCATTTAATCTCTGACTTAACTCAGAAAATTGAGATCGATGCTGCAGGTGCATATATTCCGCGCGATACGGCTGGAATGCTGGTCACGTCTTTGTCTCGTGCTGGGGTAAACCAAGTCAACCGGATCAATACGACGGTAACCGAGTTCGAGATTTCCCGTGCGCGCGAGCAAATCCTTGGTGATGGACGATCTACTGTTGTAGAGGGTGAAACGCTGCCTTATCGCCCGCTGGAAAGAGGATCGCTGCGCGGATCCGACGTCGTGATTGACGGGGCGATTACGCAGTTGGATTTCAATACCTATTCCGGCGGTTATGAGGGTTCGTTTTTTGGGCTTCGCGGCGGACAACGTAATTTCGCCCTGACTGTAGCTGCGGACCTGCGCGTGACCGACACACGTTCTAGCGAGTTGCTGATGGCGGAGGCCTATTCGAAACAGGCTGTTGGACGCGAAGTCTCTGGCTCTGTCTTCCGGTTCTTTGACAGCGAACTTTTCGATGTTCAGATAGGCTCCAAAAGCCAAGAGGGGCTGCATGCGGGCATTCGCTGGATGCTGGCCGAAGCAGCCTATGACATTGTTTCGACGACCGTAAAACATGATGGCAGTTGCGACAGCTTTTTGCCGCAAAACCGGTTGCAGCCTGTTCAAGTGGCCTCTGCGGTGACGCAGTGATCCGCGCGGTCACGCTGGCCGTGGTGGCTACCGTGTGCGGAAGCATGGTGGCTGCGCAGGTTGCCGCGCCGCCCACGACTGACGGCGCGGCGGCCGCGCAGGCACCCGCATACGATCCAACGCGTTTTCTGGAAACGATGGTGAATTATCGCAGGCTTGCCCTTACCTGCGAGGGTACGCTGCCGGGATCTCCGCTTGCGGACTCAGAGGAAATTTCTATTTTCTTCCAGACCCTTGGTATGGCCGAGCCGCGTGCAATTGATACGCAGTTGCAGCGGCTGACGGAAAAGCTGGTCCGGGCACAAGCGGCGTCGATCTGTGCGGAAAGGCTGGTGCAAAGCGCGGCAATTTATGGGCAAAGCGCGCGGGATTATACGCAAAATAAACCTGACGCTTGGCCAGCAGCGCCGCGGATTAGCGCGGGGCCATGGTGTGCGTCACTCACCTGCGCGGAGCTGTCCTTTTAACGGGTGATCGTGGCCGCGTTGCCAACTTGGCTGTGCGTGCCCAACTTGCTTTGCACGGTCTGCGTTTGATTGGCCGTTTGGATCGCACTGACCGTCGATCCAGACGCTGGCCTGTCCGTGCTTTGAATTTCCAATAGATTGACGATGTTGGTACTGGAGTGGCTGTAGCCCGAAAGCTTCCCCGACATATCCGCCAGTGTGATACCTTGGATTTGGTTCTCGACGATTTGTCTGCCGTTCGACACCTGTGTCAGGCCCTGCACGCGTTTGGCGCTCACGAAATTCGCGATATTCAAACCGCTTTGGCTAACGCCCGCGGGTGTTTGGCCGTCCTGAGTTGTGACGATATTGCGCACAATCTGGTTGCCGTTAAAGATCCGCGCAACATCACGCACATCGTCGGCGATCAGCACATTGCCGATATTGGTGCCCTGTTGCGTGATACCGTCGGCCAAGCGTGCGCCTTGGTCTAGGCCCACCACGTTGTCGATCTGCTGTGTCGTGTCGGATGGAAATAACTGCTCTCCCGACCCGATCGACACCGTGGCCAACACCACGTTCGCTGTATTGCGGCCGGTTTGGGTCACACCGTGCAATCCCGCAGCGGGGCCAGAGACTTCGTTATAGACGATCTGGTTTGCACCGGGACCAAAGGCTTGCCGAACGGAGTCTACCTGATCGGCAATGACGATATTGGCGATATTTTCACCGATTTGAGTGGTCGTGGTGACGTTCTGGGGTGACAGTCCCGTCATAACGTTGCGCGCGATCTGATTGCCCAGCATCGTCTGATCGACACGCGCGACGACGGCCTCTGACGCGATTAACAGGTTCACGGCGTTCAGGATGGACTGATCAATCGTGGTGGGATCATCGGCGGACAATGTACCGTTCAGGTCGTGACCACGCGGGGTATAATCTGACAGAGCACTGCCCGCATGTGTCCCGTTCAAAAGCAGGGTCCGGCGGGGGATGATCTGATTGATGCCCGTTTGGTCACCGGTCCAGATCTGATCAACCGACAGGCCACGGGCGGCATCCTCCGCCGCGGCGGAGGTCGTCGTGCCAACAAGGGCTATGACCATAAGCATACGCTGCATGGGACAGGACCAGTTCAGAGGTTTGGAAAAGGCGCGTGCCACGCCAAGTTGGGACGGCGGTCTATCCGCCGCCCCAAATGTCAGATCAGGAAATTAGAGTCCGCTGACCGAGTTTGCGACGTTCGTTGCCGCCTGCGAGACGCCGGACAGATCGTCCGCACCGAACACGTTGTTCGTTGCACTCTGCAAGCCCGAGAAGTTCTGGCTTACCTCGGTGTAGCCGTTCAGGTCAGGCAAAGAACCTGCCGACAGGATGTTTGCCACGTTCGTTGCGCTTTGATCGAAATTGGAAACATCGGCGGTGTAGGCAAAGTCAAAGTTCGTGGCCACGTTCGATGCTGACTGGTTCACATCCGAAGCGTCTTGCGACACGGTCCAGCCCACATTCGTGATCGTGGCCAAGTTGATTGCATTCAACGCTGATTGATCGATGATCGCGGGATCGCCCGCAAGTGCAGGGGCTGCGCCGGCCAACCCATTGCTGGCAAACTTCACGAAGTTGGATGCGACCTGACCGCTGCCGTCTGAACCATCATAGATCTGCGTGATACCTGCCTGATAAAACGATCCGCCAGAGTTCGGAGAGTTTTCGCCTACGCTGAGGCTGTTGGCCACGTTCACGGCGCTTTGCATCAGGTTTGTGATGGATGCGCGGGAATTGGTGTCAAAGGCATTGTTTTCAGCGACCTGGCTCGTGTCGCCAAAGATATTCTGGAAGGAATCGCCTTTCAGATCGTCCTCGATTTCGGCCAGGTTCATGACGTTCACAGCGTCTTGGGCGATGTCAGTCGCACCCAGATCCACATCAAGATTGTTGCCCGCGAATTGGCTGCTGTCGTCGATCTCTTGCAATAGATCATGGGTGACATTGTCCTCTTGCAGGTCGTCCATCGCTGCCATGTTCATGACATTGGTCGCGTCCTGATCAACCGAGGCGCTGGTGCCATCACGGATGTCGATATCGTTGAACGCGGTTTGGCTGGCGTTGTCGACGACCTGAGACAGGTGGTTGATGTCATAGCCTTGACCGGTGTCCATCGTCAGGTCGACACTGTTCAGCACGTTGGTGCCCGCCTGAGCGATATTGGTGAGCACCGCGTTATTCCGGCTGTTGCCACGCGTATCAAAGTCGTTGATCGCGTTCTGCATCATGCCGTCTTCGGATGACTGGGTCACATCGTCCAGCGATTCAAAATCAATGGAAATGATGTTCGCGGCATTGACCGCTGCCTGAGAGACATCTGTCGCGTCGTCGTCGATCCGGATTGTATTCAGCGCCTCTTGCAGCGCATTGACGGTTTGCGAAATATCCGTCTGCTCGGCCATAGCTGGCATAGCAAGAAGGGATGCAATTGCTGTTGTTGCGAGAAACTTATTCATAATAATCTCCGTAATTCAATTCGCCCCAGGGATAGAGTGCGGGCATCGGTATGTTGGGCTAAATTGCCCGACATATTGAAAACCAACGGTTAGTCTATTGAGGCGAGATTGAATGAGACAGAAACCAATACGGTGTATCGGATCCAATAGAATCAGCTAACAGCAAGCTGCATGATTCTTTAGCTCCACCGCTCCCCCCAGAGCCGTTTGGAATACCCGAAAGGCTTGCACTGGCAGGGGCGTGGGTAAAGTCGGGTAAATGCCTACGTTTAGATTTAGGTATTTACGACGCGCAAGCGGTTGATCGATTTGAATATTTTAATGGGATTTGCGCAGTAGACCTGATCGCGACAAGCGTTTTACCGTGCGTTCAAGAAATGTCTTCAAGACAGCTACGAAATGTGCTACCACCAACAATATTAAAAAGATGAAGTGTTAATAAACTGTTAACGCGGCCGCGATTTTTTAGAAGCGGCAGCGTTTGCGACACCGGTAGGCAAGGTCGAAATTTTATCGACCATGCGTGTGTTCTTCTAACTCGAGGCCAATTTTATGTTTCAATTTCATACTGATACAGCCGGAGTGTTTGCGCCGTCTGCGCGCGTACTATCCGAACTTAGGGTAACCGTTTTGTCGGGCGATGATCATGTCATCACGCGCGCGCGGCAAGCCGTGACTATCCTTGGTGGAACGATCGTCAATGAATTCGCTGGCTTAGCCGGTGTGCGGCAAGGCGGTGCGCGATCTGACGTTTATATCCTGGATCCGCGGCTGTTGGACAACCCGGTCAAAGATGCACCATATTTGCTGGATGATCGACGTAAATGCGTTGTGCTTTTTGGTGCCCCTGCGGGGTTGGTGGCAACCCGTTCAGCGGTCCGCCGCGTGATTGATGTGGATATGGGGCCAGAGGTTTTGGCCACGATTTTGCGCAAAGTGAAAACAGATGCGGCTTCGCTACAAGAGCCGCCAAAGCTCAGCCTACGTGAAAGAGAGACGCTTCGGCTTTATGGTCGCGGCATGACTCTTAAGGTTATTGGACACAGGCTGGGAATCAGTGCCAAGTCGGCTGAAACCTACAAAACCCGTGCTTGCCAAAAGCTGGGCCTTTGTGATCGGGCCGCAGTTCTGACCTTTATAGAGCCATCGTTGAATCAGCTTTAGTTTCGTTATTTTGCGGTCCTTAGAACTGAGCACCTGAATTTAATTAAGTGCTGGGCGGGCCATATGTCTGCCTTGCGCATCAATTGGCGTATTATTTACTCATGCAGTCGGTGAGTTTTTAGAATCTAGTTATCCTTTAGGGTAGGGTCGCCAGATTTCACTAGGACCACACTAAGATCTAACCTATCGATTTAGTACTCACCGATTCTATTTTAGGTGAAACAAATTCTTTAACCTCAAGATGATTGTCGCGAGGGCAATATGTTTTTTTCGAATAAAACGGCGATTTTCGCCGCCCATTATCGTATTCTGGTGACCGATGCTTTTTGGCTGCGGTCCGCGATATATATCTGCGCAATCTTGATAAGCGGTCTTGGCCAGCCGGCTGCGGCGCAGAATGCGCTGGCACGCTATGCCATATCTAGTGGCGACGCGCTGCAGTTGGATATCCTCGACGACGCAGAGCCACCATATCCGCTGATCGTTGGTAATAGCGGCGACGTGCAGCTGCCGTTTTTGGGCAGCCTTCCGATTGCGGGGCTCACCCTGTCTGACGCGCATCGGATCATCAACGATGCCTACGTTGATGGTGCCATCTTCCTATCCCCGAAACTCGATCTGTCGGTCGTCAATGTGCGGCCCATTTCGGTTTTAGGCGATGTGCAGACGCCAGGCTTTTTCGACTACCATGCGGATATGACGTCAGAGCAGGCGATTGGCTTGGCCGGCGGCTTGATGCGCGAACTGGGCGGTGAAGAGGCGCGGTCGTTGCAACGGGTCGCCCTGCGCGGAGAGTTGGCGGCAAATCAGGCCGCCATTGTCCGCGAGGCTGTCGCAGCAGAGCGGCTCCGCATGCAGTTTGCAGGGCGCGACCGTATTGATGCGGCGCAGATTACCTTTGCAGGGATCGATCATCCCGATGCTGCGCTGATCGCCACCTTGATCGCGCAGGACGAAGACATCATCGCAGCAGAGCGCGCGCATTTCGAGGCAGATCGCAACCTGATTGCCCAGGCGATTGCCGATGTCGGGGTGCAAACCTCTTTGATCGAAGAACAGATCGCTGCGCAGGTCGCGCAGATTTCCAGCTATGATCAAGAGCTGTCAAACGTCGCGAAGCTGCAAAATCAGGGCCTTGTGGCCTTACCAACCCGCAACCGTCTACTGCGCGAAGTGTCAGACGAAGAAACAAGCCTGCTGCGTTTGCGCACAACGCTTGTTTCGACCCAGCGCGAAATGAACCAGCTTAAGCGAGAGCTGCTTAGCCTTGATTTTCAGCGCGCCCAAAACTGGCGCCAAGAGATGGCAGATGTTGGTGTCGCAGAGGCGCAACTGCGCGAGACGCGCGCATCGCTTTTGCAGCGTCTGGCCCTGCTTGAAGACTGGACGCGCCGCTCTGCGGACACCGCAGAAGATACGCGGATCGAATTGATGGTGCGGCGCCGGGCGGCGCAGTCGGGTCTTGTGACCCTTGAAGTGACTGAAACCGACACGATCCTGCCGGGCGACGTGCTGATCGTGCGCCTGCTGCGGGACACTTCTAGTGCTGATATCTTGGCAGAGGGAACGCTATGAACCGGATGGCTTTCAAACATCGGCCCTTGCCTGACCCGCCGCGTGTCAATGCAGGATTGCCAAGTCAGGACGTCATTGATCTTGCGTCAATCATTGGCGCACTGCGGCGTAACCGCTGGCTTATCGTCGCGTGCATCGTCGTATCGGGTTTGATTGCGGTGCAGGTACTACGGACCAGCAAGCCGGTTTATTTTTCAAATGTCGAAATTCTGCTTGATACCCGGCAGGAACGGATCGTTGGCGTCGAACAAATTGTGTCCGACTTGAACGTGTCCAACTCTACCGTGGCGGGCGAAGTTGCCGTGCTGCAATCGAACCTGTTGCTGGGGCGCGTTGTTGACCAGCTTGATCTTGTGACCAACCCCGCTTTTGACCCCTATTTGGTCGAAGAGCCGGGCCCCATCGCGCGTCTTGTGGATGCGGCCAAGATTCAACTTGCGCAGATTGGCTTGCTCGAAAAAGTGCCAGAGCCGATGCCCGACGCCGCGGCAGACCCGGCAGGCACACTAAGCGCGCAAGACGCGCGCAATCTGGTGATCTGGCAGCTGCGCCGGAACCTGAGCATTTTTCAAAGTGGCATTTCCTACGTCATCACCGTGTCAATGAGCGCGCATGACCCCGAACTGGCCGCCCGCATCGCCAATGCCGTGGCCGATCAATATATCGAAGATCAGCTTGCCGGAAAACTTCTGGCCACCCAGCGGGCCATCGACTGGCTGGACAACCGCCTTGTGGAACTTGAAGGCGCGCTGCGCACAGCCGAAGATGCAGTCGTCGAATTTCGCGCGCTTCAAATCCGCGATCAGGGCGGCAACGTGCAGGGCGTGGCGCAGCAGCTGTCGCAGCTGAACGCCGCCGTCGTGGACGCCCGCAATGAACGGGCCGCCGCCGAGGCCCGGCTGACGCAGGCACAGCGCTTGTTGAACGAAAACGGCCCAGAGGCCGCGGCCGCGGCGCTGAATACGCCGCGGTTGACCAGCCTCGATACAGAGATGGCAGACCTAGAGCGTCGCCGCGCACAGCTTGCGACGCGCATGGGCGCGCAACATCCTGATATGCTGGCGCTGGAACTGGCACTGGATGACCTAAGACGCGACCGCGTTGCCGCTATTGATACTGGTATAAAAGAGCTTGATGCGTCGCTTGCGCAGGCCAAAGCGCGCCAGTCTGCCATTTCCGACGACATCAGAAGCACCCTGCAACGCCAGCTTGACCTGTCCCGAACCTCTGTCCGGCTTAGCCAGCTTGAACGCTCTGCCAGTGCAACGCGGCAAGTCTACGAAAGTTTTCTGAACCGGTTTCAGGAAACCACGCAGCAGCTGGAATTCCAGCGTCCCGACGCCCGCATCATCACCGAGGCACAGCCACCGCTAAGCCCGGCACGTCCACGCAAAAAACTAATCATTGTCGTCGCGCTATTTCTAGGGGGGATCCTTGGGGTTGCGACCTGCTTTGTAAAAGAGGCGCTGGATCGCAGTATTCGCCAGCCAAAACAGCTTGAACGGATCACGGGCGTCAAAGTGTTGGCCTCTTTGCCAAAACTACCAGCCCCCGGTCCGCTGCGGAACCTGCTCCATCGCAAGCGCCGAAAGCAAGACGCGCTGATCTATGACGAAGGTCTGCGGATGTTGCGCTATGCCTTGACGAATCCCGCATCGCGCAGGCCGCCAAAGGTCGTGATGCTGACCGGGGCGGACTGGAACGTCGGTTGTTCCGTGACGGCGCAGGGACTGGCGGGGGTGCTGTCAGCGATTGGTCAGGACGTAGTGATCGTTGAATCCAATTTCAGGCATCCAAAACAAGCCGAGATCTGGGGTGTGGAAAACACCGACACGACGTTGAATTCCTATCTGACCGGTGACGCCGATCTTGCCCAAGTCTTTGCGCGTCATGTGGAAAAGCGCATCTGGATCGTTACAGCGGCCCAGACCGCTGGCAATGCGGCCGACTTGTTGTCCGGCGACCGCTTCCGCACCTTGATCGAGGGACTGTCCGCCCAGTTCGACACCGTCATTCTGGATGCGCCGCCTGCGATGGGCGTCGCCGATACCACCATTCTGGCTGACGTGGCCGACGCGGTCATTGTTGTGGCCCGCAGTGGCCGCACACGCGGCGACGCTGTCGTGTCAGCCATACAACTGATCGGTGCCTCTGGCGCGCCGGTCGTCGGCACGGTTCTGACCGACGTCGAAATTGGACGAAAGACCCTGCCTCTTACAACATCACAGCCGTCTACAGTGAAACAGACTGCTTTCGTAGAAAGGTTGACCGATGCCTGAAGATTCTGCGCTAGTTGCGCTTGCCAAGGCGGACCTTGTACCGCCAGCGCGCGTCGCACTGATCCATTACTGGCTTGTCGGCATGCGCGGAGGAGAGCGCGTGCTGGAGGAAATGCTAAAGCTTTATCCCGACGCTGATATCTTTACCCACGTCGTAGACCGGGACAAAATTAGCCCTGCATTGGCTGCGCGCCCCATCACGCAAACCTTTGTCGGTCGCCTGCCTGGCGCGCGCAAACACTACCAAAAATACCTTGGCCTGATGCCCCGCGCCCTCGAAGAACTGGACCTAAGCGCCTATGATCTGGTCCTGTCATCGGAATCAGGACCGGCAAAAGGGGTCATCACGCGGCCCGATGCGACGCATGTCTGCTATTGCCATTCGCCCATGCGTTACATCTGGGATCACTACGCCGCCACGAGTGCTCAACTGGGATGGTTGCAGCGCAAATACTTCTCTCAACTCGCGCATCGTCTGCGTCAGTGGGACACAAGCACCGCCGCACGGGTGGATCATTTTATTGCCAATTCGCGCTTTGTCGCGGCCCGGATCGACCACACCTATCGGCGTGATGCTGCGGTCGTGCATCCGCCGGTCGACCTTGATCTGTATGGGCCGGCAGGCGCGGACGGCGCACCAGTGCCGCAGGCAGACCGGGGGTATTACCTTTATGTGTCCCAGCTCGTGCCCTACAAGCGGGCGGACCTTGCTATCGATTCATTTCGCGGGCTTGATCTACCGCTTAAGGTCGTGGGCCAAGGGTCCGAGTTTGAGCGTTTGTCACAGAATGCGCCTGACAACGTCCAGATGCTTGGCCGGGTCGAGGATGCCGATATGCCGGACCTTTATCGCGGTGCCCGCGCCCTGATTTTCCCCGCAGAAGAGGACTTTGGCATTGTACCGGTCGAAGCCATGGCTTGCGGCACGCCCGTGTTGGCCTATGGCCGTGGCGGCGCGCTTGATTCCGTCGTGCAGGGCAAAACCGGTCTGTTCTTTCCAGAGCAGACAGTCCCGTCCCTGCAAGCCGCCATCGGTGATTTCGAGGCGCGGCGCGATGCATTCGATCCTGCCCGCATTGCGCGCCACGCGCAGGGCTTTGGCGCTGAACGGTTCCGGATTGCCCTAAAGGCACAGATCGATGGTGCGCGGCGGCGTCACCATGATCGGTTTGCTGTCGCCTAATGGGATGGCTGGACTGGCAGCACCAAGGCAGAGCCGCCGTCTGGCCCAAACCACAGCGTATTGCGTGCAATACGCGGCGTAGCCGAAAGTGTGTTCAGCCCTGCGCCGTTCATGTGCCGCTCCAGCCTTGGAAAACTGGCAGAGCTGATGTGCAGCCCGATGCGATGCCCTGCGGCGATGCGGTAAGCGATGGGGGGGAAATCCACATTTGCGGTGACCACATCCGCAGGCGTCAAAAGCGGCGCAGGGCGGTCAAAACCGTTCCGGTATCGCAGCCGCAGCGCGCCTTGCTGGATCGCCAGCATGGTGCCATCTGGGCCGATATCCATCAGCACAGCGACCAGATCGGTATCCGGGGCATCCGTGGACACCACGATCCGCGCCGTGATGTCACCTGCCAGCGTCAAGGGTTCCGGCAACGGACCCGAGGTGAAGGCAAGAATATCGCTACGCCCTGCATTCGGGCGTTGGTCCAGCGGCCCGGCAGGCAGGTTCAGACCGCCGGTGCAACAAATCGGCCCGCCAATCGATGGCGTCGGATCCATCGGATCATAAGCAAAACTGGCGCTGCTTGGTGCAGCGGGCGCGTTCTGCGTCAGCTGACCCGGCTGCAGATACCACGTTTGCGCCGCGACATTCGCCGGGGGCCAAACATCAGAGGTGTCCCACCGATCGGCACCGTTTACGAAGTACGTATACTGCGGCATCTGGGGCAGGGGCGCATCGCGCAACCAATGGTCCAGCCAACTGGCATAAATTGCATCCAGATCAGGCGCGCTGCCCGGCGCTACGGTAAGGTCGCCGACACCTCCGGCTGCAAAGGCTGCATTTGGGTCGCAATGCAGGCCGGGGCCAATGATGACATGCTGGTGATCGCGGGCCGCAATCGTGGTGCCGCGGGCGCGCATCAGGGCCGCCGCCTCGAAGGTGCCGCGCACGCCGATATCATGCCAGGTGTTCATATGCAGGGCGGGCGTGTCAAAACTGTCAGTGGCCTGCAAATAGCCAAGTGCGTCCCAATAAGCGGGATCGTCGAAATGGCTCAGAAAATCCTCGTAATCTGTTGGATCGGCGCGGTTGCGCGATACCAACGTGCCCGTGGGCAGCTGCCCGATCACTTGCGCCGCGTCGATGGCGACGCCGTGCATCTGATCGCCAGTTTTGCCGCCATTGGCGGAAAACCAGCCATATGCAGCGGCAAGGTTCGGAATGCCGCCTTCGAAGAAGGCGAAATAGGCGCGCGATGCGCTGCCGCTGCCAATCGCGCCGCCAGCACCTTCGGCAATCAGCGCCCGCAGGTGGGGGCCACCTGCCTTGGCCTGCATCAACTGCACCTCGCCCAAGGCAGAGCAACCGCCCATCGCCACGCGGCCATTGGACCAGTCCTGCGCTGCAATCCAATCCAGCGTGGCAGAGCCGTCGGACACGGCGCCCGCATAAGGCGCGAAAACCCCGCCCGACCCAAATCGTCCGCGGATATCTTGCACCGCGACAGCATAGCCGCGTGGCACCCAAGTCTGGACCCAGCGCAGCGCTTCGCCGTAGGTGGATTTGCCGTAAGGCAGGCGGATCAGGATTGTGGGCAGATCAGCGGCCGCGCCTTTGGACCGGTAGACGTCGGTTGCCAGCGTGACGCCATCAGGCATCGGGATCATGATGTCAGGGGCCAGGGTGATCCCAAGGATCAATTGCCGCGCCTGAAACGCCAATTGCCCCTTCAACTGACGCAAGCGGTCCAGCTGGCTCAGGCCGAGTCCGGCTACGGCGGCGCAGATAAGGCATCCTGCGATGATGCGGCGCGGGGTCATGCCGGGTGCCTTTGGGGTGGATGTGCAGAATGACCATCGTGATTGATATATGGACTTGGCAGTTGGTCGATTCCGATCCAGCAGTCCTGTCGCAAGAAGAGCGCACGCGCGCTGCGCGCTTTGTGTTCGACCGCGACAGGGACCGCTACATTGCAGGCCGCAGCCGGTTGCGACACATCCTTGGCCCCTATCTGAATCAGGCCCCCATTGATGTGAAGTTTAGCTATGGCACCTATGGCCGACCTTGGGTGAATGGCCTGCAATTCAACCTGAGCCACACCGGCGATCTGGCCTGCCTTGCCGTTTTGCAAACCCCGCACCAGCTTGGGCTGGATATCGAGGCGGTCCGCCCCATCGACCTTGATGTCGCGCAGGCCCATTTTGCACCACGTGAAATGAACGCGCTGCTGGCGCTGCCTATAGACGCCAGAATGCCCGCCTTTTACCGCTGCTGGACCCGGAAAGAGGCTTATCTGAAAGCGCGCGGCACGGGGCTGTTCACGGACCTGAGTTCCTTTGTCGTCACGCTTGGCCCGCAGGACGAACCTGGACTGACGTTTTGCGACAGCGGCGATGCGGCGGCGTGGACCTTGCAAGATGTCAGCATTGCGCCGGGCGTCGCTGGCGCCCTTGCCGTCCGCAGCGCGGGTCAGGATGTGCGCGTTGTGCGGCGCGCTGCGCTTTAGAATGCGTTTTAAACGGCGCATAGAAAAAACGCCTCGCATTCCACAGGGCCAGTCATCTGGGACAAATCCAGCCAAAGCGCGATTTCAGTAAAGCCCGCAGGCATGCGCCCGTCGCCCGCGGCCTCTGGGTGGGTGTTGGCGGAATTATTGCGATAGGTGCTCCAGTCCGACGTGACCGTGACGGGCCAGCTATCGCCTATAGCCACGCGCGCGTCGCCCCGCAGCGCCTGCACTGTCGCATAAAGCGTGCCCGGAGTGTCTGATCTAACGCGGAAAAACGCGCCGACCTCTGCCCCCGGCTGGCATTGCCCAACAACCCAAAGGTGCCGTGTGCCTGCATCAATTATCAAGGTTGCATCGGGGTACGGATAGGGCACTGCAGCGCCTAAGGGCGTGTCGCTGCTGCGCAGATCAAACGGCGCGGCGCCCAGCAAATTCCGGTCCGCGCGGTGTTGCACCAAGGGGGCCATATGCCGGGGCCGCCGCCCGCGTACAAAGGACACATCCAGCCGTCCCGGCCCCCCTGCCAGCGCGCCGCTTTGGCTGCGCAGATTGTAGACGGTGACCTCTTTCATTGCGGCGGTCGCAGCGCGGGACTGAAGGGCGAAAATGTAATCGCATTGGTTGCCCGCGTCGAAATCAGCACCCGTCACCATAAAAGTACCGCCTGCGATATCGATATGCCCGTGGCCGACGTCGAACAGGGGCGCGTCTGCGGCCTTGGGGCGGTTCACCTCTAGGTGGCAGCCCTGCAGCAGCACCCGGCCAGACCCGACGACAACCTGATCGACAAAGTCGATCGAGGTGCCAGACAGGACGAACTCTGCGCCGTTGTTCAAAATGGCAATCCGGCCGCCATCAATAACGCTATCCGTCAGGGTGATCATCTCTCCTGCATCGCGGCTGCCGCCTAAAAAGTGCAGGCCAACACCGCAAGCGATCCGTAGGCCCGCGGCGCGGATCAGATAGGCGCGGTGGGACAGGATCATCCCGGTATGAAAGCCGCGCACGGTCACATCGCGCAATTGCAGGCGTGACGACATTGCATCTGCCTCGGTCTGAAACCGCAGGCCATGCAGGGCGGTGCCGCCACCGGGGCCAGCGATTTCTATGCCCTCTAGCCATTTGTGACCGTATTGCCGGCTCGTCTTGGTCGCGCGGATCAGGATCGCCTCTCGCGTGGCTTGCGGTGTGACCATCAGCGCGTCGATCCGCGCCGCGCCATCGGCGCGGAGTGTCAAAGTCGCCGCTGCGGGGTGGTCCTCGACCTCGAACATCGACTGCCCGGGGGCCAGCAGGGTCGTGCCGCCAAGCTGCGTGCCATCAGCGGTATTGAGTGTGACGAAAACTGCGGGGTAATCCTGCCAGCCGGACAAAGCCCCTAACGTCACCGCAATGCGGACGCGCCCGCTTTGCGGCAATGACAGGGGCAGGGTCAGCGCATCGCTGCCTGCGGGGTCGCTGTGCAGTGCATCGTCCTGCCAGCGCCAACCCGGCGCGGCCTTGACGTATTGCAGCGTGGCAAGGCTGTCGCGGCGCGGCGGTTCTGGCATTTCGGCAAAATCCAGCACCGCACCGTTACCGCGCAAGATGACGGCCGTTGGATCAATCACCAGCCGCGACCGGCAATCATAGCGCGCTGCGCCTAGGTCGATGGCAAGTGGGCCATGGGCTTCGGCATACGCAATGGCGCGGCCAAGGCGCAGCGCGTCATCGGGGCCATCCTGCGCCTGCGCAAACCATGCGGGCTGCAGCGTTCCATGCGCGCCGATGCGTCGCCACTGCACGCCGTCCGGGCCTGCAACGCGCAGGATGCCATCGATGGGGCGATCATCGGTCGCTGCCTCGAACCAGCCCTGACCGGGCACATGTACCGGATGAGGCGTGGGCGGCTGCTGCGCCAAATCCGAAAGATCGCGCAGCGCATCAGGCACTTTGCCCCGCGCGGCGCTGGCCCCCCCAAAGGTCAGCCCAGCGATGCCCGTCGCCCGCATCAGATGTCGCCTGGAAATCATGATCGTCACCCTTTGTGGATTACGTGGCCTTAGGCCGGGGCCAGATTTTCGATGGGAACGGTTTCCCGCGCGGCAGGGCGCAGCACGTGGCGATACAGGGCAAGATGGCTGTCGATCCAGCCATCCATGCCGTGACCCAGCGCAGGGCCGACCGTGCGCGCCGCACGGCCCAATGCTGCCACCTGATTATCGTCGCGCATCACCCGCCCAAGCACGCGCGTCAGATCATCCGCATTTCCCGCCGCAAACGGCAGGGCCACCCCAGCCTGCGTCAACTCTCGGGCTGCCAAAATCGCATCCGACACCACAAGCGGCACGCCAGTGGCTGCCGCCTCAAAGGCTGCCAGGCAAAACGGCTCTGGGCTTTGCGAGCCGACGACAACAACGCGGGCCTGCTGCAAATGCTGCGCAAGGGCGGTGCGATCTGTCCAACCGTGATAGCGGTGGCAAGGAAAGCGGGATTGCAGGTCAGCCAAGTCCTCTCCGGTGCCGTAGAAATCGACGCGCAGACCTAGGGTGTGGCCCGCTTGCGCCAGATCATAGACCCCCTTCAGTCGCTGCACCTGCCCGATGTGCACGATGCCGCGCTGTTGTTCTGGCGCGGGAACGGCGGGGCCAAAGGGCGACACGGGGTTGCGGATCGTCACTAAGTTTTCCGGCTCAATGGCCCGGCGCAAGGCAGGGTGCATATCCGGATGGATTGCCACAAAGGTCGCGGCCTTCAGATGCGGCGCAAGTCGAGTAGCCAACACCGCCTGCCGGGCTGCGCGCCATAATTTGTGTACATGGGCCCGCTTGTCGCAACGGGTCGTTAAGCAGGACAGCGAAAGCGGCGTCCGATTGCACACTGCAGCGCGGCCATAGTCCAGATAAGCCCCATTCGGGCAGGCCAGAAAGTAATCGTGGGCATGGATGACGGTGCGATGCGCGACAGGAGCCAAGGCATCAAAGATCGAAGGCGACAAGATATTGGACCAATTGTGCAGGTGATACAGGGTGCGCGGCGTGTCGTTCTGCGCCATCCACGACCGCATCTGCTGCGCACTGTCGCGATTATAAATCCCGCGCGTTGCTGCCGTTGCTGCGGATTGCTCTAGCAGCCTTGCCCCGCCAAAGGCGATCCTTTCGGCCCCGGTTGGCGCGCTGTCGCCGCCATCGTCACCCACGATCGCAGTCACCCGTTCGCCGCGTGCAGCCAAGCCACCAGCCAGCGCGCCGGCCAGATAACCCGCACCGCCTTGGTGCGAGGAATAGTCGTTCACGATCACAATACGGTCAGGTCGGGTCATCGGTGCGGCCTTTCATATCTAACACGCGCAGGGGGTGGGCTGTGCCGCGCAGCAGGTCCGCCACGGCAGCAAAGTTGCCGCGCAGCCGCCCGCGCCGGTCGACCCACGGTTCAGGCCGTAGCGACTTGGCCGCGTTGGCCAGCATGTTGCCGCCGATCAACCGCAGCGCATGACCCGGCTGCATGATCGCGCCGCGCATAAGGTAAAACGGGTTCGCCACTTGCGAATAACCCAGCTTGATCCCGCTGGTGCGCCCAGCCTTGGTGCCAAGGTGAACGCCGCGCAATGACGTCGATTTCACGCAACGCCCAAATGCCGCGACCCTGCGCGAGAAATCGACATCTTCTAGCCAGCCATAAAGCGGCAGGTTTTCGTCAAAGCGCAGGGCATTGTCGCGGATTGGTGCGGTGCGAAACGCCATGTTGCAGCCGTAGCCGTTGTTCACCTCTACCAAACCATCCGGGGCAGGCGATTGCATCCCTTCCAAAATGGCACGGGCCGCGTCGTGCGTCAGCCCTGCCGTCCCGATCCCATCGGCTTGCACCTGCCCGGTAGCGACCACAACGCTGGGTGCGCGGATGAACAGATCCTCTAGCCTTTGCACAAAGTCGTTTGCCATGACGAAATCATCATCAAGAAACAGGACGACATCCGCGTCCTCTAGGTGATCCAGCACAAGGTTACGTTGCCGCGTTAGACCCTTGGCACCAAACATAACGGACACAGGTACGCAGCATTGGCGCACTGCAGTGTCGTCAATATCCCCCTGACCCGTCGCCGAGACGATGACCCGGTCCGGCCGGCGGGTTTGGCGCGTCAGATCGTTCAGGGCCTGACCCAAATCCGTGCGGCGGCCAAGGGTCGCAATCGCAATGGTGATCCGCAAGGTATCCACGCGCGGATGGGGCGGGGCTGACATGCTCATTGGACAAGGCTCCTTGTTTGCAAATGGGGCATACGGGGCAATGGGGCGGCATCGACGGTCGCCGGATTGCGCCGCGTTGCAACCGCAAGCGCCGCCAGAAAGATAAGCGGCACGCCCGGGTCGGGCACCGTGGCGGACAACATCAAAGACACCAGCGCGGCCACCGCACCTAGCCGGGTGGCGGCCAGCGTATCCTCTTGCCCAGCGATCGCCCGCCCGCCAAAGGCCAGGATAAGGAATGCGCAAAAAGCAGCCGTGCCCGGAATGCCGACGCTGCCCAGTAGGACAAACAACAGCCCGTTTGACCGCAGCGAACCTGCCCCGACGCCCAGCCCCATACTTTGCTGCAGCGCCTCTAATCCGCCCATCATCCAGGCAGAACGTTCCAAGCCCGAAGAGCTTTGCGATTTGTTGATGATCAGATCGTTGATCACAGAGGCGACCATCGCGGGCGCGTCGGTCATGGTGAGCGCCGCAGCCAACCCCAGCCCGCCTGCGGCCAACACGACCGCAAACCCCAAAAGCATCCCGCGCGATGTTTGCTCTGGCACCCGCACCTGTACCTGTAACATTAAAATGCAGGTCACGACGGCCACTGCCAGCAGTCCGGTCGCCGATAGCGCAAGGCAGGCAAACACCCCGTTGCCAAGCGCTAGCACCGCATCGCGCCTGCGGCCCGTCCGCAAGGCGAGGGTGGCGAAATAGGCGAAAAGCACGGCGCTAAAGGCCCCGAAACTTGCGGATTCGGAAAACCCGCCAATGACGCGGGGAATGCCTGCAACGGTGGCTTCGTTCATCAAGGAATAGCTGGCGGTTCGGATCAAGGCCAGCACCGGGTCCAAAGCGGCCATATCAAGCACACCCAACCCCAGATTGACGCCCGCCGCCCCAGCCATGCACTGATCGCCAAACGCTGCGCCGCGCCGGCTTAGCTGATTGACCGCGACGATAAACAGACCCGAAGCCAAGACAATATAGAAGGTCTGAGAGATGTTAGAGCTGCCCGGAGACAGCCAAACCTTACCCCAAAGGAAAGCCGTGCTGACGCGCACGCCGCCCGCTGATCGCGATAAGGAAAACACCATGATTTCACCGCTGAAAAGGCGGACAAGAACCGTTGCGGAAAAGATCGTATAGGCGGCAAAAATAAGGATGGCGATGGCCGACGGCTCTAGCCTGATCCGGTCGCCGCGCATCAGCCGTCCAAGCAGCAGCAAAATACCCGCGCCCACGGCCGCGGCAGAGGCGACATTGACCGCCAGCAGCGATAAGCCGCCCAACTTTGGCAGTCCTACGATAGCCAACATGCCAAAGGGCATCATCACGGCCACAAGGATCATGATACGATGAATGCCGCCTAAGGCGAAAATAGCCAGCAGCAGAAAAAATACCGGTGTCAGAGGATAGATCTGAATGATCCTGCTCCCTCTATGAATTAAAAAATAAAATATATGCCCGTAATTTAGGGGCTAGCAGAAGGATCGGTGCTTAAAAAATAAGCAGTATAAAATAGACTAATATACAATCTCATCGCAGATTCTGGGTGTTATGGCAATTGAAAATTACTCACCGTGTCAATGGGGTATGGCAGGTGATCCGAATCGAATGGCAGAAATAAGCGGGTTTCCGCAAATTTTGATTTTTTCGGCGGTTTTGTGACCATTTTTGCGTCATTGTTCCTGCCGTACCTGGTCGATATGTCAAGTTTCAGGTCATATTTTTCCCTACAGCCTATGGGTATACCTTTGTTTTAATGTCTCAATTATTTTAAAACTTATTATTTGGTAAGAAATTAACTAATGTTAAGGAATGGTTAACGAAAATAGGCTGAACTCTGCTTGCCGATTATTGATGGCATTAGATTCGGGATTTATCTGGATCGCCGCATCGTTAGGTGCAGCCCATATTTTTTGGGCGACAAGGAATTTTTACTAATGGATTTGACGAGCGGCTCAACCGTTCGAAGGGGGAAGCTTTGCCAACTCGAGCGCAATTTAAGAACGTAAATGATATTACACAGAGCCCGGATCTTTTGGCCTCGATATGCGACCTGTTTTTTACTCAGGTTTCTAATCGAGGTCAAAGGATCGCCATTATCCAAGACGATCGCCAGCTGACTTATGACGGATTATCCCGTCTGGCTGGCACGATCGCGCAAACGCTTCAGTCCGCGGGCGTCCGTAAGGGCGATCTTGTGGGTATTCTGGCGGGGCGCAGCATTGAAACGGTCGCGGCGCAGCTGGCTATTATGGCCTTGGGTGCCGCGTTTGTACCACTTGATCCGGCAACGCCAGATCAATATCGCAAGACGGTCGTATCTGCCGTCCAGCCGAAGGCGATTGTCTGCCAAGCCGCATTTCAGGAAAAGGCAGCAGCGCTAACACGGCAGGCGATCACCCTGCCATTGGAACCGGCACCAGATGCCCCTGCGCTGCGCGTCTTTCAGGACGATCCGCATTCCCGGATCGACGCAGAAGACCGCGCCTATGTTATCTATACCTCCGGCTCGACCGGGGATCCCAAGGGCGTGATGGTCCCGCATCGCGGCATTTGCCGTTTGGTTCGGGGGCAGGATTATGTGCCGCTTGGACATGAACAAGTCGTTCTGAACCTGGCTTCCGTCGGGTTCGACGTGATCTTGGGCGAGATTTACAGTGCGCTGCTCAATGGCGGCACGCTGGTTGTCGTCCCAGAGGCGGCTCCATCGCTTGACCGGATTGGCAGCATCATCGCCCGCAACGGTGTCACGACGGCCTATATCACGGCAGGGTTGTTTCATATTATTGCAGAACAAGACGCCGCGCTGCTGGCCCCGCTGCAATCCGTTATTCCCTGCGGTGACGTGCTTTCGGCTGCGCATGTGGCCACGGTGCGCCGCGCCCAGCCGCATGTGCGCATCATCAACGGATATGGCCCAACAGAGGCCGCTGTCTTTACCTGCTTTCACACCATCCCGGACGAATGGGACGGCGGTCCGATCCCAATCGGGCGCGGCCTGAACCACGACATACGCTTTGTGCTGGACGACAACCTGTGCCCCGTACCGCGAGGCGAGATGGGGCAGTTGGCAGTGGGCGGGCAGGGCGTGGCCTTAGGTTATCTTGGCCGGCCTGATCTGACCGACGCGGCTTTTGTGAATTTGGATCACGCGGACGGCGTACGGGTTTATCTGACTGGCGATCTGGTGCGCGAGCGCAGTGACGGTGTGTTTGAATTCCATGGCCGCGCCGACCGGCAGATCAAGATCAACGGCCAACGGATAGAGCTTGATACAATAGAACATGCCCTGCGCAAGGACCCTGCGGTTGATGATGCGGCCGCAGTCGCAATCCCGCGCTTGGGGGGCGGCAAAAAAGTTGTCGCTTTCGCTATTCCGGCCAAAGGCCAGCACGTCGCGGTGCAAGAAATCTTGCACCGTCTGCGTGAAATCCTGCCTGCAGCCGCCATTCCATCCCGTTTGATCCTGCAATCCACCTTCCCGCTGTCACGGTCGGGCAAGGTGGACCGCAAGCAACTTGCGCAGGGTCTATCAGAGGTTCAGACACCGGCCCCACTCGGCCATCCTGTCCCAATCACGTTGGCCGGTACAATCCGCAGCGTGTGGGCCGGTGTTCTGGACACAACGATCAACGACGACGACCTGACCTTCTTTGACCACGGCGGCACGTCACTGCAACTGATCGAGGCGCATGCGCTTTTGCAGGACCGCATTGGTCGGTCGTTCGATATCGCCCTGATGTTTCAGGCCCCCCGGGTTCGCGCGCTTGTCCGCCTGCTAGAGGGGCCGTCACCGTCCCCAGCCGAGACTCTGGCCTATGCTGTTGATCCGCTCGCCGCGCGGCGCGCCGAAATGGCCCGCGCCCGTAACAGGCAAAGGAACCAATGATGAAAGATTCAATTCCTGCCCAGGCAGAGCCCGGAATGATCGCGATTGTCGGTATGGCGGCGCGTGTGCCGGGGGTAGAGTCGATTGACGCCTACTGGAAGGCCATTTGCGATGGCCGTGACCTAATCCGCCGCCACGACACTGACGCCTTGGCCGACAACTTTTCCGACGCAGAACGGGCGCGTGGAAACTATGTGCCGGTGCGCCCGTCGCTTGACGATGCGGCGATGTTTGACGCGCCATTCTTCAACATGCTTCCGCGCGAAGCCGCCCTGCTTGACCCGCAATTCCGGGTCTTTTTGGAAACCTGTTGGCAGGGGATGGAGGATGCGGGCTACGACCCGGACCGTGTACCGGGGCCTGTGGGCGTCTTCGGCGGCGCTTCGATGTCGACCTATTTTCTGAACAACGTGCTGACTGATCGCGCCACGATCGAGGATTTCGTGTCCACCTATCAGCTGGGCGATTACCAGCAGTTCATGGGGGCGATGGGTGACACCTTGGCGACCCGTGTCGCGTTCCGCATGGGTCTGACCGGGCCTGCATTAACCGTCTCGACGGCCTGTTCGACATCGCTCGTGGCGGTGACGCAGGCCTGCCAAAGCCTTGATGCGTTTCACTGCGACATGGCGATCGCGGGCGGCGTGTCGATTACATTTCCACAAGAACGCGGCTATTTTTATCAAGAGGGCGGGATGGTGTCCCATGACGGTCACTGCCGCCCCTTTGATGCGTCTGCGACGGGCACGGTCTTTGGCCACGGCGCGGGCGTTGTGGTGCTGCGCCGGTATGAGGACGCGCTGGCGGACGGCGACCGGATCTATGCGGTCATTCGCGGCAGTGCGCTGAACAATGACGGCAATGACAAGATCGCCTTTACCGCGCCCAGCGTGACGGGTCAGGCCATGGTCATTGCGATGGCGCAGGGCATTGCCGACGTGGACCCTGGGTCCATCGGTTATGTTGAATGCCACGGCACCGGCACGCCCCTAGGCGATCCGATTGAATTTGAAGGGCTCAAGCAGGCCTTTGCAGGCGTTGATCAGGGCCGCATCGCGCTGGGGTCCAGCAAAGCGAATATCGGCCATTGCGATGCCGCTGCAGGGGTGTTGGGGCTGATCAAGACGACGCTGATGCTGCATGACAGGGTCATCCCGCCGCTTGCAAACTATACCTCGCCGAACCCTCGTATCGATCTTGCGACTAGCCCGTTCCGCATTCCGCAAATCGCGACCCCTTGGGTAGAGGCCGGACCGCTGCGCGCTGGCATTTCCTCTATGGGGGTCGGCGGCACAAATGCGCATTTGGTGCTAGAGGAAGCGCCTGTGCCAGTGCCAAGCCCCGATGGCGGGCTTCACATTCTGCCCTTGTCCGCACGCACGGATACGGCGCTGGCGGCCCAAGCCCTTGCGCTGGCGGATGCCCTTGATGCACCGGATGCGCCGCCTTTGGCAGACGTTGCTTTGACCTTGCAAGAGGGCCGCCGCGCCTTTGATCTGCGCACCCATGTTGTTGCCGCCACGGCCTTCGAGGCCGCAGCAGCCCTGCGCGCGCCAATGCGCGCAGTGAAAGCGGCCAAGGACGCGCCGCCCGTCGCATTCATGTTTCCCGGGCAGGGCGCGCAATATCCGGGCATGGGGCAGGGGCTATACGCCACTGAACCCGCCTTCGCCAAAATCATCGACGCTGGCAGCGAGGCCCTGCGCCCCGCGCTTGGCCTTGATCTGGCAGAGCTGATCTATCGCAGCGACGACCCCAAGGCCGCCGCCCGTGTTCTGCGCGACACCGCCATCACGCAGCCCGCGCTTTATCTGATCGAATACGCCACCGCCCAGTTGTGGCTGGACCGCGGCGTTAGGCCAAGTGCGATGATCGGCCATTCGGTTGGTGAATTTGCCGCCGCGACCCATGCCGGTGTTATGACGTTCGACACTGGTCTGTCCTTGATCGCCGCGCGGGGCCGACTGATGCAGGACCAGCCGCCGGGTGCCATGTTGTCCGTGCGCGCGGGCACTGATGCGCTGATTGGCCTGCTACCGGACACCATCGATGTTGCCGCCCGCAACGCGCCCCAGATGACAGTCCTTGCTGGGCCACAGGACGCGATTGCGGACCTTGCGGCGCAGCTTGGCGCGCAGGATATCCCTTGCCGAGAGCTGCATACCTCGCACGCCTTCCACTCTGCCATGATGGACCCTGTCGCCACCGCGCTTCAGGCTGAGGCCGCGCGCCACAGCTTTGCGCCGCCGCGCATCCCTTACGTTTCTTGCGTGTCGAGGACCTGGATCACCGACGATCAAGCCACAGATCCCGCGTATTGGGCACAGCACTGCCGCGCTGCCGTCGATTTCGACGCTGGCATCCGCACGCTTTGCGCCGGCAGCCAGCCGCCTGCATTGATAGAGGTCGGCCCCGGTCGCACCTTAAGCGCATTTGCGGCGCAGGCGGTGGCAAAAGATGCCCGCGCTGCCATCATTCAGTCGCTGCCCGATCACGACGATCCGGCGGGCGACGCGGCGCAAATGGCGGGCGCTGTCGGTGCCCTTTGGTCCGCTGGGGCAGCTGTCGACTGGGCGGCCAACCGCACAGTGCCGGGACGGCGGACGAGCCTGCCCGGTTACCAGTTTGAAAAATCCCGCCACTGGATCGACCCACCTGTGCCGCAGGCCCGCCAGCAGGCCGCGTCCGCCGCTGCCGCGCCCATCATGTCACCGCAAATTTCGAATACAAAGCCTGAGGAACCGATCATGACCACCGTTTCCCGCACGGACACGTTGACTGAACAAGTCCTGTCCATTCTGTCGGATTTGTCCGGCGACAGCTTTACCGCCGCCGACGCCGATTGCACCTTTCTAGAGCTTGGCTTCGACTCGCTGCTGCTGGGGCAAGTCACCCAGCGGCTGGCGCGCACCTTTGATGTCACGCTGACCTTTCGCCAGTTGATGGGGGCCTTTCCAAGTGTCGCCGTTTTGGTGGCACATCTGGACGATGTTCTTCCGGCCGAAGTGGCACCGCCGCCCGCGGCCGCGACAGCACCAACCCCGGCCCCGGTATCCACTGCTGCAACGGCGCAACCTGTCCCGCCAGCCGTGCCTGTATCGGGCGATGTGGCCGGGTTGATGCAGGCGCAGACGCAAGCGATGCTATCGCTTTTTGACACCCAGCTTCGCACGTTCGCCAGCGCATCCCCCGCAGCGGCCGCGATGACAACAGCGCCACTGGCACCTGCCGCTGCGCCAAAAGGCCGCCCGCCCGTCGCCGCATCTGCAGATGCACCTGATACGCGCCACGATTTGAACCGCCGTGCGGCCCAGCTTGCTGATTTTACTCCGGCGCAGACGGCTTTTATTGCCGCGCTTTGCGATGACTACAGCGCCAAGTTCCCTACATCAAAATCCCGGACGCAGGATTACCGCCGTAAACTTGCCGATCCCCGCACCGCCGCTGGCTTTCGGCCCGAATGGAAAGAACTGGTGTTTCCTGTGATCGCCGAGACGGCAAAAGGCGCTTACCTGACCGATACGGATGGCAACCAGTTTATCGATCTGGTCAACGGCTTTGGTCAGACTGCATTTGGTCATTCGCCAGACTTTGTGACCGACGCTGTCAGCGCCCAGATGGCCAAAGGATTTCCCATCGGCCCGCAAACGCCGCTAGCCCACGAAGTTGCAGCAAAATTCCTTGCCATTACGGGCCACGACCGGGCCACGTTCTGCAACACCGGATCAGAGGCGGTGATGGCCGCTATGCGCCTTGCCCGCGCTGTGACCGGGCGAGAGACAATTGTGACCTTCAAAGGTGACTACCACGGCCAATTCGACGAGGTGCTGGTCAAAGGCCGCGCGTCGGGCGATCCAACGGCGCTGCCTGCTGTGTCGGGCGTGCCGTCCTCTTCGGTCGCGAATATGGTCGTGCTAACCTATGGCACGCAGGACACGCTGAACTGGATTCAAGATAACGCGGACGATATCGCCGCGGTACTGGTCGAACCCGTGCAAAGCCGCAGGCCGGACCACCGCCCCCGCGCGTTTTGCGAGGAAATCCGCCGTATTACCGCCGCTTGCGGCGCCGCGATGATCATGGACGAGATTGTCACCGGTTTCCGCGTGGCCCCGGGCGGGATGCAGCAGTTGTGGAACATCACCCCGGATATGGCGACCTATGGCAAGGTTGTTGGCGGCGGCATGCCGGTTGGTGTGCTGGCGGGATCGAAGCGGTTCCTTGACGCCCTTGATGGCGGCTTCTGGTCATTTGGCGACGATAGCGCACCCGAGGTGCCGCCGACCTTTTTTGCTGGCACCTTTGTGCGGCATCCTTTGGTGCTGGCGGCGGTCTCTGCCGTGCTTGACCATGTCGCAGGGCCGGGTGCGGCGCTGTATGACCGCATCGCCCCGCAGACTGAAGCGCTGCGCGACCAGATGAATGCCGCATTGCAGGCGCGCGGCCTGCCGCCTGCGATTATCGGCTTTTCCAGCTGGATGATCGTCAATCTGTCATCCCTTGATCCGCGCGCCGCGCTGCTCCACCCGATGATGCGTCTGGGCGGGGTGCACGTGCACGACGGCTATCCTTGGTTTTTCACCACCGCCCATACCGAAACTGATTTTAAGCACGTGGCAACGGTTTTTGCCGACGCTTTGGATCAACTGCAGTCCGTGGGCATTTTGACCGGTGACAGCACGGACGATGACCCAAAGGGTACTAAACCCACAACGGAAACTGGCACCGACACGATCCCGCTAACCGCGCCGCAGACAGAGGTCTGGATGTCCGCGCAAATGGGCAAGGCCGCCTCTGGCGTGTTCATCGAAAGCGCCAGTCTGCGGTTGCAGGGCGATCTGGATGCAAAGGCGCTGCAGACTGCGCTGAATGAAGTGATCGCACGGCACGACGCGCTGCGCCTGTCCTTTGACGCCTCTGGTCAGGCGGCGCGGGTCATGCCAGCGCTGTCCCTGACGCTAGACCCTATTGACGTGAACCAAGACGGTCTGGACAGCCTGATCGCGGCCGATGCTGCAATGCCGTTTGATCTGACGGACGGCCCGCTTGTTCGCGCGGCGCTTGCGCGGCTGGCACCGGACGATCATGTTCTATTATTCACGATGCACCACATCGTCTGTGATGGTTGGTCCAGTTATCTGGTGATCGAAGAGCTGGCGGCGCTGTATAACGCCGCTGTGCAGGGCGTGCAGGCCAATCTGCCGCCGCCTGCCAGCTTTGCGGCCTATGCTTGCAGTCATGGTGACCGCACCCCCAGCGCTGCAACCGATACATTTTGGAAAGCGACCTTTCCAAAGGCCCCCGACTTGCCAGAGCTGCCGCTAGATACCCGCCGCGATGGTCAGCGCAGTTTCGCCGGGGCGACGCATGTGCATCTGATTGACGCGGATCTTGCCAAAACGCTCAAGCGTGCTGCCGGGCGCGAGGGGGTGACGCTGTTCGGCGCGCTGGCCGGATCGCTGGCGGCGCTGCTGTCCCGGCTCAGCGGGTCGGACGATATCACGCTGGCGGTGCCAACTGCCGGGCAAACGCTTTTGCCTGATGACCGTCTGGTGGGTCATTGCGTAAACCTTTTGCCGGTGCGGCTGCAGGTCGCGACGGACGCGGACACAACATTGGCCGACCACCTGAAGGCCGTATCCACCCGCGTGTTGGACTGTTTCGACCACGGCGACACGACCTATGGCACCATCGTGCATGGGTTGGCAGATCGCGGCGATGTATCACGTCAGCCCCTGACAGAAGTTCAGTTCAACCTTGACCAACAGCCCGCTGATTTCGGCTTTGACGGGATCGCGGCGACACTTTCGTCGAACCCGCGCGCCTATACCAACTTTGATCTGATCTTTAACGTCACCGAAAGCCGCCAAGGCCTGCGTATCGATCTGACCTATGCAACAGACGTGTTGAACGCGGATACCGTGGCCCGCTGGTGCGAGCATTATCAATCCGTAATCGCAGCCGCAGCCCGCGATATGCAGACCCCTTTGCAAGCGGTGCCGCTGATAAGTGCGGCGCAGGCTGCCGAACTGGCCGCCATGGGTAACGATACTGGCCACGTCGCGCCAAAGCACGCGCGCTTGGAACAGATGATCGCGGCGCAAACCGCCGCAACCCCCGATGCCATCGCTGTTGAGGACGCAGGCGGGCCGCGCAGCTATGCCACGCTTGCCCGGCAAAGCGACCGCCTGGCCGCTGAAATCCGCCGCCAGATTCCGCAGCCCGGCCAAAGGGTTGCTGTGATGGTGGAACGCTCTGCCGATATGCTGGTGGCGCTTTTGGCTGTGCTGAAGGCCGGACATGCCTACGTGCCGCTTGATCCGCATCACCCCGTCGCGCGCCACCGCGCGACGCTGACGGCAGCAAGTGTTGCCGGGTTGATCTACGACGGTGACGTGACTGACGCGATCAGCGGATTGGACCTTGCCGCGATCCGCGCCAGCGCCAGCTATCCTGATGCCACACTGGACGAGCTGCACCGCGGCGGCTCTGCCGAAGACGCGGCCTATGTGATCTTCACCTCCGGCTCGACCGGGACTCCCAAGGGCGTAGAGGTGTCGCACGGCGCGCTGTTGAATTTCCTGACCGCGATGGCCGACCGCCCCGGATTATCGGCAAGCGATGCGATCCTGTCCGTCACCACGGTTAGCTTTGACATTGCAGGGCTAGAGCTGTTCCTACCGCTGATCGTCGGTGCCAAGACAGTGATCGCGACGGACACGGACGTGCGCGAAGCGTTCCCGCTGGTCGACCGTTTGGCGCAGGGCGACATCACCGTGCTGCAAGCCACGCCGACCTTGTGGCAAATGCTGCTAGAGGCGGGGCTGAAACCAACGCCGACGCTTAAAATTCTAACCGGAGGCGAGCCGCTGCCGCGGGATCTGGCCGAACGACTGGTGTCCTTTGGCGGCGAAGTCTGGAATATGTACGGCCCGACAGAGACAACGATCTGGTCGTCATGCGGTCGTGTGACGGACGGCCATGTCACCATTGGCGACCCCATCGCGAACACAGTGTTGCACGTCATGGACGACGCTGGAAATCTGGTGCCGCCCGGCGTCACCGGAGAGTTGAACATCGGCGGGGCCGGCCTTGCCATTGGTTATTTGCATCGGCCTGACCTGACGGACGCCGCCTACCGTATCGTCGATGTCCCCGGCGCGGGGCCGACACGGCTTTACCGTACCGGTGATCTGGCACAGCGGTTGCCGGACGGCACGATCCGCCTGCTGGGACGGCGCGACGGTCAGATCAAGCTGCGCGGCTTCCGTATAGAGCTGAGCGAGATTGAAGCAGCCATGCGCAGCGTAGACGGCATCCGCGCCGCCGCCGTGGATTTGCGCGAAGGGCCGACAGGTCCGTTGCTGGCTGGTTTCTATGTCGCCGATACGGACGCCCCGCAGCCGGCTGACATCGCCAAAGCCCTGTCCGCGAAACTGCCCGCCTATATGGTGCCGCAGCGCCTGCAGGCCATCGACGCGCTACCCGAAACCGGGAACGGCAAGCTGGACCGCCGCGCCTTGCCTGCGCTGGATGCCGCCGCGCCAACCGACGCGGGCCGCCGTGTCCGGGCACCCGAAACAGAACTAGAGCGTGATCTTGTCGCGATCTGGCAGGACGTGCTGGGGCTGGATGAGCTTAGCATTGATGACAGCCTGTTTGATCTGGGCATCGACTCGCTCGGCATTTTTCGCATTGCGGCGCGGATGTTAGACCGCGATCTGGGGCTAGAGGCGCGTCATCTGATGCAGGCCCCCACCATCGCAGGGGCTGCGGCCTTGATGCAAACCCGCGCGGCAAAACCTAAGGCACCGTCCTTGAAGGATTTCCGCAATGGCGCACGGCGCGGCGCGGGGGTGACAGTATGACCGCCCCTATCGATACCATGCCATTAACAAGCACCACGCCAGAGGCCGCACCGCTGCGCTTTCCTTGCAGCGCGACCCAGGAACGGTTCTGGTTTCTGGACCAGATGAACCCCGGGGATCCGGCCCTGAACGTGGCCTTTCGGTGGAACATCAACGGCACCTTTAGCGCCGCCACAATCGAGGCCGCGTTTCAGGCAGTCATTGCCCGCCATGAATCCCTACGGACGCGGTTTGTCGCGGATCAGGATCGCCCGGTCCAAGAGGTGGCCCCGCAAGTCCGTTTTAAGCTTTCGGACATCGACATCCGCAACACGCCGGCAGCAGAGCAGCAAAGCCGCATTGATCAGATTGCCAGCGAAAGCGCCGCGCAACCTTTTGATCTAACAGAGCCTTGTCAGCTGCGCGTGGTCTTGATCCGCCTTGGCAATGACCATGCGGTGCTAGCGATCACCGTGCATCACATCTGTTTTGACGGCTGGTCCATCGGGGTGCTTGGGCGCGAAGTCGGCACCTTTGCCGCAGCGCTGGATGCGGGGCGGACAGCAAAACTGCCTGAACTGGCCCTGCAATTTGGCGACTACGCCCTGTGGCAGGCCGACTATTTCGACAGCGAGGCCTTTGCTGCCGAACTAGGCCCTGTCTGTGACCAACTGCGCGGCGCACCCTATTTCGAGGTGCAGCCAGATTTTCCAAGGCCCCTTCAGCGCAGCACCGCCTGTGCGGTCGTGACAGCGGATCTGTCACCCGCATGGGGCAAACGGCTGGAGTCCGAAGCCCGCAAGCGCGGCATGTCGACCTTTGCTTATGGCGCGGGCGTTCTAAGCGCGTTGCTGGCCCGCTGCGCCGATGCGCCAGAGGTGCTGCTCGGATCGCAGGTCGCTGGACGCAGCGAAGTCGAGCTGGAGCCGCTGATCGGTGTGTTTATCAACACCGTCGTCTTGCGTTTTGCGACAGCCGGCGACACAGCGCTAGGCGATCATCTGGACCGCGCCCGCCATGCGGTCACCGATGCGCTGATCGGACAAACAGTGCCGTTCAACAAACTGGTTGAGACGTTAAATCCCGCCCGCGATGCGTCTCGCACGCCATTGGTGTCTGTTAACTATCTGCTTCAAAACGTCTTTATGGAAACGGCGCAATACGGCGGCTTTACGCTATCCAGCGCACCTTCCCACGCGCCCGGCGCGCTGCACGATCTAAACTTTTCGCTGATCGGCCGCAGCAGCGGCTGGCGGATGACGCTGGAATACAATTCGGACATGTTCGATGCCGCCACGGCGCAAGAGCTTATTGATCTGTGGCAATCGTGCTTTGCGCTGGCCTTCGATCATCCGTACTGCCTGTTGTCGGATATGCCGCACCTGTCGCAGGGCCCGCAAGCGCGGACCGATGACGCGCTGCAGCTGTCCCGGATAGAGGCCGCCTTGCAGACCCATGACAGCGTCGCAGCTGCCGCCGTCGTGCCCTATGCGGCGCAAGGCGGCCGCCGTGCGCGGCATGCCTTTGTCACCCTAGCACCGGACGCAGCGCTGATGCCGCTAGAGGTGCTGCCGGGGCTGCTGCACGCGCACCTTGGCGCAGCCCTGTCGGTGGACGGGATCAGCATTCTGCAGTCTTTGCCACGCGATGCGGGCGGGCGTGTCATCAAGGCGCAGTTGCCACTGGCCGCCGCCGTCGGGGCAGCGCCCGCAGGCGTGCAAGGGGCAGAGGCGGTTTCCGGCGATAGCGTCACTGATATTGCCGCGCGGTTGGTTCCGATCTGGTCCGATGTTCTGGGCATCAAGGACGTACCGCAGACGACCAGCTTCTTTGATCTGGGCGGCCATTCGTTGCTGATTGTCCGCCTTCTGGCGCGCATCGAGGCTGAATTTGGCCACCGTATGACCTTGGCCGACGTTTTCCAGAACCCAACTTTGCGCACCTTGGCTCGCCACTTGGCGCGAGGTCAAAAGCCAGCCTCTCGCCTCGCGGCAGAGCGGGACTGGCGCGTTGTCACCTTGCAAGAGGATGGCACGGGGATCCCGCTTGTGGCGATCAACAACGCCAACATCACCTATGCGCTGGCCGATAACATGAGTGTGCCGCGTCCGGCCATGTCGCTGCGCATCTACGATAAGGCACAGGGGCACACACTAGACCCGCGCCCGTTTGAACAGATCGCGACCCAGTTCCTTGAGGCGCTGCAAGCCGCCCAGCCGCACGGTCCCTACGCCCTGTTCGGCATCTGCGTGCACGGCAACCTTGCGATCGAGGTTGCACGCCAATTGCAGGCCAAGGGAGAAGAGGTCGCCGCCGTGATCATGAAAGACGTCTGGGCCCCGCAATATGCCCGCGATGTCGATGCAAGCTGGTCAACGCGTTGGCGCAATCGGCTGCATTTCCTAAAGGTGCGCCTGCACCGCGTGGCGCAGGGTACGATGTCCGTGCCGGCGTTCCTTGGCACCTTTCGCCTGATCCGGGCAACCGGTTTGCTGAATGCGGCCGTGCGCCTGGGGCTGATGGAAAGGGTGCGCTACACTGACCTGAAGGCCGAACAGGAAGCCTTTATCGCCTATTTGACGGATGCGCGCGATGTCCATGAACCAAAGCCGTACAACGGGCGGGTGCTGCACATTGTCACGAACGATTCACCGCGCGGCGCAGGGTTTGACACGACGATGGGCTGGGGCGATCTGATCACCGGTCCGATGGAAACGGTTTATCTGCCCGATGTGTCGGCCGAGCAGGGGCGCAATCGCGGTATTGCTGACGCGGCCACAAAAATCGAAGCGTTGCTGCAGACGTTCGACGATGCTGCGTCCGGTGAAAAGGATCAGGCCAATGCCCAATAGATCACAGCAGACCACACAGCGACGCAAAACACGACGGCTGCCAATCGCAGGGCAAACCCGCGCTGCGCTGTCCAACCCGCCAAGGCCACTTGCGGCTTGGCGTCTGGCGCTAAGGCCGTGTCGCGATTTGTCTGACGCACGCAGCATGCCTCCATCTGATGGTACCGTGGGTTTTATCTGTGTCGTTGGACATAAAGCAGGACCCGTCACCGGGCAACGTTTCATCGGCTACGCCGAAAATCCCTGCGTGAACGCGGTTTTTACGCCGCACATCACGCCCAACAAAGAGGTGTCGATGGCACCATTTATGACGAAATCTATTCTGCACGTTTGATCGGGATAACTGCTGCACTGTCCGGAATTACCCGGATCGCATCCCGAAATGAAGAAATTTACTTGGGGGAATTTACAAAGTGTCTACTAATTTAAACCTACGAACGATTATGACGACAGCGAAAGTCGTCCATTCTGTCCCGCTGCCGTCTGCTCCACTTCAGGCGGTGTCTCCGACCGATCAGGCCAGAGCAGATTGGGGCAAAGCTGACCGCAGAAAGCGGGCTTTTGACGTCATCGCGTCTAGCCTTTTGCTCTTACTTTTTCTGCCGGCGATGCTGTTGATCATAGCGGTGCTTGCGATCTTCCATCCCGGTCCCATCATGTTTCGTCACACCCGGATCGGACGCCACGGCGTTCGCTTTCAATGCCTGAAATTTCGCAGCATGTGTGTGAACGCAGACGACGTGCTGGCCGCCCATCTCAAGGCCAATCCCGACGATTTGCGTGAATGGGTGCAGACCAAAAAGTTACGCCATGATCCGCGCATCCTGCCTATTGGATGCTATCTGCGCCGGTCCAGTCTGGACGAGCTGCCGCAGCTGTTTAACGTGCTGATGGGCCACATGAGCCTTGTCGGGCCGCGACCCATCACGACGGGCGAGATCGTAAATTATGGCGACGATTTCTGTCACTACTTGTCGGTGCGGCCGGGAATCAGCGGCCTGTGGCAGGTCAGCGGGCGCAGCGATACCAGCTATGACGAACGGGTCGCGCTTGATGTGCAATACGCACGGCAGTATTCCCTGTGGGGGGATCTGAAAATCCTGCTGCGTACGGTTGGCGTTGTTTTGCGGGGACGCGGTGCATACTGATCGCTCGCCCAAAGGGCAGGGCCCAGCCCTAAATGCGGGTCGCAAGACAGCGGGCGACATTGCCGTCACGGTGTCAGAGCGTCTGGTGTCCCAAGTCTCTCAATTCGCGGTGTTTGTACTCGCCGCGCGTTTGTTGGGGCCGGTGGAATTCGGAACCTTCGCTATCGTGTCGGCCTGCGCCATCTTACTGCTGCGTCTGGCCGAGGCGGGGTGGGCCCCGTTTATCATGACGCGGTCCGACGGGGACAATACGCCCTATCAGGTCGTCATGATCGCAGTTCTAAGCGGCTTTGCCTTCGCCGCTGTCGGCTTTGCGGGAACACTGGCGGCAAAGGGCTTCGGGCTTGCGCCTGATTTGACCGCGCTATCCATGCTCTTTTGCCTGTGGATCGCGTTGGCAACGATTTTCACGGCGCAAAAGGGGGTTTTGATCTGGTTGAACCGGATCAAAACCGCCGCCATTATCGAAATCACAAGCGAGCTGGTCGGCGGCGCAGTGACGGTGATCTGCCTATTTCAAGGGGCCGGGGTGCTATCGCTCGTCTATGGACGGCTAACCTATCAAGGGACCGCGTTGATCCTAAGTTTTGCCATCACGCGCCGCATCCCCGCATGGGGCCTACCTGCCACCGTGCGGCAAGAGCTTTGGACCTTCTCGGTGCAGATCTTATCGTCGCGAATGCTGATCAACGTGCGACTTCATTTCATAACGCTGGCGCTAGGCGCTTTCCTAGGACCGATCGCTGTCGGCTACTTCCGCGTAGCAGAGCGTCTGGTCGGTGCGGCCTATGAGCTAGTCGCCGTGCCCGGACAGCTTTTGGCTTGGACCCTGCTGCGCCGCGCCCGTGACGCTGGCCAGATCGAGGGCCGCGCCGCGCGTATAGAGCAGCAGGTCGCCCGGCACCTAAAGGTCCTGATGGTCATTGGCACACCGCTGTTCCTATGGCTTAGCGTCATGCATGGCGAAATCGTCGCCGGGTTGCTGGGGCCGGAATGGCAGCCTGCAGGCGTTTTGGTGGCTATTCTAGCGCTGTGTCCGATCCTGATGCTGCCAGGTATCCTGACTGAACCGCTGTTGTCGATCTGCGGCCAGACGCGGCGGCTGCCGGCCTTCACGGCGATTATTTTTGCGGTCTCGGTTGGGGCGACCTGCGTCGCGGCCCCGCTGGGGGTTATGACGTTGGCCTGGTCGCAACTGGCGGTGAATAGTGGGATCATGCTGCTGACGCTGCACCTGTTTACGCGTCATGCCAACATTGGGCTGGCCGGGATTGCGAAGGCCTTGCGCAGCACGGTCTTGCCGCTGACTTTGGGTCTGATCACGCTTCTTGTCCTGCGCGCCAGCCCAATTGGCGTTGACTGGCCCCAGTTGGTGCGCGCGGTGGCCTTCGGGCTTATGAGCGGCGGTATCTATGTGATCGCGCTCATGCTGCTGGATCGGCCTTTCTGGGACCAAATCGCGGCGGCTTTTCGCCCTGATCCCGTACAGCAAGGAACTTTGTCATGACCGTTTCCGCATCGCCCCGCCTTGGCAAACGTCTGCGCGCGGTCCTGCGCCAAGCGAGGGCCCTACCAGGTGCCGCCATCGCGCGGGCGGTCACGCGCACGCCGCGGGCGCGGCACTTTTCCGGTGCCTTTGACACTCGCGCTGCCGCGCAAGAGGCCGTCATCCGGCGCGGCGGGCAAGGGTACGACGACGCGGCCATTTCAGAAGTGTCATTCGATCTGATGTGTCAGCGCACCGCGTGGGACTATCCGGTGATGTTCTGGCTGCAACGTTTTCTGCCTGATGCCGACGCTTTGATTGATGCAGGCGGACATTTCGGCACAAAATATATCGCGTTCCAAGACCTGATAGATCTGCGGCCGATCCGCTGGAATGTTTACGACCTGCCCGCAATCGTCCACGCCGCCCGTCGCCGCCAAGGTCGCGGCGGCCTGCCAGTCGAAATCGCGTTTCATACTGATGTGACAACGCTGCCAGCGGCGCAGATCCTGCTGTGTTCAGGCCTGCTGCAATACCAGGACATCGCATTTCCAGACTTTGTCGCAACTCTGCCCGACCGGCCCGAATATATCATTCTTAACAAGGTGGCTCTACGAGACGGGCCAGAGCTTTATACGATCGAAAAGATCGGAGCAGGCTGCGTGCCCTATCGCATGCGCAACCGAAGCATATTCGAGGCGCAAATCAATGTCATGGGATATGACATTCTGGATAGCTGGAATATCCCGAATTTGGGCCACGTTATCTCGACGCATCCGTGGCTTGGTCGCAGTGAAAGCCGGGGATATGTGCTGCGGTGCAAGTCATTCCAGAAATAGGTATCCCGCGACCGTTTAATGCAAACGACGCTCCATATAGGATGGCTCGAATTCGGCGTATCGATTAAGCTCTTCCCGGTCATGAAATTTCACTTTTCCAATACGAAAAGTTAGCAGGTCCCGCTCTCTTAAATCGCGCAGAACACGGTTCACGTGGACCGCACTCATGCCCAAGATATCACCTAGGTCTGTCTGCGAAAGCGGGCATAAATACCCATTCTTATTTGATAAATGCACCCGGTCCAGTCGGGCCCCAAGTTCTAGCAAAAAATGCGCGACCCTTTTCGGGGCCTCGCGGCGGCCCATGCTGACCAAACGTTCCGGCGAAAAGGCAGAGTCTGACATCATCGCCCACATAACCTGCGCCGCAATTTCAGGCGATTTCCCCAAAGAACGCAGAATAATATCAGCGGGCAGTTTTTGCGCAAATACCTCGGTAATGGGTTCAATACGATAGTCATCGTAATTGAACAGGATTTGCCGCATGCCGAGTACATCGCCGGGCAAGTTGACGTCGATGACCTGTCGATCACCGCCGCGCAGTATTTTATAGGTCATGGTCCAGCCATGTTGCAGGATCATGATCGATTCATCGGCCCGGCATTCTTCGCCAAGGTCGTGACCGATTGCGTATTTTTTACCAATACGCCCCAGCGAATCAAACAGCTCCAATTCCTCTTCAGGAACGGCTCCGCCAAGCCGGCGCATAAGCGGCGTTCTATCGAAACTCATATTTAGGCTCGCTCCTGAAAATTCGGTGGCTGAGCAGTATGCCTTCGTAAGAAGGCGACGAATGTGAAAAGTTAAATACTCACGTAATAATTGTGTTGCCGTAGCACAATGTTTCGTCGGCTGCCAATCCATATTTCGAGTTCTGTCCAAAAGTACATGTCCGCTGTATTTTTATGCAACGCATGCGCGGTCGAGATGTATCATAATCTGCCACCGATCATTCATGCTGGGCGGGCTGCGGCCTAGGCGATGGTTCGTATTCCACAAAGCCGCGTCCTGTTATGTTTAAAATGTGCGGATTTGTTTATCGGTCCAACATGACTTTGTAAGTTTGCGTCGTTGAAAACGTGGCGCAAATGAATAGGTTTTTGGATCCACGGTTGATGGTGCGAGCGACAGCTGAAACGTGCCGACGACCGCGACGGTGGCCTTACCGCGACTGCCAGTTCCAAAGTAAACTCAATGGATTGATGCAGGCACGAACACGCCCCATTGCCACTGTGCCGGCTTTGGCAAAGTCAGACAACGTGCGCAGCAGAATTGCACGACAACGAAGCCTACTGCTGGCCGATCGAAGTGATTTTTTCACAAAGCTGCGTTGCGGCCGACAAGCTTCGCGCCGTGGTTTGGGCCATTTGCGGCAGGATCATCCACTCTAATGCCCAGGCCGCGCCAGAGCGTTCTTGTTCATGGATCAGCGCGTGATGCATGCCAGACACCTGCGTGGCGTTGAAGCGTGCCAATGTCACCAGCAGTTCGGCCAGTATCGGGTTTTGTTTGTGCGGCATTGCGGATGATCCGCCGCCGCTTTTCAGGGTCACTTCATCAACGCCCTGCTGTGCCATCAGGCAAATATCCTGCCCGAATTTACCCAATCCGCCGCTGATCAGTGACAAAAGGTTGGCATAATCCGCAATGTCGGCGCGCATGGAATGCCACGCTGCCGGTGGGTTTTGCAGGCCCAACTCAGTGGCCATTTCGCGTGAAATCTGTGCCGCGTTTGGTGCCAATGCGGCGCGGTCGCCCGCGGCACCGCCAAGCTGCAGACGCGCGACCTCTGGCCGCAAGGAAGCCAGGCGTTTGCGATGCACCGCGAGCGGCTGTGACCACGTCACCAGCCGATCAGACACCTTAATCGGTAGCGCCGCCTGCATCCGCGTTCGCCCCATCATGGGGCGATCCCCAAACCGATGCGCCAAGACGTCAAACGCGCTGGTCAATGCGGCAAGGCGGACGTCAAGCAAGTCGCTAAAGTCGCGCAGTGTCAGGGCCAGCGCCGTGTCGATAACATCTTGGGACGTCGTGCCGGTATGAATGCTGTCGGTGTTTGGCTGTATCGCGTCTTTCAATTGGGTGACCAAAGCGGGGACGACGACGCCGTCTTTTGCGGCGCCATCCCGCAGGTCCGCCATGTCGGGCTTGAACGCCGCGATCTGCTGCGCGACTTGATCTGCTAAAGCTTGGTCGATCTTGCCGACCTTGCCAAGGGCACGTGTGTACGCTGCCTCGAACGCGAGCATATGGGCGATGGTGCGCTGCGGGGCCCAGATGTCAGCGGCCTCTTGGTCGCCGAACAGGCCGCCAAGCCACGGGTGATCGAAGGGGCTGGTCAATTTAGGGCCTCATGCATCTTTGGGTGGCTGGCGCAGTGCCACTTGGTTGAGCGGGCGACGACAGATGGCAGCAGTTAAAACGGTATCTTTCACACGGCCGCTTTGCGCAGGCCAAGGATGTCGCGGGCCTGTTGCCATGTCGCGACGGGGCGCGCGTATGCCTCGCACAAGTCCGCCGCGCGTTTGACCAATGCGGCATTGGACGGCGCAAGCGTATCACGGTCAAGTCTGACGTTATCCTCTAGTCCAGTGCGGGCGTGGCCGCCGGATGAAATCGCCCATTCGTTCAGCACGATTTGATTGGCACCGATCCCGGCCGCGCACCAAGGCGCATCTGGGCCAAACAGACGGTGCACCGTGTGAACGTAATAGTCGAACACGTCGCGATCGACGGGCATCGCATTCTTGACGCCCATGACAAACTGCACATAAGGCGTGCCCGCGATCTGGCCTTTGTCGGCCATCTCTTTCGCTTTGAAAATATGTGACAGATCAAAGGCTTCGACTTCGGGCTTCACGTCATACTTTAACATCTCTGACGCCAGCCAATCCACCAGATCCGGGGGCGTGTCGTAGACGCGGGTCGGAAAGTTGTTCGACCCGACCGAGAGCGAAGCCATATCGGGTGCCAGCGACAGCATGCCGCCACGGTCCTTGCCCGCACCTGACCGCCCGCCCGTGGATAGCTGGATAATCATGCCGGGGCAGTGTTTTTCCAGCCCCTCTTTCAGCTGTGCGTAGCGGTCCGGATCTGCCGTTGGTTTGCCGTCGTCGCCGCGCACGTGGCAGTGGGCGATCGCGGCGCCCGCCTCAAAGGCGTCTTGGGTGCTTTCAATCTGTTCAGCGATGGTGATCGGTACCGCTGGGTTGTCCTTTTGGGTTGGAACCGATCCGGTAATGGCGACGCAAATAATGCAGGGAGTAGTCATAGGGCCCTCAGATGTCAAAAAAGATGGTCTCGGTCGGACCTTGCAGATGGATATCAAAGCGATAGACGCCGTCGCCTTCACGTTTGGCAAGCAGCGTTTGGATGCGGTTTTGATGTTCGATCCGGCTCAGGATCGGATCGGCGGCGTTGGCCTCTGCCTCATCCTCGAAATAAATGCGTGTGTGCAGGCCGATGTTAATGCCGCGCGCGACGATCCATGCGGTGATATGCGGCGCTTGCGTGCGGCCGTCGGCCCAGGGAACAGCGCCGGGTTTGACGGTATCAAAGGTGAATTCACCCGTCGTCATATCGCCGGGCGAACGGCCCCATCCAGTAAAGTTTGGGTCCGCCGCGCCGCGCGTTTCGTTCGCAGAGGCGAACAGGCCGGCGGCGTCAGGCTGCCAGATTTCAATCATCGCATCGCGCAGCGGCGTGCCGGTGCCATCAAAAACGATGCCTTTGATCACGATCTCTTTGCCTTGCACCGGACCGGTCTTCATGACGGTCCCAAGATCGCCGCTATAGATATCAATGCCGGTAAAATTGGGCGTGCAACCAATGTGGACATAGGGGCCAGCGGTTTGGCTGGGGCTTTCGCGCAAATAGTCTAGCTTTTGCACCATGATTACATCCCGTCCTTGCGGTTTTCGAAGTAGGTCTGACGCCGCCCACGTAGCACAATGTCAAACTTGTACGCGCGGCTGTCCATCGGCACCGTGCGGTGCATGTCCAGCACGGCTGTCAGGGCATCGACGGCGTCTTGGGATTTCAGGATGCCGACAATCGGGCACAGCGGGATGTGCGGATCGCCTTCGAAATACATCTGGGTGATCAGACGCTGGGCAAAGCCATGGCCAAAAACTGAAAAGTGGATATGCGCGGGGCGCCAGTCATTCATGCCGTTCGGCCACGGGTAGGGGCCGGGTTGGATCGTGCGAAACTCATATGATCCATCCTCGGCCGTAATCGTGCGGCCGCAGCCGCCGAAATTCGGATCAAGGGCGGCCAGATAGCTTTCCTTTTTGTGCCGATACCGCCCGCCCGCATTGGCCTGCCAAAACTCCAGCAAGGCACCGGGCACACCGCGCCCCATTTCATCCAGCACACGGCCATGGACAATAATCCGCGGCCCAATCGCGCTTTCACCGGGCTGGGCGTAGTTGTGGATCAGGTCACTGTCCAAAGCCCCCAGCAATCCGTGTCCAAAAACCGGAGAGGTTTCTTCTGACAAGGACGACGGAAACGACAGCAAGGCCGCCTGCGGGCTGCGTTTGATGCTGGTTTTGTAGCCGGGGGTCAGGGCGTCCGGCTGCCAGTCGCGGTCCCGCGGGATGAAACCGCCTGATGGGGGTGTGGTTTTGGCTGGGCTCATATTTCTACTCCCAATTCGGCATAGGTCTGTTTGGCAAGTTTGATGGCATGGTTCGCCGCTGGCACGCCTGCATAGACCGCGACATGCATAAAAGCTTGCAACACATCCTGCGGCGCGGCCCCGGTGTTTTGCGTGGCGCGGATGTGCATTGGAATTTCGTCGAAATTCCCAGTTGCGGCCAGTATTGCCAGCGTCAGCATAGATCGTTCGCGGCGAGTGATCGTATCGTCCGACCACAACGTGCCCCAAGCGCCTTCGGTGATCATCGTTTGAAACGGCGCGTCAAAGGCAACCTTTGTTGCCTCGGCCCTGTCCACATGGGCATCACCCAAAACCTGTCGGCGGGTCTGCATGCCGGCGTCATATCTGTTGGTCACATCGCTCTCCATCAGTAGGGCAGGCCCACGTAGTTTTCGGCCATAGCCTTTTGCGCGGCCTTGTTGCTGCGCAGAAACTCCAGCTCGGCGATTTGCATTCTTTGATCAAAGTCGGATTGATCCGGGTAGCGGTGCATCAGGGATGAGAACCACCAGCTGAACCGCTCTGCCTTCCAGACCCGCGACAGGGCGTTGGCAGAATAGGTGTCGATCCCGTCAGCGCTGCCTGTTTCGTAAAATTCGCGCAGCCCGTTATAAAGATAGTGCACATCAGAGGCGGCGGTGTTCAGGCCCTTGGCGCCCGTGGGCGGCACGATATGGGCTGCGTCGCCGCATAGGAACAGCCGCCCCCAGCGCATCGGTTCGGTGACGAACGATCGCAGCGGCGCGATGGACTTTTCGATGCTTGGTCCAGTGACAAGCTTGGCCGCCAAATCCGCAGGCAGGCGCTTTTTGAACTCGTCCCAAAAGGCGTCGTCAGACCAGTCGTCAATGCTGTCATCAACAGAGCACTGAATGTAATATCGGCACAGGTTTTCGTTGCGCATCGATGCCAGCGCAAAGCCGCGGGGTGTGTTTGAATAGATCAGCTCGTGGCTGACGGGCGGGGTTTCACTAAGGATGCCAAGCCAGCCGAAGGGATAGACCTTTTCGTATTCGCGGCGCAGATCTGCTGGAATGGTTTTGCGGCTGACCCCGTGAAAGCCATCGCATCCCGCGATAAAATCGCAATCGATCCGCTGTGCGGTTCCGTCCACCGTGTAGGTCACATGCGGCGTGTCGGTGTCGGCCCCGTGGATCACCACGTCCTCGACGTTGAATACGATGGGCCCACCCGCCTTTTCGCGCGCCTCGTAAAGATCGCGGGTCACTTCTGTCTGGCCGTAGACGATCACCGGCGTGCCGGTGTGTTCCTTGAAATCAATGCGAAACATCTCGTCGCCATACGCGATCAAGGTGCCATCGTGGCTGAACCCTTCGGCATGGAGCCGATCAACGCAACCGGCCTCTTCTAGCAGGCCGACAAGGCCCTGCTCTAACACGCCTGCGCGGATGCGGCCCAGCACGTAGTCTTTGGTTTTGCGTTCCAATACGATGCTGTCGATGCCGCGGCGCTGCAAAAGTTGAGCTAGCAAAAGCCCGGACGGTCCGCCCCCGATGATCGCAACCTGAGTTCGCATATCACGCCTTTTTTGATTGAAACTTCCCCGCCTCTTCATTCTGGCTTATGAAAATGGAAAGTAAATTGATAAGATCGCCGTCTTAGTTGCCCTAAATGGAAACAAAATGGATCGCAGGATCAAATTCCGCCATCTTGAAGCCTTTGTCGCGATTGCCCGCGCAAACCGGTTGAAGCGCGCGGCAGAGCAGTTGAACCTGACCCAGCCTGCGATTTCAAAAACGTTGCGGGATCTGGAAAACATCCTTGGCGTCACCTTGATGACCCGCGACCGGGCTGGCGTACGCCTGACTCCCGAGGGACAGGTGTTTCTTCAATATGCCGAACAAAGCACAGCAGCGCTGCGGCAGGGGATCAGCAGCATCGCATCGCATAGCGAGGCTGGGGGGCACGCCGTGAAAATCGGCGTTTTGCCAAGCGTTGCGGCGCAGGTTTTGCCCGCTGCCATTGAAATATTTCGCGGTGCCTCGCCCAAGACGGTCTTGCATGTCGTCGAAGGATCGCACGGGTTTTTGACGGATTGCTTGCGCGCCGGTGATCTTGATCTGGTGGTTGGCCGGCTAGGCGACGCCGCCACGATGAGGGGGCTATCGTTTACGGCGCTCTACGCAGAGCGGGTGGTTGCGGTCGTCGCGCCCGACCATCCCCGGCGCGGCGCAACACGGCTAGAGCAGTTGGAAGGCGACTTGATCATCTATCCGCCAGAAGCCTCGGCGATCCGCCCGCTGATGGCGCGGCTGATGATTTCACGCGGGGTGCCGTTGTTTGCGGACCGGATCGAATGTGTATCAGGGGCGCTGGGGCGCGCCATGACGCTTGGTGCGCTGCGGCCGGTCTGGTTTATCTCGCGCGGGGTTGTCGCGGACGATCTGGACGCAGGGCGGCTGGTTGCGTTGGATTTGGACATGGGACCAACAGAAGGCGCCGTCGGTATTATGGCACGGTCCGAGGAGAACCCATCGCCATTGGTTGGACTGTTCCGTGGTGCGTTATCCGATGCTGCACAGTCTTTGGACAGTGGCCGCGCCGGCCATTGATCTGCGTGCGAACCTGCCACTGCAATGATTCCGCAAAAGGGCATCATAGTGCCCCGATTTGACCTCTGCCCTTTGCTAGCCCGCCGCGTCTGGGCCGCTGATCCGCATTGGCAAGGGGGTTGCGCAAAATCGTGATGCACAGACGTGCCGCGTCTATCGCTGGATTGATAGCTAAAGCAATTTGTGTTTTCGGCGCGGTAGCAATTTGAATAACAAGGTTTCTGTCATGTTAATGCGTCCCGTCTACGCCCCCCTTCTGATTGCCACGCTGGCGTGGGCGGGGATTTCAACGCAGTCCGCAGCGCAAGAAGGCAGGCCGCCTACTGCCGTCACAGTCGTGACCTTGCAGCCGCAGCAGGCGACATTGACGACGACGTTGCCGGGCCGCGTCGCGGCCTCTGCCATGGCAGAAGTGCGGCCCCAGGTGGCAGGGATCATCACAGAGCGCTTGTTTACCGAAGGCGCGCCCGTGACCGAAGGCGACGCGCTGTACCGCATTGATCCGGCCAGCTATGACGCAGCTTTGGCGCAGGCTGATGCGGCGGTGGCGCAGGCGCAGGCCCAGCTGGATGCGGCGCGCAAAGCGGCGGCGCGCGCAGACGAGTTGCAATCGCGTAACGTCGCCAGCACCGCGACAAAAGACGACGCCGATGCCGCGCGCGCCGGCGCCGAGGCGAATTTGCAAGCGGCAGAGGCGCAGCGCACTGTGGCCCAGATCGAACGTGACCGCACCACGATCAAGGCGCGCCTGTCCGGCGAGATCGGTCTGTCAGAGACAAGCGCCGGTGCTTTGGTGACCGCCAGTCAGGCGACTCCGCTGGCTGTGATCCGTAATATTGATCCGGTCTATGTCAACGTGACCCAGTCGGCGGCGGATCTGTTGGTCTGGCGGCGTGATCAAGGGGCGGGACAGGTTGACCGCTTTGACCCGACAGTGACGCTGACGTTGGCCGATGGGTCCACCTTTGATCAGACCGGCAGCCTGACCGCGGCAGAGCCGAACGTGGACGAGCAGACCGGTGTGGTCCTGCTGCGGATGGAATTTGCCAATCCGGACAAGCTGTTGTTGCCGGGGATGTATGTGCAGGTCGAAATTCCGACCAGCACGCTGGATGATGTCTTTTTGGTGCCGCAGCAAGCGGTCAGCCGTGACCAGCGGGGCCAAGCGACGGTCATGACGGTGGATGCGGATAACGTGGTGCAGTCCAAGATTGTGAATGTCGTCACCGATCGGGGTCCTAGCTGGATCGTCGATGATGGTCTGGTGGCGGGCGACCGCGTCATCGTGGCGGGCCTGCAAAAGGTCGCCCCCGGTGCGACGGTCACGCCGACAGAGCAATCCAGCGATGCGGAACCTGCGGACGCTGCCCCGACTGAATAATGCGATCAGTCATGGCACGCGCCCATTCGTTGGGGTGCGTGTCTGACTGACACCCGGCTTTGCAGCCTTTATCTATTTTCGAAAGACCTCTCATGGCCCGTTTCTTTATCGACCGCCCGATCTTTGCCTGGGTCATTGCGCTGTTCATCTCTGGCCTTGGCATCCTATCGATCCTGTCGTTGCCGATTGCGCAGTACCCGCAGATCGCATCGCCTTCTGTCGCGATCCGCGCGGTGTACCCCGGTGCCTCGGCCGAGACGGTGGCGAATACGGTGACGCAGGTGATCGAGCAGCAAATGACGGGTCTGGACGGGCTGCGCTATTTCTCGTCCAGCTCCTCCTCTGCTGGCGGGGCGAGCATTACGTTGACGTTCGAGACAGGCACAGACCCAGACATCGCGCAGGTGCAGGTGCAGAACAAGTTGGCGCAGGCGACGACGTTGTTGCCAGAGGCGGTGCAGCGGCAGGGTGTGACGGTGCAGAAATCGTCGTCTGGCTTCTTGATGGTTGTCGCGTTAATTTCAGAGGATGGCAGCTATAGCGCGACGGACCTGTCGGATTACTTGTCGTCGAATATGGTCAACGAAATCAGCCGTGTGGACGGCGTGGGCAGCGTGCAGGTCTTTGGGTCGCAATACGCCATGCGCATCTGGCTAGACCCGGCAAAGCTGGCGGCCTTCAACCTGACGCCGTCGGATGTTGTGGCTGCCGTGTCAGAGGAAAACGCACAAATCTCGGCTGGCTCCTTTGGCGCGTTACCGGCGCTGGACGGGCAGCAATTGAACGCGACGATCACCGCGCAATCTTTGCTGCGCACGCCAGAGGATTTCCGCCAGATCGTCATTCGCGCTGGCACGAACGGCGGCCTTGTGCTGCTCAATGACGTCGCCCGGGTTGAGATCGGATCAGAGAATTATTCCACGATTACCCGTTACAACAGGTCCAATTCGACGGGCATGGCAATCTCGCTCGCACCGGGCGCCAACGCGCTTGATACCGCCACGGCGGTTGAGAGCCGACTAGAGGAGATGTCGCGCTTTTTCCCAGAGGGCGTCGAATACGTAATCCCCTATGACACGACGCCTTTCGTGCTGATTTCGATCGAGGAAGTGGTCAAGACGCTCATTGAGGCGGTCGTGCTGGTGTTCTTTGTCATGCTGCTGTTCTTGCAGAATCTGCGGGCAACGCTGATCCCGACGCTGGTCGTGCCCGTGGTTTTGCTGGGCACCTTTGGCGTGCTGGCGATGTTCGGGTTCTCGATTAACTCTCTGACGATGCTTGCGATGGTGTTGGCGATTGGATTGCTGGTGGACGACGCGATTGTCGTTGTCGAAAACGTCGAACGGATCATGGAACAAGAAGGCGCGACCCCGCTGGAGGCGACGCGCAAGTCCATGGACGAAATCACCGGGGCGCTGATCGGCATCGCGGTGGTTTTGACCGCTGTGTTCGTGCCGATGGCGTTCTTTCCGGGCTCAACAGGTGTGATTTACAAGCAATTCTCGATCACTATCATCTCGGCCATGGTGTTGTCGGTGGTGCTGGCGCTGACCTTGACGCCCGCTCTATGCGCGACGCTGCTGAAACCCAAGGGCCATGCCAAGGCGCGCGGCCCGTTTGCATGGTTCAACACTGGATTTGGCGCAACGCTGGCGGGCTATGCGGCCAGCGTGGGCTGGATTGTGCGGCGTCCGTTCCGGATGGGGATCGTCTATATCGCGATCATCGCGGCGACGGTGTTCCTATTCTTGCGCACGCCGGGCGGGTTCCTGCCGGAAGAGGATCAGGGCATCCTGTTTACGCTGATCCAGACACCAACCGGTGCCACGGCAGAGCGGACGCAGGCCGTGCTAGAGCAGGCCGAGAATTATTTCCTAGAGCAGGAATCGGACATCGTTGAATCCGTGTTCGGCGTTGTCGGCTTCAGCTTTGGCGGGCAGGGGCAGAACCAAGCGCTGGCCTTTGTGCGACTGAAGGATTGGGAAGAACGGACAGAGCCGGGTCAAAGCGTGCAAGCGCTAGCAGGGCGCGCTTTTGGTGCGTTCAGCCAAATTCAGGACGCCATGGTGTTCCCGATTGTGCCACCATCGGTGATCGAACTGGGCAATGCCTCTGGCTTTGACTTCTTCTTGCAGGCGCGCGCCGGGCAGACCCACGAAGAGCTGCTAGCCGCACGTAATCAACTGCTGGGGATGGCGGCGCAAAGCCCGCTGATCGCCTCGGCGCGGCCAAGCGGGCTAGAGGACGCGGCGCAATTCAATCTGGATATCGACTGGCGCAAGGCGGGCGCGATGGGTGTGTCGGCCACGGATGTTGGCGCTTTGCTGACGACCGCTTGGGCAGGGCGTTATGTGAACGACTTCATCGACCGCGGCCGGATCAAGCGCGTCTATGTGCAAGGCGAGGCAGAGGCGCGGGCGGCGCCGTCGGACCTCGATAAATGGCGCGTGCGCAATGCCAGCGGCGGGTTAGTGCCGTTTTCGAACTTTGCCGAGGCGTCGTGGGTCTTCGGCCCGCAGGGCGTGAACCGTTACAACGGCATCTCTGCCATGCAGATCCAAGGCTCGCCTGCGCCGGGCGTCAGCACCGGGGAGGCGATTGCCGAAATTGAACGGCTGGTCGCGCAACTGCCCGAAGGGTTCGGGGCCGCTTGGACGGGTCTGTCGCTGGAAGAGCAGGAAAGCGGCAATCAGGCACCGCTGCTGTACGCGCTGTCACTGGCGGCGGTGTTCTTGGCGCTGGCTGCACTTTATGAAAGCTGGTCGATCCCCTTTGCGGTCATGTTGGCCATGCCGATTGGTGTGCTGGGCACCTTGCTTGCCGCATGGCTGGGCGGGTTTGAAAACGGCGTTTTCTTTCAGGTGGGCCTGCTGACGGTCATTGGTTTGACGGGTAAAAACGCAATCCTGATCGTCGAATTTGCCCGCGAACAAATCGAGGCGGGATCACCCGTCGTTGATGCGGCAATTGATGCGGCGCGCCAGCGGTTTCGGCCTATCATCATGACGTCAATGGCGTTTTCGCTGGGTGTCGTGCCGCTTGTGCTAAGCACGGGCGCAGGTTCGGGCGGACGCCAAGCGATTGGTGCAGGAGTGCTGGGCGGCACGATCAGCGCAACGGTGATCGGCGTGCTGTTCGTGCCGCTGTTCTTTGTCGTGATTGCGCGGCTGACCGGGGCCGGGCGGCGCGCTGACTAAGCCAAAGTCAGGCGACTGAGTTAACGAAAGCCGGGTGCACATGCAGCGCCCGGCTTTCTGCGTTGCGGCGCAAACAGGACATAGCCGCCTTATTTTAAAATGATTATTCCTGCGAAGAGCCATAATTTAGCCGCAACACACGTTCAGGTTGGCTCGTGAGGCATTAAAAATTCGTCTGCGTGTCAGCTGCACGCCGCCTTGCAGACGAGGAAAATCGAAAGTGGTCTGATGGTACTTGGGTATATCTTTATCGGCATCGTGACGGGGCTGATCGGTGCGATCACCGCGGCGGTGATGGGGGCATCTTTCTGGATGGTCGGCGCGGTTTACACGCTGGTCGGCAGCTTTTGCGCCGCCACGTTTGCCGGGTTAGAACTACTGCATCAGGCCCGCGGGAAGACGGGCACATTCATTGTGCCAGCCGAAGAAACGCAGCCAATCCTTTACGCTGGTCTGCCCGTGCCTGCGAACCTGCCCGGCCCGGTCATTCGGTCGCGCGGCATGCGCACGCTGGTGGTGGATGATGACCCATTCATCCTTGATCTGCTGACGATGATTGGCGAGTCCAATGAGATCGGAGAGGTCGTGACTGTCGCCTCTGGCGAGGCTGCCTTGGCGCTGCTGTCCGATCCGCATACGATCTTTGACAACCTGCTGTTTGATATCAGCATGCCCGTGATGAACGGCATCGATTTGTGCCGCGCCGTGCGCGATCTGCCTGCCTACCGCGAGACGCCGATCACAATGCTGACCGCGATGCGCGATGTGGAACACATGAGCGATGCGTTCCGGGCTGGCGCCGACGATTATGCCACCAAGCCGTTTGATGTGGATCAGCTGGTAGAGCGGCTTGAAGCCGCGCAGCTTGCCTTTGCCGCTCAGGGTCGCATCACCGGGTATCGCGGCCGGGCTGGCACTGTCGCGCAGAAGTTCGCGATAAGCAGCCTTGCACAGGTCGGTGCAAAAGCGCGCGGCACGGCTTTGCCGACGATTGATGCTGTGGCGATGTCGAATTACCTGACGCAGCTGCCGCGCAAGGATGTGGCATCGGTGCAGGTGCTGGCTGTGAACATCAATCTGATTGCAGCCTATCATGCCGATCCCGCGCCGCAGCGCTGCGCGATCATGCTTGAAGAAATCGCAATCGCTGTTGCCGCTCATCTTGGCACTGATCAGACCGTCATGGCCTTTACCGAGGATGGCGATTTGCTGGTTGCATCCGTGTCGGACGCGCTGCCCGAGGCGCGAGATCTGGAGGCTGCGATCAATGCGCAGCTTGCGGCGGCGGGCTTTGCCGATATGGCAGATGCGGCGCAGGGCCAGTTGATTGCGGTCGGTGCCCCGGTGGCGTTGCAAGGGACGAAGGATCAGCGCGCGGCCCTGGCCAGCAGCCGGGCAATCCACTTTGCTGAAAACCGCGCCATGCAAAAACAGGGCGGCTCTGTCGTGGCGTTTCTGCGCGCCTAATACCGGTCAAACATCAACGTAAAGGGCGCGGCAGGTCATCTGCCGCGCCCTTTGTGTTTTCAGCGGACGCCAACGCTTGGCAGGTTTGAAAATTTGGTATACCATTTTAAAAAGCGCTACGCGGGAGTGGTTATCATGTCGAACAATCGGGTTGGAATTTTTGGCTTAGGGGCCATGGGGTTTGGCATGGCGGGTGCGTTGCACCGCGCTGGCCTGACCGTGCACGGGTTTGACGTGAACCAAGATGCGGTCACACGGTTTCAGGCCGCTGGCGGCGCGCCGGGTGATGTTGCGACCGTGGCAGCAACGCTGGACGCAGTAATCGTGGTCGTCGTGAATGGCGCACAGACCGAAGCGGTTTTGTTCGGGACAGGCGGCATTGCTGCCCAAATGGCCAAAGGGGCGGTCGTGGTTGCCTGCGCGACAATGGCACCCGCTTTGGCCCGCGACTTGGCGCAGCGCTGCGCCGACTTGGGCCTTCTGTATTTGGATGCGCCTGTGTCAGGCGGCACTTTTCGCGCGGCCGATGGCGAACTGTCGATCTTGGCCAGCGGCAGCCCCGAGGCTTTTGCCAAAGCACGGCCCGCTTTGGATGCTATGGCATCGAAGGTGTTCGAACTGGGCGATGCCGCCGGCGCAGGCTCGTCGATGAAGGCGATCAACCAGATGCTGGTGGGCGTACATATCGCGGCCATGGCCGAGGCGATGACCTTTGGCATGACCCAAGGCGTCAGCCCCGCGCAATTTCTAGAGGTTATTCCCCAATGCGCCGGCACCAGCTGGGCGCTGGAAAGCCGCGGCCCGCATGTGCGTGATGGTGATTATACGCCGCTGAGCGCGGTTGATATCTGGCCCAAGGATTTGGGCATCGTGCTAGAGATTGCCCAGTCTGAAAAGTTTGGCGCGCCGATTACGGCCGCGGCGTTGCAGCAGTTTATGGCGGCCAGCGGCTCTGGTCTGGGCCGCGAAGATGATGCCGCCGTTGCAAAAGTCTATGCGCGCAATGCCGGGCTGACCTTGCCGGAACGTACATGATGCAGGGCGGTTTCTTTGGCGCGATTGCGGATGATTTCACCGGGGCGACGGACCTTGCGGGCCTGCTGGCGCGATCTGGCCAGCCTGTGTCCTTGCGCATCGGCGTGCCGGATGGGGGCGATGCCGCACCGTTCGAGGTGATCGCGCTGAAAATCAGAACCTTGCCCGTGCAAGAGGCCGTCGCGCAGGCGATGGCAGCGCTAGACTGGTTGCAGGCACGGGGCGTTCAACGGTTTTACTGGAAGTATTGCAGCACATTCGATTCCACGCCGCAGGGCAATATCGGCCCCGTGGCCGAGGCGATCATGGCGCGTTTGGGGGCAAAACAGACAATCTATTGCCCCGCGTTCCCCGAAAACGGGCGGGCCGTGTTTATGGGCAATTTGTTTGTCGGGCAGCAGCCTTTGGCGGAAAGCCCAATGAAGGATCACCCGCTGACCCCAATGCGCGATAGCAACCTGATGCGGTTGCTCGCGCCGCAGGTCATCGGTGACGTCGCCCTGATAGACCGTTTGACCGTGGCGCGGGGGGCGCAGGCTTTGCGCGCTGCGCTTGATAAAACGGAAGCACCGCATGTGATCGTCGACGCCGTGGCGGATGATGATCTGCATGTGATCGCGGCGGCCTGCCAAGACGATGTCTTGATGACGGGCGGCAGCGCGGTGGCCATGCCTTTGCCTGACTTGTACCGCACGGCGGGGTTGATCGATGCGGTTGGCAGCGACGCTTTTACCATGCCGGATGGCCCGGCCTTGGTGCTGTCGGGGTCATGTTCGGCGATGACACAGAAACAAGTCGCCGCCTATGCCGCGGCGAACCCAAGCTATCAGCTTGATCCTTTGGTTCTGGATGCGGAAGGGGTGCAGCCGGCGCTGGACTGGCTCGCGCAGCAAAGCGGCGCGCCACTCGTTTATGCCACCGCAAGCCCGGACAAGGTGCGGGCCGCGCAGGACGCCATGGGCGGCGCCCGCGCAGGCAGCATCGTCGAAGAGGCGCTGTCAGCCATCGCCGTCGCCCGGCGCGATGCCGGCGTGCGCCGGTTTGTTGTCGCGGGCGGTGAAAGTAGCGGTGCGGTGACGCAGGCGCTTGGCGTCACCCGCCTGCACGTTGGGCCAGAGATCGCGCCTGGCGTGCCGTGGTGCGCCGCAGATAGCGGCGGTGCCCGCGTCGCACTCGCGTTGAAGTCAGGCAATTTCGGGACGGAAGACTTCTTCTCGCGGGCGCTGGCATGAGCGAGGCGAAGCTACGCGAGCTGATCTGCGATCTGGCCCGGTCGATGTATGATCGCGGGCTGACGGGGGGATCGTCGGGCAATATCTCTGCCCGGACCGAAGACGGCGGGCTGCTGGTGTCGCCCACGGGGTCAAGTTTTGGTCGCCTTGATCCGGCGCGCTTGGCGCGGTTTGACGCCAAAGGTGTGCATATCAGTGGTGACAAGCCGACGAAAGAAATGCCGCTGCACAGCGCATTTTACGACACCCGCAGTACGGCGGGGGCGGTGGTGCATCTGCACTCTTGCCACTCTGTCGCGCTGTCGCTGCTGGATGGCGGCCCTGCCGATAACTGGCTGCCGCCACTGACGCCCTATGCGGTGATGAAGCTGGGCAAGGTGCAGCTGCTGCCGTTTTTCCTGCCCGGTGATCCGGCGATGGGACAGGCCGTGCGCGGGCTGGCGGGCAAACGCGCGGCCGTCATGTTGGCGCATCACGGCCCCGTCGTGGCGGGCAAGGATATCGAGGCTGCGTGTTACGCAATCGAAGAATTAGAGGACACCGCGCGGCTGGCGCTGCTGACGCGCGGCATGGGCGCACGGTCGTTGACGGATGCGCAGGTGGGCCAAGTGGTGCAGGAGTTTGGTGTGCAATGGGACTGACGTTTTCAGCAAACCTTGGGTTTTTGTGGCAAGAGTTGCCTTTGCCAGATGCAATCCGGGCGGCACATAGGGCGGGATTTGCGGCAGTGGAATGTCACTGGCCTTATGACGTGCCGGCGCAGCAGGTCGCGGCGGCTTTGTTAGGCACCGGCCTGCGGATGCTTGGTCTGAATACCCGGCGGGGCGGCCCTGGTGAAAACGGCCTGTCCGCTTTGCCTGCGCGCGGGGCCGAGGCACGCGCCGCTGTAGACGAGGCGATTGCCTACGCCGATGCGATTGATGCAGGCGCGATCCACGTCATGGCTGGTTTCGCGACAGGGCAAGAGGCAGAGGCCGCCTTTATCGACACCCTGCGCTATGCCTGCGCCGCAACCACGCGCACGATCCTGATCGAGCCGCTGAACAGCTACGACGCGCCGGGCTATTTCCTGACAACGACAGCGCAGGCAGAAGGCATCATCGCGAAGGTCGCCGCGCCCAATCTGCGGCTGATGTTCGACTGCTATCATGTGCAGCTGATGGAAGGGGACGTCACGCACAAATTGGAACGCCTGCTGCCGATCATTGGTCATATACAATTTGCATCTGTCCCAGACCGCGGCGCACCGGACCACGGAGAGTTGAACTACCCCCATATCTTTGCCGTCGCAGAACGCCTTGGCTGGCCGCTGCCGCTTGGCGCAGAATACAAGCCCGGCGGGCCGACAGAGCCGACCTTGGGCTGGTTACTGCGCTGACCAGACGTAGATGATATAAGCCGCAAGCACGACCAATCCGATGCCGCGCCCAATGACCGGGCGGGTCAGTAACAGGGCTGTCAGGGCAAGTGTCGCGGCAATCATAATGGGCAGATCGAAAGCCAAAAAGCGGTCTGCTACGGGGACCGGCTTGATGATGGCAGTCACGCCAAGGATGCCGAGAACGTTAAAAATGTTTGATCCCACGATATTGCCGATGGCGATTTCGGACTGACGGCGAAAGGCAGCGATGATAGATGTCGCTAGCTCTGGCAGCGATGTGCCGACCGCAACAATGGTCAGGCCAATAAACGCCTCTGACGCGCCAAGGCTACGGGCTATGGACACCGATCCATCGACCAGAAACCGCGCACCGAACATCAGCGCGACAAGTCCCACCGCGACCCAAAGGGCTGACTTTGCCACCGACGTCGGGACTGCGGTGTCATCATTGTCTGATGCGGGTCCGGGCTGCAGATAGGCCCAAGTTAAGTATCCTGCCAATGCTGCGACCAACAACAGACCGGGCAGGCGTCCGATTTCGCCAGTGGCAAATATGGGCACCATCACCAGCGCTGCTGCGACCATAACAGCGGTATCGCGCCGCAGCGTCGCGCCAGAGACGCGGATGGGCCAGACCAGACTGGTCAGGCCGACAATCAGAAGAATGTTCGCGATGTTTGATCCGATGATATTGCCAACGGCAATGTCAGGCACGCCGCGCATGGCCGCTTGGACCGAGACCAACAGTTCTGGCGTTGATGTCCCGAACCCGACGACGGTCAAGCCGATCAGCAGGGGCGGAATTGCCATGCGCCGCGCAATGCCGACACTGCCGCGCACCAGCGCTTCGCCGCCCAAAAACAAGCCGATTAGGCCAGCTACGACGTAGATGTAATCCAAAATATGATCCCCAAGAGCATCCGCGCGCCCCGTGGTTAGATGGGATCGGGAAAACGGCTCCACAAGGACCGCGGCGCGGCGCACTGACTAAATATTGAAAAGGGGAACAGCCCTCGCTGTCCCCCCCTTCTTCTCGTCAAAAATATCTCGGGGGTGTGGGGGCAGCGCCCCGACGGGATCGGCGCGCTTTGCGCGGCGATCCAATGCTTACTTTGCCGCGACCGCAGTCTGCTTTTGCGCGCCAAGACCCTCGACTTCGACCTCCATCACATCGCCCGGACGCAAAAAGCGTTGCGGTTTCATGCCCATGCCCACGCCAGAGGGCGTGCCCGTGGCGATAATGTCGCCGGGGCGCAGTTCCATAAAGCTGGACATGTAGCTGACGATCTCGCGCACGCTAAAGATCATGTCGGATGTATTGGAATCCTGCACCGTGTCGCCGTTCAGTTTCAGCGTGACGCGCAGGTTTTGTGGATCGCCCACTTCATCCGCCGTCACCAGATAGGGGCCGGTTGGTCCGAAAGTCGGGGCAGATTTGCCCTTGATCCACTGGCCGCCGCGTTCGGTTTGAAAGCTACGCTCTGACACGTCGTTGATCGTGCAATAGCCTGCCACATAGTCCAGCGCGTCTTCTTCCGACACGTAAAGCGCGGTTTTGCCGATCACGACACCTAATTCAACCTCCCAATCGCCCTTCTTTGATGTACGCGGGATGATGACATCGTCGTTAGGGCCTGACAGGGCAGAGGTCGCCTTGGAGAAAATGATTGGCTCTGCCGGGGCATCCATGCCGGACTCTTTGGCGTGCAGGGCGTAGTTCAGGCCGATGCAGAAAAAGTTCGGCACGGACGACAGGCAAGACCCGATGCGGCCGGGATCAGTCACGACGGGCAGGGCGTTGATGTCGATGGTGCGAATTTTATCCAGCGCCTCAAGGGCGACAGCGGGGCCGGACAGGTCGGGGACATGGGCGGACAGGTCGCGGACTTGGCCGTCTGCATCCATAATACCGGTCTTTTCTTGTCCGACTGGTCCAAAGCGTAGCAGTTTCATAGGTCGTCCTTTCTGTCAGCCGTGGCTGAGGCTTGTTCGATTTCTTGGGTGATAACGTTGATAATGTCCGGCGCGAGCCGGTCCAGATGCGCGCCAAGCGCTTTGCGGATGGCATCCGTGTCGCGGGCGCGCAGGGCAGCGACGATTTGGCTGTGATGATCGACAACACGTTCGCGGTTACGGCGCTGGATCGCGGATAAGAACCGTGAACGCCACAGCCGGGATAGGAATGTGCTGTGAATGTCGGCTAAGGACGGATTGTGGGCCGCACGGGCAAGGCCCGCGTGAAAGCTCATGTCGATCTCGAACATCTCGACCGCGTCGACGGTGTCGAATTTATCGGCCATCACGTCCACGATGGCAGCAAGCGCGTCGATTTCCGCCTCAGTGGCCCGGGCGCAGGCAAGTTCGGCCGACATCTTTTCGATAGCAAGCAAGACTTCAACGTCGTCGGCGACCTGTTTGACAGACGGGATGGAAACGATGGGGCTGCGCGCGGGGCGCAGTTCAACAAGCCCTTCGGTCGCAAGGATACGCACCGCTTCGCGCAGGGGCGTGCGGCTAACGCCAAGTTTATCGGCGTTATCACGTTCCTTGATCGACATGCCGGGACGCAGGATGCCGCGCAGGATGTCGCGGCGCAATTGATCGGCTATCTGGGCGGGCAGGGTCTGATCGGCCATGTTATCCTTTGGCGTTTGAGTCGCGTTGGCGGGGTTTCAAGGCGCCCCGAGGCGGCGTTCAAATTTGGTATACCGAAATTTGTTGCGTGTCGAGAAGCACCTCGCTAACGTTTCTTCAGATGGTATACCATCTTCGTTTGCGTGCCGGGGAGGGCGCGTAGAAATGATAAAATGGCAGCCTTCGGGACTGCTAAGGGAGGAAGACCACGATGTCATTGAAAACAATCATGTTGTCTGCCGTTGCTGTGGCTGCTGTTGCTGCCCCGGCGTTCGCGCAGACTAACCTGCGCATCTCGACTCACTATGCGACTGAACACCCCAGCGGCAAAATGCTGGCGCAGTTCGCGGATGATGTAACTGTCATGTCGGACGGTGATCTGACGATTGAAATGTTCTATTCCAGCTCTGTCGTGGCCACGACAGAGACGTTTGACGCCGCGATCAACGGCATTCTGGATTGCGACGCGACGGGCGGTGCCTATCAGACCGGCAAAAACCCTGCGTTTCAATTCGTCGGTGACATCATGGGCGGCTATGACACGCCGTGGCAGCAGTATAGCTGGCTGTATTACGGCGGCGGATATGATGCCGCACAAGAGCTGTATAATGCCCAGGGCATGCAGTTGGTTGGCTGGTCGATCTATGGCCAGGAATCGCTGTCGTCCTCTAAGCCGATTGCTGGTCTAGCTGATTTGCAGGGCTGGAAATTCCGCTCGCCTCCGGGGATGGAGACCGAGATTTTCCAAGAACTGGGTGCCACACCCATCGTGATGGATTTCACTGAAATCTTTACGGCGCTGGAAACCGGGATCATCGACGGGGCTGATGCGTCGGGTCTGGCCAACAACGTTGGTCTGGGTCTGTATGACATCGTTAAGCATGCCACCTATCCCGGCTTTCATTCGATGCCGTCCGACCATTTGGCCTGTAACAAAGCCGTTTGGGATGGCCTGACCGAAGGTCAGCGCCGGATCATCGACACCGCATGGCAAAAGCTGGGCTTTCAGATCGCATTGTCGAACGAGAAGGCAAACTCTGAAGCTGCGGCAGAGCTGACCGCCGCCGGCGTCACGCTGTATGACTGGACGCCAGAGGATCGCGCTGCGTTCCGTGCTGGTGCGCAGGTCGCATGGGCTGATTGGGCGACACGTTCGCCAGAGGCCGCAAAGCTGGTCGACAGCCACAAAGCCTACCTGAAACAGCTGGGTCTGTTGGCCGAATAAGCCACGACAGATTTGGGCGGGTCCGGTTATGGACCCGCCCTTTCTAAGCGCGCACGACCGCAGGCACACCACGTGGGGGGAGACCACAGATGCACGACAATTCGCTTTGGCTGGGCCGGATGCGCGGGCCTGTAAAGACCGCGATGATGGTCTTTATCGGACTGACGCTGGCCTTATATGTCTGGCTGATCGCGCAGCACCTATTCAGCGACACCGCCTACGGCATGTTCGAGATGATCCGCCCCGCGGGGCGCCCGCTGGTGCTGGTGATGTTGATTATCTTTAGCCTTGCGCTGTTTTTCGCGTCTTTGTTCCTATCGGACACAAAGGGCGCGATTGAATCCCCGCCCGAGGGGGTCTTTGACCTTGTGTCCGTCGTGCTGGGCCGCCTGTCGATGATCATGACCACTTTTATCGTGCTGGTCATGTTCTACGAGGTCGTGTCCCGCTATGTCTTTTCCAAGCCGACCCTATGGGCGAACGAGCTAAGCCTTTGGATCGCCGCCTTTGTTTTCCTGCTGTCGGGGCTTTATGCCATGCAGCAGCGCAGCCACATCCGCATCTATGTGATCTACGACATGATGCCGCGATGGGCGCAGAAATTGTCTGACTGTATCTCTGTCCTGCTGATTGTTGGCTTTGCCGTGGCACTGGTCTGGGGCGGTTATACCGACGCTGAAAACCGCTTTATGCGGATGGAAACCTTCGGCACAGCGTGGGATCCGCCCATTCCGGGTATCGTAAAACCCGCGTTGCTGTTGATCATCGTATTGGTGGCGTTGCAGGCCGTGTCGAACCTGTTCGCAGATTGGCACAAAGACCCGTCAGAGATGGGCTCTAACGACGATATCGACGAGGTCGAAATCGAGAATATTCGCCGCACGCTTGAGGAGCAGAAGTAATGGTCGATATCGGCACCCTAAGCCTGATTGTTCTGCTTGGCATGTTCGCCTTGCTGGCAATCGGCATGCCGCTGGGTTTCGCCAGTGCGTTTCTGGCGGTCGTCACGCTGTCGCTGAAATTCTCGCCTGAATTACTGTGGGGTGATTTTGGTCGAGGACCGATGTCGGTGCTGGGGCAGGCGGTGTACCGCCAGATGACGAACTATGTTCTGATCTCTGTCCCGCTGTTCATCTTTATGGCCGCATTGCTGGAACGATCCGGCATTGCGCGGGATATGTATTCGTCGCTGAATGTCTGGCTGTCCCGCGTGCGCGGCGGCATTGCGGTCGTGACCTCTATCATGGCCGTCATCATGGCGGCGATGTCGGGCATCATTGGCGGCGAAGTCGTTTTGCTGGGCTTGATTGCGCTGCCGCAAATGTTGCGGCTGGGCTATAACCAGAACCTTGCGATTGGCACGATTTGCGCGTCAGGCTCGCTTGGCACCATGATCCCGCCGTCGATTGTGTTGATCTTTTACGGGCTGGTGACAGAAACCAGCATCAAGGCGCTGTTTACCGCGTCGTTCCTACCCGGCTTCATGCTGGCGTCGTTTTTCTTGATCTATATCGTCGTGCGCACTCAGATAAACCCCGAGATGGCCCCGCTGCCGCCAGAGGTCCCAGGAGAGCCAAAGGGCGGCGATAAGGGGCTGATGTTTCTTGGATTTATGTCGCGATTTACCGCTTGGGTCGCAGGCGTGTTGTTCGTGCGGGCTGTGTTTTTCACTGTGACTGGCGATAATGCAATCCGCGAAGGGCAGGACCCGATCCCGCTGGGGATGGTCAGCGATATTCCATGGATCGTTGGCACATTCGTGCTTTGCCTTATCCTGATCTTCTTTGTCTGCGGCCGTGACCGCACGGCCAAGGGCTGGGAAATGGGCAAGGGCCTGATCGCGCCAACCGTTGTGATCGGCGTCGTGCTTGGCTCGATCTATGGCGGTATCACCGGCATCACAGAGGCCGCAGGCATGGGCGTGATCGCAGTCTTCGTGATTGGCGCGCTGCGGCGCGAGATGACGTTTGAAATCGTCTGGGACAGTCTGATCCGCACGCTGCGGTCGACAGGTACGATCATCTGGGTCACGATCGGTGCAGCTGCGCTGGCCGCCGCCTACACACTAGTGGGCGGGCCGACTTATGTAGCGAACCTGATTGTGGGCGCTGATCTGCCGACGATGGGGATCATTCTGGTGATGATGTTCGTGTTCCTGATCATGGGCATGTTCATGGACTGGGTCGGCATTGTACTGCTGATTATGCCCGTGTTCCTGCCCATCGTGGTGCGGCTTCCCGCAGAAGAGATCGGCTTCCTTGGCTCTGTCGATGCGCGCTATATTCCGATCTGGTTCGGTGTGGTGTTCTGTATGAACATGCAGGTCAGCTTCCTGTCGCCCCCCTTTGGTCCAGCGGCGTTTTACCTAAAGTCCGTGGCACCTGCGCATATCAGCCTGACGGATATCTTTAAGGGGTTCCTACCGTTTATCGTGCTGCAGCTGATTGCGCTGAGCGTATTGCTGATCTGGCCACCTATCGTCACGCTGTTCTTGTGATGGCATGGCCACACCAAAGGCGTTGGTGATGGCCGGGGTCGTCCCGCCAAGGGTGGACCGCACGGCGCTGGGGCTGGGGTTGATGGTCGTGACGGTCGTGTTTTTCACGATGATCGACACATCGGCCAAATGGCTGGTGACCGCAGGGCTGCCTGCGCTGCAGGTGGTCTTTGCCCGCTATGCGATGCATTTCGTGTTGGCTCTGGTGGTGTTCATGCCGCAAGGCGGGCCGTCGCTGTTCCGTTCTCAGCGGCCAAAGGTGCAGTTCCTGCGGTCGATCTTTCTGTTCCTGTCGACGATCCTGAACTTTACCGCGCTCAAGTTTCTGCCGATCACGGTGACGACGACGATCATGTTCGCCGGGCCAATTGTCGTGACGCTACTGGCGATCCCGATGCTGGGCGAAAAGGTCGGGCGGCACCGGCTTGTTGCGGTTTGCGTCGGGTTTCTGGGGGTGATCGTGGTCATGCAACCTTGGGGGCTGGCGTTTCACCCGGCAATGCTGCTGAACATCGGCGCGCTGTGCATGGCGTCGCTGTATTTTATCCTGACGCGCAAACTGGCTGGCATTGAAAGCAACGCAACCAGCCAGCTTTGGTCCGCGGGGCTTGCAACGGCTTGCCTTGCGCCTTTTGCAATGTCGACGTGGGTTTGGCCGCACGGTGCTGTGGATTGGACGTTTTTCCTGCTGATCGGGATCTTTGGCGGCACTGCGCATATTTTAGCGGTGGCGGCACACCGGCTGGCGGATGCCAGCATCCTTGCGCCAGTAATATACATTCAGATCGTTCTGGCCGGAATCTCTGGCATCATTTTCTTTGACACGTGGCCGACCGTTTGGACGCTGGGCGGCGGGGCGATCATTATCGCCGCTGGGATCTATATCTGGCACCGCGAACGCCAGTTGTCGCGTACCGTGACCCCGGTGAATGTGCATGCCCGCGGCCCCATGAATCACTGACGCGGCGACAAATGACGCCGCCGCTGCGATTCATTGACTTGAGCTGCCTTATCACACTAAATCCAAGTCATATCTGAGCAACTTAAAGGCCATTTTTCATGGACCATGCCGAGCACCTGCAATGGCTGAACGAACAGACTGACATCGAAAACATTTTTGCTTGCATCTGCGATCTAAACGGCACCCTGCGCGGCAAGCGTTTGGACGTCGCGCAAGCGAGCAAGATCCTTGAAGGCTCTGTCCGTATGCCGCTGTCGCTGGCGGGTCTGGATATTTGGGGCGAGGATATTGAGGTATCGGCGCTGGTGTTTGAAACCGGCGACGCTGACGGCATTTGCCAATATACGGGGCGCGGCATTTTGCCGATCAACTGGACGTCGCGGCCCACCGCGCTGATCCCACTGAGCCTTTATAACGAAGATGGCCGCCCGTTTATGGGTGATCCGCGTCATGCGCTGGATGCGGTCGTGAAGCGGTATGCCGAAAAAGGACTGACGCCCGTCGTCGCGACAGAGCTTGAATTTTACCTTGTCGATCCGACCGAGACGATCCCTCAGCCGCCCCTGTCCCCGGTGACCGGCAAGCGTTTGGATAGCGACGGCGCGCTTAGCCTTGATGAGCTAGAGCATTTTGACGAGTTCCTGAACGACGTCTATGCCGCCTGCTACGCCCAAGGTATCCCGGCCGACAGCGCCATTTCAGAGAACGGCGCCGGCCAGTTCGAGATTAACATGCGCCATGTTGGCGACGCCCTGCGCGCTGCCGATGACGCCGTGCTGTTCAAGCGACTCGTGCGGGGGATTGCCCGCAAGCACGGCTTTGCTGCGACCTTTATGGCGAAACCCTACGGCGACCGCGCCGGCAGTGGTTTCCACGTCCACTTTTCGCTCGAGGATGAAGACGGAAACAACGTCTTTGACAACGGCGGCGAAGAGGGCACGCCGATCATGATGCACGCCGTTGCGGGTCTGCTGCACACGATGCAGGAAAACGCGCTGGTGTTTGCGCCGCACGAGAATTCTTTCCGGCGCTTGCTGCCGGGTACGCACGCGCCGTCATCGGTCGCGTGGGGTTACGAGAACCGCACGGTCGCCGTGCGTATTCCGGGCGGCCATCACAAGGCGCGGCGGATTGAACACCGCGTCGCTGGCGCGGATGCGAACCCCTATCTGGTGCTCGCATCCATCCTTGGCGGTGCCCTGCTCGGGATCGAGGGCGCGTGGGAGCCGACAAAGGCCCTGGTGGGCGACGCCTATGCGCAGGAAAAAGAGCTGGCTCACCTACCGCTTGACTGGGCGACGGCTATTCAGGCGTTCAAAAACGGCGCGCATATCCAGTCCATCTATGCGCCGCGCTTGCAGCGCATGTTGGTCGATTGCAAACGGCAGGAACAGCACCGGTTCAACCGGCATGTCACTGAATTTGAATACGATACCTATTTGGAGACGGTGTGATGCAAAATCACCCATACGCCGGGACCGGCGCCCATACGACAAGCTATTACGCGGCATCCGCGAACCCATCGCCGGATCGGCCTGCGCTGCAGGGCGATATTCAGGCGGACATCTGTGTCGTGGGCGCGGGCTATTCCGGCCTGTCCACTGCGCTGCATCTGGCGGAAAAAGGCTATTCCGTTGTTGTGATTGAAGGCGCGCGCGTCGGCTGGGGCGCCTCTGGCCGCAATGGCGGTCAGGTGGTGAACGGGCTGAACGCATCGCTGCAAACGATTGAGCGGCGCTATGGCAAGGACACCGCAACATTTGTTGCAGGCATCGTACAAGAGGGCGGAGAGATCATCCGTCAGCGCGTTGAAAAATACGATATTCAGTGTGATCTGAAGCCAAACAATGTCTTTGTCGGCTTGACGGATGCCCACCTGAAAGAGCTGGAAGCGCGTCAGACGCTGTGGCGCGGCTATGGCATCGACAATCAGGAAATGCTGGACCGCAATCAGCTGCAAAAGCATGTGAAGTCAGACCTTTACAGTGGTGGCCTGATTGATCGCACCGGCGGTCATATGCACCCACTGAACCTTGCCCTAGGTGAGGCTGCCGCGATCGAGAGCCTTGGCGGCAAGATTTACGAAATGTCGCCGATCCTGTCCGCCGATACCGAGGCTGCGCAGCCTGTGGTCAAGACGGCGCAAGGCTCTGTCACCTGCAAGACGCTGGTGCTGTGCGGCAATGCCTATCTGGGTCATGCCGTGCCGGATCTGGAACCGCGCGTGATGCCCGTGTCGACGCAGGTCATGGCAACAGAGCCGCTGGACCCTGCGCTGGCAGAGGAACTGATGCCCGGCGACGATTGCATCGAAGATATCCGCTATATCCTTGATTACTATCGCCTATCGGCTGACAAACGGATGCTGTTCGGCGGTGGCACGGTCTATGGCGGCGCTGATCCTGCGGATATCGAGGCGAAGCTGCGGCGCAACATGGACAAGGTCTTTCCCCAGCTAAAGGGCGTAAAGATCGACTATGCGTGGTCGGGCAATTTTGCGCTGTCCTTTAGCCGCGTGCCGCAGATGGGCCGCCTTGGGCGGAACACCTATTACGCCCACGGCTATTCTGGCCATGGCGTAACAGGTTCGCACCTGTTTGGCCGCATCTTGAGCGAGGCGATTGACGGCGATCTATCGCGGTTCGACGTCTTTGCCGGGCTAAAATGGTATCCGTTCCCCGGCGGGCGTGCGCTGCGCGTGCCCTATTCGGTGATGGGCAGCTGGTATTACGGGCTGCGCGACAAGCTGGGGCTGTAACTCTTTCTTACCTGCGGCCGACAACATAGGCCGCAGGTTGAGTTCCATGCGGAACTGTTTCGCAGCAGGGTGCGTTTGTCCGTCAGACAAAACAAAGCATCCGCTGCGAAAGGGTCTGACATGACTGACAACAAATCCGTGCCCCCCACCACGACTGACGCCGGTATCCGCGTGCAAAGCGATGAGCATTCGCTGACCATCGGCCCAGACGGTCCGATCCTGCTAAACGATCACTATCTGCTAGAGCAGATGGCGAACTTTAACCGCGAGCGGATCCCCGAACGTCAGCCCCACGCCAAAGGCTCTGGCGCTTTTGGCACGTTCGAGACGACGCAGGATGTGTCGCGTTATACCAAGGCTAAAATTTTCCAGCCGGGCGCGAAATGCGATGTTGTCATGCGGTTTTCGACTGTCGCGGGCGAGCGCGGCAGCCCTGACACTTGGCGCGACCCGCGCGGTTTCTCGGTCAAAATGTATACCGAAGATGGCAACTTCGACATGGTTGGCAACAACACGCCCGTCTTCTTTATTCGCGATCCGATGAAGTTCCAGCACTTCATCCGCAGCCAAAAGCGCCGCGCCGACAACAACCTGCGCGACCACGATATGCAGTGGGATTTCTGGACGCTGTCGCCAGAAAGCGCGCATCAGGTGGCCTATCTGATGGGTGATCGCGGCATCCCAAAAACCTGGCGCGAAATGAACGGCTATTCCAGCCACACCTATTCGCTGATCAATGCCGAGGGCGAAAAGTTCTGGGTCAAGTTCCATTACCACACCGATCAAGGTGACGGGAACGCTTATTGGTCGCAGGACGAGGCTGACAAACTGGCGGGCTCGGATGGCGATTATCACCGCCGCGATTTGTTCGATAACATTGCTAAGGGCAATAATCCCAGTTGGACGCTGAAGTGGCAGATCATGCCGTTCGAGGATGCAAAGACCTATCGCATCAATCCGTTTGATCTGACAAAGACGTGGCCGCATGCCGATTATCCCCTGATTGAGGTCGGTAAACTGACGCTGAACCGCAACCCCGCCGATTTCCACACGCAGATCGAGCAGGCGGCGTTCGAGCCGAACAATATCGTCCCGGGGGTTGGTCTGTCGTTGGATAAGATGTTGCTGGCGCGTGGTTTTGCCTATTCCGACGCGCACCGTGCGCGCCTTGGCGTGAACTACAAACAGATCCCGGTGAACAGCCCGCAGGCCCCTGTGCACAGCTATTCCAAGGATGGCGCAGGTCGCACCGTCAATGTCGCCGATCCGGTCTATGCACCGAACTCCTATGGCGGCCCGGCAGCGCAACCGCAGGCCCATGACGAGCCGCTTTGGCATGCGGACGGCGATATGGTCCGGCAGGCCTATACTTTGCGCGAGGATGATGACGACTGGACGCAAGCCGGTATTCTGGTGCGCGACGTGATGGACGATGCCGCGCGCGAACGTCTGGTCGGCAACGTCGTTGGGCACTTGTCGGACGGTGTTAGCGAAAAGGTGCTGCTGCGCGCCTTTGAATACTGGCGCAATATCGACGGGCCAACCGGCGACAAGATCGAAGCTGGCGTGCGCGAAAAATTGGGCGGCGAGTCCAAGGCACCGGGCATGGCCTCTGCGAAAAGCATCGGTGGCTAAAGCCTGCTGCAAATGATTGATAAAGCCCCCGGTGATGCATCGCCGGGGGCTTTTGTTTGCCCAGGTGTCAGTACAGTTAGATCGCGCCGTCCCGCATGTTTTCATCAAACTGTCGCATCATCCGCACCGGTTTGTTACGCGGCGGCCTCACCACCCGCTGTATTAACTCATCAGCGGAGAAGCACAGATGCCCCGGATTTCCTTTAACCGTCGCCAGACCCTGCTTGGCAGTGCCGCCCTTGGCGTATCCCTTGCCATGCCGTCCTTGTCGCGCGCGCAGTCGCGTCCCCTGATCACGCATGGTGTCATGTCTGGCGATGTCGCCCATGACGGGGCAATGATCTGGGGCCGCGCCGACCGCGAGGCCAAGATGATGGTCGAATGGGCCACGACCGAGGACATGTCAGATGCACGCATGGTGCCAGCACTGGCCGTCGGCACGCCCAGCGATTTCACCGGCAAACTAGCGCTAACCGGGCTGCCCAGTGATCAAGACATCTTTTACCGCGTGACCATGGCCGATCTGGCTGACGGCACTTTGTCAGAGCCGACCACGGGCACGTTTCGTACAGCACCGATGGGCCGCCGAGATATCAGCTTTGTCTGGTCCGGCGACACGGCAGGGCAGGGCTGGGGCATCGACGAAGATCGCGGTGGCATGACGACCTATGCCACGATGATGGGCCACGCGCCTGACTTCTTCCTTCACTCTGGCGATACGGTTTACGCGGACGGCGTGATCGTACCAGAGGTCGAATTGGCTGATGGCACGATGTGGAGGAACCTTGTGACGCCCGCCAAGTCCAAGGTTGCCGAGACGCTGGACGAATTTCGCGGGCAGCATTTGTACAACTACATGGACGCCAATGTAAGCGCCTTTAATGCCGCCGTACCGATGATTGCCCAGTGGGACGATCACGAGGTCACGAACAATTGGTACCCGAACGAGGTGCTGGCCAGCGACGACCGCTATACGGTCAAATCGATGCAGCTGTTGTCCGCCCGCGCTGCCCATGCATTCCACGAGATGATGCCCACACGGCAAAATCTGGCAGAGCCGATGCGTGTCTATCGCAAGGTATCCTACGGCCCGCTGCTGGATATCTTCCTGATCGATATGCGCACCTATCGCGGCGACAACACCGCCAATACCGAAGCAGAAGGCACGCCATTTCTGGGCGCCGAACAGCTGGCCTGGCTGAAGCGCGAGATGGTCAACTCGACCGCGACTTGGAAAGTTATCGCCGCTGACATGCCCATCGGCATGATGGTGCGCGATGGCGAAACGGCTATGGAAAACGGTGCCAATGGCGACGGTCCGGTTCTGGGGCGTGAAAAAGACGTAGCCGCTGTGTTGTCCTTCATCAAATCGGCGCAGATCCTAAACACAGTTTGGCTGACGGCTGACGTGCACTACACGGCCGCGCATCACTATTCCCCGGATCGCGCGGTGTCTCAGGACTTCGACCCGTTCTGGGAATTCGTTTCTGGTCCGCTGCACGCGGGCACTTTCGGGCCCAGCGATTATGACAATACCTTTGGCCCCGAAGTGCGTTTCGCCAAGCATCCAGAGCCGGGCCAAGCAAACCTGCCACCAAGCGACGGGATGCAGTTCTTTGGCAAGGTCGATATTGCGGCCGATACCGGCGTGATGACCGTGCGTCTGATGGACAGCGCCGACGTAGAGCTGTGGTCGGTCGATCTGGACCCACAGACCGTCTAACTAAAACTGTGTCCCGGGCGGCCTGCTGGGCCGTCCGGGACGGCAGGTTTCAGTTGGTTGTAGTGTTATTGGGAGTCCCAAAACCAACACTTTGTGAACAAGCCGTAAAACGCGATACTGTGCCCAATTATTGAAAGTCGAAAGAAGCTGTTGTCGTGAGCAGCGGAGGCAAATTAATATTTGCGCCAGTTGCCTGTATAGGGCTGATGCCTATGTACAATTAATCTGAGGATATCGCGTTTCTCAATCTATTGCCGAGAGTGGTTTGGTGACGTGGCATTTCATTTTCGGCGGAGGAATATTGCGTACTAAATATGTTTAAGATCGTTTTGGCGAAGCCGCGTTTCGACATGTCACAAGTAAGGTGCGACTACAGATACCCTAACTTATAGAGGTAAAAATGAGCGCGCATTAAGAACTTATATTTCTAAATATTATATCATCATCTCTTTAAGCTTATAGGTCCTACTGAACATTTGCATTTAATTGACCTAACCTAGATTATTTGCGCGTAGCGTGCGGTTTCGAAATCCTGCACGTTTAGGATAGCGCTGCTCATGTTCTTTCAGGTAATGGCGCGCAACTTCTATCTCTCCAACATCAAGCGCTAAGTTGATAAGCGCTTCTAGCGGGCCACCTTTTGATGTTGGTAGATTGTCGGCGTCAACTAAAAGGTCGATAGCTGTTCCTGTGTCCCCAATTTGGACGTGAGCCTGCGCCAATAACAGCATTAAATCAGTTGACCGTGTCACAAGATCAGGGGCACCTTCCGCAGCGGTAATGACGCCGTGGTAATCCTTGGCCTTGGCCGAAAGCCGCATGGTCGCGGCTACATTATGGGCTATACTTTGTTCGCCGTCGATGTTTGTCGGGTCCGTTATGTATTGGTCAATGACGTTTGCCATAATGGATGCAACAAGGTCTGGCGATACATGGCGAAAATCGTCATCCTGCCATGCAACGTCCGGATTTGAAAGCATCACAAATTCATAGGATGGGAAGTAATCGATATTATCAGAGTCCCGAATAAACGCATCAATTGCAGCGCGTTGGACTGACTTTGAATATGTATTGGCGACCAAAACATCCATGTCACGAAAGGTCGATAGTAACGGGACGGGTGATACGGTCAGCAACATGCGCAGCGGTTTTGTGCGATGTTTTTCCAAAAGTTCCTGAATATCATGCAGGCCGCTTAGTACCTCCTCGTAACTTAATACTCGGAATTCAAATCTGTCCGGCTCTGCATTTACGAGCGCAAGAGGTGGAGAGGTGTTGATGTAAATGCCAAGCTTAGTATCAAACCAAGTTTCTACATAGCCGAGAGTCACGACGACAATATCGGCGTCGGCAACGCGTGCAAGTACATCAAGATATTGTGTGCGAAAAGCCAATATAGCTTCGACTGGAAATTCGAGCTTTGCCAGTCCTAATTGTAGATCTGCATACCAGCTCTTTCCCTCGACGTGATAGAGGATGTCGGCGCCGGGAAAGGTCTCCCTTTCAAGCGCCCATTTCAGATCGTTATATATGGAGTGGACGGAGTATTTGTTGAAAAAGTTTGGCGTAAACCCTCGGCTATCACCAATGATGCCTAGATCGACTTCATGGCTAGTGACCTGCATGCCAGCATTGATCAAAGCCACTTCAAGACTGCGCGCAAAGCAGGACCCAATGGTAAAAAACGACTCATCAGGTGAAATTTGAAACGAAGGTCGACCGACGGGTGTCGCTGTAGGGCGCAACCTGTTTGCACCAAGATTTGGTGATGGGTATCGACGTTGTGGATTGGATTTTGCGCGCTCGTAGGCTTCTTTTGCAGAGACCTGTTCGATGTTGCGGCTCATGTCAGGTCCTCTTCGCAAAGCGTATGCATAACGTCATGGCTTACGTCGGGAAGGTTTTAATCCCCCGCCACCCAACGGTAACGTTAAGCTGCCAGAGCAAAAAAATAACTTCCATGCATGCCACGACAATATCTTGGATATTCTGCCGTGAAGCTACTTTTGCATCCTCTCAAGCAGACGCGCTTTCATTTGACCTTTCAGTGGTCTCTACTATGTCATTTTTTTCCAAAAGAGCGGTCTGTTTATTAACGAAGTCCGCAATTTTGAAATATCCGGTGCGCGTATAGTGATCGCTGTCAGCAAATTCGTCCGCTTCCAGTAATTTGTCTACGTCAATGAAATGAGTGTTTTCCGTCGTTTCACAGAAATTGCGGCACATTGCATTAAACGCCAGGCGCATGTCCTGCGTACGCTCTGCCTGTTGTCCATGCTGTGTGGCAGATCCTAGAATGAACAACGGCACACCTGGCGTCCTGCAAGCATCAGCGTGAACAAAGGATTGTCTCGTAAGCTCAAGTCTTTCTTCTAGCGCCAATCGGCGATGGAACATTTCTTTCGAGAACCGCATCGCGGTGTCGGGATCCTTCATCAACTTCTTAAAACGGCGAGGCGGAACCGTGCCCCAGTATTTACCGCCGAATTCATTGCCGCCATAAGTGAACAGCAAGTCGGAAGGGATCGAAAAATACATAGACAGCAGTATGAGGTCGGCCGCCGCCAACGATTTATCGAGATCTAGCATTTCCTCATAAGTGTAGCCAATAAAGCGTTGCAGGGACTTATTGTGCTTCAATGCCATGTCGCGAGGATTGATAAAGAAACCAACATCGTCGTAGCGCACAAGCATTCCCTGATCATCCTGCTTGTTGACGTATTCGTCACGGTTCGTTCCGCAGTAAAAAGAGACTTGCAACAAGTCGCAGCCGCCAACCATACAAAGGCGGCGCTCTTCTTGTGGGTCTGCTGTTGTTTCGAAATCGGTAACTTGCGTTATCCAATCTACCGGCTCCGTCAATTCGCCCGCTACAGGACCGACGATTTTAAATTCAGGCCGACCAAGATAATCCCAGACCCATTGTTCCACACCCATGTTAAGGGTGCGGCAGGAAAACGTAAGGTGGTGCACCGTTGTGCCGGAAAACTTTGTGCGCACAGCAAAGAAGCCGACGGCACCGTAATCACCGTATCGGTCTTGGACTTCGATCAGTCCCGCATGCATCCCAGAGACGGCAAGAAGATCATCGAAATCCTTACGCTCTTGCGCGGTGTTTGCGCGTACTTTGGTAAAGTTCAGTTGATTTGTGCGGTTCAATAATTCTAGCACACGGTCCATGTGGTTTTCCACATCAGTCACAATGCGGATCTTAATCTCGGATTGTTTCAGAAATTCAGTGTTAGAAAGTCCAGTCTCGGACTGTTCGGACTGCTTCTGCTCCATCACCTTATACTGTTTAAGGCGGGAATGATTGCTATCTTCTTTGCCTTTAAATTCGGGCAAGTCCAGTAAACCGGTCATATCGCCAACGGCTTCGACTGCCATAAGCTTGGGGCTAAAGAACACAGCTTCTTCGAGGTTTAGGTGGTTATCATCTAGAAATACCACGTTTTCATCGCGCAGACCCATGTCCTTTACCATTTTTGTGATGGCCTGCCCCTTGGGCGACCATGCGATATGGGGGAAAACGAATAGATCCCAAATGCCTAGTTTTTCAATGGCAGCTTTTGCCTGATCGAAATCGTTTTTAGAACAGATCGAACACATGATTCCGCGGTCAACTAGAGTGCGGATCATCGCAATGTGCGATTCAATTTGAACGATACCTTCTTCTGAAAGCGTTCCCTGCCAAAACGTTTCATCCAGATCCCAGATGACGAGTTTGACAGATGCCTTAACATTCTCAAAAGATGGGGTTTTCACGCGCTTACTTCCTGCTTGATCAATCTTCGAACGTCTGGGGCCACAGTCTTGTTCACTTGAGGAACTAACATAACGCCATGTTCGTCTCAATCAGGTTCGCACCGCAGCCTTCGGGTTCAGTATCAGTGGTTTGCGGCAAGATGTTGGCGGCTTTGCGTCTGTAACTTTCAAAACACACGCATTTTTCCGGATCAGTCCGACATTCGATACACTGTATCGGGATGACTACGCCCGGTGCGGGGCAACGGGCGTAGTCAGGGGTTAAGCTGATTGCATGTTTAGCGCTTGGCCGTCGAAAGTGCCGGTCATTGCGGCGTCCGCCAGTACGGCTGCAACGTCTGCACGTGCGGCCTTGGCGGAAACATCAACTTTCTCGCCAAGGATGACGTCGCCGCTGGGATCATCGTCGGTCAGTGCGACGGGGCGAATGATCGCAAAGGTCAAGCCAGACGCCTTTAGGTGTTCATCGGCTTCGTGTTTGGCCTTCAGATAATGTGCGAGATCGCCCGACGGATTTTCTTGGTCTGCACCGACAGAGCTTAGCATCACAAAGCGGGACGCGCCGGCCTGTTTCGCCAGATCAATCAAACGTTTCGCGCCGTCCCGGTCGACCTTGTCGGTCATGTCCGGCCCCGTTTTTCCGCCAGAGCCTGCGGCGAAGATCACGACATCTGCGCCGTCGCAAACGCCGTCTTGCAGGTCAGTCAGGTCGCCTTGGCGCAGGGCCGTGCGTTCGGGCAGGTCCGACGTGTCAGAGCTTTCGCGCACCAGCGCGGTGACGGTATGTCCGTGGTCCAGCAAGTCTTGGGTCAGTAGCAGGCCGGTTTTGCCGGTCGCACCGGCGATAAGAATATTCATGGTCATTGTGTTTTCCTTCTGTGTCATTCCGCTGGCGGGGCCATTGGCCCGGCAGAGCGTGTCGCGGCGATGGAGCCGGGCTGCTGTTGCAGCGCGTCCCAATAGGCCGCGATCCGAGGGTGGTCATTCAGCAGGTTTAGTCGCGCAAGCAAGGCGATGATGTAGGACATCTGGATATCGGCCAGCATGGCCTTTTCGCCAAGCAGTAGCGGGCCATCGCCAATGGCCTGCGTGATGTAGTTTAGGTGTTTGTCCAGCGCAGCCTTTGCTTGATCCGGCACGGGCTTGCCTTGAAACGCGGGCATGATTGCTTGCAGGGCGACTTCGGCGAAAGAGGCTTCGACATAGTCGAACAGCGCCTCGTGGTGCCAATAGTCAGCTGTGCCCTTTGGCGGCGTGTGGGTGTCATCGTCAAACTTTGCCGCCAGATACCGCAGGATCGTGGCGGATTCCGCAATCATGTCACCGTCGTCGACGATCACCGGCGATTTGCCCAAGGGGTGAACCTTGGACAGATCGGGCGGCGCACGAAATTCTTCGGTGCGGTCATAGTCGATCCGGTTGCATGGCTGCCCAAGGTCATCGAGCAGCCATAGCACGCGGGTCGCGCGGGAGTATTTCAGGGCATGTAGGGTGATCATGGCAGATATATCGCTTTCACGTTGACGAATTCCTTCATGCCAAAACCGCCGTGTTCGCGGCCATAACCCGAGTCTTTGACGCCGCCGAATGGCATGTTCGGATCGGCAGCCCCGTAAGAGTTGATGCGGATCATTCCCGTCTCAAAATGATCGCGGGCCAGCTTTAGCGCGCGGTCCTTGTCCTTAGAGAAGATCCCGCCGCCAAGGCCATAACGGCTTTCATTGGCGATGCGCATGGCGTCAGCGTCATCTTTCGCCCGGATCACGGCTGCGACGGGGCCAAAGATTTCATCATCATAAGCAGGCATGCCTGGGGCAACGTCGACAAGTACGGTGGCAGGGTAGTAGGCACCTGTGCGGTCGGGAGCTTCGCCGCCGCAAAGCGCCTTAGCACCCTTGGCAATGCTGTCGTCGACTTGATCCTTGACCGTCTTGAACTGATCCTCGCTGGACAACGGTCCAAGCTGGCTGTCTTTGGCGGTTGGATCGCCCAGCTTGATCGCTTTCATCTGATCGACAAAGGCCGAAACAAAGGCGTCATAGACCTTATCCGTCACGATAAACCGCTTGGCCGCCACGCAAGTTTCACCGTTGTTATAAAGGCGCCCCATGACAGAAAACTTTACCGCAGTTTCAATATCGGCGTCTTCTAGCACCAGATAGGCGTCGTTCGAGCCCAGTTCCAACACTGTCTTTTTCAGCGCTTTGGCGGCGACTGCGCCGACGTGGCGACCTGCGCCGTCGCTACCGGTCAGCGTCACGCCGCGGACCAGGGGGTGCGCGATCAATTTGTCGCTGGTGTCATGGTCGATCAGGATGACTTGAAACAGATCCTCTGGCAGGCCCGCCTCGATGCATAGCTCGCGCAGGCGCAGGCCCGATCCGGTGCAGATGCTGGCGTGCTTCAGCACGCAGCCGTTGCCCGTCATCAGGTTGGCGGCAAGCACGCGGACCGGCTGATAAAGCGGAAAATTCCACGGTTGGATCGAATAGATCACGCCAAGCGGCTGATAGCTGACAACGCCGCGTTTGCCGTCTTTGCCATAGGTGCGGTCTTCGTCCGCCAGCGCGTCCGGGCCGTTCTTGGCGGTGTATTCAAAGATGGCGGCGCAGATTTCAACTTCACGCTGGCCATCAATCAGCAGTTTGCCGGTTTCTTGCGTCATCAGCGCAGCCAGCTTGTCGGCGTTGTCGCGCAGCTTTTGGGCGATCTTGTTTAAATAGGGCGCGCGTTCGGCGTGGGAAAACTTGCGCCATTCCAGAAATGCAGCGTGAGAGGCTTCCAGCTTTGCGGTTGCTTCGCCTTCGGACATCAGCGGGTAGGTCGCGATGGTTTCGCCGGTGGCGGGATTGGTTGTTGTGATCGTAGACATGACGTCTCCTTCAGTAATTACTAAAGGAACGATGCGGCTGGCTGGTAAGTTCCGGATACCGCGCGGGGCGCGTGTCACGAAATCGTAAGAATACTGAAGCTTTAGCCGAAAGTCAGCGCGCCATAGGTCGCGGCGACCCGGGCCATCAGGGCATTTGGACTGAAGCTGGACCAATCATATTCCGCAGCAAACAGCACCGTTTCACCATCAACATCAAGGTGGTCCACGCGGACGCGGTCACCGGGTCGCGGGATCGATGCGCCGTCATCTGCTGTGATGCGCCAAACACTCCCCTGCGGGAACCGATGAGCCAGCGCTATGCTGTCTGTTCCAGTACGCAATTGCCTAAAGCCGCGAATGGACAGGGTTTCACCGCCAAGGGTGCGGTCCATAACGTCGATTTCCGCAGTGATATAGCCCACCATGCGGTCAAAACGATCGCTCGCGCCCGTCTTGCACCACGGCGCGCCGTGGGGTGCAGGCGCATCGCCAAGCTCTGGAAAATGAATGCCCGAAAGCCCGCCATGGCAAACGCCAAGCAGTTTCTGGACGATCTGGCAGGCTTGGTGGATGTCGTCGCATGCCACCGCTGCTTTGATCGTGCCAAAAAGACTGGGCGCGATTTGTGGCTGTGTCATCGTCATCATCCAATGCTGCTATCCAAGACCCGATAAGGCCTGGATGTGCAGAGAATATGCAGAACGCTGCAAAGCTTTGATAAACGATAAAAAGGCTGTCTTTTGTATCAGGCGCTAAATGACCACCCGTCCAAAAACTGCCCCGGGCCATAGGTAGCCGAAGGCAGGGCAGTATCAGCCGCCAAAGCTACGGCTGTTGGAAAAGGAGCTTGTGCGCGACGAACCGAACCCGCCTGTCGCCTTGACCGACGCGCGTGACATCGGCGCAGAGGCAGCCGCTGCGGGGCGGAAGTTTGACGCGGACATCTTGGCGCTGCCCTTGTTGCCGTTCAGCACGGTGCCCCCCGATGCGGTCGCGTATTTGCCAGCGGAATCGCGATACAGCGGCTGGGTCTGGGCGCGGTTGTTGCTCAGCATGCTGCCCATCAAATAGCCGGCCATCAGAGGCATGAACATCGACCCGCCGCTGCTGGACTGCTGCGCGACGCATTCGCCGCCATGCTGCTCTTCGCACAAGGCAAGTTCGTCATAGCGCGGTGCGGTGCGTTCGTATTCGGTCAGCGCCTCAGCGAAAGCGGTATCGCAATCCTCAACCGTAAAGATCTGCGTGCCATCCTTGGCGGCCTCTTCACAGGACGCCAAATCTGGGAACGCATTCGCGTCGACCTGCTCGTCTTGGCAGGCCGCCAGCGCAAAGGCCGAGGCACCAATGAAGATGGCGGGCATGATGCGTGATCGTTTCAAAGCGCGTGCTGGCGTCATGATGTTTATCCTCTGCTCGCTCGGTCTGTGTCCAAAGGTGATATAGGTCGCTTTACGGCTGAATGAAATGCGGTTTGAACCGGCTTAAGTTTTGCGTGATCCGCGATTGGTCTTCGCGCAGGCCCATGCCAACGCAAGTTTGTCCCACAATCCACGCGCCAATAATCGGGTGGAAGCCGTCGAAATTGGGCATTTCCGCATAGGCTTGAACGATCATCGGGTGATCGGCGTAGTCCTGATCGGTCGATTTCTCGATGATCTGATCGCCGCGCTGGATGGTCACGCTCGCCCCTTCGCGGCCAAAGATTGGCTTGGTGACGGTGCCTTGGGACAATACGTCTTGCGCGCGCTGCACCGCATCGGTGCCTGCTGCAACCTCGTCCGCGAAAAAGCTGGGCAGCAGGTTGGGGTGGCCTTCAAACATGCGCCACAGCACGGGCAGCAAGCCCTTGTTTGATACGGTCGCCTTCCACGCAGGTTCGATGAATTGGCAGCCAGAGGTGGCGAGGTGATCCGCGAAATCGTCGCGCAGCAGGTCTTCCCACGGATAAAGCTTGAACAGTTTGCCAATCACGCGGGAGTCGGCATCAGCGAACTGGCCCGCATCCGTGACGCCAATCTGCGCCAGATCGACAAAATGCGCGCCCATTTCTGCGGCGCGCGCCGCGTAGGCCATCGTTTCGACGGTGGCGTAGTCTTCGATCAGCTCTTGCACGGCGGTGAAGTGGATGTTGGTGTCTTTGGGATATAGATGCGCAAAGCGGGCGGTCAGCGCCTCGAAGATCCCGTTGAACTGGTCGCTGCCCGCAGGCAAGCCGCCGCTGGCGACCATGTCCTCCAGCCAGTCCCACTGGAACGACGCGCTTTCAAACAAGGCAGTCGGGGTGTCGGCGTTGTATTCGATCATCTTGGCGGGGCCAGTGCCGTCGTAGATCAGATCGAAACGGCCATAAAGTTCTGGCTGGGCGGTGTGCCAGCTGTCAGCGACCAAATCCCAATGCGCGCGCGGGATGGCAAGGCGTTCCATCAACTCTTCGGATGCGATGATATGCGCGGCCGCCTCGCGGCACATGGCGTGCAATTCGGTCGCGGGGTCCTCGATGTCGTTTTCGACTTGGGGCAGGGTAAAGGCATAGGCCGTGTCCTCGTCCCAATAAGGCTCGCCATACATGGCATGAAACGTGAAACCAGCGTCTTTGGCCTTTTGCGCAAGGTCGGGGCGTGCGCCAAGGGCGATGCGTTTCATGGTGCGGCTTTCTATATTGTCAGTGCTCAGATGCCATCTAAGCGCTAAAAGGTCCGAACCCAAGGCATGCGGTCAGAGTTGACAGCGCAGCGATGTCCTGCCACCGATGGTATACCATTTACCAGAGGTTTTCCCATGACACAGACGCTGGCCATCGGCCCCTATAACTCTGCAGACCGCGCCGCGCTGGTCGATGCTTTCGATGCCACCGTGCTGGACGGGCCAACTGGTTTGGCCGACTTGGACGCTGATGTGCGCGCCGGGATCACTGCAGTTGCCTATATGGGCCATCACGCCTTTGGCGCGGCGCAGATGGATCTGCTACCGGGGCTTAAGCTGGTTGCCAATTACGGCGTTGGCTATGATGCCATTGACGTCGCCGCAGCTGATGCGCGCGGGATTAAGGTCACGAATACGCCGGACGTGCTGAACGATGACGTGGCAGATTTGGCCATTGCGATGTGGCTGATGCAAGGGCGCCAGATGCGCGCGGCAGAGGCGCATGTGCGCAGCGGCGACTGGGCCAAAAACGGGCCAGTGCCATTGAATCGTAAACTATCTGGCGGGACGGCTGGGATCATGGGCATGGGCCGGATCGGACGCGATATTGCCGACCGCTTGGCGGCGTTCAAGATGGACATCCACTATCACGCACGCAGTGAAAAAGATACGCCCGGCTGGACCTATCACGCAGACCCGGTGGAACTGGCAAAGGCCGTGGACTTTATGTTTGTCGCTTTGGTCGGCGGACCCGCGACAGAGAAATACGTCTCTGCTGAGGTGATTGCTGCGCTGGGGCCGAAGGGCGTGATCGTCAACATTTCTAGGGGATCGGTCATCGACGAAGAGGCGCTGCTGGACGCGCTGGAAAGCGGCGCAATCGCAGGCGCCGGGCTGGATGTGTTTGTTGGAGAGCCGCAGGTCAACCCGCGGTTTTTGAGCTTGGAAAATGTCGTACTACAACCGCATCAGGGGTCGGGCACGGTGCAGACCCGCGCGGCGATGGCGCAGTTGCAGCGCGACAACGTCGCCGCGCAACTGAAGGGTGCGGCACTGCTGACACCGGTGAACTGAGCGGTTTAGGCAGCTTTTGACGAAAGTTATGAAGGAAGAGGGGGGCTCTGCCCCCCGGCTTCGCCTTCCCCCCGAGGTATTTTTGACCAGAAGAAGACTTACGGCTTATCGTCGGTCAGATAGTGGCGGATGTTGTCTTGAAAGCTGTCGTCGGCGGTCAGGCCAAGGCGTTTTGCCTTTTCGGCGTGGATGTCCCAGCGCCAGCCCGACACGATGCGCTGCACGTCCGGCTGCGGAGTCCAGTCGATCAGCGTGGCTGGACCGGGGCCTGCGACGTCGGTCATAGCGGCGATCATTTGCCCGATGCTCCACGTCCGGCCGGGCATCTGCATGACGCGGTTTTGACCAAGGTCAGCGGCGTCAAGGTTTGCGCCTTTGATCAGGTTTTCGATGCATTTGCGCGGTGACAGGTAGTAGTGTTCGAAATCTGCCGCGACGGGACAAGTCGCACGTTGGCCGTTCAGCGGCTCGCGCAGGATGGAGGACATGAAGCCGGATGCCGCACGGTTGGGTTTGCCGGGCCGGACCGAGATTGTCGGCAAGCGGAAGGCGCGGCCGTCGATAAAGCCTTTGCGCGTGTAGTCGTTGATCAGGATTTCCCCGATGGCCTTTTGCGCGCCGTAAGAGGTTTGCGGGTTCGGGTAGCTGTGATCGCCCAGCGGATCGACCGCTTCGCCGCCATAGATCGCGATGGAAGAGGTGAAGACGACGATTGGCGTTGTGCCAAGGATGCGGCAGCGTTCCAGCACGTTGTATGTGCCAAATAGGTTGATGGACATGCCGGCGTCGAAGTCTTCCTCTGCATGGGACGACACGATGGCGGCGAGCAGGTAGATCACGTCGATTTTGTCGGTGACGGTCGCGGCGACGGATGCCGGATCGGCAATATCGCAGCGCGCGGTGGCGACGGGAAATGGCGCGTCGATCGAGGCCGGGTCGTTGATATCGGCTAGTGTCAACTGGGTGATCGGCGTCCCGCGCAGGGTGCCGTTTTGTGCCAAGGCGCGCGCTAGTTTTTGACCGATCAGGCCGCCGCCGCCGATGATAAGGATATTCATGGGGTCGCTCCGCTTTGGTTTAGGTTTGCCACGAGGGCGAGGATGACGACGGCCAGCATCGCTGCGGCCATAACGCCGTTGATGCGGCGCTGCGTGCGCGTTGTCAGGTTCAGGCGATGCAGGCTGGCACCTGCGTAAAGCCAGACCAGATGGATCGGGATCCAGATCAGGTTCATGATGAGGAGCTTCGATGCCGTCTCGAACATCAGGTTTTCGGGGGCGTAGGCGAAATTCGCCATCAGGGTCGTGTTGACGGCATAGGCCTTCGGATTGATCAGTTGCAGCGCGATGCCGGACCGGGTGCCGGGCGCGCGGTCTGCGGTGATGAAGGCGATGCGCGATCCGGCAAAGGCAATCTTGGCCGCGAGGTAGATCAGGTAACCCAGCGAGGCGGCCATCAGCAGGTAGCGCAGGGACGGCACAGCGAGGATCAATGCGGCTAGGCCAGTGATAACCGCCAGAAGCACAAGGTTGGTGCCGATAAACAGCCCGGTCAGGTACCGCAGGCCAGCGCGAAAGCCGAAGCCAGCGCCAACGCCAGCGGTCGACAGAACGCCCGGACCGGGGGTGCCGACTAGGAACAGGACTGCAGCGGCAAAGGTCAACATTGGCCGAAGACCAGTTGCACCTTCATGGCGCGGGTCCGGTCGTTCGCTGTGGCAAATGCTTCTTCGAAGTCGGCGAGCGGGAAGCTGTGGGTCAGTAGGGGCGCGGTGTTGATCAACCCGTCCTGCATCATCTTGACCGCCAGCGCAAAGGCGTCGTGAAAGCGGAATGATCCCATCAGAGACAGCTCTCGGGCCGTGATCATCATCATCGGCAAGCTCATGTCGCCGGACAGGCCAAGCTGCACGATCTTGCCGCGCGGTCGCAGGGTCGCGATGCCAGAGGTCAGGGCAGGCTGCGCGCCGGAGCATTCGAAGAGCACGTCCAGCGTCCCTTTGCCCGTGCTGCAAGGGGCCAGCGCATCGGGGTCGGCCGCCGTGTTCAAGGTCACATCGGCACCGCATTGGCGGGCGATGGCCAGCACCGGCTCAGTGATGTCTGTGGCGATGATCTGCGCTGCGCCGGCGCGGCGCGCGGCAAGGATCACGAGGATGCCAATAGGACCACAGCCGGTGACTAGCACGCGCTTGCCCAGCATGTCGCCCGCGCGGCTGACGGCGTGAAGCGCAACGGCGAGAGGTTCGGCCATGGCAGCTTGAGAGGCGTCTAACCCCGTGGCGCGGACGCATTGTGCGGCATCGGCAATCAGGGTGTCGCGAAAGGCCCCTTGGATATGGGGAAAGGGCATAGCGGAGCCGTAGAACCGCATATTCAGGCACTGATTGGGCAATCCGCGCAGGCATTCGGTACAAGCGCGGCAGGGCCGAGAGGGCGAGACGGCGACGAGATCGCCGACGGTAAGGCAGGTCACATCAGGGCCAAGCTCTGCCACTTCGCCAGCGACCTCGTGCCCCAAAATCATCGGTTCGCGCAGTTTGATCGCGCCAAAGCCGCCGTGGTTGAAATAATGCAGATCGGACCCGCAGATCCCCCCGCGTTTCATGGCAATGCGCACTTGGCCCGGGCCGGGGGCGGCGTCCGGGGTGTCAGTCAAGCGCAGGTCGCGGGCCGCGTGGGCGAAGAGGGCGCGGGGCATGGGGGCCGTCCTTGCATCGGGGAAATAATGGTATACCATTTCATCAAGGCGGTTTGACGACGCGTTGTCAAGCGCGCCAAATGATATGAATCGGGGGAGGTCCCATGGAATTGTTTGATCTGACCGGGCGCACCGCGCTGGTCACTGGATCCTCATTGGGGATCGGTTTCGCACTGGCACGCGGGTTGGCACAAGCGGGCGCGCGGATCGTCCTGAATGCGCGGGACGCAGGCCGGCTGGCCGAAGCGGCGCAGGTGCTGCGCGGCGAAGGGTTCGCAGTTGATACGCTGGTGTTCGACGTCACGGACGCAGCGGCGGTAAAGGCCGCGGTTGACGGTTATGAACAAGAGCGGCCCATCGACATTCTGATTAACAACGCCGGGATGCAGCATCGCGGGCCGCTGGAAGATTTCGAAGTTGACGCTTTTGACCGCCTGATGCGGACCAATGTGAATTCAGCGTTTTATGTCGGACAGGCCGTGGGGCGGCATATGATTGCCCGCGGCGCGGGGCGGATCATCAATATCGCCTCTGTGCAGACCGCTTTGGCGCGGCCCGGCATCGCACCCTACACCGCGTCAAAGGGGGCGATTGCGAACCTGACAAAGGGGATGGCGACAGATTGGGCCAAGCACGGTCTGAACTGCAACGCGATCGCGCCCGGCTATTTCGACACGCCGTTGAATGCGGCGCTGGTGGCGGATGCAGACTTTAGCGCTTGGCTGGAAAAGCGCACGCCTGCCGGGCGTTGGGGCAAGGTCGAAGAGCTGGTCGGCGCGGCCGTATTCCTGTCGTCCAAGGCCAGCAGCTTTGTAAACGGACAAACGATTTTCGTGGATGGCGGCATTACGGCGAGCCTGTAATCGCCGGATTTCGAGGGAGGATGAGCAATGAGTAAGCCAAAGATCGGGTTTATTGGCCTGGGATACATGGGTCACGGGATGGCCAAGAACCTAATGCAAAAAGGTTATCCGTTGTGGGTCAAAGGCAATCGCAATCGCGCGCCAATCGACAGCTTGATCGGCATGGGCGCGACCGAGGTCGCCACTGCGCGCGAGATGGCGCAGGTCTGCGATATCATCCACCTGTGCCTAAGTAACTCGCCGCAGGTCGAGGCGGTCTTTGACGGACCAGACGGGATTTTGGCAGGGGCGCGCGACGGCTTGATCGTGATCGACACGACGACGGCTGATCCGGTGTCCACCGCCAAGCTGGCGGAGGCTTTGGCGGCGAAGGGCGGCACGCTGGTCGATGCGCCGCTGGGACGCACGCCGAAAGAGGCTGAGGCTGGCACGCTCGACGCCATGGTTGGCGCGGATGAGGCCGTGTTTGCGCAGGTGTTGCCTGTGATTGAGTGCTGGGCGGGGAATATCAGTCATGTTGGCGGGCCCGGGACCGGGCACAAGATGAAGCTGCTGATGAACTTTATATCTATGGGCTATGCGTCGCTCTATGCCGAGGTCACGGTGCTGGGCGCGGCAGTGGGCATTCCGCCAGCCAAGGTGCGGCAAGTGATCGGGAGCAGCCGTTTGACCAACGGGTTCTTCGAAAGCTTCATGACATATGCCGTTGACCGCGAAGAGGTGCACAAGTTCACCATCGCCAATGCGGCCAAAGACCTGCGATATGTCGGGGCGATGGCGGATGCGGCGGGGCTGACGACGATCATGGCCTCTGCTGCAAAGCAGTATTTCGCGCAGGCCGAGGCGTCGGGTCACGGTGCTGATTTTGTGCCCTCGATCACGGATAGGGTCGGGGCGTTGAACGGGCTTGATATGGCGGCCGAGGCAAAGAAGTAGCAATTTTTCTGCGAAAAATCTTGGGGGCCAGCCCGCCGGCGCTGTGCGCCGTGCCCCGGATATTTTTGACGAGAAGAAGGGGCGGGCGCGGGCTGCGCGAATTACGCTTGCATTTGGTATACCAAATTGACAGCTTGCAAACAGACATCTGGGGAAGAGGTGAAGCCATGACAGATACACGCGCAAACAAGCGGTTCCGGTCGCAGGAGTGGTTCGATAATCCGAACAATCCGGGGATGACGGCGCTGTATCTGGAAAAGTATCAGAACGGCACGTTCAGCGCGGAAGAGCTGCAAGCGGACCGGCCGATTATCGGCATCGCCCAGACCGGTAGCGATCTGGCCCCCTGCAACAAGATTCACGTCTTCCTCGCCGACCGGATCAAGGCGGGCATTCGCGACGGCGGCGGGATTCCGATGGAATTTCCGGTTCACCCTATTCAAGAGACCGGCAAACGCCCGACAGCGGCGCTGGACCGCAACCTTGCATATCTGTCCTTGGTCGAGGTGCTGCACGGCTATCCCATCGACGGAGTCGTGCTCACGACGGGCTGCGACAAGACGACTCCGGCGATGCTGATGGGGGCGGCAACGCTGGACCTGCCTGCAATTGCGCTGAATGGCGGGCCGATGCTGGACGGCTGGTGGAAAGGCAAGCGCGCAGGATCCGGCACGATCATCTGGGAAAGCCGCCGATTGCTGGCGGAAGGTAAGATTGATTATCCCGAGTTCATGAAGCGCGCCTGCGCCTCTGCCCCGTCGCTTGGGCATTGCAACACGATGGGCACCGCAAGCACGATGAACGCGATGGCAGAAGCCTTGGGGATGACCTTGACCGGATCGTCCGCCATTCCCGCGCCGTTCCGCGAGCGAATGAACATGGCCTATGAGACCGGAAAGCGCATCGTGCAGATGGTGCTGGATGATCTAAAGCCGTCGGACATCATGACGCGCGAAGCCTTTGAAAACGCAATTGTCGTGAATACCGCCATTGGCGGTTCCACCAATGCGCCGCCGCATCTGGCCGCGATTGCGCGGCATGTGGGCGTGGCGCTGGATGTGAAGGATTGGGAAACCGTCGGCTTTGACGCGCCGCTTTTGGTGAACATGCAGCCTGCCGGCGAATACCTAGGAGAGAGCTTTTTCCGCGCGGGCGGTGTGCCTGCGGTGATGGGCGAGTTGGCCAAAGCCGGGATGCTGCACATGGGCGCGATGACCGCCAGCGGCCAAACGGTGGGCGATGCATTGGCCGGGATCGAGAGCGAGGATCTGGACGTGATCCGCCCTGTGAGCGATCCGATGCGGACAAAGGCGGGGTTCCTTGTTCTATCGGGCAACCTGTTTGATAGCGCCCTCATGAAGACCTCTGTGATCTCTCCTGATTTTCGCGCGCGCTATTTGTCGACGCCGGGGGCAGAGGGAATTTTCGAAGGCCGCGCCGTCGTGTTTGAGGGGCCGGAAGATTACCATGACCGGATCAACGATACCGATCTGGGGATCGACGCCGAGACGGTTTTGTTCATTCGCGGTGTTGGTTGCGTCGGTTACCCCGGCAGCGCCGAGGTGGTGAATATGCAGCCGCCTGATGCGCTGATCCGGCAGGGTATTAACCATCTTCCGACTGTCGGGGATGGGCGCCAAAGTGGCACGTCTGAAAGCCCGTCAATCCTGAACGCCTCGCCAGAGGCGGTTGTTGGCGGGGGCCTTGCGCTGCTTCAAACCGGTGACCGGGTACGACTGGACCTGAATGAAAGCCGTCTGGACGCGCTGGTTGATGACGCCGAATGGGCGCAGCGACGCGCCGATTGGGTGGAACCGGTCCTGCATCACCAGACGCCTTGGCAAGAAATCTACCGCAAACATGTGGGGCAGTTGGCCCAGGGCGGCTGTCTGGAACTGGCGACGGCCTATCAGCGGATCGCCCACGATCTGCCGCGCGACAATCACTAAGGGGGAGTTTACATGCCAAGCATTATCATTACGGGCGCAGGCTCTGGCGTGGGCCGGGCGACGGCGCAGGCGTTTATCGCGGCGGGCTGGGATGTGGGGCTTGTGGGCCGCAGAAGCGCGCCTTTGACCCAGACAAAGGGCGACAGCAACGCGCTGGTCTTGCCCTGCGACGTGACTGACGCGGCAGCCGTTGATGCAGCCTTCGGCAAGGCGCTGGCGGCTTGGGGCCGGATTGATGCGCTGTTCAACAACGCAGGCGTCAGCCTGAAAGGCGCGCCGATTGACGAGCTGGCCGTGGATGACATTCGAAACCTTATAGATGTGAACGTCATGGGCGCCGTGATCGCGGCACGAGCGGCCTTTGGCATCATGCGCAAGCAGGACCCGCAAGGCGGACGCATCATCAATAACGGCAGCGTTTCGGCCTCTGTGCCGCGCTGGGGATCGGCACCTTATACGCTGAGCAAACATGCGATTACCGGGCTGACGCGGACGTTGTCGCTGGACGGGCGCGCGTTCAACATCGCCTGCGGGCAAATCGATATTGGCAATGCGCTGACGGATATGGCGGTGGCGATGACCAAGGGCGTGCCGCAGGCGGATGGCAGCATGGCGGTCGAGCCTGTGATGGACGTGGCGCATGTGGCGTCTTCCGTGCTGCACATGGCGCAACTGCCGCTGGACGCAAACGTGCAATTCATGACGGTGATGGCCAGCGCCATGCCCTTTATCGGGCGCGGATGATGGAAATGCAGGGTCAAATTGCCGTCGTCACAGGGGCTGCGCAGGGCATCGGATATGCCGTGGCGCAAGCGCTGACCGCGCGCGGCGTGCGCGTTGTCAGCTGGGACATGGATGCGGCGAACATCGCCGCGATGGAGGGGCTTGGCGGCACAGCGATAAGTTGTGACATCACCGATCTGGCCAGTGTGCAGGCGGCATATGCTGCAACCTGCGACGCGGTTGGTGTTCCGCTGATCTGCGTGAATTCTGCCGGGATCGCAGGGCCGAACGCGCCTGTTGAAAGCTACGATCCGGCGGCGTGGCAAAAGGTGATCGACGTCAATTTGACGGGTACCTTTAACGTCAACCGCACCGTGGTGCCGGGGATGAAGGCGGCGGGTTACGGGCGCATCCTAAACGTCGCCAGCATCGCGGGCAAAGAAGGCAACCCCAACGCCTGCGCCTATTCTGCGTCCAAGGCGGGCGTCATTGCCTTGACGAAATCGCTGGGTAAAGAACTGGCAACGCTGGATATCGCGGTCAATTGCATCACGCCCGCCGCCGCGCGCACGCGGATTTTCGATCAGATGAGCCAAGAGCATATCGACTATATGCTGTCCAAGATCCCGCGCGGCCGGTTTCTAGAGGTGGCAGAGGCCGCCAAGATGATCGTCTGGGCGGTATCGCCAGAGAACTCTTTCACCACAGGCGCAGTGTTCGATCTGTCCGGCGGGCGCGCCACGTATTGACGCGCGGGCTTGTGTGCACCGCGCCGCTGCCGCAAAATACGCGGTAGTGCAAAAGCGAGGCGGCAGGCGTGAAACAGGATCTCTGCCTTGGGGTGGACGGCGGCGGCAGTGGCTGCCGTGCGGCGCTGTGCGATGCGCAGGGCCGCATCGTTGGAACGGGGCATGGCGGGCCCGCCAACGCGACGAGCGATTTTGATGGGGCCTGCAGCAATATTGCGGATGCCATTGCGCAGGCGATGGATGCCGCAAGTGCGGACATGAACCATGTCGCTGGGGGCTTTCTGGGGCTGGCCGGGATGCGAAAGCCGTGCCAGGCGCAGGATATGACCGCTCGGCTGGGACTGCTACGCTGCACAGTGACAGAGGATCGCCCTTCGATGATCACTGGCGCGCTGGGGGACCGGGATGGCGCTGTCGCCGCGCTGGGAACGGGGAGCTTTGTCGGTATGGCGCGCGGCGGCACAGTGAAGGCTGTCGGCGGTTGGGGCTTGCAGCTATCCGATCACGCCAGCGCGGCTTGGCTGGGGCGTGCGGGGCTCAGCGCGACCTTGGAAGCGGTTGACGAAATGCAGCCGATGGGGCCAATGGCGCAGGCGGTATTGGCGCGCTGGGATGGCGATACGGATGCCATCGTGGATTTTGCCGGGGCGGCGCGACCAGCGGATTATGGTGCGCTGGCCCCGGTTGTGACAGAGGCGGCGCAAGCCGATCCCGCAGCCGCCGCGATCATGGCGCAAGCGGCAACGTGGATAGAGCGGGCCCTGCTTGCCTTGGGCCATGACGATCGTTTGCCACTGGTGATGACGGGCGGTCTGGGCACCGCATTGCGGCCTTGGATGGCGCGCGCTGGACGGCAGTTTTCTGATCCGGCGGGCAGCGCATTAGACGGGGCGCTGTTGCTGGCGCGGCGCGGCGCATGGGGTTGATTGCGCTGACAGGATGCGACGTGCATGACGGCACGCGGCTGCATCCCGCTGCCGTGCTTGTGGTACAGGACGGCGTCTGCGGCGGAATTGCAGCGCAGGTGCCACAGGGCGCGCAGGTGCGGGCGATGCCGCCGGGCATCCTTGCGCCGGGGCTGGTTGATTTGCAGGTCAATGGCGGCGGAGGCGTCATGTTCAACGACGCGCCAACGGCAGATACCCTGCGTACTATGATCGCCGCGCACCGCAGCCTTGGTACCAGTGCGATGCTGCCGACGCTGATTACGGACACGCCCGATGTGACACGCGCTGCGATTGCCGCCGGGGTTGCATTGCCCGACCTGCTGGGTTTGCACCTAGAGGGGCCGCATCTTAGCGTCGCCCGCAAAGGGGCCCATGCTGCCGGCCTGATCCGCCCGATGACACAGGGCGACCTGAACGACCTTTGCGATGCCGCAGGTAAGCTGCGTAACCTGATGGTGACGGTCGCGGCAGAGACGGTCACGCCAGACCAAATTGCGCGACTGACGGCGGCAGGGGTCATTGTCTCGCTTGGTCATTCGGACGCGGACTTCGACACCTGCGCGGCGGCCTTTGCCGCCGGCGCACGTTGCACGACGCATCTGTTCAACGCCATGAGCGGACTGGGCCACCGCACGCCGGGGCTTGTCGGCGCGACGCTTGACGGGGACGGGGCCGCGGGGATCATTGCTGACGGTATCCATGTGCATCCTGCCGCCGTGCGGGCGGCGGTGCGGGCTAAGGCGCGGGGCGCGTTGTTTCTGGTGTCCGACGCAATGGCGGTTGCGGGCACGGATCAGACCGCCTTTGCGCTGAATGGCCGTCAGATCACACGGGCGAAAGGTCAACTGACGCTGGCGGACGGCACCTTGGCGGGCGCCGATTTAAGCCTGCCGCAGGCGATTGCCTTTATGGTCGCGCAGGGCGCTGTGACGTGCGAGCGTGCAATTGCCATGGCAACATCTGCCCCCGCCAGCGTGCTGCGCGTGGCTGGGACTGAGGGGCGCTTGGCGGCCGGGCAGGCCTGCGACGTTGTGCATTTCAGTCCCGATTTACGGACGGCGCGTATCCTAGATCTTTGACAGGTTTCTAGTTTCTAGGCGAACACTGAAAAAAGCGGCGCAACTTGCGGCAGGTTAAGGCCTTAAGAAGTTGTGATCGGCGCAAGGGTTGTTGCGCGCGTCGTCCGGTCTAGAACTAAACCTAGTCCTGACAAGGTTAACACCATGACCGATACTCCCGATCCCATGCGCCGCCGCCTTCTTGCGGGTGTCCCGCTTGCCTCTGCCAGTTTGGCGCTGGGGGGCACGGCCAATGCTGCTGTGCAAGAGCCAGCGCCCGTAGACCCAAAGCAGCCGCTGTTCAACACGACGGATCACGTCGCCACCTATTACAAGCTGGCCCGCAGCTGACCCTAAGAGGAAGACCGCGATGCTTCGCCGCCGCACGACCACTATAACCGCCCCCGCGCCGCGCACGGGCACGACGCGCCGGGATTTTCTGCGCAACTCTGGCCTTGCTGGTTTGGCGCTAGGGTCCATCGGGGCCACAACGGCCGGGCGCGTCGCGCAGGCGCAAAGTGCCATACCGCCAAAGCTGGGCATGACGTATCACAAGACGATTTGCCAGTTCTGCTCGGTCGGGTGTTCGCTTTGGGCAGAGGTCGAAAATGGCGTCTGGACCGGGCAAGAGCCCGCGTTTGAAAGCCCCATCAATCAAGGCACCCACTGCGCCAAAGGTGCGGCCATGCGAGAGATCGCAATCGGTGATCGCCGCCTGAAATACCCGATGAAAAAGGTCGCTGGCGAATGGACCCGCATCAGCTGGGATCAGGCGATTTCAGAGCTGGGCGAGAAGCTGCTGGGAATTCGCGAAGAGTTCGGGCCTGACAGCGTCTATTGGCTAGGGTCGGCAAAATACTCGAACGAGCAAAGCTATATCTTCCGCAAGTTCGCTGCCTTTTGGGGCACCAACAACGTCGATCACCAAGCGCGCATTTGCCATTCCACGACTGTGGCCGGGGTGGCGAACACCTATGGCTACGGCGCGATGACGAATACCTTCAACGACATCCGCAACGCCAAATCCATCCTGATCATCGGCGGCAACCCCGCCGAGGCGCACCCGGTGTCGATGTTGCATGTGCTGGCAGGCAAGGAAAATGGCGGCAAAATGATCGTCGTCGATCCGCGCTTTACCCGCACCGCGGCCCACGCCGACGAATATGTCCGCATCCGCCCCGGCGCCGATATCGGCTTTATGCTGGGTCTTGTGCGCGAGATTTTCGCCCAAGGCTGGGAAGACAAAGACTACATCAACGCCCGTGTCTGGGGCATGGACCAGATCCGCGAAGAGGTCCAGAAATGGACGCTGGAAGAGGTCGAGCGTGTCTCGGGCATTCCCGCCGAACAGACGGCCCGCGTGGCCCGGATGTTGGCAGAAAACCGCCCCGGCACGTTGATCTGGTGCATGGGTTTGACGCAGTCGACGGTCGGGTCGTCCAAGACACGCGCGGCGTCGATCCTGCAACTGGTGCTGGGCAATATCGGTAAATCGGGTGGCGGTGCCAACATCTTTCGCGGTCATGACAACGTGCAGGGCGCGACCGATATGGGCGTGTCTTGTGATAGCCTGCCTGCCTATTACGGGCTGGACGAGGGCGCTTGGAAGCATTGGTGCCGCGTTTGGGATGTGGATTATGATTGGATGGTCAGCCGCTTCGCATCCAAGGATCTGATGCAGGCCGAAGGCATGCCGCTGTCGCGTTATATGGACGCGATTTTAGAGGCAAAAGAAAACCTAGACCAACCCAATCCGGTCAAAGCGATGATGTTCTGGGGCCATGCCGCGAACTCTATCACACGCGGGCCAGAGCAGCGCGAGGCGCTGGATAAAGTCGATGTGCTTTGCGTGATTGACCCGCATCCGACGCAGGTCGCGATTATGTCGAACAAGCAGGACAACGTGTACCTGCTGCCCGCATCCTCGACCGCTGAAATCCACGGAACGGTGACGAACTCTAGCAGGTCGCTGCAATGGCGTGACAAGGTATTCGATCCGCTGTTCGAGGCGAAGTCGGACTACGAGATCACCTACCTGCTGGCCGAAGCCTTTGGGTTTGCAGACGAAATGTTCAAGCATATCGATGTGCAGAACAAAGAGCCTGTCGCAGAGGATATGCTACGCGAGATCAACAAAGGCACTTGGTCCATTGGCTATACTGGCCAAAGCCCAGAGCGGCTCAAGCTGCATATGCAGCACCAGGACAAGTTTGACTCCATCACGCTCAAGGGCATGTCTGAACCTGTTTTGGGCGACTATTACTGCCTGCCATGGCCAACATGGGGCAACCCTGAGGACAAGCACCCCGGCACGCCGATCCTGTATGACACCACAATGCCCGTGGCCAAGGGTGGCTTGCCCTTCCGCGCGCGCTGGGGCGTTGAACATGACGGAGAGAACCTGCTGGCTGAGGGCAGCTTTCCTGCCGATTCAGAGATCAAGGATGGCTACCCCGAAGGCACGCTTGGCATGCTGGATGCGCTTGGCTGGTCTGACGAGCTGACCGCCAAAGAACGGCTGATGATCATCAGCATCGGCGCTGACCGCTTCAAGCATGACATGTTCAACATGACCGAAGATGAAGCGCAGATCGCGATGGATCAGTTGACGCTGGCGGCCTTGCAACAGCAGTCCGGCGGGTCGGACAATATCAACGAAAGCTGGGGCGGCGCTGATGGCGATACGTTGAACAGCGACCAGCAGATGGTTGCGGAACACTTCAGCAGCTATCCGGCCAACGCGCTGACAGCGATCAAGGCGTATCTGGCGGATAACCCGCAGGAAAAGGCCCCCGACGACGCAACTTTGCGCGATAAAATCCAGCGGGTGAACTGGAAAACGGACCTGTCCGGCGGCATCCAGCGCGTGATGATTGCCCATGGTCTGGCGCCCTATGGCAACGGCAAGGCGCGCTGCGTGGTCTGGACCTTCCCCGATCCAATCCCCAAGCACCGAGAGCCGCTGCTGACCAACCGCCGCGATCTGTTGCCTGAATATGCGACCTATGAAGACCAGCGCAAATGGCGTGTGCCGGTGCTGTATGAAAGCATCCAGAAGATTGATTACTCAAAGGATTTCCCGATCCAGCTGACTTCTGGCCGACTTGTGGAATTTGAAGGCGGCGGCGACGAGACACGGTCAAACAAGTGGCTGGCCGAATTTCAGCAGCATATGTTCGTCGAGATTAATCCAGCCGATGCGGGTCGCGCTGGCGTGACCGATGGCAACGACTGCTGGGTCGCGTCACCAAATGGCCGGATTAAAGTGAAGGCGCTCGTGACCAAACGGGTGGGCGAGGGGACCGTGTTCCTGCCGTTCCACTTTGCCGGTTTCTGGATGGGCGAGGACCTGACGTCGAAATATCCCGAAGGCACAGAACCCTATGTCTTTGGCGAGGCAACGAACACGATCCAGACCTATGGCTATGATATCGTGACACAAATGCAAGAAACCAAGGCAACGCTTTGCCGGATCGAGGCTGTCTAATGGCACGTTTGAAATTCCTGTGCGACACGGACCGCTGCATCGAATGCAATGCCTGCGCGACAGTCTGTAAGAACGAACACGAGGTGCCTTGGGGCATGGTGCGCCGCCGCGTTGTAACCATTGACGATGGCCAGCCCGGCGAGAAATCCGTCGCAATTTCCTGCATGCATTGCACTGATGCGCCCTGCGTTGCGGTCTGCCCTGTCAGCACGCTTTATCAGACCGATATCGGCGTCGTGCTACATAACAAAGATACCTGTATCGGCTGCGGCTATTGCTTTTACGCTTGCCCCTTTGGCGCACCGCAGTTCCCGCGCGCAACCCTGTTTGGGACGCGCGGCACGATGGACAAATGCACCTATTGTGCGGGCGGACCAGAAGAGAACGGCTCTGACGCAGAGTTTGCCAAATATGGCCGGAACCGTATTGCCGAAGGCAAATTACCAATCTGCGCCGAGGTCTGTTCGACCCGCGCCCTACTGGCTGGCGACGGCGAAGTCATCGCCGACATCTACCGCGAACGCGTCGTGGCACGGGGCTTCGGCTCTGGCGCTTGGGGCTGGAAAACCGCCTATTACCCGGAGGATGGCGCATGAGCGACGAGGTAATTGTCCACGGGCGCGACTTCGTCCGCTACCGCATCGGCGGTGCCATCGTGGCGTTTTTACTGGCGATTGCCTTGGTCTGGCAGGTGTTCGAAATTTTTGACGGCGACGCCCGCACTGTGCCTGAAATCCGGTGGGGCGTGACGGAATATAACGGCACTCAGATGGGCCCGCAGGACGCACCAAGCGCTTTGCTGACCGGACAGGCATTGGCTGATCGCACAACATTTCAGGCCGAACGTTACGCGACTGGGCCTTCGCCTGACCAACAGCGGCCCGATTATAACGTCGTGCCGGATACGATGATGACGACCAGCCCGATGGCTGACGGCGAAAAGCTGACGCAAAGCTGGTCGATCTATGGCGATGACACCGGCGCCTTGCTGCGACCCGCGCAGCAGACCGAGGGGATTTCGTCGCTGCCCTATGCCAACGCCGCCTTATTCGAGCGTCCCTTTGCCCGCGACTGGCGCCTTGGTGTGGCCGATCTGGCGGTGCATCTGGGGGCGATGGCGATCCTTGGTATGGGGTTTTTGCTTGCGCTGATTTTGGCGGTGCGTGGCCGGGTGCCAATTGCCCATGGGCGCAGCAACCGCACTGTGAAACGGTTCAATTTGTTTGAACGCACGGTGCACTGGATGACCTCGATCAGCTTCATTGCCCTTGCGCTGACGGGGCTGACGATTGCCTATGGCAAAACGCTGTTGATGCCATTCGGAGAGACGGTTTTGGGCTGGGCCGGATGGATTTCGACCTGGGGGCACATGATGTTTTTCCCGTCCTTTGCTGTAGGTATCCTGCTGATGGCGGTGATGTGGATGGGCCGCAACATTCCCGAATGGCGCGACCTAAAATGGCTCAGCGTCATGGGGGGTATGGCGACTGACGGCGGGCCGAACCCGCCTGCGAAAAAGTTCAACGCGGGGCAAAAGCTGATCTTTTGGTCGGCGGTTTTGGGCGGCGCACTGATGGTCGTGTCCGGCGTGACGCTGATGTTTCCCTACTACTGGGCAAGCCTTGGTACGATGTCTTGGGCCATGCTGGTGCATGCCATCATCGGCCTCATGCTGATCGCGATTTTTATCGGCCACATCTATATAGGGACGGTCGGGATGCAGGGTGCCTTTTGGGCGATGTGGGGCGGCCGGGTGGACCGGAATTGGGCCAAGGAACACCATGAAATCTGGCTAAACGAGCTTGAAGGACGCAACGGAGGGCCTGCGGAATGACCGCTTTTATTACTGGTGCCTTCGCAGCTATCGCTTTGGCAACGCTGACATATTTTGCGATGCAGGCAGGCACAGTTACAATGGTTGAACGCTTTGCTGGGCCTAATGTTCAACTGCAGGAATATCAGGCGAACGACTGACGCGTTTTACACTTTTCGCGGAACCAGACGGCCGATGCGTGGGTTGATCGGGCACAGCAGAATACTGCATTGCCCGACATTCCCAACAAAGGACGGCCCGATGAAAACGAGCCTAACGATCAATGGCACAGAGCATCAGCTTGACGCCGACAGCCGCACCACATTGCTGGACGCGCTGCGCAACCACCTTGACCTGACCGGCACGAAAAAGGGCTGTGATCATGGCCAATGCGGGGCCTGCACCGTGATCGTGAACGGGCGGCGCATCAACTCTTGTTTGTCGCTGGCCTGCATGCACGACGGGGACGAGATTACGACGATCGAGGGGCTTGGTCAGCCCGGCAACCTGTCCGACCTGCAAGACGCATTTGTGAAACACGACGGTTTCCAATGCGGCTATTGCACCCCCGGCCAGATTTGTTCGGCGACTGCGATGTTGCAAGAGGTCAAGGACGGCTGGCCGAGCCATGTCAGCGCTGACCTGACCGGCGACGTGGACCTGACCAACGCCGAGATTTCAGAGCGGATGTCGGGCAACCTGTGCCGCTGCGCTGCCTATCCCAACATTGTCGACGCAATCCGTGAAACCGCGGAGGGGCGCAAATGAAACCTTTCGATTATATCCGCGCTGATAGCACGACCCACGCCACCCGCTCCGCGGGGCAGGGGGCAAATTTCATCGCAGGCGGCACCAATCTGCTGGACCTGATGAAGCTGGAGGTGATGGCCCCGCACAAGCTGGTCGACATCAACCGGCTGGACCTGCACCAGATCACGGAAGTCGACGGCGGGCTGCGCATTGGCGCGCTTGTCAGCAATTCTGATCTGGCCGCCGACATGACGGTGCGCAAACAGTATCCGGTGCTCAGCGAGGCGCTGCTTGCCGGGGCTTCTGGCCAGCTTCGCAACAAGGCCACGACGGGTGGCAATCTGCTGCAACGCACACGGTGCTATTATTTCTACGACACAGCTATGCCCTGCAATAAGCGCGAGCCGGGCAGTGGATGTCAGGCGATGGAAGGCGCGACGCGTCTGCACGCAATCCTTGGCACCTCTGACGCCTGTATCGCCAGCCATCCCAGCGACATGGCCGTTGCCATGCGCCTGCTTGATGCCGTGGTTGAAATTGAAAGCGCGGGCGGCGCGGTCCGCTCTGTGCCGCTGTCGGAGTTCTACCGCCTGCCGGGGCAGACGCCCCATATCGAAACCGTGCTCGAACCCTCTGACCTGATCATTGCTGTGACGCTACCAGCGCCCGCCAAGGGTGCGCAGACCTATCGCAAGGTGCGTGACCGTGCGTCCTATGCCTTTGCCATGGTGTCGGTTGCGGCGCGTGTGCAGATGGACGAAGGCACGATCACTGATGCGGCCTTGGCCTTTGGCGGCATCGGATCGCAACCTTGGCGTAACCCGGCGGTTGAAAAGGCGCTGATCGGGCAAAAACCTAGTCCGGAGTTGTTCGCCAAGGCGGCTGACATCCTGCTCGCGGATGCCAAGCTGCAAAAGGACAACGCCTTCAAGGTGCCGCTGACGCGCCGCACCCTGATTGCCACTTTGAAGGAACTTTGCGGAAAGGACGCGGCATGAACGCTCATCTGAAAATGGACAAGCCGGACGACCGCAACCGGCTGGACGATATGGCGCAAGGCTTGCTTGGCACGGCGATGGACCGGCCAGAGGGACCGCTAAAAGTCACTGGCACCGCCACCTATGCCCACGAGGCGCACCAGCCCGGCATGCTGCACGGCGTGCTTGTCCGCGCAACGATCGCGCGGGGCACATTGGACGGGGTCGAGGCGGCAGCCGTTGAAAAGCTGCCCGGCGTGCGCAAGGTGATGTGGGGCGACAAGTTCCTGCGCAACCCGGCGCAGGGCACGGCGAATAAGGCCCCCGTGCAGGGCAGTTCCGAGATTTACTATATCGGCCAGCCCGTCGCCTTGGTCGTCGCCGATAGCTTTGAGGCCGCACGCCATGGCGCGCAGTCGCTGGAATTACGGATGACGGCAGGCACGGCTGTCCCGGACGCCAAAGCGGACGGTGTCGCGGTCGAGCGGCCCGAGAAAAAACAATCCTCTATGGGTGATCTGAAGGCTGCGATGCAGGATGCCGCCTTTACCGTCGATCAGCGCTACACGACGCCGGGCCACAACTCTGCCCCGATGGAGCCGCATAGCGCGATTGCATGGTGGGATGGCGATCAGCTGACCCTGCATGCGTCGAACCAGATGCTGAAATACAACGTGAACGAGGTCGCGGACTCCCTTGGGATCGATCCCGAAAAGGTTCATCTGCTCGCGCCATATGTCGGCGGCGGGTTTGGATCGAAGCTGGGGATTTCCCCTGATGCCGTCGCGGCGGCGGTAGCTGCAAAAGAGCTGGGCGTGCCGGTGTCCGTGATGCTGACGCGCCAGCAGGTGTTCGAAAACGTGATGCGCCGGTCTGAAACGGTGCAGGATTTCCAGCTCGCTGCCGACAAAGACGGTGTTCTGACGGGGATCGGTCACACCGCGCGTGTGTCGCAGCTGCCGGACGAATCCTTCGCAGAGCCCGTCACGCAGGCCACCCCCTTTCTTTACAAGGGTGAAAACCGCGAAACGCATATGGAAATCGTGCGCGTGAACCAGACCTGCGCCGGTTCTGTCCGCGCACCAGGAGAGGCCGTCGGCCTGACCGCGCTGGAAATCGCGATGGACGAACTGGCCGTCGCGACCGGCATCGACCCGGTGGAATTGCGCAAGCGCAATATCCCGGACCGTTCCCCGGGCGAGGACAAACCGTTCTCGTCACACAAATTGGCCGAGGCGCTGGACGATGGTGCGGCCATCTTTGGCTGGGCGGACCGCAAGAAGGGCGCAACCGACGGCGAATGGCTGATTGGCTACGGTATGTCATCGGCGGCGCGGGTGAACATGATTGGCGAAAGCCATGCGCGTGTAACCCTCAACCCGGACGGCACGCTGCTGATCGAAACCGATATGACGGATATCGGCACCGGCACCTATGCGATCCTAACGCAGATTGCCGGCGAAATGCTGGGTGTGCCGCAGGACCGGATCGAGACGCGGCTTGGCGATAGCAAGCTGCCAAAATCCGCAGGCTCTGGCGGGTCGTGGGGTGCGTCCTCGGCTGGCTCTTCGGTCTATCTGGCCTGCGAAAAGCTGCGCCAGACCATTGCGGCCAAGCTGGACTGCAACGAGGGCGATTTGACGCTGAAGGATGGCACTGCGACGTTTGCGAATAAACAGACTCCATTGACCGACTTGATTGGCGATGCGCCGATGGTCGTCGAAGGCGCGATTGAGCCGGGGAAGACGCAGAAGGACTTTCGTCAGGCCACGTTCGGGTCATTCTTTTGCGAGGTCGGTGTAAATAGCGTGACAGGCGAGGTGCGCCTGCGCCGGATGCACGGCAGCTTTGCCGCTGGCCGCATCTTGAACGCGAAAACCGCGCGGTCGCAGTGCCTTGGCGGGATGACGTTTGGGATCGGCATGGCCCTGACCGAAGAGCTGATCCAAGACACCCGTGACGGTCATCTGGTGAACCACGATCTGGCGGAATACCACATTCCGGTAAACGCCGACGTGCCGCAGCTTAGCGTGAACTTCATCGCAGAGCGTGACCCCTACGCCAACCCGATGCAGGCCAAAGGCATCGGAGAGTTGGGAATTTGCGGCGCTGGTGCGGCGATCATCAACGCCATCTATGACGCAACAGGCGTGCGTGTGCGTGATTTGCCCGCGACGATGGACAAGATCCTGCCAGGGCTGCCGGACGTTTAAATACTGCGACTGCCGCTCGGCCAGTCCGGGCGGCAGAATTGCCATTCGTAATGCGAATATTGATTTAGTAAGGCGAAGGGGTTATATTCAAGGCGCAGGAGGATCGTGATGCAAGAATCAACATTGACCACAAAAGGCCAGACCACCTTGCCCCGCGACGTGCGGCAGGCGCTCTCGTTGCAGGCGGGTGACCGGGTGCGGTATCTGATCCTTGATGGCGGAGAAGTGCGTTTGATGCGCAGCCGGCCTGCTGCGTCACTTGCTGGGATGCTGCGGCGGGATGGCGCGGCACCTGTCAGTCTAGAGGCGATGGAAGAGGCAATTGCCGCCAGGGGCAGTGACGGCAGGTGATTGCGATCGACACAAATGTGCTGGTGCGGTTTCTGACGCTAGACGATGCCGCACAAGCTGCGCTTGCTGTAGGGTTGATTGACACGCTCACGCCGCAGGCCCCTGCCTTTATCAGCCGCGAAGTTATGATCGAAACCGTTTGGGTGCTGGAACGCGCCTATCGCTTTGACCGCATGACCATCGCGCAGGCGCTTGATGCCGTACTAGAGGCAGAGGAGATTTTGGTCGAAAACCCTGACCGTGTCGGTCTTGCGCTGTCGCGATATCGCCATGGCGGTCCGGGGTTTGCGGATCAGATGATCGCGCTGGCCGGGCGCGATGCGGGGGCGGCGACCTGCTATACGTTTGACCGCAAGGCTGCCGCTTTGCCTGAATCGACATTGCTGGCGTGATCATCGCTGCGTGACCCGCGTGCAACGCAGTTGCCGCCGGGGGTGAAACCCGCGTATTTCAGCCCGTAACGAAGCGGCACAGGATCCCAACAATGACCAATCCGATTGACGCGCCCGCGACGGGCCGCTGGCGCGCGCTTGCTTTGATCTGTCTTGGGGTCGTGGGCGTCATGACAACGTGGTTTTCCGCAACAGCGATCATTCCAGAACTGGTATTGGATTGGGGTCTAAGCACATCGCAAGCGGCATGGCTGACCAATGCGGTGCAGCTGGGGTTCGTGGCCGGGGCCATGGCGTCAAGTATCGTGAACCTGCCCGATATGGTGCGCATGCAAACGCTGATGGCCGTCAGCGCCTTGATCGCTTGCGCGGCGAACGCGGCGCTTTTGCTGGACCCGTCGCCGGGCGGCGCGATTGCGGCGCGGTTCGTCACCGGGATCGCGCTGGCGGGCGTTTATCCCCCCGCGTTAAAGCTGATGGCGACGTGGTTTTTGCTGGGGCGCGGGCTGGCGCTGGGGTTCTTGATCGGGGCGCTGACCCTTGGATCGTCCATGCCGCATTTGTTCCGCGCCTTGACCGCAGGCATCGCTTGGCAGGCGGTTGTGATCGCCACATCGCTGGCGACGCTGGCGGCTGCGATCCTATTTGCGACGGCATTGCGCGAAGGACCGCACGGTTTTGGCCGCGCGACATTCGATCCACGCCAGTGCCTGCGAGTGTTTACGCAAAAGCCGTTAATGTTGGTAAACCTCGGCTATTTTGGCCACATGTGGGAGCTTTATGCCATGTGGGCGTGGTTTTTGGCCTTTGGGACGGCTGCGGCGCAGGGCGGCATGACACCGTTCCCGTTCGGCTCTGCGTCGATGCTGAGTTTTGTCGTCGTCGGGTCAGGCGTGATCGGATGCATCTTGGGCGGCGTGCTGTCGGACCGGATCGGACGCTGCCTGACGACGGCGGGGATGATGGCCGTGTCGGCGGTCTGTGCGCTGCTGATCGGGTTCACCTTTGACGGGCCGGGGTGGTTGCTGGCTCTTGTCGCGATTATCTGGGGCATTTCCGTCATCGGTGATAGCGCGCAGTTTTCAGCTGCGGTGACCGAGCTGGCTGATCAACGATTTGTCGGTACGGCTGTGACCTTGCAGCTTGGCTTTGGTTTTGCGCTTACCGTGGTTGCCATCTCGATCATGCCGATCGTGGCAGAGTGGTTGGGCGGTTGGCAGTGGGCCTTTGCCGTGCTGGTGCCCGGTCCGGCGATCGGTGCTTTTGCGATGATGTGGCTGCGCCGCCTGCCAGAGGCTGCGGCCTTGGCCGGGGGCCGGCGGTAGGGATCGACGCGGCTTTGCCGCGCCGATCCGCGGGGGGCTTTGCCCCCCGCACCCCCCAAGATATTTTTGACCAGAAGAAGGGTTGGTTAGGCTGATGCGGCCGCGCAAGACAAGTGCGGGATAAGGGGCAGCAGATCCGCTTGCAACGCGTGGTAGATGTCGGGTTTTCCGATGAATTGGTGCTGTGCAGGTTTGCCGGCGTCGTCCAGTTCGGGAAACCAGCCGCCATGATCTGGGTCAATGAGGTGCGACTGGGCAAATTGCCAGAACGAGCGATAAAGCGCTTCGTCCTGAGGATTACGGTCGAGTTTGACGAGCGCGGCAAGGGCACCGATCGCCTCTGTCACGGGCCACCAATAACGGTCGGGGCGGTCAATCTGCCCGTCTTTGAGCGTATAAGCGAAACCGCCGTCGGGGCGCCAAGCGTCGGTGATGGCCTGCAGGATCAGATGGCGCGCGGCTTTGGGGGCGGTGTCGCCTTTGCGCCCGGCCAAATCCCAATGTTGCAACGTCAGGCGGCCCAGTTCCATGCTATGACCTGGGGTCGTACCAGCGGGGCGGAACATGGGATTGCCCTCGTAAGCCGGATCAACGGACCAGTCTTGGGTGTAGTGTTCTGGCAACCGCCAGCCATTTGCAGGGGCCATTTGGTGGACGAAAAAATCAATGATCCGGCCGGCGCGGTCCAGATAGCGCGCCTCTCCCGTCGCCTCGAACGCAGCGAGGTGGGCCTCTACCCCGTGCATATTTGCGTTCATGCCGCGGTAGGTGGAAAACGGCGTCCAGTCGCGGTTGAACTCGTCCGCGTAAAGGCCGCGCGCCTCTTCCCAAAAGTGGGTGTCCAGCACTTTGGTCACATCGGCCAGCAAGCGGTCAGCGTCGGGGTGCCCCGCCTCTTTTGCTGTGGATGCAGCGAGAAGGACAAACATATGCCCGTAGGCCAGTTTGCTGGCATCCGCGGGGCTGCCATCACGGGCGACGGACCACAGATAGCCGCCGTGCTGGGTGTCGCGGTGCGCTTGCCAGAGATAGGCCATGCCCGCATCGATGACCGCGTCGCAATCGGCAAAACCGAAACATTTCGCCAGCGCAAAGGAATGAACCATACGCGTCGTTGTATGCAACTCTTGCGGGGCATCTGGCATCGGCGTGCCGTCCCAGCTGGGAAGGTTAAAACCACCATCAGCGCGGAGCATCTGGCGAAACACATCGAGTTGACGCTGCGCGTCGTGGCGCAAAAACGCGCGGTGTGCGGTGTTGTCGATCCAGAATCCGGTATCGGTATCTTGGCCTATCTGCATGGTGCCCCCCTCGCGGGCTGCGGATGCACGCCCGGTCATGGGCACACTTATGGGGCGCCGCGGCGGCAGATGTGTAGCGCAATTTGTCAGGAGCGCCGGGGGGCTGTCAAAAAGCTTGCTTTCGTCTGTAATTTCGGACCAGTTTGATGCACGGGTCGGCGATGGCGTCGCCAGCATTTATATGCGCGCCCGGAACCCTAATTCCTGAACGCCGGGATTTTTCTTTGCTGCTTTGCGGGTAGAGAGGTCACTCTTTCACGCGCGCTGCGGCAAGTTGATGAAGGAGCCAGTCATATGGATCGTCCAGAGTTCTACCGTTTTCATCAAGGTGAAAAAACGCTGCCCTTTGCGCCTGCGGAATACCAAGCGCGCCTTGCGCATTTGCGCCGCGACATGCAGGCCAATGGTGTGGAGGCTTGCGTTTTCACCTCTATGCACAATGTCGCGTATTATTCGGGGTTTCTGTATTGCGCCTTTGGTCGCCCCTATGCGCTGGTCGTAACGCAAAGCGTGGATGTGACGATCAGCGCTGGCATTGATGCGGCCCAGCCGTGGCGGCGCAGTCATGGCGACAACATCACCTATACGGATTGGCAGCGGGATAATTATTGGCGCGCCGTGCTTTCGGTTACCGGACCAAACAAGGTGATCGGCTGCGAGTTCGATCACCTGACCATCACCCAACGTGCCTTGCTGGACCGATTTTTGGCCCCCAAGGATGTCGTGGATATGGCACCCATCACCATGTTGCAGCGCATGCATAAATCAGCAGCGGAAATTGACCTGATCCGGTCCTGCGCGCAAGTGGCTGATGTCGGGGGCTATGCTGTCAGGGACGCTATCAAGGCAGGCATCCGCGAAATTGATGTGGCGATGGCAGGCCGAGACGCGATGGAGCTTGAGATCGCAACGCGTTTCCCGGACGCGGAATACCGCGATACATGGGTCTGGTTTCAATCGGGCATCAATACAGATGGCGCACATAATCCGGTGACAAGCCGCAGGCTGGAACGGGGCGATATTCTTAGCCTCAATACTTTTCCGATGATCAGCGCCTATTATACGGCGCTGGAACGGACGCTTTTTGTCGAAGCAGTTGACCCGGCAAGTCTGAAGATTTGGGAGGCCAATGTCGCAGCGCATACCTTTGGGATGAGCCTGCTGAAACCGGGTGCGCGCTGTTCCGACGTCACCGCGCAGATCAATGCATTCCTCGCGGATCGCGGCCTGCTGCAATACCGCACCTTTGGCTACGGCCATTCGTTCGGCGTGCTGTCGCACTATTATGGCCGCGAAGCGGGTCTGGAACTGCGCGAAGATATCGACACTGTCCTAGAGCCGGGCATGGTCATTTCGATGGAGCCGATGCTGACAGTGCCAGAGGGGACGCCCGGTGCGGGCGGTTACCGAGAGCATGATATCTTGATTATAACCGAGGACGGCAACGAAAATATTACCGGCTTCCCCTTCGGGCCTGAATTCAACGTCATCGGTTAGGTGCACGATAAGCAGAAGGCTGCATGGCCTTCTGCTTTCAGACGCAATGCTAATATTTAAAACGAGCATTCAGGGTCGCATGCGCGCGATAGAATCCTCTAACTAAGTTGGCCCCGTGCAGAACGACACCCAACACCTTGGGGCCAGCTTGCCACTTGCGAAGTTTTGCCGCCGCGTGAGGCTTTATGACAAAGGCTCAAGTGATATCGAAGGCTGCCAGAAAGCGGTCAACCGCGCGGGTGATGGCTTTGGTCGGATCGTCAGGGCAGGGCACCTGATAGATGTGCTGGCGGATGCCGATGTAGACAATGCCGCCGTGCAAATTCCATAGATCCTCAATCTCGATACTTTGTGGATCAGGTGCAGCTGCCTGCATTTCCGCAAGGAGCGGACCAAAGATCACGCGGCCTAAATGGTCAAGGTAGCGACGGTTCAATTCAGCCCCCGCGAGGCCCGAAAACATAAAGATGCGCATCCATTCGTATTGAAAAATCAACTTGCTGTAGTCGTCGTAGAAATGCAGCACGCGGTCGCGAATGGACCGGTTCCGATCCGTCAATAGCGTCGGCCAATCATCGGATAGGCGGTTCAGATACACATGCTCGTAGACGGCTTCCAGCAGGTCGGATTTCGCCGCGAAATAGTTGAACAGCAGCGACTGCGTGACGCCCAAACGCTTGGCCAAATCGCGCGTGTTTCCCTCTAGCCCGACATCGGCAAAGAACGCGACGGCGCCTTCAACGATCTGGCGGCGACGTTCGTCGGGCGGCAGGCGGCGGCGGTCTGGGGCGGGCTGGGTGTCCATAGCGTGCTTCTTAATACGAGGTGGTCTGAAAATACCACTTGCAATAGTGTGCCAACTAATGATCGTATGATCAATAAGGTTGATCGATTGATCAACAATCGTGCTGGAGGGCGCGATGAAATGGGAGGAGAGATGCCGTGAAAGCATCAGTTGGCGGGTATGCCCGCGCTACGGATCTGCGTCATGCGCTTGATCTGCTGGCGCAAAGTGACGGGATGGGGCGCGTTCTAGCGGGCGGTCAAAGCCTGATTGCCGCAATGAATATGCGTCTTAGTACCGGCGATCTGCTGGTGGATATCAATCAGATTGCAGCGCTGAAGGGTGTCACCCTTGACGGCGACCGTCTGCGGATTGGCGCGCTGACCCGCCATGCAGAGGTCGCAACAGACCCGCTGATCGCACGGCACGCCCCCCTGCTGCGCCGCGCCACAGACCTGATTGCCCACGCGGCCATTCGCAATCGCGGCACCATCGGCGGGGCGATTGCCCACGCCGATCCGGCGGCTGAATTTCCCGCCTGCGCGCTGGCCCTTGATGCCACCATTCATGTGGACGGGCCGGACGGGCCGCGCGATATTCCCGCTGCGGATTTCTTTGAAGGCCTGTTTGAAACCACGATCCAAGAGGGCGAAATTCTGACGGCCATCAGCCTTCCAATTGCCGAAGACGGCGAACGGCAAGTGATCCATGAACTTGCACGCCGCTCTGGCGATTATGCGCTGGCGGGGCTTTGTGTTGTGCGGCGCAGGGCCGGGCACCGGATCGTCTGCATTTCGGTCGGATCGCACCCCGAATTGGCACCGGATGCCATGGCGCGGATGGATGCAGGCGATATCGACGGCGCCGTTGCCGCCCTGCGCGCGGCGATCGATCCGCCGTCCGACACGCAGGCCAGCGCCGCTTATCGCCGCCACCTCATTGGCGTCTTGTTGCAGCGCGCCGCCGCTGACCTGAATGGAGAGCCCCAATGACCGCCGTCTTTTCCGATCGCATCGATATCGCCCTGCGCGTCAATGGCGAAGAGGTTGATGCCCGCGTCCCAGCCGGGCGACATTTGGTTGATTTTCTACGCCTTGATCTGGGCCTAACCGGGGCACACGCTAGCTGCGAACACGGTGTTTGCGGCGCCTGCACAGTCAAGGTGGACGGCCAAGCGATCCGGGGCTGCTTGATGCTTGCTGCGCAGGCCGATGGTGCCGACGTCTGGACCGTTGAAGGCCTGAGCGACACTGGCGACCTGTCCGACCTGCAAGCGGCTTTTGTTGCGCGCAACGCGCTGCAGTGCGGTTTTTGCACGCCGGGGATGTTGGTTGCAGCACAGGAACTGCTGGCGCAGCCCGGTATTCCAAGTCGCCACGCCATTCGCGAACATTTGTCCGGTAACTACTGCCGCTGCACCGGCTACGAGGCGATCGTTGATGCAATCGAAAGCACCGCGCAGGCGCGTGCGGATCGGGGGGTGGCATGACCATGCGTTTCGGCAATCCTGACCGGCCCAACAGTTATATCGGCAAGACCGTGCCGCGCCCGAATGCGGGGCGTCTGGTGCAGGGGCGGGGCCAATATGTGGATGACATCGTGCTGCCGCGCATGGTGCATGTTGTCTTTGTCCGCAGTCCCTACGCCCATGCGAAAATAATCGGTATCGACGCGTCCGAGGCGCTTGCGGTCAAAGGGGTGCTACGGGTCTTTACCGGCGCTGACATCGCAGCGGTTTGCACGCCGTGGGTTGGCGTGTTGGCGCACCTAAAGGGGCTGAAATCGCCCCCCGAATATGCCATCGCCGTGGACCGCGCCGCATGGGTCGGAGAGCCCGTCGCGGCCGTCGTCGCAAGCACGCGCCTAGCCGCAGAAGAAGCCGCCGCGCTGGTCGATGTCGACTATGACCCGCTGCCAGAGGTCACCGATATGATGACCGCGCTGGACGATGCCACACCCGTTTTGCACCCCGACATGGGCGACAATCTGGCGTTTGAACGCACTCACGTCGAGGGCGACATCGATGCCGCCTTTGCCAGCGCGCACAAGGTGATTGAGGCGCATTTCAAGACAGGTCGCCATACTGGCGTTACGCTAGAACCGCGTTCTATCCTTGTGGATTGGAATCCGGGCGAAGGTCAGATGACTGCGTGGCACGCGACGCAAGCCCCGCATATGGTTCAGGTCGTGTTGGCAGAACACCTTGGCATGCCGGAATCCCGCGTGCGGGTGATTTGCGGCGATGTTGGCGGGTCGTACGGGATCAAAGTTCACATCTATCCAGACGAGGTCGCGACAGCGGCGATCGCCAAAATCATGGCGCGTCCGGTCAAGTTTATCGCTGATCGGCTCGAGAGTTTCACCACCGATATCCACGCCCGCGATCATGAAATCTGGGGCCGGATTGCGGTGGCAGAGGACGGCGAGATCCTTGCCTTTGACATCGACGACTGGACGGCGATTGGTGCCTATTCGGTTTATCCGCGGACCTCGGCGATTGAGGGTAACCAGGTCGTGAACCTGTGCGGCGGGCCTTATGATTTCAAGAACTACCGCGCCAAGACGACAGTGGTGTTCCAGAATAAAACGCCCACTAGCCAGTACCGCGCGGTGGGCCATCCTATCGCGGTCACCGTGACCGAAGGTCTGGTCGATATGGCCGCCGCCGCGCTTGGCATGGACCCGGTCGCGATCCGGCGCCGTAACTTGTTTGCTGATGACGCCTATCCAGCGACGTCACCTGCAAAGATGCGGTTCGAAGGATTGTCGCACCATGCCAGCCTGACCAAGTTGGTGGACCTGATGGACTACGACGCCCTGCGCGCGGATCAGGCCGCGGCAAAGGCGCGCGGGGTTGTGCGCGGCATCGGCATCGCCAGCTTTATCGAACTCACCAACCCGTCGCCCATGATGTACGGCATTGGCGGCGCCCGCATTTCGGCGCAGGACGGCTGCACTGTGCGCATGGATCCGGACGGCAGCATCGTCGCGGCATCGTCCGTCACCGAACAAGGGCAGGGGACCGAGGCGATGCTGTCCCAGATCGTCGCCGAAGGCGTAGGCGTGCTGCCAACGCAGGTCCGTATTGTCACCGGTGACACGCAATCCACACCTTACGGCGGCGGCACATGGGCATCACGCGGCGCAGGCATCGGCGGAGAGGCGGCTTTGCAGGCCGCAAAGGCGCTGCGAAATGCGATCCTAGAGGTTGCAGGCGCGATGCTGCAATGCCCGCCCGATACGCTGGATATTCGTGATGGCGCGGTAGTGGATATGTCGGACGGCGCGGACCGCATGCCGCTGTCTGAACTGGGCCGTATCGTCTATTTCCGCGGCGACACGTTGCCCAAGGGACTGCCAAGAGAGCTGGTTCAGACCCGGCATTATACGCCCGCTGACTATCCTTTTGCCTTCACCAACGGCGTGCAGGCGTCTTATGTCGAGGTGGACACCGATACAGGCCACGTCAAACTGCTCAAGCATTGGTGCGTCGAGGATTGCGGCCGTGTCATCAACCCACAGCTGGTTGATGAACAAATTCGCGGCGGCATCGTGCAGGGGTTGGGCGCTGCCCTGTTCGAGGAATTGCATTACGACGCCGAAGGCCAGCTGCTGAACGGCTCTATGGCGGATTACCTTGTCCCCATGGCGGGCGAGATGCCCGACATGATCATCGCCCACGTCGAAACGCCCACGCTCGAAAGCGAGCTGGGTGCAAAAGGCGCAGGAGAGGCCGGCACAGCTGGCGCAGCGGCGGCTGTTATGAACGCGATCAACGACGCGCTGCGGCCGTTCGGGGGGGAGGTGACGGCGATGCCGTTCACACCAGAACGGGTGCTGCGGGGACTTGGAAAGCTACAGGACTAAACCGGGCCAATCGGCCCATAAGGGAGGAATACCATGACGATCAGGACACTCTTCACCACCACGGCGCTGACGCTGCTGGCCGGAACGGCCTTTGCGCAGGAAAGCGTTACTGTCAACATCGGGTCCAGCCATCCAGAGGCGAACATCTGGGTCTATGCGATGAAGAACGCATTCCAGCCAGAGGTTGACCGCATCCTTGCAGAAAAGGGCGAATACAAGGTCGATTGGAACGAGGCCTATGGCGGCACGCTGTATAAATTCACCGACACCCGCGCCGCAGTCAGTGACGGCATCGTGGACGTAGGCATGGTCGGCACAGTCTGGGAAGGCGCGGCGATGCCGCTGCAGAACGTGACCTATTTCACGCCCTTCGCGACAGAAGACCACAAGCTGCTGATCAAGATTTTTGACGATCTGTCCGCCAATCTGCCAGCGTTGCATGATAGCTGGACCGCACAAAACATGGTGCCGCTGTCGTCGCTGATCACCGACAGCTATGACATCTATGCCAACTTTCCCGTCAACACGATGGAAGACCTGCAAAACCGCAAGCTGAACGCGCCGGGCACCTCCGCCAACTGGCTGCAAGGCACCGGGGCCACGCCCGTCGATGGCGCCCTGACGACCTATTACACCAACATCCAAACCGGCGTGACCGAGGGGACTTTGTCCTTTGCATCCGGCATTCTGCCCACGCGTGTTTACGAGGTCGCGCCAGAGCTAACCCGCGTCGGCATCGGGTCGATGTATTTTGGTGCGATTGCAGCGAACAAGGACTTCTTTGACGGTCTGCCTGCCCCGGTCCAAGAGGCATTTACCGCCGCTGCGTCCGTCACGTCGACCGCGCATGGCGACTACGTCAGCATGCTGGCCGAAAAGGCGATGACGGAAATGCAGGCCGCTGGCCTGACCGTGCACGAGCTGTCGGCCGAGGAAAAAGCCAAGTGGACCGAAGGTCTTCCTGACATCGTCGCACCTTGGTTGGAACAGACCGGCGAGGACGGAAAGATCGTTCTGGCCGCCTATTTCGACGCGCTGCGCGAAAACGGCGTGACACCCGGCCGCGACTGGGACGCTGGCCGCTAAGACTAGCGCCAGCACAAAACGAGCCAAAGCAAACATGGGCCGCCCCCGCGCAATCGGGCGGCCCAATCACACACAGCGGGGCAGCCATGGCGGATGATATCGAAATGACAGCAGACGCGGGGGCCGTTCCTGCCTTTGCGACTGCCCCCGTGGGTGCCGTTCTAGGCAGTACCGCGAACCTGTTGTCGGCTATCGGCACGGTCTGGATTGGCCTGATGATGGTGATGATCGTGCTGGATGTGATCGGGCGCAATTTCCTGAACGCTCCCATTACCGGGGTGGCTGAAATTGCGGGTCGGTCGGTCGTTGCCATCGTCTTTTTGCAAATCTCTGCCGCCGTGATGCAAGGCCGTCTGACCCGCGCCGATTTCCTGATCCGCAGGATAGAGCGCGCTAGCCCTGCCAGCGCGCAGCTTTTAAATGCGCTGTTTGCCCTTATGGGCGCATTGGTATTTGCCCTGATCCTGTGGGCGTCATGGCCAAACATGATCAAAGCATGGACCACCGCCGAGTTCTTTGGCGTGCAAGGCGTGTTTACCATCCCGACCTTTCCGTTTCGCGTCATCACCGTGATCGGCTGCACAGCGGCACTGCTGGCCTGCCTTTACCGCGCGACGATGACCCTGCGCCGCAACACCGAGGCTGCATTATGACGACCCTAGCAATAGGATTTGTGCTGATCGCACTCCTGGTCGGCCTCGTGTTGCTTGGACTTCAGATCGCTTATGCCCTGTTTGCCGTGGGTTTTTTGGGCATCTGGATTATCCGCGGCAATATCGACCTTGCGTTTCGCATGATGGAACTGACGGCCTATAGCGGCATCGCGGATTACCTGTTCGCGACGATCCCGCTGTTTGTGCTGATGGGTTTGCTGGTCAGCGTGTCCAACGTCGGGCGCGATACCTTCGAGGTGGCAGAAGAGCTATTGCGCCGCGTCTTGTGCGGTCTTGGCGTCGCGACCGTCGCCGCCAACACGATTTTTGCCGCTGTCACGGGCGTCTCCATCGCCTCTGCCGCGGTGTTCACCCGCGTCGCGGTGCCGGAAATGACGCGCCATGGCTATCGCCCGGCCTTTGCCGCAGGGACTGTCGCAGGCAGTTCGGTGCTGGGTATGCTGATCCCGCCGAGCCTGCTTTTGATCATCTATGGCGTGCTGGCCGAGGTGTCGATTGGCGGCATGTTTATCGCGGGCCTGATCCCCGGCATGCTGCTTGCAATCGGATTTGTCGCCATGTTGATGGGCATTTCCGTGCTTTTCCCCGGCTTTGTCTACACCGATCCCCAAGCGGCCCGCGTCAAGCGATTGGACCGTAGCGGCCCCAAGATGTCAGCCGCGACGATGCTGGGCAAGCTGATCCCGATTATCCTGTTGGTGTTCTTGGTGCTCGGCGGCCTTTATTCCGGGTTCTTTACCCCGACAGAAGCGGGCGGGATCGGGGCGTTCGGCGCGCTGATCATCGCGCTGTGGCGCCGCAGTCTGGGCGGCGGCAAGATGTGGCAGGTGATGAAGCAGACGGGGGCGATATCGGTCGCAATCCTCGTGCTGCTGATCGCGGCCAGCTATTATTCGCGGATGCTATCCATCGCGGGCCTGCCCAATGCCATCGCCGATCTGGTGCGGGCTGGGGGTTTTTCGCCGTTGGGGTTTTTGATGTTCTATTCCGTCATTATCCTGCTCATGGGGATGATCCTTGATAGCACCTCAATCCTGCTGATCATGGTGCCGATTGCGGCCCCTATCGCACAGGGGCTTGGTATCGACCTAAGCCACTTTGGCATCATCACCGTCCTCGCGGTGGAAATTGGTTTGCTGACGCCGCCTTTTGGGATCTCGGTCTTTACGGTGCATAATACGCTGGACGATCCCAACGTGACGGTCGAGCAGATCTTCGCCGCGACGTTGCCTTTCATTGGGGTTATGTTGCTCGTTTTGCTCGTCGTGGCGCTTGTCCCAAGCACTGCAACCGCACTGCTGTAAAGGAAGGCGCAGCTTCACAGTTGGCGTCTGATTTTCGTCGAACCTTAGGGTCGGATTTAGCGTTTTAAATTGATTTAGTGTCGAACTTGGGCCTGAGTTAATATTCATTATTGCTATGTCTTTTGAATGCCGTTGGAAATTTTCTGCGGGCCACCGCCGCAGATCCCCGCCCATCCTCTCGCGGCCTTTGAAAGCTTGAGCTGGGCGGTACGGGCTCTTTGGGGCTTTTCAAGCAGCCTACCTTTCGGTAGGTAGGTAGGCAGACCTCAAAGCGTTGCCTCCACAGGGCGCCGCGGTAGATATTCTAAAAAAGAAGAGCTCCGATGACCCTCAACTCTGATTTCTCGGCCCGCGTCCTGATGCATAGTGATGATATTGATTGGCAGGCCTCGCCGATGAAGGGTGTTGATCGGCGTATGCTTGACCGGATTGGCGGCGAAGTCGCCCGTGCTACCAGTATCGTGCGCTACGCGCCCGGCAGCAGCTTTTCAGCGCACACCCACACCGGCGGCGAAGAGTTTATCGTTTTGGACGGCGTATTTCAGGATGAACATGGCGATTATCCGGCGGGCACCTATGTGCGCAATCCGCCGACCAGCCAGCACACGCCGGGATCGCAGGACGGCTGCACCATCTTCGTCAAGCTGTGGCAGTTCGATCCGCAGGACCGGGTCCAGTTTCGCAAAACGATGGCCGATACGCTGCCGGAACCGGTTGGCGGCGTCGCAACAGCGGTGTTGCACGAGGATACCCGAGAGGTCGTAACCTACAGCCAGCTAGAGGCTGGCGCGCACATGACGTCGCAGGCCCCCGGCGGGATAGAGGCTTTGGTGATCGGCGGATCACTCAGCATTGGCGGCGACGTATTGCAGCGCCACGATTGGCTGCGCCTGCCAGAGGGCGATCCGTTGTCGGTCGTGGCTGGTCCGGACGGCGCGCAGATTTGGATAAAGACTGGCCATCTGCCTTTTGCCAAGCCGCCGGTGATTTGATCGATGGGGTCCGCTGCCACGGCTGCAAACGAAGTGATGCAAACGCAGACGTTGATCATCGGTGCGGGCCTGTCCGGCCTTGCGCTTGCGGCGCGGCTGAACGCTGTCGGCCATGACTTTCTGCTGGTTGAGGCGCGTAGCCGCACGGGTGGGCGGATCCTGACAGAACAGTTCGGGGCTGGCGCTTTCGATCTGGGCCCAACGTGGTTCTGGCCCGGCCAGCCGCGCATTGCTGCGCTAATGGCCTCCTTGGGGCTAAAGGAAACAGAGCAGCATTACGCAGGCGAGCTTAGCTTTGAGGACGCCAGCGGGCATGTGCAACGCGGCAAAGGGTTTGCGTCGATGCAAGGCTCGTTTCGGGTGCAGGGCGGAATGGCGGCCCTGACGGACGGGCTCATGGCCCGCTTGCCCGCAACGCGCGTGATGCTATCGACGCAGATCGCGGCGCTGGCGCAAAGTGCAGGCGGCATCACGGCAACGACGCAATCGGGCCAGCAAATTGACGCCAAGCGGGTCGTGCTGGCCCTGCCGCCGCGCATCGCGGGCGGCATCACCTACGCCCCTGACTTGCCCGCGTCCGCCCATACCGCAATGGATGGGATTGCGACGTGGATGGCCGGACAGGCCAAGGTCGTTGTGACCTATGACCGCCCGTTTTGGCGCGAAGCAGGCCTGTCGGGCGACGCGATGAGCCAGCGCGGTCCGCTGGCAGAAGTTCACGACGCATCGCCAGCGAGGGGCGGCCCCTATGCGCTGTTTGGTTTTCTGGGCATCCCGCCGCAAGCGCGGCAAGACCACGATCACTTGTGGTCTGCGGTGCTGCAGCAATTGACGCGTCTGTTTGGGCCGCAGGCCAGTCAGCCGACCCAGCGATATATCAAGGATTGGGCCTTTGATCCCTTTACCGCCACGGCAGCCGACCAAAAGCCACTTTACGCGCATCCAACCTATGGCTTGCCCGCCGCATTGGACGGGCTTTGGGACGGCCGCTTGATCTTTGGCGGAACCGAAGTCGCCGCTCAGTTTGGCGGATACCTTGAAGGTGCGCTCGAGGCGGCAGAGCAGACCTTTGACCGGATCAAAGCAGCAAAGGCGTGATGGCGCATGACGGTTGATACAAGAACGGCCCTGCTGGATGCCGCAGAATACGCCGCCCGCGCGCGCGGTTTTGACGGGTTCAGCTATGCAGATTTGGCAGACAGCGTCGGGATCCGAAAAGCCTCTGTTCACTATCATTTCGCAACCAAAGCCGACCTGTGCGCCGCGATGATGGATCGCTATGGAACGGACCTTGGCGCGGCGTGCGACCAGATCACGGCCCGTCATCAGACCGGAGGCGCACGCCTGCTGGCATTGATCGCGCTATACCGTGATGCACTGCAGGGCGGCAAAACGTTGTGCCTTTGCGTGGCTTTGACGGGCAGCCGCGCAAGCCTGCCTGATGCTGCGATTGAACAGATCAAGGCATTCCGCGCCATGATGCTTGCGCGCCTCGCAGCTGTTTTTTCTGCAGGGCAAAAGGACAGCACCATCAGATATGTATCGGACCCGGCATCAGAAGCTTGCGCCACGCTTGCCTTGCTGGAAGGGGCCCATTTGACCGCACGCGCGGCAGAAAATGTGGGCACGTTCGACGACGCGGTGCGCGTTTTGAAATCGCGCTGCTAATCGGTTAAATCCGGCCTGCCCTATTCTGCCACATCAGTGACGGGCATAGTGAATTCAACCATCAACGCGTCAAAGCGGGCGGACAGGTGATCGTGCATCGCTTGGCGGGCGGCAGCAGGGTTGCGGGCGGCGATGGCGGCTATCAGGACCTCGTGTTCGCTTTGCGGCACAGCAATCGACGACCGGCTGCGGGCCTTGGCGCGGACTTGAACCCAATCGGGATTGGACCGGATACGGTCCAGCAGGGAAAAGGCCGTCAGCAGGGGTCTGTTGCGGGCGCATTGCGCAATCAGCCGGTGCAGCGCGCCGTCCCACAGCTCTATCGTTTGGGCATCGGCGGCGACTTGCCGCGTGGCAAGGGTCCGCAATCGCAGAATTTCCGCGTCCGTCATCCGCGTGGCACACAGCGCGGCCAGCTCTGGCTCGATGCATAGCCGCGCTTCCATCACCTGAATGGGGTCGCTCTCGCCTGCGATGCGGGCAGCCAGGTCGCCGGTCGGATCCTGCGGATGGCCCGCAAAGGTGCCAGAGCCTTGTTTGCGCCAGACCAGCCCTTCGATTTCCAACTCGTCCAGCACCTGCCGGATCAACCGCCGAGAGGTGTCAAAGCGTTCGGCAAGCGCGCGTTCGGTTGGCAGGCGCCCGTCGGCGGGCAGCTCAGCCTCGATCAGGGTCATCACGCGCTGTTTAAGTGGCTGGGTCATGTATCCACGGCAAAAGAAGAACTCGGCTGGCCGGATTCTACGCGCTGCGCCTCGGCTTGCGCAATGGCCGCGTCGATATGTTCGCGCGTGGGGCTGCCGGAAAAGGCCGCGGCGGTCGGCATGCCAAGGGTAAAGGGCACATAGCGTTCCTGCGCAACCCGCCACAAACGGTCAAGTTCGCCCAGCGGATCGGCGTGATCGTCGGCGCGCAGCGACAGCCAAGCATGGTCCTCGCCTTTGTGAATCGTCAGCCCTGCCGCTTGCCGCCCGCGTTTGTCGCCGCCTGCGGCCTCTCCTGCTTGCATGGCGGCAATCAAGCGCTGCGCAAAGGGGCCGGTGGACGCGGCAAAGGCAGCAGAGGTGGCGTGGATCACCTCTGGCCCCGCCAACATATTCCCCGCGACGGAGTGGTCGTCGCGGATCAGATGCCCCGCCCAATCGGTGCAATCGCCGCCCGTGTGGGCTGCAAAATTGCCCTGCGCGTCGATCATATGCGCTTGGCGAATGCCTTGACCTGCGTCGCGTGACACAAAATCAGCCATCACACTTTGCGCGCTTTGCGTCTCTAACCGGGTGCGTCCTTCTGTGCCCCAGATGGGGTTGCAAAAGGCCTGCGATGCGACGGCGGTGCGGGCACCCACGTAAGGGACAACCGCGCCGCAGGCAAAGAACTTTGACGCGACAATCAGGCCGATATCGTCCCCGTCACGCGCGATCAGGCTCCATGTCATGGCTTAGCGCCCCACCGCATAGGCTTGCATCAGACGCGGCGTAGCGGCGGCGCGCATGATGCCGTCCGGGTCGCGCAAGGCGGCTGTCAGGCGGCCAACGGACCACGGTTCTGCCACGTGCACGATGTGACCGCGGGCCCGCAGATCGGCAATGGTGTCTTCGCCAAAGGCGGGCTCTAGCATCATCTCTCCGGGTTTGGCTTCGCGGGGGTAAAAGCTGCCTTGGAAGTGCATGGAATGAAACAAAGGCGCGTCCATGCAGGCCTGCAGTTCCATGTCCCAGTGCACAAAGCGCAAGAACCACACCAGTTGCCACTGGTCCTGCTGGTCACCGCCCGGCGTGCCAAAGACCATGCGGCGGCCGTCCTCGTGTGTTGCAAGCGACGGCGTCAGCGTTGTGCGCGGGCGCCGGCCGGGGGCCAGCGTTGTGGGCAAGCCGTCCTCGAGCCAGAACATCTGCGCGCGGGAATTCAGCGGAAAGCCAAGGCCGGGCACGACGGGGTTCGACTGGAGCCACCCGCCCGAGGGCGTTGCCGCAACCATATTGCCCCAGCGGTCGATGATATCCAGATGCACGGTGTCGCCGCGCTTTTCGGTCAGATGCGCCATAGTGGGCTCTTGCGGGGCGGCGTCGGCGGCACCGAAATCATGCGCGGCACGGGCGATATAGGCGTCGGCCTGATGTTCGAACCCCGGCACGCGGCCTGGGCGTTGTTCGGTGCTGGCCCGTGCGCTGATCATCTTTGCGCGCTCTGCGTTGTAGGCATCCGACAGCAGGTATTCCATCGGGATCTCGCTGTGCAGCGGATCGCCATAATAAGCTTCGCGGTCTGCATAGGCGAGTTTCATCGCCTCGATCACCGTATGGGTGAATTCGGCGCCCATCGGGTCCATTGCGGCAAGGTCGAAATGCTTGAGGATTGCCAGGGCTTGCAGCAGCACCGGACCTTGCGACCACGGGCCGGTCTTGTGGACGGTCCAGCCGTGGTAGTCATAGGACAGCGACGGCTCGTAGGTGGCAGACCAGCCTGCCATGTCAGCTTTGGTCAGCACACCCATGTGCTTTTCGTTTGAGACATCCATGACGTTGGCGGTCTGGACATAGGCGTCGATTGCGTCGGCGACAAAACCCTCCGACCACGCGCGGCGGGCGGCATCGATCTGGGCGATACGGTCATCGCCTGCGGCTTCACCTTCGGTCACAAGGCGGTCGTAAGTGTCTGCAAGATCGGGGTTTTTGAACAAGGCGTTCGCCGCGGGGGCTTTGCCGTTCGGCGTCCAGACCGCGGCGCTGGTGGGCCAATGTTCAGCAAAATAGTCGGCCAGCCCAGCGATGGTATTGGCAACGCGGGGCAACATGGGATGACCGTCGCGGGCGTAGTCAATCGCAGGTGTCAGCACGTCGCGCAGGCTCATGGTGCCGTGATCGCGCAGCATCAGCATCCAGCCGTCAAAGGCGCCGGGGATTACAGTCGCCAGCAAGCCAGAGCCGGGGATAAGTGTTAAGTTCTGCGCGCGGTAGTGCTCCAACGTGGCACCTGCGGGGGCAGGGGCTTGCGCGCAGACCACCTGCACATCCTCGCCCGCTTTTTGAAAGATCGCAGGCATATCGCCGGCGGGGCCGTTCAAATGCGGCTCTACCACTTGCAGCGTGATCGCGGTGGCGACAGCGGCGTCAAAGGCATTGCCGCCGCGTTCCAATATCGACATGCCAACGGCAGAGGCGATCCAATGGGTCGAGGTTGCAACGCCGAAGGTGCCGCGGATTTCCGGGCGGGTGGTGAAGGTCATGGAGTCGTCCCTTTAGTGTTCGCGAGGGTCAAGGGCGTCGCGCAGACCGTCGCCCAAAAGGTTAAAGCCAAGCACCACAAGAAAGATCGAGATGCCGGGCCAAAGCGCCATCCAAGGCGCTTGGTTCAAGAAGTTCTTAGCCGTGTTCAGCATCGAGCCCCAAGAGGGCGCGGGCGGTTGCTGGCCAAGGCCGAGGAAAGACAGCGAGGCTTCGGCGATGATCGCAGTGGCGATGGTCAGCGTTGCCTGCACAAGGATCGGGGGCAGCACGTTAGGCAGAATGTAGCGCGACAAGATCAGCCGCGTCGGCAGGCCAATGGCACGGGCGGAGTCGACGTAATCCTCGACCTTGACGTTCAGCACTTGGCCGCGCGTCAGGCGGATGAAGAGCGGCGTGGCCGAGATGCCGATCGCGATCATCGCATTGCTCAGCGACGGCCCAAGGAAGGCGGCCAGCGCGATGGCAAGGATCAGGAAGGGCGCAGCGAGCAGCGCTTCGGTGCAGCGCGAAATGATCGCGTCGGGCCAACCGCCGAAGTAGCCCGCGACGATCCCCAAAGGTACGCCAACAGCCATCGCAATTGCGACGGAAATGACACCCGCCAGCAAGGATGCCTGCGCCCCCCAGATCATCCGCGACAGCACGTCCCGGCCCAGATCGTCCGTGCCCATCCAATGCGCAGCGGATGGCGCTTTGCGGATCGCGCCCCAGTCCGTCGCCGCCGGATCGGGGATCGGCAGGACGGGGGCCAGCAGCGCAAGAGTGATGAAGAACAGCACAAGGAAACCGCCCAGCATCGCTGATTTATGGCTGCGGAATTTCTTCCAGACGCGGTTTTCAGACGGGGCAAGGTCCATTGCCGGTGCCGTCTTGGCAACGTTTGTATCAGCGGCAGCCATCAGTTGCTCCTTAGCCGGGGGTTAAGAAGGAAATAGGCCATATCGGCGAGCAGGTTCATGACGATAAACCCAACGGCGGTGACCAGAACGATGCCCTGCACCACAGCGTAATCGCGGTTAAAGACGGCATCGACGACCAGCTTGCCAAAGCCGGGGATGGTAAAGATCTGCTCTGTCAGGACGGCGCCTGCGATCAATTCACCGAACAGCAGCGCGGTCAGGGTGACGATCGGCGTCAGGGCATTGCGAAAGGCATGTTTCAGCACGACCTTGCGTTCGGACAGTCCCTTGGCGCGGGCGGTGCGCACATAGTCAGAGGTCAACACGCCCAGCATCGCCGACCGGGTGTGCCGCATCAAGGTTGCGGCCAGCGCGGTGCCCAGCACGAAGGCAGGCATCAACATGGTTTTGATCGACAACCAGAAATCTTCGCTAAGCGGCACATATCCGGACGCGGGCAGCAGTTGCCATTTCACGGACACCAGAAGGATCAGCATGATCCCCAGCCAGAAGTTCGGGATCGACAGACCGGACAGGGCGACGATGTTGGCGATATAATCGGTGACCGTTCCCTTGCGATAGGCGGACATGATGCCTGCGGGAATGCCAATGAAGACGGCAAAGATCAGCGACATCAATGCCAGTTGGATCGTGACAGGCAGCTTTTGCCCTATCAGTTCCGTCACTGGCTGATTGGTGCGAAAAGATGTACCCAGATCGCCGCCAAGCGCGTTACCTGCCCAGGTCATATACTGCACCGGAATAGGATCATTCAGGCGATATTTCTCGCGCAGGAATTCCAGCACAGCAGGATCGCGTTCCTCGCCTGCAAGGACAAGCAGCGGATCGCCGGGTAGGATTTTCTGCAAGCCAAAGACGAAGACCGAGATCAAAATGATCGTCGGGATCGCGATGACAAGTCGGCGCAGGAAGAACGAGAGCATGGGCTGCCCCTTGCATGGGTGAAATGCGGTTAAGGGTGGCCGCCCCCGGCCCGGTTGGGCTGGGGGCGGACCGGGATCATTCGGACAGGGTCACACCTTCTAGGCGGATCATGCCGTCGGGATAGGCGGTGTAGCCTTCGATATTGGCGTCAAGCGCTGTGATCCAGCTTTCGTGGTAGAGGTACACCAGCGGCGCATCATTGATCAGCACGTCACGGGCTGCGTCATACTGCGCCTTGCGTGATGCAACATCGGCCTGTGTGCGCGCCGCATTCAGTGCATCGTCGACAGCAGCGTTGGAATAGCCCGCATCATTGATGCCGCCATCCGTCGTGACGAACTGGTGGATGTTGCCATCTGGATCGACGCGGCCAGACCAGCCGATCTGGCTTGCCTGATAGTCGCCTGCGGTCTGGTCAGACAGCAGCGTGGCGAACTCTTTGGACACGATCTCGATGTTGATGCCCGCTTCGGCGGTCATCGACTGGATCACCTGCATCAGCTGCAAGGGGATGGTCGTGTTCGGCACCTGCACGACAAGGTCGATGCCGTCGGGATAGCCTGCCTCTGCCAGCAGTGCTTTGGCCTTTTCGACATCGCGGCCTTCAACGGGATAATCGGCATCATACCAAGGCGATGTTGGCGGGAAGGGCTGGTTGCCAGCGGCAAATGCGCCCTCGAACACGACCTGATTGATGGCGTCGCGGTCAATGGCATAGCTGAATGCCTGCCGCAGACGCGGATCGGTGCCAAACGGATTGTCGGCTTGTTCGCCATTGCCCACATTAAAAGTGATGCCCTGATAGCCCATCGATACGGCGGACAGAACGTTGATGCTGTCATCCGCATTGACCTGCGCCAAGTCGGTGGGGGCCAGACGTTCTAGGATGTGAATATCGCCGGATTGCAGGTTGGCAAGACGGACAGTCGTGTCGGGGATTGGCAGGTATGTGACGCTATCAAAGTGGATTTCGTCCGCATTCCAATAGTCTGCGAATTTCTTCAGCACGATCTTGTCCTGCGCGACCCGCTCTTCAAATGCGAACGGACCAGAGCAGACTGGCGCGAGGCCAAAATCGTCGCCCATCGCGGCGGCGGCCGTCGGGGATACCATCATGCCGGCGCGGTCAGCCAGTTGGGCGATCACGGTGGCATCGGGACCGGTCAGGTTCAGCGTCAACGTGTAGTCGCCCGTCACGTCAACGGATGCGATCGAGGCAAGCTCTGACTTGCGCATGCTGCCGTCCATGGTCTGCGACCGGGTGATGTTGTCAGCGACAGCCTGCGCGTTGAACGCGGTGCCGTCGTGGAAAACGACATCTTCGCGCACGGTCATGTCGATGGACATGCCATCCTCTGCCACGGTCCATGCGGTCGCAAGCTGGGGAATGATTTCCAGATCAGGCGTAATGTCGACCAGCTTGTCGCATAGGGCGGTATAGATGATGCGGCCCACAAAGGTCCGCGACTGGTCCGGGTCCAGAATGTCAGCGTCGGACTGCAACGCGATGCGCAAATCCTGTGCCATTGCGCCGCTTGCCATCAGGGCAAGGGCCGCTGTCGTGAGGGTCAGATTTTTCATGTGGTGGCCTCTCTGTCAGGGTTTTGGGATGCGACGGGGATGATCTGCGCCCCCCGCGTCGCTTGGCGGTAAAGCGCGAGCCGCGCCAAGGTGGCGGGGCTTTTGCTGCGGGGTGTCGTTTGCCGGGGCGCGGCGGGAATGTCCTGCCAATGGTGACAGGCGGTCATGTGGCCGTTTGGTGTCTCCACTGGTTGCGGGACAGCTTCGCGGCACAGTGCCGTCGCGTGGGGGCAGCGGGTATGGAACGCGCAGCCCGGCGGCGGGGCAGAGGGTGAGGGCATCTCGCCCTCGATCCGGGCGCGCGAGGCGCCAGATTGATCATCAAGGTCCGGGATCGCGTCCAGCAAAGCGCGGGTGTAGGGATGGCGCGGCTGTTCGAACACATCGTCCGTTGTGCCCTGTTCAACGATTTTACCCAAGTACATGACGGCCACGCGGTCCGACATGTGCCGGATGACAGCCAGATCATGCGCGATCAGCACCAGCGTCAGGCCCAAATCACGGCCCAGATCGCCCAGCAGGTTTACCACCTGCGCCTGCACCGACACATCCAGCGCGCTGACGGGTTCGTCGCCGATAATCAGCCGCGGACCAGAGGCAAGCGCGCGGGCGATCCCGATGCGCTGGCGCTGGCCGCCAGAAAACTCATGCGCGTAGCGGTCCGCGTGCTCTGGCCGCAAACCGACCTTTGCCAACAGCTCTGCAACCTTGGCGCGGCGGTCAGTTTTGGACAGTTCTGGTGCGTGCACCTCTAGCGGCTCGCCCACCAGTTTACCGACTGTCATGCGCGGGTTCAGGGATGAAAAGGGGTCTTGAAAAATGAACTGCATGTCCCGGCGCAGGGCGGACAGTGCAACGCCCTTGGCCGCTGTGACCTGCTTGCCGTCAAACACCACGTCGCCGCTGGTCGGGTCCAGCAGACGCATCAAAAGGCGGGCAAGCGTAGATTTACCGCAGCCAGATTCGCCAACAATAGCAAAGGTTTCGCCCGGGGTGATGGACAGCGACACGCCATCGACAGCCTTAACGAGGCCCTTTTTCTGAAACAAACCGCCGCCCGTCGGGAAATGCTTTTTGACGTTCTGTGCTTCTAGGATCGGTGTCATTGCGCCACCTTCAGGTTCTGTTCCAAGGGGGCGAAATGGCATGCCACCGCGTGGGTTTCGCTGACGTTTGCAAGCGCGGGACGCGCACTGCAGATCGGGGCCGCAAAGGGGCAGCGTGTCCGGAACCGGCAACCTTGCGGCATCGTATCAATCGACGGCACTGTACCTTCGATCGTCGTGAGCCGGGCGCGGGGGCCCGATAACCGCGGGACCGAGTCCATAAGGCCGATGGTGTAGGGGTGCTGGGGATCCTCAAACACTTCGGCCATTGGGCCGCGTTCAACCACTTGGCCGCCATACATAACAGCGACCGTGTCGGCGATTTCCGCGACAACACCTAGGTCATGGGTAATCATGATCGTGCCCATGCCCGTGTCGCGCTGCAAATCGCGGATCAGTTCCAAAATTTGCGCTTGGATCGTGACATCAAGCGCGGTTGTTGGCTCGTCTGCGATCAAAAGCTTGGGGTCATTGGCAAGGGCCATGGCAATCATAACGCGTTGGCGCTGACCACCTGACAATTGGTGCGGATACTGATCCAGCCGCTGTTCAGGAGAGGGGAGTCCCACCCGGATCAACATTTCCAGCGCACGGGCGCGTCCCTGCGCACGGGTGCACCCCTTGTGCTGCTGCACCGCTTCGGCGATCTGATCGCCGATCCGAAAAGCGGGATTGAGCGAGGTCATCGGCTCTTGAAAGATCATCGCCACGTCCCCGCCGCGCATGGTCGCGGGGATACGTTCGCACGTCATATCTATCGTTTTACCGTTGAAAACCATAGTGCCGCTGGGAATTTTGGCGGCGTCTTGCGGAAGCAGTCCCATCAGCGCCATCGCGGTCACGCTCTTGCCGCAACCGGACTCGCCGACGATGCACAGGATCTCTCCTTCTGCGACGGTCAGGTCAACATTTTCGACAACGCAGGCCGACTGCCCTTTGAATTTCAGGCTGAAGTCGCGCAGCGACAAAAGGGGAAGATGCTGAGACAGAAGAGGCGTCCTTGCGGCAAGTGTGAACCAATTACCTATTGGTTCATCATGACCCTGCGCCGAGTCAATTCATTTTTGCCGCAGTCGCTTTGAAAACCGGCGCGTTTGATCAATGCTAGGCATTGAGCCTAATTTTTAAGCATCCGCTTTCGTGGGCGATGAAGACAAGGCCGTATTCGGCGGGTGAAAGCTGTTCCCCGACGCAGATCGCCTGACGTTTTGAATTATTGGCACCAATTCGTCATCCGGTTCACGCGGCAGCGCCACCGCCGGAAAACATTGTTTGCGCTGCGATCCCCCATGCACCGATCAGCCTCGCGCTATTCGAAAGCATAGCGCCCTATCCAAGACGGCGATGTTTCTGCCTCTCTGCGCTTTTGCTTGACGCGGCGCAGCCTGCGACAGTGGACGGGATCGATTATTGTCGGGGGACGCTTAGGGCTGGCGCATTGAAGTGTTTGGGTCCGGTCGTCACCACCGCATCCCAAACGACTGACCACGTGTCTAAGTAATAGGTGAATGAAGTGCCCAAGTCCGTCGCAACCCGGTTTATGCGTGCATCATTCAGCAGTGTTGTTGCAATCGCGATGCTGGCAACACCCAAGCTTTACGCAGGCGACTTTACACTTGATTGGGCGCAGATCGATTGGCCTGCGGGATCGACCGCGCCGCTAAGCTTCACCCTGAAAGACCAGTATGGTTTTGAAGTCGATACAAGGATCGACGTCGTGGGCAACTTTGTGGCGGGGGGCGGCATCGTGTCGCCTGATGATGTCGCGATTTTCGGCGGCGGGATGGAGGCGCTGACGTTTATCGTGGATGCGCCGCCCAATTCGGGCCGGGTCGGCGATTCAAGGGCGGGGGTCCAACTTAGTTTTTCGTCCAACAGTGTGGCCCTTCCGGTTGACGGCCTAAAGATTGACACCACGGACCTTGATGCCAGCGATAACAATGCCACCAACGACCGCTGCGATTTTATCACCGTTTTCGGAAGCAATGGTAATCCGGCCCTGTCGGCCGTTTCTGCGACCCCGACGTTTATTATCGGGCCCGGATCGGGCGCTGGGGCGACGGGCCTTATCGGGGCTAACCAAGCGCAGTGTATTTATCTAGACGGTCCTGCCGTTTCACCAACCTCTGACAATGATGACACGGGCACGTTACGGTCTGTTTTTCCTGACGCCACGTCGTGGGCAGTCTTCTATTATGACGAATCCATTGGAAACGTCCGAAACGTGGGTCCTTACGATCCCGCCCCACGGGGCTTGAGTGTTTTGGCAGACACTGAATTTGCGGTCGGTCAAAGCATTTCCTTGGTCAAAACGACGAACCCGGGCGATTTGGTCGCGCTAGGGGCGACGATCAACTACACCTATACCGTCACCAACGACGGCACCCTGCCGTTCAATGTCGGGCAGGATATCGTAATCCAGGACGACTCGGTCGGCACGGTGACCTGTCCCGCGATCACAACAGAGGTGCCTGCAGGCGGCACATTTACCTGTACGGCCGCATACACCGTGACGGCTGCTGATATTTTGAACGGCGGGCTAACGGCGACGGCCACTGCGGGCATTGGCCCCATAGGTCAGACGTTTCCCAACCGCCTTCAGTCTAACCCGGACACGCTGACCCTGCTTTATGCGCTTGGTTTTGATTTTGGCGATGCGCCCATCACCTATTTGGCACCCAAGCATGCGATCGTCGCCGCGCCCACAGTTTATTTGGGAACAACGGCACCCGATGCAGAGGCCTTTACCCAGTCGGACCTGACGGCCACTGGCGACGACCTGACGGGCAGTGACGACGAGGACGGCGTGACGCTGCCGCTATTAACGCAAGGTTCAATTGTCACGTTGACCGTTAGGGTCGCTGGCAACGGATACCTCCAGGCGTGGATTGATTTCAACGGCAACGGGTTGTTTGAAAATACGGCTGTCGAACGTTTTGCGACGGACCTGCGCGATGACGGGACTGGCGATGATGTGACTGCTGGGGACGGACAAATTCAGATCAACGTCACAGTGCCGGATGATGCGACAACATCGCGGACCTTTGGCCGCTTTCGCTGGGCATCGCAGGCTGGGCTAGGCATATCAGACCCGACGCTGGACGGAGAGGTTGAGGATTACTCCTTCATCATCGCGGCTGCGGATTTGGTTGACCGTGGCGACGCGCCCGGCAGCTATGGCGATCCGCGTCATGTGGTCGTGCCGCTGATCTATCTTGGTACGGCAGAGCCGGACACTGAAACCTCGACGAAGTTTTCTGCCAACGCCGATGGCGACGATATCGACGGCATCGACGACGAAGACGCGACGACGTTTCCGCAGATTGTTGCAGGCACGACAGTACCGCTGACAGTGCGAACCCACGAGACCCTGAGTGCGCAATTCGATTTGGGGCTGCCGGTGCTGGTGCCCGGTATCACGAACCTTCAGCTTTGGATCGACTATGATCAGAACGGCGCGTTCGAGGCTGATGAACATGTGGCGATTGATTACCGTGATGGCGGCACAGGCGACACTGACGGCACCTTTAACAATCAGATTGTGCTGAATATTCCTGTGCCTGCAGATATCGGTAACGGTGCCACCTATGCGCGCTTGCGTTGGTCGACTACCAGCGGCGTTGCGGCCGATCCTTTCGACGGAATAAACCTAGACGGCGAGGTCGAGGATTACCTTGTGACCCTGTCCAATCCGGGCGCGCCGCTGACCTGTTCATCGACGTTTTTCATGGTCGCAACGGAAACAGCATTTAACTTGCCTTCACTCAGCCAGCTGACAGTCAGCGAAAGCGGTGGCCTTTACACGCTAAGCCAGACTGCTTTGCCGCCAAATTATACCGGCAACTATCTTGTGACCGGCTGGGGCTATAATGAGCTGGACGGCTATATCTACGGTGTGCGCCAAAGCCCTCGGACGTTGATGCGGATCAACGCGGCTGGCGCTGTGCAAGAGGTGGCTGATGTGTCTGGGTTGACCATTGAAACGCCGGACACCAATTCAGACATCCTGCCAAATGGCATCATGATCTATATGTCGGGTAGCGATGTCAGCCGCTATCAACTGCTGGATATCAGCGATCCGACAAATCCAGTGGCGGTGGGCGTTTTGACGGCTGCGGCAGGGTCGCCCTATGGCCGTGATATGGCCTATAATCCGCGCGACGGCCTGATCTATTTCTTTGATCCCGCGCGCAATCTTTATGCCTTTGATCCGAACAATGGCGTGCCGGGACCTATTACCATTGATCTGATTGCCAACGTCCCGCTGGCTGCCGGATATTTCTCGATCGATATTGACTCGGTCTGGTTCGATGGCAGCGGTTTCATGTACGCCTTTGATAACCAGTCCCGCCAAGTCTTTGCGATCGAGGTCGGGTCTGACGGCAATCGCCCCGCGACATACGACCTCATCGAAGTGCAGGGCACCGTTAGCAATCTGACGTATCAGGGCAACGATGGTGCGTCCTGCCGCGCACCGGGGCCGTTCGTGTCGACGGTTTTCCAAAGCGGGTCAATCTCTGGCACCCTCTATCAGGATGCTGACGGGTCCAGCACGCTTAACGCTGGCGATACCGGGCTGCCCGCGGGCATCACCGTCAACCTATATGACGACAATGGAACGCCGTCTGATCCTGCCGACGATACGCTGGTATCCGCGGCGGAAACGATTGCTGACGGCAGCTATGCCTTTGGCACCGTCAACGCGACGCTGACCTACCGGATAGAGGTGGATACCGCAGATCCCGACATCCCCGCTGCCCTAACCCTATCAACGGTCAATCCGCTGACTGGCGTAACCGTCACCACGGGGGCCGACACGGCTGATCAAAGCTTTGGCTTTGCCACGGCACCGACGGCCGCCGATCTGTCGCTGACCAAAAGCGCGCTGCGCGCGTCAGATGGCGTGCCAATCACCCAAGCGACAGCGGGCGAGGCGATCGATTTCATCCTGACCGTGTCCAATGATGGACCGGGCACTGCGGCCGACATGCGGGTGCGTGATTTGCTGCCCAAGGGTTTCGCCTATGTCTCTGATGATGCGGCGGGGCAGGGGGATACCTATGATACGGGTACCGGTATCTGGACGCTTGGCGATGTGCCCTCTGGCAGCAGCCATGTGCTAACAATTCGCGTCACCATGTTGGACAGCGGCACGCATACCAATACCGCAGAAATCGTCGCCAGTTCGTTGTCCGACCCCGACAGTGACCCGTCGGTCGGCGCTTTGGTTGACGATCTATCGGACGGTTTGGCTGACGATGACGAGGCAAGCGTCACCGTCGCGTTCATCGGCACCGGCGCAACACTATCCGGTCTGGTGTTTTTGGACAACGGGGCAGGGGCCACAGCCTTTGACGGCGTCCAAGGCGGCACAGAGGTCGGCACGGACAGCGCCGTAGTTCAGGTGCTAGACAGCGCTGGCGTCGTGATCGGCACACCCGCCGTAGCGGCAGACGGCAGCTGGAGCCTGACCCTGCCTGATGGCTACACGAATACCGTCACGGTGTCTGTGGTGCCTGACGCCTTGCTGCGCACCGTATCGGAAAGCGCACTTGGCCTGCCCGCTATCGTGAACGCCGACCCGCGCGACGGGGCGTTCACCTTCACGCCCGCGGCAGGCACGTCCTACGCCGATTTGAACTTTGGCCTGATCGTCGCGGCACGGCTAAACCTTGACCAACAGGCCGCAATCCGCCCCGGTCAAGTGGTGTCGCTTCGCCATGAATATATCGCAGATGCGACCGGCAGCTTGCTCTTTACGCTTGATGCACAGACCAGCGCGACCCCCGATGCCTTTGCCACCGGTTTGTTTATAGATAACGGTTGTGACGGCACGGCTGATACGCCGATCACCGGTCCGGTCGCCATCTCGGCAGGGACAACGCTTTGCCTTGTTGCGCGGGTTTCTGCCTCTGCCGCCGCCGGTCCAGGAGCATCCTATAGCATTGATATTGTTGCGGATACGACCTACGGCAGCACTGGCCTCGTCGAAGAGGATCGCAACACCGACCTTGTGACGGTGGAATCGTCGCAAGGCGCGCTGAAGCTGTCCAAGACCGTGCGCAATGTCACCCAAGGCACCCCCGAAGGTGTCGCCAACGGGGGCGGGGTAGGAGACGTGTTGGAATACCGGATCTATCTGGAAAATACCGGCACTTTGCCCTCGTCAGACATCATCGTCTACGATGCGACACCGCCGTATACCGTACTTGCGACGGCTGTCCCCAGCCCAATCGACATCGGCGACGGGGTGACATGCGTCAACGCGATATCGGGTGCGGCCAGTCCCGGCTATGCAGGCGACTTGCGCTGGGAATGCAGTGGAACTTATCCGCCTGGTGCCAGTGGGTCGGTGACGTTCAACGTCAGTATTGCGCCCTAACTGAAACCTAGCCTTCTTTGCAGCGAACCGAAGGGGCCATGTGATAGCCTATCAAAAATTGTGCCGTTGGATCACATCAATCAGAATTTAGGCTGCCTTCTATTTGACAAAAACTGTAGCGAGTAAGTGCGGACGCAGCAGCGTTTGAAGTGAAAGCAAATTTAATGTCCAACGAGCCAGTCCTAAAAGCGTTCAGGCACATCAGGGTGCCAGTGATGACGGTCGCTGCGGATGGCAGAATTTCACACAGCAATGCGGCAGCAGACAAACTATTTGGCTACGATGAAACGCTGATCGGTCAGACGGTTTCAGACGTTCTGGATGTTCAATCCGTTGCTGCGCTTCATAGCTACATCCATCCTCCTGAGATTGATGCGAACATTCAGTTGATGATGGGAAGAAAGAAGTCCGGTGACGAGGTACCCCTGTCCATACATTTGACGTCCTGGTCAGATGAAGACGGATTGCAGCATGCAATGATCCTACGAAACCTGACGGAAGTGCTGAGGGCAGAAAAGGCTTCTAGCGCAGATCTTAAGCGAGCAAACATTGCGATCAACTCAGCCCGGATTGGCGTCTTTGAGTATTTCCCGATCGAAGACCGCGTTGTTGTTTCGGGCATGTGGCGCAAGATCTTAGAACTCCCCAAAGGCGTTCCTGTTGACACATTGGAAGAGTGGCGCTCTCGCGTCCATCCGGATGATTTATTTGTCGCAGAGGAAGCGATCCGGATTTGTGTGGATGGCGAGCAGGAAAAGGCATCAAGCGAATATCGGCTGCTTTCAAAAGATGGTGCGAGATGGCTTTGGGTGCAAGTAAACGTCGCGGGTATCAGCAAAGACAGCTCTGGCAGAGTTACGTCAATCGTTGGCTCTATGAGGGATGTGACTGAGCGCAAAAATATGGAAATCTCTTTGCGTAGCAGCAACGAGCAGTTTCGTTCCGCATTTGAAAACTCTCCGATCGGGCATGTTATCTTCGGGATCGACGGCAATTGGTGGCGTGTAAACAAAGCATTGTGTGAATCTCTTGGGTATACCGAAGACGAGCTCATCAGCCGGCCAGCTGAAAATATTACCCACCCGGATAGTATCCAGATGGCCTCTGAACAATTCACCAGATTATCTGCGGGCGAAATCGACAATTATGTTGAAGATCGGCGCTATATTCGCCGGGATGGCTCTACGATGTGGGCCCAGGTGACTGTCAGTTTAGTCCGCGACGCCGTTGGCAAACCCAATCATATCCTTTGCCAAGTGATGGACATGACGGAGCAACGTCGCCTTGCCGCCATGAAAGGCGAGTTTGTCGCGACAATCAGTCACGAACTCAGGACGCCGCTGACATCCGTGCTTGGCTCTCTTCGGTTGCTCATGGCGATGAAGAGCGAAAACCTGTCCGAAAAGGTTCGGCGCCTGCTGTCGATCGCGCATCAAAACGGTGACCGACTTTATGTGCTGATCAATGACATCCTAGACTTTGAAAAATTCTCGGTAAACCAGATGGAACTTTCAATCGGGTGCCACGACGTGGTGGCACAGATTGAAGAAGCTGTGCTGGCAAATACAAACACCGCCGACAACTTCAACGTGGCATTTAAATCATACGAAAATGACAGGCCTCTGTATGGGAAAATGGATCCCAGAAGGTTTCAGCAAGTCATGACAAACCTGCTCACCAATGCTGCGAAATTCGCATATCCGAATACCGAAATAAAAATTCATACTGAAGAACACGGTGAGTTCCTCAAGGTCTGTGTAACCAACCAAGGAGAGGGCGTCCCGCTTTCCTTCCGGGATCATATCTTCTCGCCGTTCTCACAGGCGAAAGAGGCGGATACGCGGTCACGGGGCGGCACAGGTTTGGGTTTGGTCATCTCAAAGCAAATTGTCGAGCTGTCCGGTGGCCAGATAGGTTTCGACAGTGTCGTCGGCGATAAAACAACTTTTTGGTTTACTGTCCTGAAAATAGCGGACCCGATCGGTATTCCACTTAAAACCAGTGGCCCTATTGCAAAACCGATGCCGGGCCGCACTCGCTTTACGTTTTAGCGCTCTGGGTTCACCTGTGTGTCTAGGATAAGGGTGGTTCGGTTTGTGTGAACCGTTTCCGGGCGTTTTCCCGTCGAGCGATAAGTAAGGCGTACGGGTGCTCGTAAAGGGTCACCCCGGCTGCAGTTTTTGGAACTTAAACGGGCCAAAACTGCCAAGCGCACCCCTCCCCGTCATTTTTATAGCTCAACAACGACGGAAGAATTCAGCAGCCGCGTATAACCCCGCATACCGTCTGTCATTCTATAAAAGGCATCCCCATGCGTCATTTGCTTCTTCCGCCCGGCTTAGCCGTGCTTGCCTGCCTTTACGCCACCACAGGGCAAGCGCATGAAGACTCCATTCACTGCGAGGCGGTGACGGAGTCGGTCGCCGAGGCGGGCTTTGACGATGTGGTCACGGTGACCTGCACCGACAATCAAGCTTTGATCGCAGGCGATACCTATCCCGACCACGAGATGATGACCGGTATCATCGGCACGAACGAACAGGTGCCAGTGCCTGCGGTGAATTATGCCTCACCCATCACATTGGTGCCCGTGAGCGGGACAGAACCGCATACTCGCGATGCCGCCCTTGGTGTCGCGGTGAACGGCGTGCCAATCTATGACTACACGGCTGGAGGAGAGATGTCGCAATCGGATCTGGCGACCTATCAGGCCAATTTGGACACCGTCGCGACGGGTCAGCTTGATGCCTGCGGCGGTCATGCGGGGCGCGGCGACGATTACCACTATCATGCCGCACCGACCTGCATGATTGACCAGATGGCAAACAAGGGTCCGGATGCGATCATCGGCTGGGCGTTTGACGGTTTTCCGATCTACGCAGATACCAATCCCGACGGCACCGCCATCGCCGCAGGTGTTCTGGACGTGTGTAACGGGCAGGCCGATGATGTCTTTGGCTATCGCTACCACACGTCCGAAGGTGCGCCCTACATCATCCAGTGCCTGATGGGCGAAGTGCCCGACATCGACGCCCTGCCGCGTGTGCGTCCCTTGGGCGCATCAGAAGGCGGCCGTGGGCCAGAGGCAGGTCAGCCACCGCGCGGCGGGGTTGATGATCTGGTATTCGTGCAGGACGACGACGGCACCCGGACCATGACCTACAGTTATCAGGGCGGCGACTATTACATCAAATATGCCCCGTCCGAGACTGAGAATTGCTACAACTTCGAAACCCGCACCGTGACGAACGGCGGGGAGTTATTCGAGCAGGAGCTGTGCCGCGAATGACCCGCTTTCCCGCACTCGCCATCGCATTGCTGTGCTGCACGGCCGCATTGCCAGCCGCCGCGCAGCAAACGCCGCCGCCAAAGTCCGGCACAGATGCAACTGCGCCACAGGGGCCGAGGTTCACCTTATCAAGTTCCGCGCTGGTCGACGGCGCGGCCTTGCCTGATGATCTGCGCTGCACGCGCAGCGGCGGGGACGGTGTATCGCCGCCGCTGTCATGGGAAAACGCGCCTGCAGAGACGCAGGCCTATGCCATCGTCATGCAGCATTATCCGAATGGTGCCTATCCCGGTGTAAACGAGCCGAGCCACTATTGGTTGGTCTGGAATATTCCCGCAGGTGCCGACGGCGTGGCGCGGGGCAATCCGGAGTCGTTGGGGGTAGAGGGCAGCGATAAGGACCTGCGCACGACTGGCTATACGCCGCCCTGTTCGCCATCTGGTGCGGGTACCCATGAATACACGATCTGGGTCTATGCCGTTGATGCGCCGCTGGCTGATCTGCCGGAACAAGACGACATCGGCACCGGTTGGACTGACGTCATGGCCGCGCTGAAGGGTCATGTCCTTGCCGGCGACTCCATCACTTTCCTGAACTAAATCACGACACCTTTGACACGATTGGACACATTATGCGCTTTATATTCGCGACAGTAGCAGCCCTGACAACCTGCGCCGCTCAGGCCGAAACCCGCGACATCACCGCCGACGTCTGGGTCGACAATTGGTTCTCTATGTCTGCCAACGGCGAGGTGGTCCTTGAAGACTCGGTGCCGATCACGACAGAGCGGTCTTTCAACAAAGAAACGGCGACCTTCACGGTCGAGCTGCCAGCAGTGATCGCGATTGAGGCAAAGGACTTTAAGGAAAACGATACTGGTCTAGAATATATCGGCACGGATCGTCAGCAAATGGGCGACGGCGGCATGATTGCCCAGTTTAAGGATGCGGTGTCGGGCGAAACGCGCGCCGTGACTGATGCGGATATGAAGTGCCTTGTCGTGCAGTTCGCGCCGGTAGAGCCGTCTTGCGCTGAAGAGGCAAACCCTGTCGCAGGGGAAGGGGCTTGCGGATTTGTTGCCACGGACATTCCGGCAGACTGGACTGCACCCGATTTCGATGACAGCGATTGGCCCGCCGCAATCGTCCATTCCGCCGCCGACGTCGGCCCGAAGGACGGCTATGACGAAGTCACGTGGGACGACAGCGCAGAGCTGGTTTGGGGCGAAAGCCTGAAGCAGGACAACACCCTGCTATGCCGTTTGACGATCACTGAATAGGTCAATTGATATCTGAAGGGTGTGGCGGCTGACGCTTGAAACACAACCGTGCACAGATTGCGGCGCTATTGGCCGAGCTGACCATTGCAATCCGTCGCGGTTTTGGTGGGCGAGTGCCCGGCACTGCAATTGATGACCCGTGAAACAAAGGTTAAAACGTGAAAAATAAGACCCTGTATGCCACCGCAGCCTTTGGCGTGATCATCGCCGCCATTGCGTTGAATGTCGCCATGCCCGACACAGCGGACGCGCAAGACACGACGACCGCCGTTGGCCTTGTCGATACGTCCGCAGCAGTTCAGGCCGCGCATTGGAGCGACAACGTCACGATCACCATCGACGCGGATGCAAACACCTTTCGCTTTGAATCGAATGGCATGCCCAGCCATGGTTTTGCCGAAAAGTATCTGATCCCGACCGACCCCAGCGACCAACCCTTTGCCGACAAACCAGCCGAGTTTTTCAACGTTGAAGAGTCGGCGACCTATTTCAAAGAAACGCCGGTTGATACGACCATCACGACCTTGCCCGCGTATACAAAAGAGGTGACCGAAACATCCCTTGGCCGCATCGGCGTTGCGATTACCGGCGCGCAAATCTTCAATGATTACGAGAACTTTGAACGTACCGTCGTGGCCCAAGACGATCAGGTTATTCATGACCACGTCGCCTTCTTGGATCAATGCAACGGACACACTTTGGTCAGCGGCACCGACTATCATTATCACGGCATTCCGGTGTGTATCACCGACACCCTTGATAAGGCGGATGAGCATTCGGTGATGATCGGCGTGCTCGAAGACGGCTTCCCAGTCTACGGAAACCACGGGCAAGGGGGCGCTATCATCACAAACGACGATCTGGACGCCTGCAGTGGCCACGTAGATGTCACGCCTGAATTCCCGGACGGTATTTATCACTACCACCTGACGGCCGATGAAGCGCCTTATATGATCGATTGCTACCACGGCAAAGTCGAAGTGGCCGCGAACATGGGCGGCGGCGGCCCTGATTTCGCTGCCATCGCAGAAGAGCTTGGCGTTGAAGAGGCGGCGCTGCGCGACGCACTTGGCGACACCATGCCGCCCGATTTTGACGCTGCTGCCCAATCGCTTGGGATCGACAATGACGCTTTGCGCATCGCTATGCCTGGCCCAGGTCAGTAAGGGACTTAGGTCTTTGAAAAGATTGCATATATTGTGATTGGCGGGGCCATTGGCGTGGTCCTGACCGTCATCTTGCAAACCGTGCACATCACCATGCCGGAAGGTATGGTAATGCAGGACACGGCTGCGGTCACAGCATCTGCAGACATGCCTATGTCACAAGTAGATATGGGGATGCTGCACCAGCATCCGCCGTTGGCTGTGTCGCAGGATGCGCCGGTACCAACCGTAACCCATCTTGTCTTTCCTGATCCTATGGGTGGGTACAATGTTCAAATCTTGACGCGTAATTTCCAGTTCACACCCGCGAATATCAATCGCGACCCGCAGGACAACGAAGGTCATGCGCATATCTATATTAACGACGTGAAATATGCCCGAGTTTACAGCGATTGGTTTAATCTGCCAGCTTCGGCACTCTTGCCGGGTGAAAACCAAGTCAAAGTCACGTTGAACGCCAATAATCACAGCGAATGGTCTGTGGACGACATCCCCATTTCATCGACCGTAAGCGTCGTTGTGCCAGAGTAATGTGAGAGTCAGGCCCGTTGCCGATGACGTCTTTGCAGGGCAGTGTGGCCATCACCGCAAGAACAGACCGACCCGTTGCCCAAAATAGCTTGCTCTACAGCGGCCGCGAAACGGCGGCCCAGCAAACGCAAGCCTACCCGGATATCGCGGATGGCAGGGGATGGGCGCGGGCGGCCCAGAACGACACGGACCTTCGGCTCGCGGCGTCAATGCGGCGCGCATCCGGGCATTTGCTGCTGCGTTTCGGTAGAATCTTTGCGGCCTTGCACAGGTACGGATTTACAACGTCTGGCGCAGCAACCAGTCGACAAGCGCCTTCACATCGGCGCGTCCGGCCGCGTCGTCGTGTTCGACCAATTTGAAGTTCGCCCCCATCGGAATTTCCAGGTCAAATGGCGCGACAAGGCGCCCATCCTCTAAATGCCGGCGGGCAAAGCTTTTGCTGATGATGGCGCAGCCGTGGCCCGCCGACAGGATTTGCAAGGCGATCAAAGATGAATCCGCCCTGATCCAATGCGCCGGCCGCGGGCCATGAAAGCCGCAAATTTGGAAAAGGCGGTCCCAGTCGGTTTCCGAGCCGCCAATCTGCACAATCGCGTCCTTGGCGAGCACCGCCTCGATTGGGGTCTGGCCCAAGGTCGCCGCGTAGTCCGGATGGCAGACGATGACGGCGCTATCGACGGGCATTGGGTGGATGTGACGCTCTGTCCAGCCGCCTTCGCCGTAACGGATATCCAGATCGATATGCGCGCCGTTCATCCGGTCAGCCCAAACTGTCGTCGACAGCTCAACCTCGATCTGCGGATGCAGGGCGCAGAAATCGCGCAGCAGGGGGGCGACGATCAGCGCGGCAAAGGAAATAGAGCAGCGCAGGCGAATGACGGATTTCTGTTGGTCGCGAAACAGACCATCGGTGGCCGCCTGCATTTCCTGAAAGGATTTGCGCACCGGCACCGCATAGGCAAGCCCAAGGTCCGTCAGTTCCACCCCTTTCGCAAGGCGGCGGAATAGCTGGATGTCCAGATGTTGTTCCAGCAGCCGGATCTGTTGGCTGACAGCGGCGGGCGTCAGGTTCAGCTCTTCTGCGGCAGAGCTGAAAGAGCTGTGCCGCGCTGCCGCCTCGAACGAGCGGAGCCATGTGACGTGAGGCAACCTGCGCATATTGTGTCCATGTTCTGTCCCGCACTGTTTGGGCAGCTTACGCCAATCATGCAACGCGATAAGCCTAAAATTTATGGGGGCTTAGCGGTCATAGCCGTTGCTTGTGCAAAGAGGGCGCGAATGATTTGTGCTATGTATTCAACCGTCAAGAGGCAGGCTGGCATGACCGCCAAAGAGTTCGATTTCGTGATCGTCGGCGCAGGCTCTGCAGGCTGTGTGCTGGCGGACCGGCTGTCCGCAAGCGGCAAGCACCGTGTGCTGGTGCTAGAGGCGGGCGGCAGCGACCGCCAGTTCTGGATCAAGATCCCCGTCGGCTATGCCGTCAACTACGCAAAGCCCGCGCTGAACTGGGGCTATCACACCGACGCCGACACGGCCTTGAACGGGCGCAAAAGCTATTGGCCGCGCGGCAAGGTGATTGGCGGATCAAGCTCTATCAACGCGATGGCCTATGTGCGCGGACAGGCGCGGGATTTCGACGATTGGGCCGCTGCGGGCGCGCGGGGCTGGGGCTGGGACGCTGTGCGCGGCATCTATGATGCGATGGAAACGCAGTCGGATGCACCGGGGCAGGGTGGACCAGTCTGGGTGCAGAACCTGAGCGATCAGATGAACCCGTTTTCGCGCAACTTCCTGACGGCTGCGCAGCAGGCAGGGTTTGCCAATATCGATGACATGAACGCCCCCGGCGCTGACGGCGTCAGTTTTTACCGCAGTAATGTGAAACGCGGGATGCGCTGGTCTGCGGCAGATGCGTTTCTGCGCCCGGCGCTAAAGCGACCTAATGTGGCGCTTATTTCGCGCGCCCATGTCACGCAACTAGAATTCTCTGGCACCCGCGTCGACGGCCTGAGTTATACGCGCGGCGGCCAAACGCACCGTGTGGTTGCCCGCAAAGAGGTGATCCTTAGCGCGGGCACCATCAATTCGCCGCAGCTTTTGCAACTGTCCGGCATCGGGCCAGCGGCGCTGCTGCAATCGCAAGGGATAACAGTGCGCCATGACCTGCCGCAGGTGGGGCAGGGATTGCAGGACCATCTGGCTGTGTCCTACCAGTTCCGCGCCTCGCAAAAGACGCTGAATAACATCCTTGGCCACCGCCTTGGGCGTCTGGCTGCCGGGGCGCGGTATGTGATGACGCGGCGCGGACCGCTTGCGGTGCCGGTCAATCAAGTCGGCGGCTTTGTGCGGTCCGACGCGGACCTTGACGCGCCTGACATCCAGCTGTTCTGCAACCCCGCGTCTTACGAGGTAACCCCCGCGGGAAAGGTGATTGTGGACCGCGATCCGGGCTACCTTTTGTCGGCGCAGCAATGCCGTCCGACCAGCCGGGGATCGGTGCAGATTAACTCTGCAGACTACCGCGATGCGCCAACAATACAGGCCAATTCGCTATCCACGAACGAAGACTGCGACGCCGCCGTCCGCGCCAGCCGGATCATTCGCGCCTTGTCGCGCACCCCGGCGTTGCAAGCGGTGACGGCGGCGTCCAAGCTTGAGGGGTTCGACACCATGGACGACGACGCGCTACTGGCCGAATTTCGCAACCGCGCAGGCACGGTGTATCATCCCACCTGTACTTGCCGGATGGGGCAAAGCGCGGCGGACTCCGTGCTGAATGCGCGCCTGCAGGTGCACGGCGTGGCGGGATTGCGGGTTGCCGATGCCTCGGCCTTTCCGAATATCACGTCGGGGAATACCAATGCGCCAACGATGATGCTCGCCATGCGTGCGGCTGATCTGATTTTACAAGATGCAGGATAACCTGCTGCCATTCAAAAGGAGGGGCACATGCGCCTCGAAAAGTTAGAGACGTTTATCGTCGGAAATCCGCCGCCGCGTCATGGCGGGCGCTATTTCATCTTTGTGCGCCTGACGACGGCTTGCGGCATCACTGGCGTGGGCGAAATTTACAACGCGACCTTCGGGCCGCAGGTTTGCTGCGCGATGGCGCAGGATATGTTTGCGCGGCAATTTGAAGGGGCCGATCCCCATCACATCGAACTGCTGTTTCGCAAGGCCTATAGCGCCGGGTTCACCCAGCGCCCTGATGTCAGCGTGATGGGCGTGTTCAGCGGGCTAGAGATGGCCTGCTGGGATATCGTCGGCAAGGCGGCGGATAAGCCGGTCTATGAACTGCTGGGCGGGCGCGTGCACGACAAGCTGCGCAGCTATTCCTATATCTATCCCGCCAGCGGCGACGTCTATCCTGACCCTTCCTTGCCCAACGCTTACAACGACCCGCATATCGCAGCGCAGGTGGCACTGGATATGGTCAATCAGGGCTTTACTGCCCTGAAATTCGACCCCGCAGGGCCCTCGGCCACCAACCCCGACTGGAGGATATCAGTCTAAGCGTCGCGTTCTGCCGCGAAATCCGCGCCGCGGTTGGCGATCGCGCCGATCTGCTGCTTGGCACGCATGGTCAGTTCACCGTGTCGGGGGCCAAGCGGATGGCCCGTGCGCTGGAACCTTTCGATCCGCTGTGGTTCGAAGAACCCGTGCCCCCTGAAAGCCCCGCCGACATGGCCAGTGTCGCGGCCTTCACCTCGATCCCCGTGGCGGCGGGCGAGCGGTTGTGCACCAAATACGAATTCGCCCGCCTGCTGGAAACCGGGGCGGCGTCGATCCTGCAAATGAACCTTGGCCGCGTCGGCGGCCTGCTAGAAGCGAAGAAAATCGCTGGTATGGCCGAAACGCGGCAGGTCCAGATTGCGCCGCACCTGTACTGCGGCCCCATCGTCGCCGCCGCCAATATCCAGATCGCCACCTGTTCGCCGAACTTCTTGATCCTCGAAAGCATCGGCACCTTTGACGGGCCTTACATGAGCGCGGTCAAAGGCACGATTGAATGGGACAACGGCTATGTCATCCCGTCCAAAGCGCCGGGTCTGGGGTTGGAACTGGACGACGCCGCGATTGCAAACATGCCCTATACCGATACCGAACTGCATCTGACGATGGATCAGTTTCATGTGACCCCTCGTGGAGGAATACAATGATTACGCTTGATAAATTCTATATCAATGGCGCATGGGTTGCCCCCGACGCGCCCAAAACCATGCCGATCCTGACGCCGTCCACCAATGCGCAGGTCGGCACGGTATCGCTTGGGAATGCCGTTGACGTGGACCGCGCCGTCGCTGCCGCCAAGACAGCGTTCGAGACGTTTTCCCTGACCACAAAGGACGAACGCCTTGCCCTGCTGCGCAAGCTGGCAGAGCTGACGCGCGCACGGTTGGGCGATCTGGCGGCGGCGATCACGATGGAAATGGGTGCCCCTGCCACCATGTCGCGCGACGCGCAGGCCGATGCGGGCCTTGGCCATCTGGAGGCTTTCATTGCCGCACTCGAGGCGCATGACGAAGAAGAAATCCTGCCCAATGGCGATATCGTCAGCCGCGAGCCAATCGGCGTTTGCGGCCTGATCACGCCGTGGAACTGGCCCATCAACCAGATCGCGCTGAAGGTCATTCCGGCGCTTGCGACGGGGTCGACCTGTGTGCTGAAGCCGTCCGAACACACGCCGTTGTCCGCCCAGATCTATACCGAACTGATCCACGCAGCGGGCTACCCTGCAGGTGTGTTCAATCTGGTTTACGGCGATGGCCCTTCGGTCGGGGCAGCGCTGTCGCGGCATCCGGATGTGGCGATGATGTCCTTTACCGGATCAACCCGCGCAGGCAGCGCGGTGTCGGTGGATGCGGCAGCAACGATCAAGCGCGTGACACTAGAACTGGGCGGCAAATCCCCCAACGTGATCTTTGCCGACGCCGATGTCGCGGCTGCCGTCGCGGGCGGTGTGGCGGAATGTTTTTATAACACCGGCCAGTCCTGCAACGCACCGACCAAGATGCTGGTTGAACGCAGCGTCTATGATCGGGCGCTGTCCATCGCCCGCGCTGCCGCAGATGCGCAAGCCGTCGGCGATCCGGCGCTAGAGGGTGATCACATCGGCCCGCTGTTCGACCAGATCCAGTATGACCGCGTGCAAGAGATGATCGGGACCGGCATCAATGAAGGCTCGCGCCTTTTGGCTGGCGGCCTTGGTCGCCCGGACAACCTGCCGCCTGCGCTGCAAACAGGTTGGTTCGCACGGCCAACCGTGTTCTGTGACGTGACGCCCGACATGACGGTTTGGCAAAAGGAAATCTTTGGCCCTGTCCTGATCATTGCGCCCTTCGACACCGAGGAAGAGGCGATCGCCTTGGCCAATGACACAGAGTACGGCCTTGATGCATACCTGTGGACTGGCAACGAAGCGCGCGCGCTGCGCGTCGCGCGGCGCCTACGGGCAGGCGGCATCCACATCAATGGCCGCGCCTCTGGCTATGGCTCCCCGTTTGGCGGGTTCAAACAGTCCGGCAATGGCCGCGAAGGCGGAAAATTCGGGCTAGACGATTATCTGGAAATCAAAGTGCGCCCGCCCTTCGCGCTCTGACGTTATGCTTAGCGCATGAAAAGGGCCGCCAGCGCTATGCAGGCGGCCCTTATCCGTTTCAGATGTCCGGTCTATTCAGCCGGAACAGGCTTTGCCGCACCCGCCGGGGCGGTCAGGCCGGTCGGGATGACCTCATAGCCTTGTTCTTCGGGCTCATCATCTGTCAGCTCTGCTGGGAAACCGGGGCCGCGGATATCGAGGCCGGTCGCCTCTTCCAGACGGCGGATGATGTTGGGCGACAACTCCCGTTCACCGAACCGCGCGATGCCGTCGTTAAAGATTTCGACCAGGAGCGGGCTGATTTCCAACGGCACGCCAGCTTGATCGGCGATCTTCTGGAACAGGCCTATATCCTTTTTCACAAGGTCCATGGTGAACGACACATCGCGCGATCCGTTCAGGATCAACTGGCTTTCCGTCTCGTGCACAAAAGACGTGCCAGAGGAAATCTTCATCGCCTCATAGGTCGTATTCATATCCAGACCGGCGGCCTTCATCGTGACCAGCGCCTCGCAGCAGGTCAGCAGATTAGCGGTCGCTAGATAGTTCGTCATGACCTTCAGGATCGACGCGGTGCCGATATCGCCGGTGTGCAGCACGCGGCGGCCCAGTGTCGTCAACGTTGGCAGCATCCGTTCAAACGTGGCGCGGTCACAGCCCGCAAAGATTGAAATATTGCCCGTATCCGCCCGGTGGCAGCCGCCTGACACCGGGCATTCCATCGCCGCGCCGCCCGCAGCCTTGACCAAAGCGGCCAGGCGTTTGACCTCGCTTTCGTCCGTCGTCGACATCTCCATCCAGATTTTATCGGCGGTGACGGCAGGCAGCATTTACTCGACCACGGCGGCAGAGGCGGCGGGGGAAGGCAAGCAGGTAATGACCGCGTCACAGTCTTGCATCATCTGCAGCGGGCTAGTCGCAACATGGGCTCCGCGGCCGACAAAAGTCGCGACAAGGGCGGGGTTCAGGTCATGCACGGTCAGGTCGAATTTGTTGCGCAGCAAACTGCCCGCAAGTTTACCGCCCACGTTACCAAGACCAATGAAGCCGATTTTCATCCGGTATGTATCCTTATCTGAGACTCTGATCGATATTGCGCCCAAGGTGCGGCAGTTCGAAATGTCAGTAAAGCAACCGCATTTGGCCCAATGGGGCAGTATCCATTGGTGGCTTTCCCCCCCCTACCTGCCCGCGCTCTCAATCTTGCGGGATGCGACGACGTTTTCGAGCCATCCGACTTTCATTTCTGGGACGGACGCAAGCAGCAGGTCTGTGTAGTCGTCGAAGGGCGGCGCGAGGACCTTTGATTTGGGGCCGTATCGGACGACTTTGCCGCGGTGCATGGCGGCGATTTAGTCGGCGATGGCTTTGACGGTGGCTTTGACGGTGGCTAGGTCGTGGGTGATGTAAAGCGCGGCGACGCCGGTGTCCTGAATGGCCTTTTTGATCGCCGACAGCACGTCAATCTAGGTGGTCACATCCAGCGCCGAAGAGCACGCCCCGGCGTCCAGTTTCTGTATTGCCGCGCAAATTCCGTCGCTGGCGGACAAAGCATCTATAGCGACGGCGTTGCCGTTGCGAATGCCTTTCGCGAGCGCGATCCCGTTCTATTGTGAACACTGCACCTACGATATGCGGTCGCGTCAGACCGTGATCGCGCTTGACGCGCGGGGCGACGTGACGGGCTTGACGATCAGTCGGCACATGGCGGATATTTTCGATCTGGATCAGACCATGCTCGACGCCTACTACCCCGCGTTCTGCCGCTTTGGCCGAATGCTACAAGAAGATCGTTATATGATGGGTTTCCTGATGAAGGCGGGCGAATGCATGGTCTTTTACAACCACCATATCGTGTATGGCCGCAGCGCCTATTCGGCCGATAGCGGCTCGCGTTATCTGCGCGGCTGCTACACCGACCGGGGCGAAATGCAGTCGACCTATCGTGCGCGGGTCGACCAAGGCAGGTTCGCGGCGGCAGCATCAGGGCCATATGCGCCCGATGCGTCGGCTTGGTGTATCCACGGCACGATCCACCGCCGCCTGCCAGAGGCGCAGGTCGTGCTGCATTGCCATTCGCCCTATGCAACGGCGCTGGCCTGCCTGAAGGACCCGGCGATTGTACCGATCGACAACAACACGGCGCGCTTTACGGGCGCACGGCCTATGATCTGGCCTTCGGTGGGATCGCGGCATGGCGGCGCGGCATTTCGATTACCCAAGGGCGCAGCTGCCAGCGCTGATATAGCGGTATCCGCCGCAGGTGGGCCGATGGTGACAACTGCGGTTCAGTAGTTCCACATCGTCCCATCTTCGAGCCGCACAATGGGGTGGCTGCCGGGGGCGTAGCTGTAGCGCGCGGCCTCTGTTTCGTCGAAATCGACGCCAAGTCCGGGGGCGTCACTGACGTAGACCATACCGTTTTCCATTTTGTGGTCCGATGGAAACATGGCATCGCAGGCGGGCGTCCCAAGAACCAGATATTCCTGAATGCCAAAGTTTGGGGCCCAGGCGTTCAAATGCGCCTGCGCCGCCATGCATAAAGGCGAGTGACTGGGGGCGCCGTGAAATCCGGTGCGCACGTTGTGCAGTCCGGCAAGATCAACGATGCGTTTGACCGGTGTGATGCCGCCTCCGTAGGTCACCGCGATGCGGATATAGTCGATCAGCTCTTGTTCGATCAGGCGGTTGCAATCGTAAACAGAGTTGAACACCTCGCCTATGGCGATGGGCACGGTGGAATGCTGGCGCAGCAGTTTCAACGCGTTTTGATCCTCGGCGGGCGTGGGGTCTTCTAGCCAGAACAAGTTTGCTGGCTCTACTGCTTTGGCAAATTGCGCGGCTTCGCGCGGGGTCAGGCGGTGGTGCACGTCGTGCAGGATGTGCAGGTCAGGGCCGAACCTGTCCCGGATTTCCATCAGTGCGCCGGGCATGTAGCGCATGTAACGGGCGCTGTCCCACACTTCAACTTTCGGCCGTATGCCGCTGAAATCACTGATGTAATGCTTGCCTTGCCCCTTCGTTTCAGGAACGGCATAGCTGGCTGTGGGCATGCCGGGGATGCCGCATTGCACCCGCACAGCCTTGTATCCGAGCGAGACATAATGGGCGATAGAGTCCATCAGATCTTCTAGATCAGCGCCCGTCGCATGGGCATAGACCATCGCACCCTCGCGGCTTTTGCCGCCAAAAAGCTGATAGAGCGGCATATTGGCAAGCTTGCCCTTGATGTCCCATAGCGCCATGTCGATGGCCCCAAAGGCCGCCATTGCGATGGGGCCGCGGCGGAAATAAGCGCCGCGATAAAAGAACTGCCAGATATCCTCGCTGTTGCGGGGGTCCATGCCGATCAGGTTCGGGATCAGATAGTCCTGCAAATATGCGGCGGGCAGCGTTTCGCGGTTGTTCAACGTCGCGTCGCCAAGGCCATAGACACCCTGATCGGTCATGATTTTCAGGGTGACGTAATTCTTGCCGGGGCCGCCGACGAAGACTTTTGCATCAGTAATTTTCATGGCTTACACCTTTTTTGCTGCGCTTCAGGCGAGGCCCGACACATCGGTCCAATTGTCGTTCTTGCGGATCAGATCGATGATTTGCTGATACTGGCTGCCTTCCGCGAAGGTGGGGTAGGGCTCTGTTGCCTCGCCGCGAATATCGCGCACGAAAAGACGTGCCAGCGTGTGCCAGCATTGCTCTGTCTCGCCAGCGACGTCCGGAACTGCGGCAGCAATATCAGCGGGCAGGGGCAGGTCGCGCCAGGTTTTATCGTCGCCGTAATGGGACAACTGGCCACTGCCATAGTGGCCCTTGATATAGATCGCGCCTTTGGCGCCATAGAATACGATGTGGTCATCATGAAAGCGCGGCACCAAACCGCCGTGCTTGAACAGGACCGACACGGGCTTTTCTGCCAGCGGGCTTTCGAGTTGCGCCATCACGGTATAGGACCATTCCACATCGCTGATGCCCCATTTCAGCACAGGATCGTTCAGGTCCTTTGGGATAAAATCGCGCCGGGTGGCGAAGTTATGCACGCCTTCGACGATGGGCGCGCGGCCCAGATCATCACGCACTTCGCCGATGATGTTCAGGATCTTTTCGCCCACCACAGAGGCCACAATCGACAGCGTATGGGTGAAGTTGTTGTTCAACCGCCCGCCGCCGTCTTTCTTGCGATGTGACCAGCCAAAGGGGATTTCGCGCTCTAGGTTGAAGTGAGAGATACACTCAACTTCCGTCGGCTCGCCAATGGCGCCGGCGGCGACAAGCCGTTTGGCGTGCAGCACGCTGGGCGCATAGCGAAAGCTAGCCGCATAGGCGGTTTTGATGCCTTTGGCCTGTGCAAGCGCGTTCAGTTCGATGGCCGTGGCGCTGTCGTCCGTCATCGGCTTGTCGCAAAAAACATGGCAGCCAAAGGCGATGGCTTGTTTGATTGGCGTGTAATGCGCGCCGCCGGGGGTTGCGATGGATACGATGTCAGGCTTGCAGGCATCCAGCGCCTCTTGCCAATCGCAACCAGCAAAGGGGATGCCCATTTTGGCCGCGACATCCTGCACGACGTGCGGCGTGCGTCCGACGATGCCAACGACATCGGTGCCTGCAGCCCTAAAGGCATCGGCGTGTCCTTGGCCAGCAAAGCCAGTTCCTGCAATGAGAACCTTCAAGTGTCTTACCTTTTTAGCGATATCGTTGGCGCAGCGCGGCCATGACAGCCGCACTGCTTTTGCGATTAGTTATACTGGCGGGTGTAGGCGGCGTTCATCACGCTGATCACGTCGTCATAGCCCATTTTATTCAGGGTGCTGATGTAGTCATCCCAGTCCGCATCGATATCGCCGGACCCAAGCACCCAAGCTTGCTGGCGTTCCAGCATATAGGTCCCAATGGACGGCCAGTAGCGATCATAGACTTCCTGCTCTTCCTTGCTGAAAGCGACGCCAAGGAATTGATCGACCAAAAGGTCCTCGGAATCGTAAAGCTCTATCCCTTTGCGGGCGGCCTCTGCCGTCCATTGCCATTCATAGCGGTAGTCCTGCCAGTACCCCTTCTTGATCTGGGCTCCGACTTCCCACAGCTGGCTGTTGACGGCGCGGTCGCTGTTCAGGACCTCTGGCTTAAAGACGGGCTCGCCGTCGATCATGTCCCAGGTTTCGCCTTCGACACCAAAGTTCGACAGCAGGCGGCCCGTTTCTGTGAACCAAAAGTCGAAGTACTTGATCGTCTCAATGGGGTGCTGGTTCGTGTGGCTGATGGCCCAGCCGTCAGGCTTAATTGGAATACGGCTGTGCTCCTCGATCCGTTTGCCACTGACAGAGGCGGGCGGCAAAAAGGGGATGAAGTCGAAGCCTTCAATTTTATCGATCAAGGCTGCATTGTAGCCAGAGGTCGACGCGAACCAGTCGTGGGTCATCCCGCCAAGGTTTTCTGACAAAAGGTAGTCCCGCGCAGATACGCCGCGCGTGAATACTTCGTTGTCGATGAGTCCCTCAGCATACCAGTCGGCGACATGCGATAGGCCAATGCGATAGGTGTCCTGCGCGTAAGGATGCGCGATTTCGCCCGCATCGGTGACAAGAAAATCATGCGGCGTGTCTGACCCGGAAGAGCGGCCATCCCACAGGGTGACAAGGCGAATGACCTCCTCCCAATCGCGCACAAAGAACGGGATTTCGTCCTTAAGGCCGTTGCCATTGGGGTCCTGATCGCGAAACGCGACCAGCACGTCGTGCAGCGCGTCCACGTTGTCTGGTTGGTCCAGCCCCAGCTGATCCAGCCAGTCCTGCCGTACGAAATAGGCGCGACCATATTTGCCGTCAGGCAGATATGGGATGTAATACATATTGCCGTCATAGGCCGAAATCGCCTGACGCAGCTCTGGCCGGGCGTCAAAGAAGGCTTTGATATTGGGGGCATATTCGTCGATCAGATCGTTCAGCGGCACGAATGCCCCTTGCGGTCCAAATTCGTTCACCGGCTGCTTGATCAACTGGCTGCCGACGATATCGGGCATGTCGCCTTCGGCCAGCAACAGGTTCATCGCCTCGGCAGTGTCCGTCGTATTCTTGCCAGACGTGGCATCGATCAGGTTAATGCCCGTCAGCTCGCGCGCTTTTAGCTCGACCGGATAATCCTCGCGGTAGCCTTGCGCGCGGTCCCAGTGCATGTGGATGGTCAGGTCGAGCGGTTCATCCACGATCCGAAAGCTGTCCTGAGCCCAAGCGGGGCCCATCGCTGTCAGCGCCGAGGTCGCCAGCGCCGCAGTTGCCATTGTTCTAAATTGCATTGTTTCTCCTCCCAAAGAATAATTGCAAAATTTGGTTTTAGGCCTGCGACACCGCCCGAATTGCGGTCATTCAATCGCGGCGTTTAAATTGGGTCCTCAAGGGCAATGAAGCCGCGCATCTTGTCATCTCTGACCAGTGCGCTGATTTGGCGATCCAGGTCGCCGATATGCGCCCGCAAGGCGTCCTCGGCGCGGGCACCATCCTGCGCGCGAATGGCATCTACGATGGCCTGATGGTCGGCTAACTGCGCGGGACCTGCGATGATCCGCTGCATACGGCGGATGTGGCGGACCCGGTTGACGTCAAATTGGGTGCGCCGGGCGGTCGACCATGCGTCTTCAAAGCCGGCCATGATGAATAATTGGCGGTGAAAGGCGTCATCAAGGGCATAAAATGCGGCGTCGTCTTCTTGCGCAATCGCTTTGGCCGTCTGGGATAAAATGCCATCAAGAACCGCTATGGATTGGTGTGGATCGGGCGTCAAAGCCGCGCCGCGCACAGCGCCAAGTTCAAGCTGTAGTCGAATAAAGCACGCAGTTCTGTAGCGGCTCACCGAGATTTTGGTCACATAGGTGCCGCTTTGTGGCACGATCCGCACCAGTTTTATCTCGTCCAGCCGGATCATCGCTTCACGCACTGGCGTTTTGCTAGCGCACAGCGCAGCCGCAATTTCCTTTTCCGACAGCCGTTGTCCGGGGCGCAGCCTGACCGAGACGATCAGATCGCGCAGAATATCAAAGATCTGAAACGTGATGTTTTGGTTGGCGTCTAAGACAGTACCAGCCAACAGCTGGAGGATCGTCAACTCTGCCGTTGGCTGATCGTCGGTGTTGGTCATATCTATCAACAAAACATCGCCCCCAGTTGCAAGCAAGCCAAGTGGCCAGCGCTACTGGGATACTTGTATACTAGAATTGATATGTCAATTACGGATTTTAAAAGATCAGGGTTAGGTTGGGTTTGGTCGGTACCTAAAGAGCGTGATAAGAAAATCATGATAAATAATATTACATAACTCTGATTATGCGCTCAATGGGCTGTAGCCAGGGCACATTCTAAACTGGGTTGCGACAAATCCCCTATCTTGCTGGAAAGCAAGGAGAACGGAAGATGGCCCACACAGAGTTAGGTTTGCGTGAGAGACGCACAATTGAAGATATGTTGAATGCGAAGATGTCGGTAGACAAAATCGCTGCTGAGATCGGCAGGCATCGTTCAACCGTGTTCCGAGAGATCAAACGGAACAGGTTCGTCGATCATGAGTTGCCGAAGCTGAATGGCTACTACGGAATGAATGCGCAGCGGTCAGCAATGACTCGGCGTGCGCGGCGTCGCAAGCTGGTGCGGTTTGTGGACTTGCGAAAGCACGTGATCACGCAGCTGGTGGCCGGATGGTCACCGGAACAGATCGCCGGTCGTTTGCAATATGATGGCCAACCATTGCGTGTGAGCCACGAGACGATCTATGCCTATGTTTACGGCCCGGATGGCCAGGCGGAAGAGTTGGCTCGTCACCTTCCGCATCGGCGCAAGAAACGGCAGCCACGCCGCCGACGCACACCGCGTGGCCTTGTTTTCCCGCCCGATCGGTCAATCCACGAACGGCCAGACTACGTTAAAACGCGTGAGACATTTGGCGATTGGGAAGGCGATCTGATGATCTTTGAGCGCGCGCAGGGCAAGACTAATGTCGCTTCGTTGGTCGAACGCAAGACGCGCTTTGCCGTGTTGTTCCGCAACAACGACCGCAGCACAACGCACCTGATGAACAAGCTGATGAGCGTGATCGAACCCCTGCCCCAATTGGCGCGCAAATCGATCACGTTTGACCGTGGGATCGAGTTTAGGAACTGGCGTAAACTCAAGCCAGGGATCGGAACGGAGGCATGGTTCTGTGATCCGCAGGCGCCGTGGCAGAAGGGATCTGTCGAGAATCTGAACAAGCGCGCACGGCGATATCTGCCAAGGGACGCGCCCGTGGCCGCACTCTCAAATCGAGATATGAAGTCGATTTGCGACCGCTTGAATGGCACGCCCAGAAAGTGCCTTGGATGGAGAACGCCAACTGAAGCATTCAGGGAAGAACTGATGAAACTGAGATAGCGGGACCTGTCGCAACGTACCTTGAGATTCCACCGCAAAGCTAAAGTGTCACCCATGTGCAATTCAGGAATGTCACTCTCCCTGCAGAGGAAAGCAAACAGAGAGAACGGACATGGGATGGGTGATGATGAGCGAGCGCGACTTCCACCGGATCGAGGTGTTGGCGCAGGTCGATGATGGACGGCTAAGTGTCCAGAACGGCCCGAACCTGTTGGGCGTGACCAGGCGGCAGATGTTTCGGTTGCTCAAGACGTACCGTACCGAGGGCGGCGCCGGGATCCGGTATAGGGCGCGCGGCAAGGCACCTAACAACCAGATTCATGACGTCAAGCGCGACTATGCCGTAGCCTTGGTCAAAGAAAAGTATGAGGATTTCGGACCGACACTGGCGGCCGAGATGCTGCGGAACACCACGGGTTCAAGGTCTCGCGTGAGACATTGCGCAAATGGATGCAGGACGCAGGTCTGTGGCTGTCCCGCAAACAGCGCCGCACGTTTCATCAGCCCAGATCACGCCGTGAATGTTTTGGTGAGTTGAACATCGAGATTCTGTGCGCCAACAGCAGCCAGGTCAAGGACCGTGTAGAACGCGCCAATCGCTCCCTGCAGGATCGGCTGGTCAAGGAGCTGCGTCTCGCAGGTGTATCCTCAATCGAAGACGGAAACGTATTTCTTCCGGGCTTCCTCGAGCGCTACAACGCCAAATTCGCAAAGGCCCCAGCCAGATCAGACAATCTGCACCGGGCTTTGAACATTGCACCTAACCAGTTGAACGAAGTCTACTGCCTGCGCGACAAACGCCATGTGACCAAAGATCTGATGCTTAAATACGACCGCAAACGGATCAAGCTGGCGGTGAACGATCTGACACGCGACCTTGCCGGGACATATGTCGATGTCTACGAACTGGCCGACGGACGCATTCAGGTCCGCGCCAAAGGTGTCGCCCTGCCCTACACGATCATGAACCCCAAGCGCCGGATCGCCCATACCGCAATCACCGAGAACAAGCACCTCAGCGCCGTGCTGGCCCATATCAAGGCGGAGCACGACAAGGCTGCACCAAAGCCGAAGGTCAAACCGGTCAGTGCCAAAAACGGCTACGCCAAGAATGGTCGCTCACCAGGCCGACCGTCCAAACTGGAGTTGCATTACGCGGCAAAACGCGCAACGGCGGCACAGACCGGGTCCGAAAGCCGACGTTGGATAATTTGGCCAGAGGGCGGCTATGCGGACAAAGCGCCATGTCGCTGCGGTTGCGCCAATGCCCGGTTTTGACATTGGCACCCTAACGCCCGCACTGTCGTATTGATCCCGCGCCTTGGGAATGCCAAAGGGCGGCATCGCATTGGACGCCGGCCCTGTGTCTACTGCGCGGTATAGCCTCCGTCGACTAGGTGGTAGCTTCCAGTGATGAAACTGGCCTGATCCGAAAGCAGGAAACAGGTCAGCGCCGAGACCTCGGCAGCCTCACCAAGACGCCCGACCGGATGAAGCGCGGCGATGCCATCGAGCGCCGCCTCATCAAGGTTCTTTTCCAAAAGCGGCGTTGCGATGAACCCCGGACCGATCGAGTTTACCCGGACTCCAGCCTTAGCGTATTCGATCGCTGCAACTTTTGTCAGCCCGACGACGCCATGTTTTGCAGCGACGTAGGCCCCGGCCGTCGCGAAACCGACCGAGCCCAATATGGACGCCATATTGACGATCGCCCCGCCGCCCGCCTTGACCATTTCAGGAAGACCGAAGCGCATGCCATAAAACACGCCGCTTAGGTTCACATCGATAACTTTTTGCCATCCATCCAAGGGATATTCGCCAACCGGGTTCGGCGGGCCGCCAATGCCTGCATTGTTGACAAGCAGATGGAGCGCGCCCGTCTGCGCCACGGCGAACGCCACAAGGGCCTCTACTTCAGCGGCGACGCTTGTATCGGTCTTTTGCACGAAAGCTATGCCGCCGGATGCCTTGATCTCATCAGCCACGGCGGACATTCCGGCCTCGTCCATATCGGCCAAGACAACCTTGGCCCCGAAGCGCGCCAGATCGCGCGCAATTGCGGCACCAATGCCTGACGCCGCACCTGTCACGATGGCCGTCTTATCGTTGAAATCGAAATTCATGACGATTGCTCCTCAAAATGGACTACCGCGAGAGGTCGCACAGTTTGCACTGCAGCGCCTTGATCTATGTCAGAGCCTTTAAGGTTCGTAATTCAAGAAGATGAAAACGGGACTGAGACTCCTTTTCAAAATCGCGAAACACGACATGCGTTGCAACGTGGACGAACGGCAGCTACGGGCCGCCGGCTACGCCCAGCCTGAACGACCGTTTTAAATAACGCGAACCATCACATGACGTGCAGCCGGCAAACCCGCCCGGCCACCAAGGTAATACAGGTCACGTCGCACGGCCCACGCCCATCAGGCCAGGTCTCTTGACTTGCGTGTCGTCGCAATCTCAGATGCGGCAAAATTCCCTTCCGACACAGGACAGCCGCCATGCGCACCGAATTTGATACAGAGCTCGAAGATCGCCTGGTCCGCTATGCCGTGATCGACAGCCAAAGCGACGCGCACAGCCCGACCGTTCCCAGCACGCAGATCCAGCTGAATATGTCGCGCCTGCTGATGGAAGAACTGACAGCGATGGGCGCGCAGGATGTGACCCTCAGCCAGGACAGCGTTGTGCTGGCCACGATCCCCGCGACAGATGGGGTCAGTGCCCCGGTCATGGGCTGGCTCGCCCATGTCGATACCGCCCCTCAGTTCAACGCAAGCGGCGTGAAACCAGTGGTGCATCGTGGCTATAACGGCGGCGACATCAGCTTTGCCGACGCGCCCGATCTGCGGCTATCGCCAGAGGAATACCCATTTCTGGCTGAAAAGGTCGGCGAGGATATCATTACCGCCAGCGGCACCACCCTGCTGGGCGCTGACGACAAAGCCGGCGTCGCCGTGGTCATGACCGCCGCACGGCACCTTTTGGAAAACCCTGACATTGCACATGGCAAGATCCGCCTGGCGTTTGTCCCAGACGAGGAAATTGGACGCGGCGTGACGCCAAACCTGCCTGCTGATCTGGCAGCAGACTTCGCCTACACTTTTGACGGATCGATGCCGGGCGTTGTGGAATACGAAAGCTTTTCTGCAGACGCGGGCGTGGTCAAGATCACAGGCGTATCAATCCATCCCGGCTGGGCCAAAGACGAGCTTGTGAACGCCCTGCATCTGGGGGCCAAGGTGCTGATGACACTGCCCCATGTGACCATGACCCCGGAAACGACGGAAGACCGCGAAGGGTTTATCCACGCGGTGTCGATGACCGGCAGCGCCGCCGAGGTCGAGATGCATTTCATTCTGCGCGACTTTGAAATGGAAGGGCTGGAAGCCAAAGGCGCGCTTTTGCGGCAGGTCTGCGACACCGTTGCAGCGACAGAGCCCCGCGCTCGCATCACCTGCGACATCACCCACCAATATCGCAACATGCGCTATTGGCTCGAAAAGGACATGACCCCCGTCGATCTGGCCACTGCTGCCGTGCGCAAGGCCGGAATGGAACCTGTGTCCGGCGCAATCCGGGGCGGAACGGATGGGTCGCGCCTGACCGAATTCGGCACCCCGTGCCCCAACATCTTCTGCGGCATGCAAAACGTGCATGGCCCGCTGGAATGGGTCTCAGTGCAGGATATGGCCAAGGCAACACACGTGGCGCTGAACCTTGCAACAGGCGCCGTGGAACTGGGCGCGTCAGCATGATCACCAATTTCATCCGGATGTGAAACAAGCTCCATTTCATATATCGCGAGGCTTAATTTAAAGCATCGTGATGGACATTAGGGGCAGAGAGTGAACCTTCGCTGCAGGTGGATCAAAGTTCCGTTCAGCGAACCCTCCCAAAAACGGTCCTTTTTGGAGTGGCCCGCAGGTCTTGTGTGAGTAACTTTGCGGATTTTCGTCCAGTTGACCAAAAATCGAAGTCCACGGCTTTAAGTTGACGATCCTATCACAAACATTGTGACGACAATCTACCAAAAGATTCTATCATGATTACTCGCGCAGCACTTGGTGGCATTTGGATATACCAGACTTATATCTCACCTCGAAAAGGGCTCCGCTGTGCGCATTCCGTTTTACATAACGGAACGGGTTGCTCAGGATACGCCAAACATGTGATTCGAAATCAAGGTTTTTTTCACGCAATACCCTCAATTAGGCAGCGGTTTAAAGAGTGTAAGATCGCGTACCACACCCTACACAGTGATCAAAGCCAGCCAGACCGATCAGACAAAAGTAAGAAATCAAACAGTTGTAGTAAGCAAATGCGTGATGGTTGTTGTGATGCCGCTATCTACGAAGGTTGCAACTGTGGCTCGTCTTGCTTTGGCCGTGCTACAGTCAAAGCCTCAAAGAACTGCGACTTGGATTGCGACGTTTGTAGCTGCGGTTGAATGTCCGTCTTTAGGAAAAAAAGCACCACAACATGCGTTCCAAAAACCCTCCTTTTTGGCACAGCTGAAAAACGGTCTAATTCCGACTGCCAAAAACCCTGTTCAAAACTCAAGCAGTTGTTGAAGGTTTTTGACCGTCATCTGATAGCTGACATTAGCTGCGTTGCAGAAATTTGGTAGAGAGGGCTCTTTCAGGACCTTCGCCGCGTCTCGCCCGAACGTCCGCTGAGCGATCCTGCAAGGCTTATCATCCCTGCGATATTTGAGGTCTCCGGGCGGCTAAGCCTTGCTGCCGCCGGCGCTCCTAGTGACATTCCTGCCTTGCGCAGCGGGTGACATTTCTAAATGGTCGCAACATGGACGTAGGCATGTCGATGGCTGAGCTGTGCCGTCAGCATCGCATGAGCACGGCGTCTTTCTATAAGTGGCGCGCAAAGTATAACGGCATGCAGGCCGCAGAGCCTAAATCCGATTGATAGGTCCTGGCCCTAGTTGCCACAGCCCCGCATTTTGCCCTTCCGTGACGAATAGCACGATGTGATAAATCAGGCGACTAAGCGCGGTGGGCCAAAGGATGCTGCATTCGCTGTCCAGTTGATTGCACCAGACTGGATCCGGCCCTGCGGCAAAGTATCTCTCGAATATAATCGCCTCGATGTCGCGGGCGCGGTCCGCAGCGCCAGTGGCCGCGTCGTATTTTCCGGCCTCGGTCAGCGGCCATAGCAAGTGGCTCGCTTCGGTCACACATCCGGCAGCATCCAAGGCGTCGAACGGCGCCCCTTTCAAAACTCCGTCGCCGCGCAGCCCGGTCGCCTCTACGAAATGTATCATACGGTCTGCCATTGCGCGGGCCATGTCATCGCCGCCGAAAGTAACGTAGCGGTGCAAAAGCCACGCCCATTCGTACTGGTGACCTGGTTCTCGACGCCCGCCCTCCGTAGTCGCAAGCGGGGCGAGATCCGGCCCGACAAATTCCATTATCGCGCCGGTCTGGGGGTCAACGAAGTAGCGCGCGGCGAGCTGCACCAAATGCGTCGCACGGTCCATCCAAACGGGATCGGCTGTCATTTCAAAAGCCTGAAGCACAGCTTCCAGCATGTGCATATGCGGGTTTTGCGCGCGCAGGTCACCTGCCCGCGCGCCCTGCGCCGCCATTGCGCTATCTTCCCAAAGCGCCCCCGTTTCAGGATCGGTCAAAGTGCCCTGAACAAAATTCCACAGGTCATTGGTCCGGGATTCCGGAACGGTTTGCGGCGAAATTTTTCGCAATGTCGTCAGGGCCAGCAGCGCAAATGACTGGTCATAGGTCCGCCGCAGCGTGTTGTCACAATTTGCCCAATAGCCGCCGGATGGATCGCGCAACGCATCGTCCATAAACACGTATATGGTGCAGGCACCTGATCGAAATTGTTCATCGCCCGTCGCCAAATAAAGCTGCGCCAGAGCAAATATTGTGCGGGCCTGTGTTAAGGTCGATGGCGACGCGGCATCGGCCTGGCCCTTAATATCCAGCGCTTCTACCACCGCGCCGCAAGGCGTCATGACATGATCAAGCCATCGGGGCATAAAGTCATTCACGAACCACGGCGCGTTTCGGGTCATACGTTACCTAAGTGATAGTGTTTCAATACACGGCAAAGCGCTGAATTGCGGCCGTAGATCGGTGATTGGCCTTAGCGAAAGGTTGTCGGCATCAAGGTCTTTGGCAGCCACAACGCAATTTCGGGGAAAATAATGATCAGGAGTAGGATCAAAAGCATCGGGATAAGGATAATCACCACATCACGCATAACCTGCACGACATTCATCCCGCCAATTGACGCCGATATAAGCAAACACAATCCATAGGGCGGTGTGACAAGTCCAAAAGCCAAAGAGACGATGCCGATGATTGCGAACACAACCGGGTGGATATCGGCAGCCGCCGCGACAGGTAAAAGGACTGTGCCTAGAATAATAATCGTCGGGATTGCGTCGATGAACAAACCGAAGAACAAGAATAGCCCCGCGATGACCAGCGCCGTGCCATAGTAGCCAAACTCGAGACTCGTCATAAAGGTGACGATCAGGCGCGGCACATTAAAGAACGCCAGCATCCAGCCAAAGGCAGAAGCGGTGCCAATTGCGAAAAGCGAGATCGATGCGAACCGGCCCGTGTCATAGAAGATGCCGCCAAGATCGCGTAGGCTCACGGTGCGGTAGACAAACATACCAAGGATTAAGGCATAACCTGCTGCAATAATTGCGCTTTCCGTCGGTGTCACGATGCCACCTACAATACCGCCGATCACAAGCACGGGCGTCAGCATCGCCAGCGCCGCGCCTTTGAACGCATGCCAGAATTCTGCCCAGTTCGGCCGCCCTGCTGTCGGGTAATCATAGACCTTGGCATAACCATAGACGGTCGCCATCAGCGCAAGCCCGATCAGTAGCCCCGGAATTGCACCGGCCAAAAACAACGCACCAACAGACACTTGCATGACGCCGCCCCAGACCACCATCAAAATGCTGGGCGGGATAATAACGCCCATCACGGACGAACACGCTGTGATCGCGATAGCGAACCGCGTGTCGTATCCTTCGCGGACCATTGCCGGGATTAGGATTTTGCCGCAACCGGCAGCGTCGGCGGTCGATGACCCTGAAATACCGGCGAATAGCATAGAGACCGCCACGTTTACGTGGCCTAGTCCCCCGGGCATCCAGCCTGTCAAAACGCGCGCCAGCTCGATCAGTTTGTCGGTGATCTTGCCAGAGTTCATGAGGTTCGCGGCCAACAGAAAGAATGGCACCGCAAGCAGAATGAACGAGTTGTAGGATTGAAACATCCGGTCGATCACGATGAACGGCGTCAGCCGGATGTCCAGAACGACGACAGGAATTGTTGCGATCCCCAAAGCAAAGGCCACCGGTACCCGAAGCAGCACGAGCAAGAGGAAGCCGCCGACCAAAATGGCGCAGGCCAGTCCTGTAGAAATAATCATGAGGCGACCTTTTGCGATTTGCGATATAGAGTAACTGCCTCGTACAAACGGAAAGAGGCGAATACCGCCCAGACCGCACCGGCAATCGGCACAGAGATGAATGTAATCAGTTTATTCGCCTGCATCATAACAGAATTCTGCAAATAGCCGAACTTCGCGTATTCGATACCATACCATGCGAACACGACGGCAAAGCCGCCGATAAGCACCAGAACAAGTCCATTCTGTAGTAAGATCGACAGTGGCTTTGTCGCAGTGGGAATAACCTGAACGTCGAAATGGGTGCCTTCCCAAACGGCAACCATAGAACCGATCATCACGACCCAAACGAAGATAAACGTCGCAAGCTCTTCGGTCCACAAAAACACAGGAATTATCCCTGTATACCGGGCGATAACCTGCATCGCGACGGGAATTGCCAAGGCCGCAGTCAATACGCCCAACAGGATGCGCAGGCATTGGCAAAATGCTTCTAATATGCGTCCCACAATAAGTCCCCGCTCGTTGCTTCTTTAGGTCAGTAAAAAAGGGCTGCGTTACCCGAAATACCTTCGGGTAACGCAGCCTTCATGTTTTTTCGGGATCACATGTCGCGAATGGCTGTCAGCAATTCGACTGCGCCAAGGCTTTCGGCATAGCTGTCCTGCACAGGCACAACCATATCGAGCAGCTGCTCACGACCTTCGAATTCCAGAACGGTCAACTGTTCGGCGTCTGCCATTTCCTGCAGTTTTTGCGCATCTTCGCGGGATTCCAGCTCTCGGCCGAATGTCCCGGCTTCTTCACCGGCAGCAAGAACCGCAGCCTGCAGATCTTCGGGCAGCTTGCGGAAGGTTTTACCGCTCATGACGATTGGACGCACCGTGATGGCATGGCGAGTCAGCGTCAGATAAGGCGCGACCTCATAGAACTTCAGGTTCTGAATGCTGGCCGCTTCATTTTCAAATCCAGCGATCACGCCGGTCTGAATGGCATTATACACCTCGTTATAGGCAATCGCCGACGGGGCCGCTGTCAAGGCAGAGAAAATCTGAGCCTGAATAGGCGCGCCCATCACCCGCATCTTGAAGCCGTTAAGCTCTTCTAGGTTCGCGATCGGTGCGTTCGAAATGATGTTACGCACACCGCCACCGGTATAACCGACGACCATGATGTCGGCTTTTTCCAGCAACTCTGCCTCGAGCGGGGCCAGTACATCGCTAGACAGCACGGCCTCCCAGTGGGCCTGATCGCGGAACAGGAACGGCATATCCATCAGCGGAATAGACGGCGCGAAGGTTGCCATATTGGAAGGTGCCATGATGGTATAATCGACGGCAACGCCTTGTTGCAGGAACGTGACGTAGTCGGCTTCAACACCGAGTTCGCCATTCAACCGCAAATCGAACGTAACATCACCGTCATATTTTTCGTCTACAAGTTCGGCAAACCGCACCATTGTTTTCGTGAACGCATGGTCCTCGTCAAACATGCTTGCGCCGCGTAACGTCATATCCTGCGCACTGGCCGCCGAAGCCGCCGCTGTCAAAAGGCCAGCAACGCCAGCACCCTTAAAAAAGGTTTTCGCAGTGTTAAAAGTTTTCATGTGTTCCTCCTCGAACAATTTCAGTGCGCATAGCTCCCGCGCGCATGATGAAAGCACGCACCGAGACGGCGCTTAAGTTGTAGTAATAGTCGAATCTCCCGAAGCTGACGCTAGCAGATTGTATCCTAGTATACTAGACGGTGAAATTGGCGACCGGTGGCCGCGAATCTGGGCCGCAAAACCCGGCGCAAACCGACTGGTTCCGAGCAATCAACGGAGTGGATTGAAGCTGGTCCCGGGAACCTGCCAGAGACGATCTACGCGAGCGGCGGCCCCCACAGGTGCCAAGAAAAAATGGTGGAGCAGATGCGATCAGGCCCCTACCCTGCACCCAATAAGAGTCGCGGTTTGGGTGCCGCAAACACAAGGTTTCGTACCGCCTAACAATCGAGAATGAGGAGATAGCCTTGGCAAAGTTCATTCAGCAGGATCGGGCAGGTGTCGCCCTCATTGGTGCTGGCATGATTGCGAAAACGCACGTCGCGGCGTTGTCAGATGCGCAGGATGTGGTCGCGCTTTGCAGCATCGTGTCGCGCCATCCCGATAAGGCGCGCTACCTCTCGGACTTCTATCATGGGCCTATACCCGACTTCTCGTCTGATTTGATGGCGGTTGCGGCCAACCCCGATATTCCAATTGCCATCGTGGCCACGCCGCCAAGCGTGCGCAAAGAGGTCATCACCACATTGGCGCAAGCCGGCACGCATATCCTGCTAGAGAAGCCGTTAGGAAGAAACCCTCAGGAAGCGCGCGAAGTCGTCGAAATTTGCGAGCGCGCAGGCGTAAAGCTGGGCATCCTGTTCCAACATCGCGTGCGGCCCCCTGCGATTGCAGCGGCCCGCCATGTCGCCAGCGGTGCGCTTGGGCGGTTGGGATTGGTGGAAATCGCTGTGCCGCTATGGCGCGACCAATCATACTACGACGAACTTGGCCGCGGCACCTATGCGCGGGACGGCGGGGGTGTCATGATTACAAATGCCATTCATTCGATCAACCTTGCCCTTAGCTTGACCGGCCCCGTCAGCCGGGTTCAGGCCATGACGGCCACGACGCCTCTGCACCGGATGGAAGCAGAGGATTTCGCAATTGCCGGATTGCAATTTAAATGCGGCGCGTCCGGGTCCTTTGTCGCAAGCACGGCGATGTTCCCGCACCGTACAGAAGTCATCCGGCTACACTTTGAACATGCGAGCCTAAAGCTGGACAAAAATGCCCTTAAAATCAGCTGGCGCGACGGGCGCGTCGCGGTTGAGGCAAAGGATAAAGCCCCGCAAAAAGTAAACCCTTTGCTGGGGGGCAAGCACGAATGGCATCAGGCCATGATCGAAGATTTCGTCGATGCGGTCCGGCATGAGCGCAAGCCTTTGGTCACCGGCAGAGAGGCGCTTGCCTCTCATGATTTGATTGCAGCGATAGAAACATCTTCGCGCAGCGGTCATCCAGTTAGCATCCCAGAATGCCAAGGCGAAATTCGATGATGGCGTCTTGGGCGTGAGCCGCGCCGACATTATCGGGCGAATGGCGGGTACGGGGATCGGGATCATGCCTTCGGACGCGTTCACTGTCACGGACGAGCCGACAGAATCCATGCGTGTTTGCCTTGGCGGCCAAATCACACGCAGCCAGTTGCGCGACGCCATGGGCCTGCTGGCCTACATGATGTCGAACCCGATCTGACAATTCTTCAGCCTAGCCGGGCTACTTTCACCGACGGCACTCAAAGGTGACCACGCCGGCACATGCAAGTACCGGCGTTGGTCGCCCTGTTGTTACGCTGCCGCCGCCGTCCGCGCCACCTGTTGTCAGGAAGGGTAACATGCGCAGAGTGCGGCGGCAGACAGCCTAAGTGAATGATGACCTTAGCCTCATGGCGTGGCCCTTCGTCGTAGACCAAAGGCAGTGCACATGATCAGGCCAGTGCCGACTTTTGCGTCTGTTTCATATAGACCCACCCAAGCACCGCACCGAATACAATGTGCAGCATCAGGGTCATGACAGGGGCCGCGATACCCATATTCAGGCCAAAAAAACCGGCCCCAGCCATTGGCATAACGGCGATCATCATCAGCAACCAAGCGGCGACGCCGAATGCAATTCCCTTCGCAATCTGACCTTGACCGGGAATGGCATCATTCAACACGGCAAATCCGCCGCCCCAAACAACTGTCCCCAGCACAAAATGGGCAACCCATCCGACAAAAACCGAAGCGCCCAGCATCCCGGCAATCATGTGGATGACGTCCAGCTCAGGCATGATGCCGACAGCTGTCTTCATGATCATCATGACAGAGAGCACGAACGTGGCTGCAAATCCTGCAATCATTCCGCTTTTGATATGGTCCATAATTTCATCTTTCCTTTTAGGTGGGCGCGGGGGCGACCGAAAACCAATGTCGCCGCAGGACGCGCCTCGTTTTGATTGACTTAAGATATGGTGCGTTCCGCAATATGTTGAAATTGAATAACTGAATGCGCCATATTCACTTTATGAATTTACGCACACTCGACCTTAACCTGCTCGTCGTCTTTGATGCCCTGATGCGCGAACGGCACGTCACCCGAGCCGCCGCTGCAATCGGCCTATCGCAACCGGCCTTTTCGAATGCGTTAACGCGGCTTCGGGCGCGCTTGGGGGATGAGCTGTTCATTCGCACCCCGGACGGGATGAAGCCGACAGCCTGGGCGATAGAGCTAAGTGGCCCGATCAGTGCGGCATTGCACGATATCCAGACGGCACTGAATGGTGCGCATTTCGATCCCCGCACCTCTGCCCACCGTATTACGGTTGCCACACCCGACTACGCCGCGATGACGCTTTTCCCGAAACTGATTGTCGCCTTACAAGATCAGGCCCCCGGTATCGTGTTGCAAACGATCACGCCCAGCCAGCACTGGGGCGAATACCTGGATACGCAACGTGCTGACATGGCACTGCTAAACTGGCCAAATCCGCCAGAGCGTTTTTCATCGCAGATGCTTTTCCAAGAGGATTGGGTTTGCGTGATGCGGCAGGACCATCCTTTGGCCACGGGCACCTTATCACTCGATCAGTTCAGTGCGGTGAATCACCTGCTTGTTAGTCCGCAGGGGGACAGACGCAACTGGGTCGATGATGCCTTGGCGCGCCATGCGCGCACCCGGCATATTGCCTATACCATGCCAGCATACGGGATGGCTCCCATGATTTTGGGGACCACAGATTTTGTGCTGACCTGTCCTGCCAGCGTGGCAAAGGTCTGCTATGAATATGGCGGATTGAGTGTGATCGATTGCCCCCTAAAGCCGCCCGATAAGATGCAAAGCATCCATATGGTTTGGCACACCAAGCTAGGCAATCACCCGGTGCATCGCTGGTTTCGGGCGTTATTGCAGGATGTAAGCGCCGTTGAATTGATCAGAGATCATTGATCGCGCGGGGCCAGAGGGCAGTGAGCCTCTGCCGCGGATCACGGCCGCCGCGTCCTGCGTGCCGGGCGGAGGGGGAACCAAAGCCCCCCCCTCTAGACATATCTTCGAGGTCAAACGGCTTCGGGCGCGGGCTTTACGGGTGCTTCCAGCCACCAAAGCCGCAGACCGGGGATCAGCATGGGAACGCGGGCGGCGTAATCCTCATACTCCGGGAAGGTATGGCGCAAGACCGACTCCTCATGCTGCGCGCGGCGGACCTGCAGGACCAGCCAGATAGCGCCCAGACCTAAAGCGCCCACCGTACCGTGCCCTACGATGACCCCCACGATCATCAGCACTTCGGCAGCATAAAGCGGGTGCCTGACGATGCTGTAGGCCCCTTGGGTCTTGAGCGCGCGCGAGGTGGCCATGATCGAGAATGACCGCCCAAGCTGTCGCAGGCATAATATCGACATGACTGTGCCAACGGATATTATAAGCGTAGAAATGATACGCATTTCGGCGGAAATCGCCTGCGGCGGAAACACGATCAGCAGCGACATGATGAACGTGCCCACAACGGCTACGACGCGCGGCATGATCCCAGCGGTGCTGTCGCGGGGCGGCAGGCGGGTAATTGTGTAATATAAGATAAGGCCCAAAAAGGTCGCGCCGGCAATCACCGAGAAGAAGGCTAGCCCCCAAAGCGGGATTAGGTCTCGGTTCGCAACCAGAGAGATGAGCGCCGTAATCTGTTTGTAGCCAAAATAGCCAAAGATGATCAGCATGGCCAGCTTGCCCAATTTATCTTCGGTCGTGCGGGTTTTCGCGGCGGTCGGCATGGGGGTTTCCAATCGTGTTGGTGGGGCTTTTAGCGCCCATGAAGAGACAAGGCTGCGGAAAGGGTGAATGAGCTGCATGGGGTAGGACCGCGGGATGTCCTCGTTCACGCCATAAGATTTCGGCGCGCGCCGGACCGGCATAAACATCGTTCGAGCAATCACATCGATGATCGACAGCTGTGCGGCAAAGTTGCGATCATAGGCATCGCGTTCATTCGCATGATGCCAGTGGTGATATTCCGGCGAAGCGACCAGCCATTTCAGCGGACCGAACTTGATGCGGACGTTCGAATGCAACAACAGGGCATGGGCCTGATAGATCGCTTGGTGAATCACCAGCGCCTCCAGTGTGAATCCCATGCACCAGACCGGCAAGAGAGACAGCGTGCTGGAAAAGATCTGGTCGACCGGGTGCACCCGGTGCGTGGCCAGCCAGTCCATCTCCTCAATGCTGTGGTGGACAGCGTGGAACTTCCACAGGGCGGGCACGGAATGGCAGATACGGTGGGCGGCATAATAACCGATATCGGCCACCACGATGGCCATCAGCACCTGCGCCCAAAGAGGCATGGCCCCTGTCCATTGGATCGGATTCGGCCCAACAAGCTGAACTACCCCCAGCATGAGGGCCCCCGCCACGACGGTGAACCCTGCGCGAACAACAATGCCATTAACCAGCACGTAGACTACATCGTTCATCCAGTCGCGTCGCAGGGTCCGTTGTTCTGGGTGCAACGGCAACAAACGCTCCAATGGAATGAAGATGCAGGCCAGAATAAAGATGGCAGTATAGTCCATAGCCTGTGTCTCTCCGTTGGTCGTCCTCGGGAGATGACCGCAACAAAACGGCTTAAATAAGGAGTTTCCATGTCGCCTAAGTTGTTTGGCGCATAGAACGAAGAACTTGTTCCATCGCCACAGTTAACTCCAATAAGACAGCTTCGGGCATCATTCGCACGAAGTGGAAATTTGAGCAGTTTTGTCCAAGGGCTGTTGATCCCTAAAACTGAACCTTGGTCCTTATCCCACTAGCCTGCTCCCTAAGAGTCCTCGTTTATGAGTTAGCTCTGATCCACTTTTGATCGTTAAGCATCTTCCCGCGGCGTCAGACCAGCCAGGCTGGAAAGCAGGCGGTGGTGGTTGCAGTCATCGCACCATGCCGCCACTAGTTTGCGGGCATGGCGCAAGTTATCGCAGAGGTGCTCGTTGAGGCGTTCATAACACATACGACTGTTAACGCTTTCAACGAAGCCGGTCTGCTTAGGTTTGCATAGGACGATGTTGTGACACTCAACCTTCCGGTCCTCCTGCCACTTTAGGATCGCATTGCTTGTCAGCTCTGTGCCGTTGTCGCTGACCACCATGCAGGGATAGTCCCTTATCTTGGCGATCTGGTCCACCTTACGGACCACGCGGATGACAGATAGCGACGTGTCGACAGCGGCCGCGAAACACGTCTGCCTGAAGATGAGCACCAAGTCGCAGGCTTTTCAGAGGAGCAGGTCACAAGGCCTAAGAAGCGGCCAGTATCGCACTGCGAAAGCTCAAAAACGCTTTAATAATCTGCTTATTTTAACATCTTTTCAGGTGTCATCATGAGCAGAGGTCCAAAAAAATTTCGTTAACAGAAGGTTAAGGTTGACGGATGGCAAGGGCGCTCAATACTAAAAGCCATATTCATAACGGCTCTGTTTTTTCTGTAGCCAAACATTTTTATTTTATCATTGGCTGTCGTGAGACGCCTACTTCTAAGTATTAATTCATATCTGCGAATGCTCTAGCGCCTATTTAGGCGGATAGAAATTGCGCAGCTTCGGGAGAACTCACATGAGGAATACCGGCGAGAAATCTGCTTTTACAGCGGGCAGCACGCGCATTGGAATCGCAGGGTCGATTAAAAATACTAGCGAAACCAACGATGAAGCAAAACGCGACCGCGTTGACATTCTGATACTGGATAACAGCTCTGGTATGTGTGCCGTGCTCGCCCGTCATCTATCAGAGCTTTTCAAACTGCGCTGCATTTCGTGCGCGCACGGCGATTCGCCAATCTTAGAGACTTTGGCGAGGTACCAACCAAAAATACTTATCTTGGACCCCGCAGAGCTAACTCTTAGCCCTCAGCACGACTTGCAGGACTTCAGGCGAAGCGTACGAATCATCTCGGCCCGGACAATGCTTTTTGGATATACGGCCAGGATGGACGATGCCGTATTGCGCGGCGTTATCGGCGCACAATTTGTTGGCTGTGTCGGCAAGCAGTCGGACCTCCAGCAGTTGGAAATTGGATTGATGGCTGTCCAATCAGGCGGCATGTATTTCGATCCTGGGTATGGAAACCTGCTTCATGAGGTCGTCGCGCAAGATAGCTTGGGTAGCAACGATTTGCTAAGCAAGCGGGAGCGCGCGGTTATTATTTTGACCGCCAAAGGGCAGCCCGCAAAGCAGATTGCGCAGGAATTGCAAATCAGCGCAAAGACAGTCGAAACCTACAAAGGCAGGGCGCTGAACAAGCTGGGTCTAAGCAACCGTGCAGAACTGCTCGATCATGCACTTTCACAAGGCTGGCTCGCCTAAATCCATCTGCATTGTTATAAAATTTTGGCGCTGCAGCGAATAGCTTCAGCGCCGCTTTTTAATTTTTAAACGCCTGTAATAAAAAACAAAATACGGCCAATAGTAATTTACCTTACACGTGTAAGGATGTTTCCGACTACCTGTTTTTTCTGCAGCGCGGCACGCTGACCTCAGAAGTTCAAATATTGAAACGAGAGGGATTATCATGGCGCGCATTAGCATATTTGGTATTGGCTACGTCGGGGTCGTTGCGGCCGCTTGTCTTGCACAAGACGGGCATGACGTAATCGCCGTCGATGTGGATCAGGGCAAGATTGACGCGATTAACGCCGCGAAGTCTCCGATCGTCGAAAAGGGGCTTGGCCCTCTTGTCAAAAAGGTCGTCGAGGCAGGCAAACTTTGTGCAACATCAGACGTTGAATGGGCCATCAACAACACCGAGGCGTCGTTCGTCTGCGTTGGCACCCCCTCTGCCGAAGACGGCTCAGTCGGGCTCGTCTATGTAACGTCCGTGTGCGAAGCCATCGGCGCGGCGCTGGCCAAAAAAGACGCTTTCCATTCGGTGATCATCCGATCGACAATTGTACCGGGTTCTTGCGAAGGCACCTGCATTCCGACGCTCGAGGCGGCGTCAGGCAAGGTCGCGGGCCAAGGCTTCGGCGTTGGTTACTACCCCGAGTTCCTGCGGGAATCGACGGCCATCGAAGACTACTATGATCCCGGTCTGATTGTTTTCGGATCGATGGACCGCCCCACCGAATCCATTCTGACAGAACTGAATGTATCGTTGGATTGCAAAATCCATTCGGTGGATTTGCGGACCGCCGAGATGGTAAAGTACACGTCAAACACATGGCGCGCGGTCAAGGTGACCTTTGCCAACGAAATCGGCAACATTGCAAAGTCCTGCGGACTTGATGGTCAAACAGTGATGGAAATCCTGTGTTCTGACCTAAAGGTTAACATATCGCCTTACTTTATGCGCCCCGGATTTGCGTTTGGCGGTTCCTGCCTGCCCAAAGATGTCCGCGCCCTGCGTCACCTTGCCAAGGAAAATGGCGTCGAGGCACAGGTTCTAAACGCAGTGCTAGAGGCAAATTCAGCGCAGATCACGCGTGCAGAGACGATGGTCGAACACTCTCAGGCGCGCAAGGTCGGCATGATCGGTGTCAGCTTTAAGCCCGGCACCGACGACATGCGGGAAAGCCCACTCGCCGAGTTGGCCGGTCGGCTTATCAGCTCCGGTATCGGTGTAGAGATTTACGATCCATTCGTGTTCGAGGCTTATTCGGAAGCGAACTCTACCGCTGGCCGCGGCAACGATGCTGTTCCCGATTTGCAGAGCCGTCTGGTTGGTGACCTCGACACGCTGATCGCAAGTTCCGATGCGATCATTGTCGGAAACATCTACAAGGAAACCCTGCCCGAACTGAACGAAGCTGCGCTGACCACCCCGATCATCGACCTTGCCCGGCTGGACCGGACAAAGGTGTCCGGCGGCAGCTACGCCGGCATCTGCTGGTAAGGGGCCGGTCACGTGCTGGGACATCTCGCCTACCTTTCGACGATCATCATTTTGGCATCCATGGCATCGTCAAACATGCTTGGTCAGGCCAAAGAGGCGGCAATGGTGGTCGGTGCTCTTGGCCTGTGGCGCTATAGCTGGGCGGCGATCAACTACACGCGCGCCATCTGGTTTCGGCGCGTCGCCCACCCGCGGCGGCGCGCCCGTGCGGAACAGCGGTTCGCCAAAGCAGGCACACCGTCGCGCGCGTTCTTTCTTGTGACGTCATACAAGATCGAACCCGAGGTCACGATGCCGGTCTACCGATCGGTATTTGAGGCCGCTGAAATCGCACGGGACGGCGCAACGATCGTGGCCTCTGTTGTTGATGGGTCAGACGAAAGGCTCATTCGCCAGCTTTTCGCAGCCAGCCGCATTTGCAATCCAGACGCGGATGTCGAACTGATCCTAGACCGCATTCCCGGCACCGGGAAACGGGACGCCCTTGCCCGAAGCCTTCAGTTGATAGCGCGGCAGGCCCCGACGGCGCATGATATTGTCATCTTCGTCGATGGTGACAGCTGCGTACCTCAGGATTTGGTGGCACGGGCCGCGCCAGTCTTTACCGATCCCAAGGTTGGCGCTTTGACGACTGATGAAGCTGTAGACATCCCCAAGCCAGGCTTGTTTCGTGACTGGTTCAGCCTTCGCTTTGACCAACGGCAGGTCATGATGTGCTCTATGGGGCTGTCCAAAAGAGTTCTCACTCTGACAGGGCGCATGTCCGTCTTTCGGGCCAGCCTGGCGACGGACCCCGACTTTATATCTATGGTCCAATCCGATTTCATCGAGCACTGGCGCCTTGGCAGGGTCAACTTTCTAACAGGCGACGACAAATCGACATGGTTTTGGTTGATGCGTGAGGGCTACCAGATGATTTACCTGCCCGACGTGCAGTCATTGTCCGCCGAAACGCAGCCCAAGCCAGGGTTTTTCGACAGCGCTTCAGTGCTCATGGTGCGCTGGTTCGGAAATATGATGCGGACCAACGGCCGCGCGCTGCAACTGCCGCCATCGCGCATCGGCTATTTCACTTGGTGGTCAATCCTTGATCAGCGCGTGTCGATCTGGACGACTCTCTCTGGTCCAATCCTCGCCTTGACCGCTGCCCTGATCTTCGACCTGTCCGTTTTGCCCGCCTACATCGCATGGGTCATGCTGACGCGCTACTTCTTCGTCTGGGCGATCACACTATTTCGCGGTCGTGCAGGGTTTCCAATCACTTACCCCTTCCTGCTCTATTTCGGTCAATTGTTTGGCGCATTGGTTAAAAGCTACGTTTGTTTCCGGCTCGACCGCCAGCGTTGGACGCGTCAATCCAGCAGCAGCGGCCCCCGCCCTAGTTTTGCGCAGCGCGTAAGTGCCGCCGGTTCGTTGCACATGCACGCCCTCACAATTGGTTGGCTGACACTTGGGCTATTCTGGTTCGCCGGGATGTTCTGATCCGCCCCTATTCGTCAAAGATCCGATCTTTTTCTTAAAACCCAATTACGCCCCATTTTTCAAAAGGAGCATCACGATGTCCGACGCTCAGACCAACGTTCCAGAGCTGCCGCCAAATTTTGCATACGAAGGCGAACATCCTCAAGTCCGTCTTCCGTTCGCGATCATCCTAGAAGGGCGCAAATTAAAGGGCGAAAGCCTGTCAGTGACCCGCGCTGTTGCGACCGGCCTTGTGAATCCAAACCTTGATGGTCACCAAGTCATAGCAACCCTACGGTTTGACCTTGAAGGGTTCACAGTCAGCTTTCCGGTGGATGTTGTCGTCGGCGTGGCCGACCGTTCCGAGGACGCCGAGGTCATTTTCGTTTTTGCGAACCCGACCGGGCAGCACCTTCCTGCCATGCGCTATCTTCTGAACAGCTTTATCGCTGGTGACGTCGTGTCGATCGCTGGGATGCTATCCTACACCGGCCCGATAAAGATGAAGGCCGCCAGTACAGAGGGGCAGCCCGGCGCTATCCAACGGCTCGGCCGCATTGGGCGCAAGGCAGTTGTTCTGGCCCTGACCGCTGGTCTGGTATTTCTGGCCGCCGGAGTAATCAGCGAACGCGTCATTTACGCGTACGAGCCGCGTCCGGTTCAGGTCGTCCAAAAAGGGCAGCTTTTGCGCGCGACAGCGGCCGGCCAAATTTCATATGTGGACGCTCAAGCTGCCGAAGGCGACGTCGTCTACTCGATCCTAGCTAATTCCGGCGATCTATTAAGCGTCCGAATGCCTTGCGACTGCGATGTCACGCCAAGCGACGCTTTTGTCATCGGCGCCACCGTCCTGCCGGGCGCAGCGCTTGTTCAGCTGACGACCGATGACACCCGCGTCACCGCCACTACGGAAATTACATTCGAGGGCACCGCGCGTCTTCTTAATGGCGATCACGCGGAACTGGTCCTGACGGATGGGCGCGTGGTCCCCGTCACACTTGAATTGTTACCGGTCGAAAATGCCAACTCTGACATGCAGCCGGTAACAGTCGTCCTTCCTGAAGACATTTCAGTCGCACCAGGAACCCCCGCGCGCCTGCGGTTTCAGCGTCAGCTGCTGCCGGACCAATTTCAACTTTAGCAAACACCGACACGCATTAAGCACGGAACCACATTTAAGACCGCCTGAATTTTCAAGTGATCCTTCACCTAAACCTCCCGCGTCTTGATGGCGCCGATATTTGGAGATCGAGATGTCTAAGATCGTCCCAGTCATTCTTTGCGGAGGCAGCGGAACGCGCCTCTGGCCCATGTCCCGCAGCCAAAGCCCAAAGCAATTTCACCCCGTTGACGGACCCGGTTCGCTCAGCTTCTTTCAAACAACAGTTCAACGGCACCGCTCTGGAATATACGACGCGCCGATCGTCGTCACATCCGTCACCCATCTGACAACCGTGCGCCGCCAGCTTGCAGAATTGCAGTGTTCTGCAACGATCATCGCAGAACCCGTGGCCCGCAACACAGGCCCAGCCGTTTTGGCTGCAGCGTTAAAAATCGCACAAACTGATTCAAAATCGTTGATGCTTGTCCTGCCGTCCGACCACGTCATTTCTGGTGATATGGACGGCGTGATTTCTGGGCCGGTGCAGGCAGCCCACGACGGCCGCATCGTTCTTTTCGGCATTACCCCCACCTACCCCGAAACGGGTTATGGATATATCGTCGATGGCGGCGCTTTTGCGACCCATCCGGGCCTTCGGCGGGTTGCACACTTTGTCGAAAAACCACCCCTCAAACAGGCGACTGCGTTGGTCGCAACGGGCGATGCCTTTTGGGCATCAGGCATTTCGCTGTTCGCTGCCGAAACGATTATCAGTGAAATGCGCCGATGTGATCGCAAGACCTATGACGCCGTCGTGACATCCTGCGAAAAAGGGGAAAAGCGCACCGGAGAGCTGCATTTGAACACGGACGCATTGCGCCGTGCCCGCAGCGAGCCCACCGAGCGCATCGTCTTCGAGAACTCTGAACGCGTCGTCCTATGTCCCGCATATTTGGTCTGGAATGACGTCGGATCATGGACCTCGATCCACGGTATCGGCAGACCTGACGCCCAAGGAAACGTCTTTCATGGGGATGTCATCGCGACAGATACCGAAGGCGCACTTGTCCACTCGCAAGATCGCCTTGTCGCGCTCGTCGGTGTTCCTGGCGTCATCGTCATCGACACACCTGACGCCCTTCTGGTGACGCAGCGCGGCCGGTGCCAAGATGTCAAAAAAATTGTCGAAACCTTGCGCAAAGAGGAACGCGTCGAGGCAAGCCGCCACCGGCGCCGCGAACATGCGTGGGGTCAGTCGAGCAATTTGATGCGGTCCGGTGCCTTCGACATGTCCATTCTTCGCCTGTACGCCGGAAACACGCTGGAAATCGACCCGCTTCCGGGCCGCCGCCTGATCATGGTGGAAGGCAACGTCGACATGTTCGATGGATTGCAGCGGCGCAAACTGTCGCCCGGCGAACACGCCACATTGGACACTCAGGTGCTTAGCAGAGTGACAAACTTCAGCGACAAAACCGCTGAGGTTCTGCTGATGACGATGAATTCGTCAATCATGGCGGGCCCAGCCAAGTCCTTTGCCCAGGTACCGACACATGTCTCGTGATTTGCGGTCTTCATCGGCATTTAGGGCTAGTCTGTTACTGGCTTCGGCTTGCTTGGCCCCAAGCGGGATCTTGGCCGAACCCGTTGAGCAGATCCTGTCCCAAGCGCAGGCCGACTATGAAGATCACGCAATACAAGTTGCTGGCATTGTCTCGCCGGAACAAATGCTGGCGCGTGCGGGGCACGCGCTGACAGCACCCCCCCCGCAGGCATCAGCCCCTTCGGCAGAATTCGACTTAATCGACCTTCGATTTATTCTGATCGAAATGGCCCGCGCCACCGGGACAAACGACCAGCTGTCGGTCCTGCGCGCGCAACCGCAAGGGCGCCTCAAGGCTCTCTCAATCCAAAAAGGTGATGCAGACTTACCGACTGTCATCAAGACGGCCACCGATATGGGGTTCTATGGCGCGGATGGTTTGACCATTCCATTGGTCATTCAAGCCGGTGCCCGTTTGACGATCGCAGATACGCTCATGCTCGACCGCGCCAGCGGAGCTTTTTTGATTAATTTCGGCCGCATGGAAGTCATCGGCGGCAGCATTATTGGGACGGGGACGGAAAACGCGAACATCCCTGAATTTCGTCCCTTTTTCACCACGCTCGGCACCGGGAGCTTCGACGTTCGGGGCGCCGTCATCCAATCGTTAGGGTTTGGCAGCGCGCCAGCCTTTTCCGGATTTGCTGCAATCGAAGCGGGGCTGTATCGCCCCGAAGACGTGTCATCGATCCAAGACACGTTGCTGCGCGATGTTATGTCGACCCAATTCGACGGGCTGCAGTCGCCTAAGATTGTCGGTTCAATTTTTGACCATAGCAGTGGCAATGCCCTTGAACTACGCCAGACACAAACTGCACAGGTTTCGCAAAATCTGTTTATCAATTCCGGCGGCGATGCTTTGCGTATTACGCACGGTTCTGTCGGAACGCACGTCAACGACATTGAAATCTATGAAGCCGGATTAAACGGCATCCGCGTTAATATCTCTAGCCATGCGACCCGCCTAAATGACGTAACGATTTGGAATGCGGCTAAGATCGGTCTGTCCGTAGATCGGTCCGATTGCGTCGCAATTAGTCACGTGTCAGTCCTGTTCCCCGGTCAAAAAGGCGTTTCCCTGCGGCGCACACGCGCAACCCAATTGACGGACAGCAGCGTCCTGGGATCGCGCAACGCCGGCCTATTCGTAGCAGAACAGCCCGACGGGACAGTTCTGACACTTGCGCGAAACCGCATCGCCGGAAACCGCGTGGGCATTTCAACTGCAGCCCCTGCCGAAATCCATTTGGACGCCAATGACTTTTCCCAGCAGTTTCCGCGTTTCCTGAAAGGCGATCTATCAGGCAGCATCGCGACCCTCACTGCCAACCTTACAGGCTCCGCCCCGCTCGTTTTGCAAGCCGGCGGAACCGATCCGAACCTCGTGCCACCCATCACCTGCACCCAAGCAGAGGAGAGCTGAGACCATGGTTTTCTCGTCAGAGTCCTTTCTGTTTCTGTTTCTGCCTGTGTTTCTGGCGGCCTATTACCTGACGCCTTGGAAGGCGAAATCCTATACCATCCTCGTCGGGTCTTATATTTTCTACGCATGGTGGCGGGTCGACTTCTTGGGCTTGCTGTTCCTGACGACAGGGTTTGCTTACCTTGTCGGTCAACGCATCGCAGCAAACCGCGGCACCGCGCGCGGCAAAGCATGGTTGGCCTTAGGGGTCGCTGGATGCCTTGGTGTGCTTGGCGTTTTCAAATACCTCAACTTCTTCATCGACAGCTTTGCAGCGCTGGTCGGGACGGACGCTGCGGGTCTTGGGGTTCATTGGCGACTTCTGCTGCCAATCGGCATCTCATTTTACGTGTTTCAGGCGTTAAGCTTTTTGATTGATGTCTGGCGGGGCGATGCGCGTGCCGATGCGCGCTTTATAGATTTTGCAGCATTTATCGCCCTATTCCCGCAACTGATTGCAGGACCAATCCTGCGCTACAAGGATCTAGAGGACCAATTCAAAGAGCGTTCGCATTCACTAGAAATGTTCTCTGACGGGATGGCGCGGTTTCTGATCGGACTTGCGAAAAAGGTTTTGCTAGCCGACGCCGTCGCGCCACTGGCAAACTTGGCCTTCGACAATTCCGCGGATGTGGGGGTGACGCTCGCTTGGCTTGGCGCGATGGCCTACATGCTTCAGCTTTACTTCGACTTTTCCGGCTATTCCGATATGGCAATTGGCCTTGGCAAGATGATGGGCTTCACTTTCGCCGAAAACTTTCGCTACCCTTATATATCCAGATCAATCACCGAATTCTGGCGCCGCTGGCATATTTCCCTATCAAACTGGCTGCGCGATTACCTTTACATTTCGCTCGGCGGCAACCGCAAGGGAAGCGCCCGCACCTACCTGAACCTCATGCTTGTGATGGTGCTTGGCGGTTTGTGGCACGGTGCCAACTGGACCTTTGTTTTATGGGGCCTTTGGCATGGCGGATTTCTCGCGCTTGAACGTGCGACGGGATACGATCGCCGCGCCTCTGGATTGACCTGGTCGCTCCCTTGGACGCTGCTGTGTGTTCTGATTGGCTGGGTGATGTTCCGCGCCATCGACGTAGGGCAGGGTTTTGAAATTTATGCCGCGATGCTTGGCGCAAATGGATGGGCCGGCGATCAGGCGCTGTGGCTGGATGTCACCCGCGAAAGCGTTGCTCTGATGGTAATCGCCATCATTGTCGCCTGGGCAGAACCGCATATCGCGGGCTTTCTTGCAGATGCGCCTCAGGCAAGCCTGATGCAACGCGGCAGCGGGCCCGCGGCGATCAGCACGACGTCGCAATTGGCGCTGTCCTCTTTCGTTCTTGCCGTCGGAATGCTGACGGTCCTGAAGCTTGCCGAGCAGAACTTCTCACCCTTCCTCTATTTCCAATTCTGAGGTTAGACATGACACTTTCGCTTGCCCTGAAAGCCACAGTCCCCGCCGCCTTCTTTGGCTATGCCATTGCGGCCAACCTTACACTTTTCAATATGCCCGACACACCGATGCCGGTCCTTGAAGGCGTGTTCGACGGCAAGATCACACATGACATCGACACCCTTTATCGCGATAGCCTTCCACATAAGGTGCCAGCTGTCGGGCTGATCGGTGCCGCCCGCTATGTGCTGTTGGACGAAGGCCGACCCGGCGTTGTTGTCGGGCGGGGCGGCACGCTTTTCACGTCAGAAGAGTTCCGCGCCCCCGATCCATTGACGTATAAGAAGGCGTTGCTTGAAATTGCAGCGGTCGCCAATGATCTGCAGGCACAGGGCGTTGAGTTGCTGGTAGCCCCCCTGCCCGCCAAGGTCGATCTGTTGCGGGCGCAAAGCCCCGACGCGGACGAATCCCGCCGCCTCGAACTTTTCTACAGCGCATTTCTGCAGGATCTGAATGAACTTGGTATTCAGGCGATCGACACACGCCCTGCACTTTTGCCGCTGTCCCAGCCGTTTTTGATAACAGACACACACTGGACCCCAGAAGGGGCATCTGCCGTGGCCCAACTGATTGCCAGCAGCGAAACGCTGACAGGCGGGACCGAACAATTTTCGACCCAGACAGACGCGACGACGAAATTTGCGGGCGACTTAGTGACTTACGTCACATCCGACGCTCTTGCGCCGCGCATTGGCCTCGCGCCAGAGCAGGTGACGCCATACCGCGCCATAGTTCAGGCGACGGATGGCGGCGTCGTGGATATTTTTGGCAACAGCGCGGAAGGCTCTGAAAAGGTTGATCTTGTTGGCACGTCATACAGCGCAAATCCAAACTGGAGCTTTGCCGAAGCCTTGAAACTGGCGTTGCATCGGGACGTCATCAACTACGCCGAAGAGGGCAAAGGCCCATTTGCGCCGATGCAAAGTTACATGACCAAGCGCGACCCATTAGATGGCGCGGCGCAGGTGATCTGGGAAATCCCAGTGCGGTACCTGACCGATCCGGCCATGCTGACAACCGGGGCGGAGGATCGGGTATGAACGGTCGTCACTGTAGTGGATTGGGTGCCGTGGCCTTCGGCTTGGTTTTCCTGTCTGCCGCCCCCGCACTTTGCGAACCGGGCGCTCTGCTTACTGGCTTCACGGCTGTTGATCAGGATGCGCCGCAGGTTTCGGTTGTTATGGTAACGGGCATCACGCGGTCTGACCAATTGCCGCCGAGGCTTGTGCAAGCACGCAAGGCATTATCCGCCAACGTCGCCTTGCGGGATTCCACCCTGCGCGATCTTGCTGACCTGATGGATGGCAACGCCGCGTTTCAGTACGCCAAACGGCTGGATTTCGTGGCCAAACCAGGGCTGGCGGCACATGCAGCGCACTATTACGGGATCGCGGCCGCGACCGGCCGTGGCGGCGCGATTTATGGCTTCATCAAAGCATTAGACGCGCTTGACCCGGCGACGACCACGCCCGGACGGCTGGCTAACTTACGGAATATTCTTGTCACATATGCGAACGCAGGCAGTGCGCCAGCGTTAGAGGCGGTACTTCGCTACCACGCTCGAAACACCCCATTCACAGATATGCGCGCAGAGCTGGACCGGATCCTAGTTGAAACCGATGGGCCAGCTGCACATGCCGTGGCCCTGCAGCTGGCATCAGAAATATTACATTCAGATAGCCCGACGCCTGCCGAGCTACAAAAAGCCCGCCAATATCTTCTGCGCGCCGAAGACTCGGACAGCCTTCGCACACGGCTCATCTCGCAAAATTTGCTGCCACTCGTCGAAGCGCGGGTCGCGGCGCTGCGACCCGATCAAAGCTTTGCACTTCAAGTCAACACACTAGGGGAGATCACACCGTGAGACACCAGATGAGACTGACTTGCGCCACGATAGCAATGTGTAGCGTTTTCACAGCGACCAGCCTTCATGCACAAAGCGCGTTTGGCTGTTCTGGCCTTGAAGACAACCGAGAGCTTCCTGCGATTGAAGGAAAGCACGGCGTTTTCTATCGCATCAATACCGATATCAGGATGAATCATCCGTTTTCTGCAGCAATTGTTGATCACTTAGCTGAGTTGTCTCGCGCGCTGGAAAGTCGCGGAACAACGCTTGTCTTTGCGCCGATCCCAACAAAAAGCGTCTCGATGCCCGGCGACCTGTCTGAGCAGGCGCGTCTGTATGGGTTCGACCTGAATGTCGCGAGCGCCGTTCATGACGATGTGTTGGACCGCCTTACCGCTGCGGGCGTTCTGACCGTCGATATCCGGCAAGCGCTGCTAAAAGCAGAGCCGGGCAAATTGCCGTTTTTCAACTCTGATTTTCACTGGTCCGCCTATGGTGCCAACCTCGGTGCCGCTGCGATTGCTGATGTGATCAAGGCGCATCCGTTTTACGAAACGCTTCCTGTCACCCAGTTCACAACCGAACCGGTGGCCGAAGAGACGGCATTTTCCGGCATGCGGCGCGTTTTGCAGACACGTTGCACCGATACCTTGCCAGAGCCCATCACGATGACGTGGAACACCCAGCCTGTTGGCAATGACAGTGGCCTCGATATCGGGGTCGGCGACAGTGCTGACGCCGACCCCGATATTTTCGGGCAGACCGCCGATACTATTCCAATCGTGCTCGTGGGCACATCATTCTCTGACAGCCCCATCAACAATTTCCCGAACTGGATTGCACAGCATACCAGCCTAGAGGTCGTGAATTTTGCGATTACCGGGGGCAACCAGTACGGAGCGATTACGTCCTATATGACATCGGCTGAATTCCAAGAGGCGCCGCCGGCATTCTTGGTTTGGGAAAACCCAATCTACAACAATCTGGCGCAATACGGCGACCAACCCTTGCGCGAATTGATTGCGGCAGCCGCAAACAACTGCGCGGCAGAGCGTCCTGTTGCGATTGCAAAGGACCGCCTGTCAGTCACCGCAGATGTCAGCGGGCTGGACGCATCGGACACACTCTTCCTTGATACGGGTGGCAGTACGGCCCTCGAAGTGGATTACACCTTCGTCTCTGCCAACGGCGGCGAACGCCTTAAGGCACTGCGCCGCGGGGAACGCCTGCGCCGGACCGGTCGGTTTTATATGCCGATGACCGGACTTTGGCCCGATGGCGCGCAGCAGGTGCGCATTGATCTGTCCGCGCCCTTTGGCGCCGACGCGCGACTCTACGTCTGTCACCCGTTGCCACATCAAGAGGAAAAATCATGATGAGCTTTAGATCTGTATTCATGGCAATAGCCCTGCCCGCCGCGGCCGCCCTTATCGCAAGTGTGCCCGGTACCGCACGATCAGCCGACGATGCGCTTTATGAGGATGTCTACGATCCTAATTCTAGCTTTATTCGCGTGCTTGCGCCCGCCGAAGCCTTTGCAACAATCGACGGCAAAACGGTACGGGATTTTCACGCCGGCCTGTCCGACTATGTCAACGTGATGCCGGGCACAGTGGCCGTTATGCTGTCTGGGCAGAGCATCGAAATCCCTGTCGCGCCGTCCAAACACTATACGATCGTCAGCCTAAACGGCACCGATCCAGACGTCATCGAGGACATGCTCGCCTTGAGCCCCGCAAAAGCAGATGTCAGTGTTTACAACCTCACCGAAGTCTCGGGCATCGACTTGTATGTGCCGCTGGCCAACGCCGTTGCGATCGAAAGCGTTGATGCAGCGCATACGAAATCCGTCGCGCTTAAGGCACCTTTGACGCTCGATTTCGACCTGCGCAGTGGCGAAGAGGAACTCGCAAACGTCGATGCGGTCGATTTGAAACGCAAAGGGGGTGTCACAATCGTTCTAAGCGAAGAAGGCGGTAGTTTCTCAGCATCAGCCGTCCCCAACACGTATTTTAAATAAAGCTAAAAATTCGGGAGCCGCAGCCATGATCTGTCATTATGTTAAAAGACTAACTCTATCTGTTCCCTGCGGTCTGGCGTTGAGTTTGGCAGCCGTCAATCCGTTGGCTGCGCAGGATGGGGCTAGGCTCGACTTTCGCTTTGAGCCGCCAAACATCCAGATCGAACCGATCTGCACAGCGCGGCCCCCGGATGAAGACACGATCCGCTTATGGGGCGCATGGGACGGCGGCGCGCTGCCCGATATGGATAGCACCCTGATTAGACGGGACATCAATCGTCTTATGCATCTTGATGGCGTGCGATGGTACGAAAAATCAATGCAAATGATTGATCGACTAGAGGCACGCAATCCATCGTTTGGTGGCCAGAATGCCTTGATGTCGCGCATTGCCGCGATGGAAGTGGCGGGGCGTTTTGAAACGCTCACGAAGGCACAGCTTGTGCCCGAACTTGCCGCCTACGGGGATGCACTTTCCCCGCGCGCCCGCACCGCGTTGGCCCGCTATTACCGCGATGGCATCGGTGTGCCCCGCGATGAAGCCCGGTCCGATACGCTGCTGATTTCTGCGGGCTACGCAGGGAATGCAGACGCGTTGCTGACGCTGTCGGGGATGGTTTTGAACGGCACTGCACCCCAAGAATGGGACGTGCCATTGGAACTTGCGGTCAGCATGGCATTCGGCTCGCTTGTCGGTGAATTGAACCCGACCATCTGCGATCGCACTGCACGCATTGCACGAGAGTATCACTCGGGCGAAATTGTCCAAAAAGACCCACAACTAGCGCATGATTGGTTCCGCTTTACAGCCGATTTAGGGGATGCCTATTCCGCATGGAAAGTCGTGGAATACCACCTCGAAGCCGAAGGCTTCGCGCGGGACAATGCGACCTTGCTGAAATACCTCAACATGGCCTCTGATGCCGGTCTTCCTTATGCGCAGATAGAGCTTGGCCGTCTTTACGAGGTCGGTGCACTCGTTGAGCCAGACCTCGACAAAGCCCTTTCACTTTACGAACAAGCGGCAAGCAACGGCGAACGGCCCGGCCTCACACGCGTTGCGCTTTTCCTTGAACGCTACGCGCTTGAGTATCCGAGCGAGCAGTCCCGGCGTGTCGATGCGCTCGACGCGCTGACCAAACTTCAGGACCCACCGGGATGGGCATTCACCCGGCTGTCAGAACTGGTGCTGGAAACCGAAGGCCGCTGGGCCGGCACAGAACATGCCCGTCAGTTGCTAGAGCGTGCGGTGGAACTTGGCGATCTGGATGGAACGATCAGTTTGGCAAATCTAATCCTCGCACAGGCATCAGACCCATCCGATTTTGACCAGGCTGTGAACCTGCTTGCAAAAGCTGTGTCGGTAAACGGTGGAATAAGCCCGTTGAAGACACTCTTTTCGGCTTACACCTGCCGTGCAGTTGACGCGCCCCGCCTTGCCGAGGCGCAGCATTGGCAGGCCCTTGAACAAGCGACTGCCACAGCCAACATCGACCTATCGGCACATGAGGTCATCGCGCTGTCGCCAGACAACGATCCCCTGACCCTGGCTGCTTTGCAGTCCCATGCCTTGTATGGACGCCCGTCAGCTTTGGCGAGTTGGCTAAAGCTGCTGGAATACGCGGGCTTCGCCGATGCTGAAATGCAAGACTTCTGGACAGACTATTCCGACCGCTACTCTCTCGTGCTGAACGCGCTTGCAAAGCTGGAATTCGAGCTTGCCGAAAACCGAGAACAACGCCTCGCGGCATTTGGCCTTCTGCGCGAAGAATACAAGCGGTCTGGTCCTTCCGCTGCGCTTACTCTGGCAGAGGCACTGCTTGATAGCCGCACACAAATCGACCCCACAGCGGCCGCGCAGGCGCAGGGCGAAGCGGTGACCTTGCTGACCGAAATCGCAAAACTGGGCTACGGTAAAGCCATCCAGCTTATCGCAGGCTTCGCAAAAGACGATGACGGTCGCCGCGCTGTCTTTGATACTTACCGGGATATCATCGAAGTCGATGGCGATTTTTCAGCGCTATTGTTCGCTATTCCCTACGTCACCGGCCCAGACCGAGAGCGCATGATGCAAAGAGCGCGCGGCATCATGCCATGCGACTATAAGAACGCCATGCTGATGGCAGGCGTAACCCGCCAAGTCGGGGACCGCGACGGCACGGGACACTGGCTCGATGTCGCACAGACATTGATGGAAGATAACACATGGGCAATCACTGACCTTGCAAAGGCACGTTACGATCTCGAAGGTCCCTCCGGCGCCACGCTTGCTGCTGACATGTTCGAACGCTCCTATGCTTTGGGCGACGATACCGCCGGACGAGAGCTATTCGAACTGCGTGTGTCCCCCGAACTGGCAACCTTTTCACCTGACAAGGCTGTCGATCTTATAGCAGATGCAGTGGTCACCGAACGGATTCCGCTTTTGGCGGGCTATCTTGGACGCTATCGCAAGGCCGATGATGCAACGCAAAGTGCGATCGCTAAAACGCTCGACATCCCTGAACTTTACCGCGTCGCCGCAAGCGGCGGGGACGTGTATTCCATGCGCAGTTACGGTCAGTATTTGATGGCCAATGCAACGGGACCGGCCGATCTGACATCGGCCACAGACTGGCTACGCCAAGCGGCCGAATGGGGCGACGCTACCGCGATGGCGGACTACGGTGAAGCGCTCGCCTTTGGGATCGGGGTTCCAGCAGATCCAGTACAGGCAACCGTCTGGTTAGAGCGCGCCTCTGACGGCGGAAGCCATAAAGCGGGCGAAATCACGCGTCTGATCCGACTAAGCCGAGGAGGCTAACGCCATGGCACAGAAGTTTTCAAGAACACGCACGCCCAGTGGACTGCCCGCACTCGCGCTTGGCGTCATGCTTGGCAGCGCTGGCACGATGACTGCGACCCCGGCCTTCGCGGTTGACGCCGAATGCGCCGCAGCGCCAGAGCCCGTAATAAGTCTAAATTACGGAAGCCGCTACACCGACGATGACGACACGCGATCAACGCTGGACGTCGACAGTAATGAAGTGGTTAACGCGGCATTGCGCCCCGTCGACGACTTTATCCGCGACCTTGTTGCCCGCTCCAATGGCGTGTTGAACGAAAGCGACCCAACCGCTGCCAGTGGTGCAGCCGACTGCGTGCTTGCACAAATTGCGACTTGGGCGCGTGCGGACGCGCTTTCGGATCTGGATAGTTTCACAGCACGCCTGTCGATGGGCGCACGCATTGGTGCAATTGCCGAGGCGTATCGCCAAGTCCGGCCGCTTGTCACAGACATAAAGGCGGTCGCGGACGTGGACCAATGGCTGATCCAGCGGGCGCAAGAACAGTTAGAGTTTTGGGAAAAAGAAGCAACATCAGGGGCAAGGACGGGAAACCTTCGCGCCTGGGCCGCGCTCGCACTGCTTAATATCGGCGAAGTGACAAACACCGACACGTTCGTCTGGTGGGCAAGCGCGTCTGCCGTGCGCATTCTATGTACAGCCCGCGAGGATGGCAGCCTACCGCAGGAGACAAAGCGCGGATCATATGGGCTGCACTACCAGTTCCATGCCCTGTCCCCGCTTGTCACCATCGCGGCGCGCCTTGACCGTGCCGGTCTGCCCATGACCACCAGTTGCAACAATGCTTTGCCCCGCGTTGTGGACTATGCCTTCAACGACTTCGAACAAGAAGGTGCACTGACACAAGAATATAGCGGTGCGCGCCAAAGCTACTTTGACGGGACCGAGACCCTAGAAGACCACGAGCTTGCGTTTCTGGGAGCTTATGTGTCGCTGTTTCCAAATTCCCCTTTGGTTGATCGCGCGCAAAAGACGGAAAATCTGTCCAACTCAAAGCTTGGCGGTGACCAGCGGTTATTGTGGCAGTAGGAGATTTCATCGGAGCTGCATTGGATTAGTCGAAATCGAGCATTCCATAGTCTTATAGGATGATGACTTCGCTGGGTAATCTTCCCCAAAACTATGGGGATCCAGATGCTGAGTTTTCTTAGCAAAATAACCGGGGAAAATCTGATGAATCTGACAAGATTTAGCAAACCCCAGATCCTTGCGTTCCTGCCCCAAGCTGAAGGCGGCGTGCCTGAGCTTTGCCGTGAGTATGGCATGCGAGGTGCCCCTAGATTTGTAGACGCTATGTTTGGTATTTTTGAAATCAAGTTGAGGTGATCCCTATTCCCTGGACAGGTTTCGGCGTCTTGTTAGCTCCGATCTGCTCCTGCCGATCGGGTTGGGATTTCGACTACTCAGTGAGTTGACCACCGCTGGCGTTCGGCCGCCAAGTGCCTTGTGTGGGCGGCGGTGGTTGTAGAATTTCATACAATTCTGGGCACCCGCGCGAGCCTGAGAACCGGTCTCACAAGCATGCAGATAGGCGCACTCTTATTTCAGGGTGCGCTGCTCGCCCATTTTCCATAGAAAAATGGCGGACAAGGGCAAGCCATTCAATGAATATGTAGCCCAAGTATCGACCCTTGCCGTCCATTAAGAAGTGGACGCCTGACCGACATCTTGCGGCTAACGCGTTCAAAAGTACCGGACGCCGCGTAAGTTTCGATTGCCTGACCATCGCCGCATGCACGCCCGAACCTGCTCGCCAGTTCAGCCACGGCCTACTCGCCTTTCAGCGCCTCAAGCACCACCTTCGCTTCGAACTCTGGTACATGATGCTTTCATTTCGAAATCCTTGATCTCCATCGTGGTGAAGATCAGCAGACAGCGAGTCAGAGCTTACGTCAGTGTTCAGTTTTCGGGAACCACCGAACTTCGGATCCGGTTCGCCATAGCTGCGCATTGACGCTGCGTGCTTCAACACCAGAAGTCCCAACGCAAACGGCCACCCGTAGGTGGCTAGTGAGATACTGCTGGGTATATTTGGTTGCGGGAGGGCGATTTGAACACTGTTTGCGACCAATCACCCACGTTACGGTGCGGCGATGAAGCCAAGTTGCCACTTCCGACCCAAACCGGACCTTCATGGACGGCGCAGCGAAAGGCTGTTGAATTCCAAGGCGAATTGACGCGTTTTTTCATTTCGCGTTGACCCCTCTGGGTTATGATAACCTCATGGAAAGTTGGCGGGATTAATGACAGCTGGTGGGTGACGACGCTTCGAAAAACTGAGTCAATTTCTCGCACAATTCAACAGACAGTGCCGGTATAGTGCTTCTGAGCTAGGGCCTGCCCGGCGTCCGTAAACCTGTCCATAAATCTGGTTGTCCAGATACTCATCGTATCGGCGTTTTTGGACCGGCCCGGCGATTGTCTATCAAACGCACGTTTACGAGTCGCCGCCTTCAATCATGATTCCCAGACATCTGAGCTATTTACTCACCCCTGTCCAAGTACCCGCCGCAATCCGGCCTGCATCTTCATCATCTGGGGCAGATACAGACGCACCAGATCTGCCGGTTCCGACTGCACCGCCGCCGCGCCTATGTTCAAAGCGGCGACAACCTGCCCCCGGACACTCATCACCGGCACCGCGATAGACCGCAGGCCAATTTCAATTTCTTGATCGATGACGCAATGCCCCTGCGCGCGCACCTCGGCGATTGCCTCCATGATGGCGGCCGGGTCAGTCAGGCTGTGGACGGTGCGCGGTGTCAGATCGGACCGGTCCAATAAAGCTCTCGCCTCTGCCTCAGGCAGTGCGGCCAAAAGCACGCGGCCCATGCTGGTGCAATGACACGGCAGCCGCGAGCCGGGCATCAAACCGATGGACATCACACGCCGCTGCGCCGCGCGGGCAAGGTAGACAATCTCTGTCTCGTCAAGAATGGACACGCTGCTGGACTGGCCCACCTGATCTGACAGCTGATCCAACCAAGGCTGCACGATCTGCGCCAGCGGCATCGCAGCAAGCGCGCCCAGACCCAGCCGCAGCACCCGCGGCGTCAGCTTAAAGAATTTGCCATCATAGTCGGCATAGCCTTCGTTGTGCAGGGTCAGCAGGCAACGCCGCGCCGTGGCCCGATCAAGGCCAGTCAGGGTGGCCACCTCTGCAATCGACAGCCGTGACCGATCCGCGCCAAAGCAGGCAATAACCTTTAGCCCCTTTGCAAAGGCCGCAATATGATCTGTCCGCTTGTTCACAATGCGCACAACATCGGTCACAAGCCGAACAAATGTCAAGATGCGCACGCAATGGCTATGCATCTCTTCCGTCCGGACTTACCCCTTTCGCAAGATAAGCGGAGGGCGAAATGGACAAGACGATAGCAACGCTGTCAGAGGCGGTCAGCGCGATCCCTGACGGTGCAACGGTCATGATCGGCGGCTTTGGCGGATCGGGTGCCCCGATCGAGCTGATCCACGCTTTGATCGACCACGGCGCGAAACACTTGACGGTGGTAAACAATAACGCAGGCAACGGTCATGTCGGCCTTGCTGCACTGATCGAACAGGGTCAGGTCGACAAGCTGATCTGCTCCTTCCCGCGCTCTGCCGACCCGCGCGTATTCTCGGAACGCTACCTGGCCGGCAAAATCGAGCTTGAACTCGTGCCGCAAGGCACACTGGCAGAGCGCATTCGTGCAGGCGGCGCGGGCATCCCGGCGTTTTATACCCCCACCGGCGCAGGCACCGAGCTGGCCAATGGCAAGCAGCAAGATACTTTTGACGGGCGGTTATATGTGCAGGAACGCTGGCTGAAAGCCGACTTCGCGCTGATCAAAGCGGAACTGGCCGACCCGCACGGCAATCTGACCTACCGGATGGCGGCGCGGAACTTCAACCCGGTCATGGCGATGGCCGCGACGGTGACCATCGCGCAGGCCAGCAAAATTGTACCGCTGGGCGGCATCGACCCCGAACACGTCATCACACCTGGTATCTTTGTCGACCGCATCGTCGCCGTGGCTGACCCTGCACAAGAAGAAATGCTGAACCGGGCGGAGGCCGTTTACCCATGATCGACATCGACACCCACAGCCTGACCAACGCCCAAATCGCGTGGCGCGCTGCGCAGGACATCACCGACGGGGCCTATGTGAACCTTGGCATCGGCTTTCCCGAAATGGTCGCTCGTTTCCAGCCCGAGGGACGGCAGGCGATCTTTCACACCGAAAACGGCGTGTTGGACTTTGGCAAAGCCCCTGCCCTCGGCGCAGAGGACTGGGACTGCATCAACGCCGGTAAAAAGGCGATCACGATTAAGCCCGGCACAGCCTTCTTCGACCATGCAGACAGCTTTGCCATGGTGCGCGGCGGTCATCTGGACGTCGCCATTCTGGGGGCCTACGAGGTCGCGCAGAACGGCGATTTGGCGAACTGGTCCACAGGGCGCGGCGGCGTACCGGCCGTGGGCGGCGCGATGGATCTGGTCCAAAGCGCCAAACGCGTCGCAGTTGTAACGGACCATGTGACCAAGAAAGGCGCGCCAAAACTAGTCGAGGCCTGCACCCTGCCCCTGACCGGGCTCGCCTGTGTGACCCGCGTCTATACCTCACTTGCCGTCGTCGACATTGTGGACGGCCACTTCGTGTTGCGCGAAAAGGTACCGGGCCTGTCGTTCGACGCCCTCCAAGCCGTCACCGGAGCACCCCTGCACACCGACGGCCCCGTGGCCGACCTGATCTGCCCAAAGGATTTGACATGACCGACGCTTATATCTGCGCCTACACCCGCACCCCTATTGGCCGCTTTGGCGGCGCACTCAGCTCTGTCCGCGCCGACGATCTGGGCGCTGTCCCAATCCGCGCCTTGATCGGTGCGCACGATCTGGATTGGGCAGCCGTAGACGAGGTTATCTTTGGCTGCGCGAACCAAGCGGGCGAAGACAACCGCAACGTTGCCCGCATGTCCGCCCTGCTGGCGGGCCTGCCCGAAACTGTGCCCGGCACAACGATGAACCGCCTTTGCGGATCGGGCATGGACGCCATCATTACCGCCGCCCGCGCCATTATGGCCGGAGAGATGGATTTGGTCATCGCAGGCGGCGTGGAATCTATGTCCCGCGCGCCCTTCGTGATGCCCAAAGCCACGAGCGCCTTTTCCCGCAGCGCCGAAATCTTTGACACCACCATCGGATGGCGCTTCGTCAATCCACTGATGAAATCTCAATACGAAGTCGAGTCCATGCCTGAAACAGGTGAGAACGTCGCTGAAGATTACAGCATCAGCCGCGCTGATCAGGACGCCTTTGCCGCGCGCTCGCAAGCCAAGGCAGGTGCGGCGATGGAAAGCGGGCGCCTGGCCCGTGAAATCACGCCGGTCAGCATCCCGCAGCGCAAGGGCGATCCCATCGTCGTGGACACCGACGAACACCCGCGCCCCACAACGACAGCCGAACAACTGGCCAAGCTACCGACCCCCTTCCGCAAGGATGGCACCGTCACTGCTGGTAACGCCAGCGGCGTGAACGATGGGGCGGCGGCGCTTCTGATCGCCTCTGCCGATGCCGTCAAACAGCACGGCCTAACCCCGATCGCCCGCATCATGGGCGGTGCAACCGCGGGCGTGCCGCCGCGCATCATGGGCATGGGCCCCCTGCCTGCGTCGCAAAAGTTGATGGCGCGCCTTGGACTAACCGAGGCCGACTTTGACGTGTTCGAACTAAACGAAGCCTTCGCGTCCCAGGGCCTCGCCGTTCTGCGCGGCCTTGGCATCGCCGACGACGACCTTCGCGTGAATCCCAATGGCGGCGCGATTGCGCTGGGTCATCCGCTGGGCATGTCAGGTGCCCGGATCACTGGCACAGCGGCAATGGAGCTTGCACTCAATGGTGGCAAGCGTGCCCTTGCGACGATGTGTATCGGCGTGGGGCAAGGCATCGCCATCGCGCTGGAACGCAGCTGATTGCCTTCATTAAAATGCCCCCCGCGACGTCGACACCTCGCGGGGGTTTCCTCATGCCTGTCGCAACGAAACGACAGCTCTACGTTTTGGTCTCAATTAACCGGATCAGTTCCTGCACCGCTACGCGATAGCCTTGTGCACCCAGTCCGGCCATGACGGCGGTGGCGACGCCAGAAATGAGCGAGTGGTGGTACATTTCTTCCCGCTTGTGAATATTAGAGATATGAAACTCGATCAGCGGGCCGGGAAACATCTTGAGCGCATCCATGATCGCCATCGAATAGAAGGTGAAGGCGGCCGGGTTAATGATGATCCCCGCACCATTGTCCGTCGCCTCGTGAATCCAGTCGATCAACTCTGATTCCGAATTGCTTTGCCGGAATTCCAGAGGCCAGTCGCCCGCGGCCGCGCGGCAGATCGCCTCGACCTCGGCCAGTGTCGTATGGCCGTATATCTCAGGCTCGCGTTGGCCGAGGCGGTTCAGGTTCGGTCCGTTCAGGACATAGATCGGTTTCATAGCGGTCATCCGGTGTAACCAAAGAGGCGCGGCAGCCAAAGCGATATGCCCGGCACCAGTGTAATCAGCGCAAGCGCCGCGATCAGCACCAACAGGAACGGCATCACCTCGCGCACGATGCGACCCAATGGCTGGCCCGAAATCGTCGTCATCACGAACAGCAACAACCCGTAGGGCGGCGTAATCAGGCCCAGCATGATGTTGACGACGCAGACGATCCCAAAATGCACAAGGTCAATCCCCAGCGCATTGGCCGTCGGGATGAACACCGGCACAACCACTAGTAGGATGGTCGTACCTTCAAGCAGGCAGCCAAGGGTCAGCAGGATCACGTTGACCATCAACAAAAACTGCACGGGAGTCATGTTAAACCCTGCGAGGAAGGTGCTGAGGCTGGCGGGTATATTTTCGACCGTAACGACGTAGTTGAAAACCAGCGCGCCCGCGATCAGCATACCGATAGAGGCGGTGGTGCGGGCGGACCCCGACAGCGATTCCCGCAGCGATGCAAACGTCACGCTGCGATACAGAAAAGCCGACACCAGCAGTGCGTAAAGGGCCGCAACCGCGGCCGCCTCGGTCGGCGTGGTTGCACCGCCATAGATACCGCCGAGCAGGACGACCGGCATCATCAGCGCGGGCAAGGCGCGGAACGTAACGCCAGGCAGGTCGCGCAGCGGCACTGGGGGCTCGACCGGGAAATTCCGCCTGCGCGCCGTGCCAACAATTATGCCGGCCTGTGCCAGCCCCATCAGCAAGCCGGGCACCACACCGGCAAGGAACAAAAACCCTATAGAGGCGTCCGAAACAAGCGCATAAACGACGACCGGAATCGACGGCGGAATGATCGGCCCGATGACAGCGGAACTGGCGGTCAGGGCGGCCGCAAAGGCGGGCGGGTATTTGCCGCCTTCGGTCATCATCTTCTGCATCATCTTGCCGGTGCCTGCGGCATCAGCGATGGCGGAACCGGACATGCCGGCAAAGATCACTGACTGCACGACGTTGACCAGCGCCAGCCCACCTCGGAACCGCCCGACAAAGGCGTTGCAGAAAGCCAGCAGCCGCAGCGTCATGGAACCGGAGTTCATAAGCTCTGCCGCCAGAATGAACAGCGGCACCGCCAGCAGGATGTAACTGGTGTATAAACCGTTCAGGATCTGCTCTGCCGCGATGCCCATGTCCTGCCCTGCCAGCAGCAGATACAGGATGGACGATGCGATCATCGCGTGCCCGATGGGCAATCCCAGTAGGGCCAGCATGACGATGGATACGACGCAAAGTGTAAAAGGATCGAACATCAGTTTTCTTCCAAGTGGACTGCAGTGTCCGGAACACGACCCCGGATCGCTTGCACCAGCAAATAGGTGTAGCGGACCAGGACGGCGACGACGAACACCACGAAGATGGCAAACAAATGGTCATAGCGGATGTCGAGGTATGACGTTTTCGTCACTTTCATAAAGGTAACAAAATCCCACGTCGCGGGCAGCGAATATCCGTAAAGCAATAACAGGGCCAATGATGAAACGATTACCATGATCCGCCGCACGCCGGGGCGAACAGAGGAATACAGGATGTCAAACCGGATTTCGTCCTTCTCTGTCACCACGAATGCGGCGCCCCACAAGACAACCCACAACCACATGACGATAGACAGTTCCGATGCCCAACCGACGGGCCAGTTCAGCAGATAACGGAACACCACCTGACAGATAAATGCGATGAACATCACCGCCAACATTATGGATGCAATATCGTCAGCGCGCCGGTGCAACCAGCCACCAACCGTCCTCAGCCGTTCCATGCCCGCATTCCCCCGTCTTAATGTGCGCCATGCCCAGTGCTGTTTGACCGGACATGGCAGAACGTTTTTACAGCGTGCTTTTACAGCGCATTGATGCGTTCAAGCATACCTGCTGGCCAGTCGTTCGAAATGTCAGAGTCAAGATACAACTGCTGCGCATTGGCCCGGAAGGCGTCGACGTCAGGTGTTGAGATCTTCAGCCCTTGTTCTTCAAAAAACGCACCAAGCTCCTCCTCGCGGGCAAGATGCTGTTCTGTGCTCCAGGCGATCGCCTCGTCTGCGGCTGCGTCGAAAGCGGTGCGCTGCTCTTCGGTCATCGCGTCATAGGCTGCCTTCGAGATCACCAGTAGATCGTAGCCAACCAGATGCGACGTGCGCACAATCTGGGTCATTACTTCATAGAACTTCATGTTCTCGATGTTCGGATAGGGATTGTCCTGCCCGTCGATGGCACCTGTCTGCAAACCGGTATAGACTTCTGCATAGGCCATCGGCGTCGGGTTCGCCCCCAGCGCCTCGCCTAAGAATTGCCAGGAATCGCCCCCGGGCATCCGTAATTTGATGCCGTCCATGTCCGCGGGGGTGTTGATCTCTTTGTCGATGCGCAGACCGACCTGACGTGTGCCAAAATAAGTTGGCCCAAGGATATGGATGCCCAACTGATCTTCTGCCAGCTTCTTCATTTCGGCACCTGCGTCGCTCTCGAAGAACGTCTGAAGGTGAGCGGCGTCACGGAACAGGTAGGCCGAAGTCAGGATCGAGAATGCCGGAATCTGGTTGGCAATATCCTGCGGGGCGACATTACCCATCTCTAGGTTGCCGCGCTGAATCGAGATGATCTCAGTCCCTTGCTTGAACAGGTTGCCACCGTAAAACATCTCGACTTCAGCGATGTCGCCGACGGCGGTCTGAAACTGCTGCATCATTTCTGCGCGGATGTCTTGCTCGGAAAACACCGCCGAAAAGCGCAGCTTCGGCTTGTCTTGCGCCCATGCGGGCAGTCCTGCGGTCAGCGCCACGGCGCTTGCCGTTAAAAGCCCGAGGGCGGTTCTGCGTGTCGTCTTCATCATTGTCTCCTCCTTGATGATCCGTAAATTCAGGTGCGCGGCATATCCGCCGACCGCATCAGCCGCGCCTGCGCCGCGACGCGGTAGGGGGCATTGGGGCCGCCATAGCCGGTGTAGCCGTCCCGGCGCTCGACGATCTCGAAAAAGATACCGTCGCCGAAGGGCTTGGAATATAGCTGTAAAAAGCTGGTGTCGCCGACCCGGTCATACAACAGGTTCAGCGCCCGCAGTTCTGAGACCTCGTCGGCACCCAGACCGAAACGGGCGGCAACGTCGTCATAGTAGTTGCCGGGGATTTGCAGCGCGGCAAAGCCGTTTGCCGCCAGCGCATGGGCCGCAGCCACGATATCGTGCGTCTCGAAGGCGACGTGCTGCACCGACGACCCAAAGCTGTCCGCGATGAATCGCCCGGCAAAGGTCCGGTGCGTTTCCGCCCCGTTCAACGTCAGGCGCAACGCACCGTCAGGCCCCTCGATGGCTTGCGACCGCACCAGTCCGTGCGGGTCCACAACATCCACCACCGGCTGCTTTTCGACGTCGAACAGGGACACATAGAACAGCGACCATGTTAGCATCTCTTCGTAGTTCATCGTCTGGGCGATATGGTCAATCCGGCTCAGGCCCGCCGGGCTCGGTGCGGCGTCGTCAGCAATTGGCAAGAACTCCGTCTGCCACAGGTCGGACAGCGCGCTTTTGCGGTCGATGAAATGCAAAATACCGCCACCCACGCCGCGGATTGCCGGGATGTCGTGTTCTCCCGGTCCGACAGGCTGCGAAAAGGTGCTGGCCCCTAGAGCCTTAGCCCGCGCCACAGTTGCGTCCGCGTCGTCCACCGATAGCCCCACGTCGCAGATATTCAGCCCGTGGGCGATATGGGCGGACTGGGCAAAACCTTCAGCTTCGGTATTGATGACGATGCGGATATCGCCCTGTTGCCACAACTCCACCGCCTTGGAAATATGCCGACCCACGCGGCTAAATCCCATACTGTGCAACACGCGGGCAACGGCCGTCGCTTCACTTTCGCTTGCTGCGAATTCGACGAAGGCAACCCCATCACTGTGGATCCGGTCCGGCATCGGTAGCGAAGTCAGCCTGATCCCCGGCTCGTGCCGCGCCACCTGATCCATTAGGAACACCAGCGAACGGTGCCCGTCCACGGCGATCGTACGCGGACTGCCACCGCGGAACTGGTCGTTGAACACCTCAAGGCTCAGCGGTCCGTCATAGCCCGTCGCGGCCACAGCCCGCATGAAGCCCTGTACGTCCAGATCGCCTTCGCCGGGCATGTTGCGGAAGTGGCGCGACCAATATAGCAGGTCCATCTCGATCTGCGGCGCGTCGGCCAACTGGACGAAGAATATCTTGTCGCCGGGAATGCTCCGTATCGTGTCAGGCGCGATCTTGCGCGCCAGCGTGTGAAAGCTGTCGAGGATCAGACCGACATTCTTATGATCCGCGCGGCGAACAACTTCCCACGCGTCACGATGATCACAAACGTGCCGGCCCCAGGCCAGCGCCTCGAACCCCACACGCAGATCGCGGGATGCTGCCCGCTCACCCAGTTCCGCGAAGTCAGCGGCCATCCGGTCGATGCCGCCTAGCGCCTCCGGATGTACCGATGAACACACCAGAACCAGATCGGTCCCAAGTTCCTGCATTAAATCAAATTTACGCTCAATCCGGTCAAAGGCGCGGGCACGCAGAGGCTCTGGTAGGCCTTCAAAGTCGCGAAAAGGCTGGAACAGCGTGATCTCCAGCCCGTGGTCGCGCACCATGGCACCCACTTCGCGCGGACCACCGTCAAAAGCAATGAAATCCTGCTCGAAGATTTCGATCCCGTCGAACCCAGCGGCAGCGATTGCGGCCAGTTTTTCGCGCAGATCGCCCGCAAGGCAAACTGTGGCGATGGATGTCTTCATGTCAGGGCCCCGCTGGAAAAGGCATCAAAGGTCGCCTGCATCCTCGCAGCGTCTGCGGGCTGACCTGTGAACAATTCGAACGCGCGCACGGCTTGAAATAAGGCCATGCCGCCACCCGACAGAACCGCGCAGCCCTTAGCGCGAGCAGTAGAAAGCAGAGCGGTTTCTAACGGAAAATAGACAATATCGGCAACCCAATGGCGCGGGGTGATCAGCGCCTCGGCCAGTGGCAGGCCCGGCAGTTTGACCATGCCGACGGGAGAGGCGTTAACGATACCATCAACCTGCTGAGCAGCCGCGTCCAGATCGGTCACGACAACAGCACAATCTTTGCCAAAGCGTTTGCATAGCGTCTGCACAAGCCGGGCGGCGGCATCCGCATGCGTGTCGTTGATCATAATGCGGCCCACACCGCTGCCCAGAAGGGCTGCGGACACAGCGCTACCTGCCCCGCCGGCACCGATCATCAGCACGGCATCTCGCTTTGCATCGGGCAACCCAAGGCGAAAGCTTTCGGCGAATCCCCAGTAATCTGTGTTGTGCCCCAGTCGTTGCCCATCACGCAAAACGACCGTGTTCACCGCGCCCACGTTGCGAGCATTTTCGGAAAGCTCGGACAGATGCGGGATAATTGCCTGCTTGTAGGGGAACGTGACGTTCAATCCGCCGAAGCCCGCAGCCTCGACCTGCGCTAGGATAGCTTCCATCGTGGGGGCCGGATCGCAATCCGCAAGATCAATCAGACGATAATCGTAATCTATCCCCTTCGCGGCACCTTCCGCCATATGCATACGCGGCGTGCGGGATGCACTGATCCCGTGCCCTAACAAGCCGACAAGCACACGACGATCGCCACATGGCGGGCGACTGTCCAGGTGGGGCATCCATATTTCGGTCAAGATAACGATCCTCCTTCAATCCAGCCCTCAACCGGATATTCGCAACATTGTTCATTTTGGTTAATTATGTCAAGGAAATGTTCAAAAGGTTACATTTTGAATGCTGAATTCTAAGAAAGGCGGGACTTCCGGCAAAAACCTTACTATTTAGACCGCGTGACCTGCGAGGGAGACGGCTGGAATGGCGCAGACGACAGACTCTGACGAAGACACTGATTTGCCGCGTCGTAAGTGGAAGCAGGACCCCGACGGCGTGCGCAGCAACATCTTGCAGGTCGCCCGGGAAATTTTTGCGCAAAAAGGTCTGTCCGGGACCCGCATAGACGAGATCGCCTCTCGCACCTCGACGTCAAAGCGAATGATTTATTACTATTTTGTCGACAAGGAGGGCCTGTACCGCGAAGTGCTGGCCGACGCATACCGCCAGACGCGCGAGGCTGAGGATGCCTTGGAGCTCACGGGGCTTCCGCCCGAAATGGCCCTACGCAAGCTGGCAGAGTTCACCTTTGAAAATCACCGTCGATCGCAGGACTTCATCCGGCTCGTGATGATCGAGAATATCCATGAAGCCCACCACATGCCCGATTCGGAGAAGATATCCGGCGAAAACTCCTCTGCGATCAGCATGCTGGACGTCATCTATGCGAACGGTGTGGCGCAGGGCATTTTTCGCCCCGGCCTGACAGCGGTCGAATTGCACTGGCACATTTCAGCGCTCAGCTATTTCAACGTGTCGAACCGGGCGACGTTTTCGCACATTTTCGGCGGGGAATTGTTCGATGAAGCCGGACAGGCGACCCTGCGCCAGCACGTCGGCGACATGATTCTGCGGATGGTCTTGGTTTAGACCTGCTGCGGTGAAAATCTTTGCTGCCCGCCACATCAGCTTGGTAATGCGACCATCAACTTGTCTGCAACAACAGGTCAATGTTGTTTTTGGTCAGCGGTAAGTCGCCTGCTTCGATCTCCAGTGCGATCTCGACGACCCGCTTATTGACCGGTGCAGATTTGCCATGCTTGGCGAGCGTATCGACCACCCAACCGTTCACTTCTTCGACTTCCGCACGCCGACCTTTGCGCCAATCCTGCAACGATGTGGTCAGCGTATCCTCGCGAGAGAACGTCTTCAGAACCTCCTCAAAGATCTCGTCCACGTAGCGCTCGGGATGATTGCTCATCACCGGGGGCATCCCGATGATGGGCATAATGGTGGCGCCGTCGGCGAGGGCGGCCTCCATCGCCTCGTAGCCAGCCTTGCGCATCAGATCGAGCATGCCTGGCAATCGCGAAGCATCGTTTAGGGCAGAGTCAATAATCGCGGACGGGATCAGTTCTGCAGCGTTAACAATCAGCTTCATCCATTTTGCTGACCGGATATCATCGTTCACCTCAACCCTCCCAGAATGGCGCAAAATGTCAGCCACGACCTCGACTTGCGGCTGCATGGCCGGATCGAGAGCACCAAGGGCAAACCAGGATTCATCGTGATCATTCTGCCGCGTCGTGACACCCGGGGTCCACATATTCGATGCAATCTGGATCACCGCACCAATGGTGCGTTCGCGTCCCAAGATCTGGGCGATATCCTCATGGGTCATCCCGTTCTGCAGACCAACGACAAATCCGTCGGATGCAAGCACGGGCTTGATCATCTCGCAGGCCCAGCGGGTATCGTAGGCTTTCACGACGAGGAACACGAGATCGAATGGTGTCTTAATTTCGGCAATTTCGCACAGATGCAGCGCCTTGACGGGCGTGTGGATCGTGCGGGTCGGCATGTTTACGGTTATGCCCTCGGCGCGCATCGCCTCGACGTGCGCAGGCCATTGGTCAATGAAAGTCACGTCAAGCCCGGCCAGCGCGAAGTCCGCCGCTATGGAGGCACCCTGTGCCCCTGTGCCCAGGAATGCGATACGGGGATTGGCTTTCATAGCGATATCCTATGCATCGGGAGTCATGATGAAATCGAAGGTAGACTGCCAGCGGGTGTTCCCGTCTGGCGTCTTAGTATATTCCGCTATCAGCGTCTTCTTGACGCCAAAGACCGCATCGGATTTTAGGTAATCATCACCGGCCACGAAGGTGTGGGTGATGACTGTCTCAAACCCCGTTGCGCTTACGATGAAGTGCATATGCGCGGGACGGTAAGGATGACGGCCTAAATTTCCCAGAAGTTGGCCCACAGGTCCATCGTCGGGGATCGGATAGGACACGGGCTTGATCCCTTTAAACCAGTACAGTCCGTCCGGCCCAGTGACAAAGACGCCGCGGTTGTTGTTGTGTGGTTGGGTGTCGGGTTGCTGGACGTCATAGAATCCGTCTTCATTATCGGACCAGACATCAATGCGGGCACCCTCTAAGGGCTTGCCGTCCAGATCCGTGACGACGCCCTGAAACAAACAGGTCTCGGTCCCGCCATCCTTGCTGATGTTTGTGCCCATCTCATACTCAGGCACGCCATCGACGTGGAACGGGCCAAGGACGGTATTCTCGGTTGCTTTCTCTGGTCGGCGGTTGTTGATTGCATCGACCAGCATCGACACGCCCAGCACGTCTGACAGCAGAATGAACTCCTGACGGTTGTCGTCGCACATCTGGCCGGTCTTCGTAAGAAACTCTACTGCCATCGCCCATTCGGCCTGCGTCAGTTCCACGTCCTTGATGAACGCATGTAGATGCGTGACAAGCGCGTTCATCACGTGTGCCAGCCGCGGGTCGGTGTCCTCGCTTACACGTGCGGTCACGGCACCGACGGATTTACCTTCAGTAAAATAGGCAATCGTTTCTGTCATTGGAAAATGAACCTTTCAGGTCAGGACGGGGTCGGACGGATGCCATCGTAGGCCTGCGTCAGCAGGCCCATAACCCCGTCGCGGGTCACGTCGCGCGGGTTGCTGTAGGGGTTTTTCACCGCCAAATCGGCGACATGATCGAGCATGCCACGGTCAAGGCCAAGGTCCTTCAGTGCCAACGGCGCATCTAAGTCCATCGCCAGATCGTAAAGTCCCCCGCCAAGATCGCCACCGAACAAGGCGGCAGCGGGCTCAAGCGCCTTCGCCGCGGCAGGCGCGTTATAGGCGGCGGTATGCGGCAACAGGATTGCATGAGTTTCCGCGTGTGGCAGATCGCAGGTGCCACCTAGGGTGTGACACAACTTGTGATGCAACGACATTGCCACAGATCCAAGCACCACACCACACAGCCAAGATCCATAAAGCGCTTGGCTGCGCGCTGTTATGTTCTCTGGATCACTGACGATCAGCTGCAACGCGTTCTTCAGCGCCCTGATGCCTTCGACCGCCAACAGTGACGTGATCGGGTTGGCGTCCGGCGCATACAGCCCCTCGACTGCGTGAGCCATGGCGTTCAGCCCACTCGCCACGCTCATCGCGGTAGGCAGGCCGGTGGTCAGCGCGGGGTCGTATATCACGACCTCTGGCCGGATCTTCGGATCGCGGATTGTGATCTTGGTCCCGTTCTCGGTCTGGCCAAGGATGTCCGTCACTTCTGACCCGGCATAGGTTGTGGCGATGACAAGTTGGGGTGCGTCGTTGCGATAAGCGATCGCCTTGCCCAGGCCGATGGTGGACCCACCGCCCATCGCCACGATGCAGTCCGCCCCGCAGGCGTCATAGGCAGCCATTGCCGCTTGCGTCACCGCAACTGGCGTATGCATGGCGGCGTCAGTGAAGTTGCCGGCCGCCAGTGACCCCAAACGGTCGGCCAGCGCGGCAAGGTCCGCCGCTTGAAACGAGGTCGACAGCAGAAAGGCGCGTTTGCAACCCAGCCTTTCAATCTCTGCGCCGACCTGCGCCAGGGTGCCGTCCCCGAAAATCACGCGTGATGACGTAGATTGATAGATGAAATCATTGGTCACGCGGGCACCTCGGCGCGGCTACGGGCAGTGGCATAGATCAGCGCAGCCACGACGATCAGCGCACCTTGAAAGAAATATTGATAGGCTTGCGACAACCCGAGGAACGACACTGCGTTCAGCACCTCCGTCAGCAGCACTGCACCGAGGATCGTCCCGATGAACGTCCCTCGCCCGCCGCGCAGGCTGGTGCCGCCCAGCACGACCGCCGTGATACTGGACAGGGTATAAGTGATCCCCTGCGCTGGATCGCCGACACCGATCTGCGCCATTAGCATGATCGCGCCGCAGGCGGTAAGTAAGGACACGCCGACATACCCAAGGATGAAAACTCGGTCCACGCGCACGCCAAGTCGGCGTGCGGCACCCTCCTCTGACCCGACGGCGCGAAGTTGCCAACCACCACGCACACGGCGTAGCAAAACTTCGCCAACCAGCGCAAAGGCGATCAGGGCGATAAATGCGACCGGGATCGGCCCCAGCTTCCACGTCAGCCAGTCCATGACGCCAAAGTTGATGTAACCGCCCGGCCCATCGCGCAGTACAAAGCTCATACCCTGCAGGCCGATATACATAGCCAGCGTTGCCGCGATAGGCGTGAAGTTGGCATATCGCATCAGGCTGCCGTTGATTGTGCCAACCACGGCGGCACAGAGGAACATGGCAGCAAATCCCAGCGCAATCATAGCGTCCGACTGGCCGTCGTTAATGAAAAACGAGCCGACAACAACAAGAAATCCCGCCAGTGGCCCGACAGACAAGTCGATCCCGCCCATGAGCAGGGCAATGGTTTGCCCCATGGCGATGAACCCAAGGGCCGTCGCTAACAGCAAAATGTTCGAGATGTTAAAGAAAGACAGATAGTTTGCGTTCTGACCATAAACATAAAGCCCTAGCAGCAAGATGACAGCAGAAAGCGGGATTGCCGTGGCGTTGTCGCTTTGCACCAGGTGCCGCCAGCCACCGTGTGTCTTATGAACTTTTGCTGTCGGCTCACCGACGTTTGGTGCATGAGTCCCCGCCTGCACTGCTGCGCTGACGATCCGCTCCTCGGTGATAGCTTCGCCCTCGAGTACTTCTGCCACGCGTCCGCGCGACATGACGACGACGGTGTCGCATAGACCTTCGAGTTCCGCTGCGTCGGACGAATTTACGATGACCGGCGTGCCCGCAGCAGATACCTCCCGCAGAATGCGGTAAATCTCGAACCTTGCACCAACGTCGACGCCCTGCGTAGGTTGGTCGGAGATAATATAGCCGGGCTGAGACAGCAGCGCCCGTGCCATCACGATCTTTTGCTGGTTACCACCCGACAGCGACAGAACCTTCGCGTCCAGCCCTGGCGTTTTGACGGCCAGTTGGCCAAATATGTGCTCCACCTCGGCCAGTTCGCGGCTCCGGTTCATGACACCACTACTGGTAAACCGGTCGAGCGCGGTGAAGGTTGCATTTTCACGCACTGTCAGATCAGTGGCGAGGCCTTCTTTGTGGCGGTCTGCAGGCATGTAGGCGGCAGTGCGGCTCAGCGTATCAGCTTTAAGTCGCACGCCATCCAGAATGACCTGCCCCGAAAATGGCATTAAACCAGCCAGGGCACGCATCAGCTCTGCCTGCCCATTGCCGTCGACGCCGGCAATCCCAATAATTTGCCCCCGGCCCACTTCAAAACTGACGTCGGTGAAATTCTGCCCCGTCAAACCGTTGATCGCAAAGTTAATCGCGGGGGCGGTATCGCTGGCTTTGGGCGGAAAAGCTGACACCAGTGATCGACCCACGATCATGTCCAGCAAATCCTGATCACTGACATCCTGCGCCAACGCTGTGCCACGCATACGACCGTCGCGAAGCACGGTGACCCGGTCGGCGATCTGGCGCAGTTCGGCCATGCGGTGGGTGATGTAAATGACGGCGGTACCAGCTGCGGCCAGAGCCCGGATGCGTGTGAACAGCATCTCGGTCGCATCCTGGTCAAGAGCTGCTGTAGGCTCATCCATGATCAGGATACGCGGCTGGACAGCCAGCGCTTTTGCGATTTCCAACAGATGGCGTTGCGGCACTGTCAGATCGGCGGCCCGCGCCTTCAGTGGGACATGCAGACCAACCGCATCCAGCATTGCTCGGGCAGTTTTATCCGTATTTCCACCATCAAAGACATGATCAGGCAGCGCCACGCGCAAATTTTCAAGCACGTTCAAGTCATTTAAGACGGCTGGATGTTGATAGGCAATCGAGACGCCGAGCGCCTTCGACTTTGCCGGTGTCATGGGAGAGACAGCATTCCCCTCGACGTGGATCGTACCAGCTGTCGGCTGCAACACGCCCGAGATGATATTCATCAAAGTCGATTTACCGGCACCGTTCTCACCCAGAACAGCATGAACCTCGCCAGGGAAAATATCGACTGAAACATCGACCAGAGCGGCAATGTTGCCGAAATACTTGGTCACGCCGGTCAGTCGCAACGCCGGCGCAGCGGCGGAGTGGTGAGACATTTTACTTCTTGGGATCGCTTCGACGATGGTCATATCCTGTCCTGCTCTGGCGGAACGTTCGGGGGGTCCGGGCGCAGAGCGCGCCCGGACTCTTTAGCGCGATTACTGGCCGACGGCCTTGGCCTGATCCTCGCCCGACATTTCTGCCGACAGATAGATCGACCCCGGCAGTTCCGGCCGGCAATCCACGGCGTTTGGCTCGCTGGTGACGGAGTTTTCAAAGACAGGTGCCTTGAAGATTTCATCTGTTGGTGGCGTGCCGCCCGTCGCCTCTGCGACGGCCCACTGCACGGCCAGACGGACGTTGTCGTTGCCCGTAGCAACCGTGAACAGTTTGAAGTCAGGGTTGGCTTCTTGGTTGTCGGCCCAGAAACAAGACAGAGAATTGCCGTCCGATGTGGCAATAGCCGGGATCGAGCGATTGAATTCGCCAAAAACCGGCAGCGCACCAACCAAGGACGGGCCGAAGTCAGATACGATCATGTCGATCTTGTCGTTCTTGGCGATTTCAGCCGACAGAACCTGCTGCGTCAGGGATGGGTCCCAGTTGGTCACGGCAAAGGGCTCGGGGTTGATAAAGACATACTTGTCATCCAACACCGACTTCATCCCCTCCAGCTCGTCAACGCCCTGGCTGTTGCCGGCAGGACCGCTGATGAACAGCACGTTACCGCCTTCGGGCAACTGCTCTTTGATCCAGTTCCCCCAGCTGATGCCATCTTCCTTGAAGGACGAGCCAATGAACTTAGTGTAGTTCGTGCCCGCCTCGCCGCCGACATTGACGCGGTATGGTACGACGATCGCACCAGCGCGGTAGGCGTTGGTCAGCGCCGGTAGCACAGCGGGACCTGCATCGCCGAAGACCACCAGCGCCTTGATACCACGCGCCACCATCGAGTTAATGTCGGAGATCGCCTTTTGCGTGTCGCCTTGGCCGTCCGCATATTCGAATTGAGTGATGCTGGGGCACTTCGCCACTTCTTCTGCACCGGAGGCCGTCGTCACCAGCCTCCAGCTGTTACCGCCAAAGCCGTCAACTAGCGCCAGCGACGCTTCGTTCGGGCCGCACCAGGACGGTGTGTCCTGTGCCATCGCGCCGGTCGCACCCAGTGTCAGCGCAAGCGCCGAGACTGCGATCGTCATCTTTTTATTCAGCATTGTCCGTATCTCCCATTTTGGACGGTTCTGTGGTCGTCTTTTGACGGCGCCATTGGATCGAATAGACTCCGATACCGAAAATAAGCGCCAAAGCCTGAATGATGGTCTGGGCCGAAAAAGGCACACCGACCGACAGCGCGAACTGGCTGAGCAAATTAAGAAAGAAGGCGGCAATCACCGTGGTCACAGGAAAGCCACGCCCCCCCAGTAGCGAGGTGCCGGCCAGCACAACCACCGCTACGGAAGGCAACAGCAGCGCATCGCCCTGGAACGCCGTCGGTTCACGAGTAATCCCGGCAATCATGATGCCGGCAATGCAATAGTGCAGCTGCGCCATGACATAGGCCATCGCCTGATAAAGCCGAACCCGCAGGCCTGCTGCATGGGCGGCAAGCGGGTTTGCCCCGATTACCTCGAAGCGGCGCCCCTGCGCGGTTTTTTTCATAACGATGGTGATGACGGCCAGAATGGCCAACACAAACAGCACTGAATGAGGAATGCCAAGCGTCTTGCCCCCAGCGATCTTTGCCAGTAGCGGCGTCGTTGTACGCGGCACTCCGCCCGATACCGCGAAGACAACGCCATACAAGAGTGCGTTCATTCCGATGGTGGCGACAATTGCGTTCAGCCGCATGACGCCGACAAGAAACCCATTGGCAAGGCCCGCCGCAACTGCACAGCCAAGCGCGATCATCACGGCGGGCAGCAATTGCGCGTTATCGCCAGACGGCAAATGCGTCACCAACACGACTGCCAGTGAAACGCCGCCCGAAAGCGACAGATCAAAGCCTCCTTGTTGGACCACGAGCATTTGTCCCAGACCGACAATCGCAATCACCGCCGCGAAAGGCAGGCTGCCCGCTAAGCCGCCGTAAGACACGGCAGAGGGCGCAAAGATCAAGCACAGTACCAGCAAGACCAAGGTGGAGGCGACCACAGTAACAAAACCACGGGCAAGCGGGATCTGTGTCAGCTTTCCAGCCTTTGCGATCGGTGCGGTCATGTTGCCTGCCTGTCCCATGGTCTGTAAATCCCTCCCCTGTTGCGCCGTCGTTGGTCAGCCTATGATCAATGTGACCTTAACCGCCTTTTGTGGGTCCTTACCCAGCTCGAAGGCGGCCAGCGCATCGTCGAGACCGAAGCTGTGCGTCTGGATCGGCGACAGGTCGATCCCGGTGCGTTCCAGGAACCGGATCGCACCTGGCCAGACACCGGGCGAGCCGATGCAACCGCGCACGGTTAGGTCCTTGATCTGAATCTTGCCCAACTCGACCGGGAATTTCTGACCAATGTTGATCCCTACCATAGACACGAAACCTTCGGGTCGGGCGTAGTCAAAGACATTGGCCAGTGACGCCGCATGTCCGGCGCATTCGACCACCAAATCGGCACCGCCCTTGGTCATTTCCGTAATCGCCGCGACGGGATCGCCGTCGGTGGGGTCAACGACGGCGTCGGCCCCCAAACTCAATGCAATCGCTCGTCGCAGCGGCACGGGATCAACCACGATGACGCGCGCTCCCATGCCGATGGCGGCGGCTGCGGACACAAGACCGATGGTGCCGCCACCGGACACGACGACGGTTTGCGATGCGTCGACGCCGCCATGACGCAGCACGGCGTAATAGCCGCAGGTAAAGGGTTCGATCAGTGCACCCTTTGCGTCGTCGACGCCGTCGGGCAGCTTGTGCAGCCATTCGGGCCGGGCGGCAAAGTATTCGCGATCCGCCCCGTCCATGGAAAAGCCGAAGTGGTGAATACGCTCTGGCGTATTGATGACGCATTCGCCAACGACCCGGTCGCCGGCCTTCAGGCCCTGGACGTTGCGTCCAACCTCGACAACCTCTCCGACCCATTCATGGCCGGGGGTGACAGGATAGGAAATCGGGATAATGTAGTTGCCGGACAGCAGTTCATAATCCGAATGGCAGATACCAACGCGGGATGTGCGGATCATCACCTCGTTTTCGGTAATGCTGGGCGACTGCACGTCCATGACCACGGGCGCATTGGGTTTGTCGAATATCAGGGCCTTCATCGTCGTCTCCTCGCTTAGGCGGCGCTTAGGCCACGCGTTCGATCTTGCCGCTGATGGCAGAGGCAAAGACGGCCTCCAGCAGGGCGATGTTATTCACCAGATGTTCGGCGGTAATCGGATAGGTCGCTGTGCCGCGCACTGCGCGGGCAAAGGCGACAAGGTTATCCTTGACCGGTTCGGCCTTGCCGACTTCCACCGTTTCGATCGGGTCGCCAACCATGGAAGAGGTCACGATCCAGCCATCAGGGCTTTCGACGTGCGCCTTGTCGCGGATGTCGATCCAGCCTTTTGATCCGTAAACCGTGAAGCGGGACATGAACGGGTTGGCGAGCGAAGCTGAGACATAGGACGTGCCGCCGCCTGCGAATTTCACATAGGCCGCGACCGTGTCGCCTTGGGGCAGGTCGGACGAGAGCTGCTCGCAAATGCACAGTACGCTTTCGGCGCGGCCCAGCAGCCGCACGGACAGATCCAGCAGGTGGATGCCCGTGGCCGTCATGCCGCCAGCTGGGGCTTGGTCAGCCTTGAGCCGCCAGTTGTCGCGATCTAGCGACAGGAACTTGTCGTGGCTGAAGTTGGATTCGATCTGATGTATGCGGCCCAATTCGCCGGCATCCGCCTTGGCCAACATCTCAGCCACGGGCGGCTCCCACCGCCGTTCGTGGCCCATGCCCAGCACAAGGCCAGCGCCCGCACACAGCGCGACAGAGGCTTCGGCTTCGGCCTTGGTCAGGGCCAGCGGCTTTTCGCAAAAGATGTGCTTGCCAGCAGCAACGGCCTGCGCGATCTGATCGGTATGCAGGGAATGCGGCGTCGCGAGCACCACCGCCTCGACTGCCGGATCGTTCAGCGCGTCGGCGTAATCAGCAGACAGCGCGATGCCTTGACCTGCGCACAGATCGCGCACGCTTTCGACATTAGGCTCTACGGCGCGCACGACGCGGATGTCGCCTGGTGCCGCTTGGAGCACATTGAGCATTTTCTGCCCCCACCAGCCCATACCGACCAGTGCAATTCCAACCGGGCCCGCCATCAGCGATTATCCACACGCTTGGCGAAGGGCCGGATCGAAATCGTTTTCCACAGACCGGCATGGTTGAACGGATCGTTCTTGTTGAACGCCTCGACTTCGGCCAAGGTGTCCGCCTCTAGCAAGAAGCAACTTCCGATCATCGTTTCCTCGTCATCAGCCAACAATGGGCCAGAAACCAATGTCTTTACGGGTGCAGCAGCAAGATAAGCCTTGTGCGCCTCGTAATGTGCCAGCCGCTTTTCAACGGCACCGTCATGGTCGAGGCAATGGATCACATAATGCATCGGTATCGTCCTTCAGGAGGGGATGATGCGCTGTGCGCGCAGCGTATCAAACACGTCAAAGAAGCTAGCAGGCGTCGGTTGATAGGCGTCAAAGCCCAGCACACGGCTGTTGGTCATGTCAGTAAAACATTCGAGTGTCCGGCTGAGATCAGCGTCCGAGTGCCACCAGGACGCCAGCTTGCCGACCGGGATATCCTGCAGGTCGTGCTTGGCGACGATGTCGGCCCAAACCTCGGCGGCATCGGACATCGTCTCTTCAAGCGGGGTGACTTGACCAGGATAGGCCGCAACTGGGACGTCGAAATAATCCGCGATCTGCTTCCACAGCCATGTCCAACGGAAGACGTCGCCGTTGACGATGTTGAATGGCGTATCAGCGGCCTCTGTCGTTGTCGCAGCCCAGTGAAGCTGCTTGGCTAGAATGCGCGCGTCGGTAACATCGGTGACGGCATTATATTGCTCTGGCGAGCCGGGATAGACGAAGGGCCGCCCGGTCTGCTTGCAGATCGTCGCATAGACCGCCAACGTCACGGCCATATTCATGGCATTGCCGACGACAAAACCAATCATGGTGTGCGGACGGTGCACCGACCACGTGAACCCCTGTTCCTTGGCCTTCTCGAACAGCACGTCTTCTTGCGCGTAATAGAAATTCGCCCCCGGCAGGCGCGGGCTGCTTTCCAGAAACGGGGTATAGGGCGTAACCTTGGCGTAGTCGTCAAACGACCCAAGGTAGTGCTTCAATCCCGTCACCAGTGCCGCGTGCTGAACGGGTGCCTCTGCAATACCGTCGAACAGGTTGCGGATCATGGCCGCATTGACGCGCACGTTTTCATCTTCGGACGATTGCCGGGACCATGTGCAGTAAAACACATGGGTCACATCCTGCGCCGCGGTCAGGGCAGCCTTGGCCCCTGCTCCGTCCTCCAGATCGGCCGCTATGTGCCGGTCGGACCAATCAAGGTCCACGGCGCTGCGCGACATGGTCACAACCGTCCAGCCTTCGGACTTCAGGTGGCGTCCAATGTAGGAGCCGGACAGGCCGGTGGCACCGACGATCAATGCAATGTTGTTTGCGGTCATGGACTTGGGTCTTTCTTGGGTTTGGTCAAAAGTGTTTTCAGGTCGTCACAAGGATCTTCAGGTGCTCACCTGCCGGATCAAGCAGGGCTTCGAACCCCTTGGCGACGACATCTTCGGCGGCGATGCGGGCGGTGATGACTTTCTCGACCGGGAAGGTGCCTGCCGCGATCATCCGGGCGATGCGCGGCCAGATTTGCGTCGGGTAACACCAGGTTGCCTCGACCGATATATCCTTAAGCGCCCAGAGCATTGCGTCGATACTGGCGGGCTTCATGTGCAGGCCAACCTGAACTACCTTACCTTGGCGGCGGACGGCGTGGACACATGCATTGAGCGAGGCTTCCATGCCGACACATTCAAGAGCGACATCAACGCCGACGCCTTCTTCGGTCAGGTCAGCAACAATCGCAGCCAAATCGCTGCTGCGCGGATCGATGACATGGGCATAGGGCGCGATGTCCTTGATGATGCGGCGGCGGTTCGGGTTGGGTTCGGATACGATGATCGTCGCGGCCCCGGCCGCATGAGCGGCCAGCACCGTCAGCGCGCCGATCGGGCCCGCGCCGGATACCAGTACCGTGCTGCCACCCGTCACGCCGCCCCGATCGACACCGTAAAGCGCCACCGCTGCGGGTTCGATCATGGCTGCCTGTTCGTCGGACAGATTGGCCGGCACCGGCTGCGCATTGTAATCCTTGATGACAGCCTTCTCGGCCATGCCACCCCAGGCCCAGCTGAGGCCGACACATCCCATCGAAGGTGACAGGTGGAACAGCCCCCGCTTGCCGTAGTAATCATTGCGCGGCGAAAGCAGTGGTTGAACCGAAATTCGGTCACCTGCCTCGACGTGGCTGACGCCAGAGCCTACGGCCAGCACCTTCGCGGAAAATTCGTGACCAAGAATCTGCGGGTTTGTCGCGCCAGTAAAGATGTGAGGCTCTTGCGGGGTAACGATCGGTCCCGCGATATACTCGTGCAGATCCGTGCCGCAGATGCCCGTCACAATGGGCGCAATCAGCACATCGTCGTGTGCCAGATCGCCCGACGGCTCGGCCACATCTTCGACACGAATGTCCTTCGCGCCATGAAATCGCACTGCTTTCATCGGGTCGTTCCTCCTGCTTGCCGCTCTGCCCCCACTCTGCAGGGGCCACCAACATCCACTATCCTCTGCAGGACAGCACTGCTCCCACCGCTGTCTACACAAACATCTTAACTCTCCGGTTCGGAGATTATTTTTTTGATTTATCCTAAGCGGAGAAATTGCATCACCACTAATGACTGCCTCCGGCATATCTTTCGGTAGAGGCCGGTCCGGAGGAAAAAACGTGGCGATCAAACTGAACACCGTCGAGGGCACGCAAGACCATCTATCTGTGGGATGGATCGGGGCGGGCAAAATGGGCGCACCGATGATCCGCAACTTGCTGGCGCAGGGCATCGGTATCACCGTGACTGACCCGGACGCTGGTGTAACGGAGGCACTTGTCCGGGAAGGGGCGACGCTTGGCATAGATGCCGCTGCGCATGCCGACAGAAGCATCGTATTTTCGACACTGCCGAATGACGCGGTCCTTAGGAGTGTGGTGGTGGGGACTGAAACAACGCCCGGCCTTGCGACCAGTTTGCGCCCCGGTGCGATCTTTGTCGAGATGAGCACTGTTTCGCCGGAATGTTCGGCCGAGATTGCGACAGTTCTTTCAAATAACGGTATAAAATATCTTCGCGCACCTTTGTCGGGAAGCACCGCGTTGGCGGAAAAGGCGGCGCTGACGATTCTGGCGTCTGGTGAGAAAACTGCTTGGGACACTGTTGAGCCTTACCTCGCTCATCTGTCGGTCCGCCAATTCTACCTGGGAGAGGGCGAGGAGGCGCGCTACATGAAACTTGTCCTGAACACCCTTGTAGGGGCAACCGCCGCTATCATGGCCGAGGCCCTAGCCCTTGGCGAAAGTGGTGGGCTGAGCCGGTCCGCGATCATGGAGGTCGTCGGCGAAAGCGCCGTTGCGTCCCCCTTGCTGAAATACAAAACCGAGACCATCGTCGCAGACGATTACAGTCCAGCGTTTTCGGTGGACCAGATGATTAAGGATTTCAGCCTGATCAACGATGCCGCACGCGCCCATGGTGTGCCACAGCACATCACCGCAGTGATTTTAGAGCAATACCGTGGCGCAGCCGCTGCAGGGTTGAATGACCAGGATTTCTTCGCTTTGGTGAAATGGCGCGGGGGCCTATCCGACGTCTAAGAGGAACGACATGGAATTGCAGGCTGCCAAACCGGCTCCGAAGGCCGAACTGACAAGTCATGAACTGTCGCGGATCGTCGATTTCCTGCGCAAACTTCGCGCGCCCTTCGACGAAGGCCTGCCGGACGCTAAGCCCGACGTGTTCTGGAATGTCGTGCTGGAACTGGTCGACGCGCATCTGCGCGAACGCCCGATCGACAAATCCGGCCTGATTGCCTTGGCGCGCGTTCCTTACAGCACTGGCAACCGCATGGTGACAAAGATGGTTGCCGATAACCTGATCCGGCAGGTCCCGCGCGGTGGCGGGTTGAAGACCCATTTCTTAGAACCCTCAGAGAAATTGCTAACGGCGTTTATGGACTACGCCAATCATGTGAAGGCGCATCTAGCCAAGACCTTCGGCCTGCGTAAAGGTGCAGAGGCGAACGAATACTACTTCGGCGGTAGCTATTTCGCGTCACAGATCATCTCTCCGATTCAGACCGGAGACATTGGCGGGACGGTGCCGAGCGACATGCGTTTCCTGCTGAACGACGACAACTACTTCGCGTCGATGCGCAACATGTGGTCGGATTTTCGTAATGATCTGGGCCGCAAAAGCAGTTTCGACCTTAAACGTCTGCCTGATCTTTACTTGACCGCCCTGGCCACCGGCGGCAGCGCGGTACCTGAGTACGACGTTGTGTCGCTGAACATGCCGTGGCTGGGGGAATTTGCGGAAAAAGGCTGCCTCGCCCCGCTGGACGACCTGTTGACGGACGCGGCGATCAATGCGCTGGATTTCCACCCCTCGGTCTGGGGCACGGGCAACTGGAACGGCACACAATATGGCATCCCGCTCTATTGCACGATAGAGATCCTTGCTGCCCGCCGCGACCTGTTCGAGGAGGAGGGCCTGTCATATCCGAAGACCTTCGAAGAGACGATTCGCGCGGCGCGCGCCCTGCATCGCCCCGCCAACGAATTCTACGGGATTGCATGGAATGGCCAGCGCGGTATGCCAATCGCCAATTCCTTCATGTTCTTTCTGGCGGCCTGCCAGAAGACCGTAATCGACATGCCATTGCACAATCAAGACACTTGGCGGTTCGACCGGTTTGAAAAGCTGAAGCTGCAGATCGACAGCGATGCCTCTCTCGAGGTCATCGATTACATGAAGCAACTGGTGGAGGTGTCGCCGCCGGACATCGCGAACATGGATTGGGAAAAGCGCATTTCCTGTTTCATGTCGGGTCAGGCCGGAATGGCCTATTGCTGGACGATGCGCGCGGCACGCTTCGAGCACGAGCTCAGTTCGCGCGTCGCCCGGCGGGTTGCTTACCTTTCGCCACCCGCTCGGCGCTTGGGCCGCATCGCAGCCCCGATTGGCGGCTTCCTGATGACCATACCAGCCAATGTATCTGCCGTCAGACAGCGACAGATTATAAACGCGATCGCTTGGATGGTTTCGCCAGAAGCTATGAAGGCCCACGTCAAGAATGGCTTTCCCGTTGCCCCAAGGTTCTCAGTTTGCGCCGATCCGGAGGCGTTGGCCTCCTCTCCCATCGTGCGGATGGTGGATCAGATGGCGCGCCGCAATGAACTGGTGACGTGGTCCAGGCCACCCGTTCCAGCCTTCAACCTGATTGAACGCACGCTTGGGCAAGAAATACATGATGCTGTTTTCAATGGGAAATCGCCACGTCAGGCTGTTCGAGATGCAGAAAATCTAATCTTGCGTGAAATGTCATCAGGTCAATGACAACCGCACGTTGTCCGCACTGAACGATGCAGGACTATCGCTTAAAAAAGGAAGACCTAAATCATGACCCCGCAACTAACGGTGATCGCACATCTACGCGCCCTTGACGGTCAGATTGAAGAAACAAAAGAGTTTCTGACCAGCCTGATAGACCCAACTCGCCAAGAGCTAGGCTGCATTGAATACTGGCTGCATCAGGACGACGAAGATCCGGCAGAATTCACCTTTTACGAAAACTGGACTAACCGAGCCGAATGGGACAAGCATATGGAAATGCCGCACCTGAAAACCTTTGCCGAAGTAGCAGGCAAGGTGTTTGAGTTACAGAAGTTGCGTTTGATGACCATGGTGAGCGATGCGGCGTCCACACGATGAGCAGTGGACTACCAGGCTTGGCCGGGTGCGATCATGTCGGTTTTACTGTTCCCGATATTGACGCGGCCACAACATTCTTTGTCGATGTCATAGGCTGTGAAGTGGCGTTTGAAATCGGCCCATTCATTGCGGATGATGACTGGATGGCTGTGCATTTGGGAGTTGATCCACGCGCTGTCATCAAAAACCTGCGCATGCTCAGGTGCAAAAACGGTCCAGCCTTCGAGCTCTTTGAATATGATGTTAAAGGTTCGCTAAAAGATGCGCCGTCCAACAGCGATGTCGGCGCAGCCCACCTTGGGTTTGTCGTCGCTGACATAGACTTGGCCGTGGCGCATCTCAAGGCGCATGGGGTCACGGTACAGGGCGACCCGACCCATATAACTGAGGGACCTTCCGAAGGTTTGGGTTGGGTCTATTTCCGTGCTCCGTGGGGCATGCAGCTTGAACTTTTAAGTTACCCTGACGGCATGGCTGTCACCCGAAACAATTCCTCAGCGCTCTGGTCGCCGGTTAAGGACTAAGCAAATTGCCGAACATCAAGATCTACGTAAATGAGTCTGTCCTCACAGTGCGCAAACCAGAACTGATCGCGGCGCTTGAACCGCTTCGTGAGATGATCATCGGTCATCTAGACGTTCCAAAATCAGCCTGTCAGTTGGCAATTGTGTCAATTGTGGGCCTTGAGGATGAGCCGGCATTAAATGTAGAAATGCACGTTATGCCCGGTGGAAAACGCACACAGAAAAGCCTTGAGGCTTTAGGCGCGGCGATCCAAGGCATGCTCAACGAGGCAACGGGCTCCAAAGTTGCATTTCGTTGTGCCCAGCTTGATCCTGGAACATACGTTACTTTGAAATAATATCGCGCCGGGGGCACCTAAAAATTAGTGAAGGTCTCGCACGGATATTTTGCGGATATATGAACCGCCAGGGGTAAGGCGGGAGCAACTAGTCAGGGCCCCTGCCTCGCCCTTTGGGCGTGTCACCGCGCTTCTCAGCCTTTAGCCGGAACACTGGCTTTCGCCCGCAACGTCCCGGCCCATCCTCCCGGTCCCCATGGCCCGTGCCGATGCGCCCTGACGGGTCGCGATCGCTGGGGCGCAGTGCGGAGTCCGCCCCCCCCTGTCACTTCCGGCCCCATTGCGGACCTTGGGCGGCACTTGGGACGCTGCGATGTATCTTCCCGAAAGCGTTCATTAACTGGTGTTCTAATTTTCCATCGACAAGCGGATCTCTACGCGCAGTTGCACGAACCGCACACTGCATGTTAGCGGGGCCATAGCCATTCCTGGGTATGCTGCTCAGGTGTCGGTTAGGGCTGGCTCGGTGATTGCACACCTTGCCAGCCTGAACAGGGACGGCCCAAACCGGCCATTCACCGCCTCTTCGAGATGCTGCAGCGCAGCCCGTCATTGCAAACACTCGTGCATCGCGCAGCATTTTCTCGGCTATAAGATAGGTCTGCGGACGAAGCTACCATTCGCTTCGGCTTCTTCAAATGACGGCTTCGTTGACGACCATTGTTGTAAGCTGAACACATTACGGTATTCGGACTTAAGTCTATAGGAATTTCGTCAGCGTCGGTGCATCAACTTATGATGACAGCAAAATCGCACAGAATTGGGCGCATTTTGCGCTCCTTATCGGTCCAGTTTCTTTTGGCTGGTGGGGTCGTCCTTTTGGTCGGCGCTTATGCCGTTGGCACATGGGTGACGGACCGCATCGAGCGCGGCGTTGTTCAGAATTCGGGGGCGTCTGCAGCGCTCTATATCGAAAGCCTTCTGCCAAACCAGACGCGAGGTGCAGAGGGCAGTGCATCAGTTTCTGAAGACGCACAGCTTGTCCTGCGGCAAGCGTTTCAAGAAGGCATCCTGAGCGAGCGGGTCGTCACCTATACTATCTGGAGCGAAACCGGCGAGGTTTTGGACTCTTTCAGACCAGACCAAAGGGGGCTGCAATATGAGCCCTCAGAGGCGCTATTGCAGGCTTGGGCCGGTGATGTCGCGTCCCGATTTCAAACCTTGCAAGCGCAGGCTGACCATCCGGAAGCAACGGTGGGCGTCCCTTTGCTGGAAGTTTACGTGCCGATCAGAGATGCCAATACGGGAGAAGTCTTGGCCGTCGTTGAGTTTTATCAACGTGCAGAACCATTGGCCGAAGAATTGGCCAAAGCCCGACGCGAAAGCTGGACGTTGGTCGCGCGCATTTTTGGTCTGAGCGGCGCATTCCTATTCGTGATCGTCCATGCCGGTAGCCGTCTGATCGAGCGGCAACGCGAACAACTAAGATCACAACTCCTCGAGAGCCATGAACTTTCAAAGAACAATGACGCACTGCGCAAGCGGGTGTCTCAGGCGGCGCAAAGGTCAACGGCGCAATCGGAAAAGATCATGCAGCGAATTGGCCAAGATTTACACGATGGAGTGGCACAGCACTTATCATTAGTCAGTCTGCGTTTAGAAGGCGCAGGGCTTGGCCCTTCTAAGGATGCAGAAACCATCATGCAGTCTTTAAAAAATGCAATGAAGGAGTTGCGTGAAATTTCACGCGGATTGTCGCTGCCGGACCTCGCCACACTCGATTTACGTGAATGTGCCGCGCAAGCGGTGACGGAACACAACAAAGCTCATGAATCAAATGCGCAGTTCGTTGATCAATCGGTCGGTTCAGTTCACGTCAACGACGCAACAAAACTTTGCGTCTATCGGTTCTTGCAAGAGTCACTTTCTAACGCCGCACGTCATGCGATCGCATCAAGTATCACCGTAGAACTGAATGTTGAGGATGATTGGATCGACGTCTTAGTCTCAGACAACGGGCGCGGTTTCGCGCCGGACGAACTGCTAGGCGTTCGCGACGACGGTGGTCAAGGGTTGCTTGGTCTATCTGATCGTGCCGCCACATTAGGAGGCGCGTTTGTAATTGCGTCTCATCCTGGAAATGGGACCCAAGCCCGACTCCGTTTGCCAATTTGGGAGGACAACGCGTGACCATTCGCATCATCGTCGCAGACGACCACCCCATTTATCGCGACGGTGTCGTGAAAAGCTTGGAAGAAACAGGTGAATTTCGTGTCGTTGGCACGGCCAGTTCAGCACAAGAGGCCGCGCGCCTTGCCGAAGTCAAACACCCCGACATCGCCCTGCTCGACCTTTCTATGCCCGGTGGTGGGTTGACGGCCGTCAAGGCAATCTCAGCAGCAGGCAGCGCCAAATACGTTGCCATGCTAACCGTCTCTGAAGAAGACGGGCACGTTTCCGATGCGCTTAAGTTCGGGGCGATCGCCTACATCTTGAAAGGTGTTTCAGCCAGCGAACTACGAAAGGTTTTGAAGGGCGTGGCGGAAGGCGAAGCGCATGTGTCGCCCAACTTGGCAGCTAAGGTGTTGACCTACATGTCACGAGAAGATCCCAGCACGCCCGCCTCTCCACTCGAAGATTTGACCAAGCGCGAAGAAGATATCTTGAGACTGGTTTCCAAAGGCCAAAGCAACAAGGAAGTCGCAATCGCGCTCGACCTTCAGGAAAAGACGGTAAAGCACTATATGACGGTGATTATGGGCAAACTACACGCCCGCAACCGAGTTGAAGCCGCGTTGATCGCGCATGAGTTTTGGGGCCGCGCGGAATGACGCGCTCCATCTGGTTCCCATTTGTCGCGGTTCCATAAAGCGGGGAAACGTCTAAGCTTGATCCTTCGACTTCTGCCGCGCCTTCTTGAACGTTGAATTAAAGGCAATCGTAACCCGGTCCTGTGATGTTTCGTAGGGATACACCCAATGTAAAAGTTAGGCTGGGAACAGGATCAATTCTCCAGGCATGGGCGGATCTGGGCTGGCCACACAGCGCTTTGGGATACCGGCTGCCAGCGCAAAAAAGCATCGTCCCGATAAACCTAAGACCGACATGCACAAACATTCAAACAGGATCACCGGATGGGGACACTCCAACCGGACACTCTCTGGACTTAGGGTCTAGCAGGCAGTTGCTTTGATTCTCAGCTGCCTACTATAAAGATATCAGTTTAGAACAACGCTACAGATCAGTCATCGTCGGATTCATCGCTGTCACGGTCATCGTCATCATCTGATTCATCGCTGTCACGATCATCGTCATCGTCTGATTCATCGCTGTCACGATCATCGTCATCGTCTGATTCATCGCTGTCACGATCATCGTCATCGTCTGATTCATCGCTGTCACGATCATCGTCATCATCTGATTCATTGCTGTCACGATCATTGTCATCATCTGACCCATCGCTATCACGATCATCGTCTTCTTCGTCATCTGACTCATCGTTTTGCGAAATCTGAATTTCAGCGACACTGACAGTGCCACTGCCATCACGGTCGTTTTGCTTCAAGAAGCTGCTAGCGCCAGCCGCTCCGAACGCGGCTTCAAGCTCGCTTTGCGACAACTGGCCATCACCACTACTGTCAACTTCACTAAAAGTTCGCGCTTGTGCTGCAGCTGGCATCGCGACGACAGCGCAAAGCGAGGTGGTTATAAGAAGGTGGGAAAGTTTCATGTGCGTTCTCCTGTTGCGGCCCCCTTGCTGGGCATGATGTGGCCAATTTATGCGCATTGAAGACGCTCTGGATCGGCATATGGTCCTACGATTAGTGCAATACGTCTGAGAGATTATCCGACTTTGGTCTGGTGAATGCTGCGGAGGACAATTTCCTACCGTCCGGCCAGATGTATTAGACTACAGAGGAGGCCTTCGCTGCACAGCCGAGATTTGACAATACGGGCTCGAACCAGACATCGGATTCACCGCAGCATCTCATGATATGATGCTGTGTCAACGTCGGGTTGTCGCTGTGGGAGGGTATGGTGGATCGGAGGATTTCTCATGCAAACACAAAACTTACCTGCCATTCGAGCGCTTCGGCCCGCTTGGAACAAGGGCCGCATCGTCGGTCAGAAGCGACCGTTGAAACCCAAACACGTCTGGGCGATCCGCGTGCGGCTTGAGTTGGCCCAAAACCAACGCGACCTCGCACTGTTCAACATGGCGATCGACAGCAAATTGCGCGGCTGTGATCTTGTCCGCATGAAGGTCGTCAATGTCATGGCGTCCGGTCAGATCAAGGAACGAGCGTCCGTCCTTCAAAGCAAAACGCAAAAACCAGTCCGGTTTGAGATTTCGGAAGGCACCCGCACTTCCGTCATGAAGTGGATGGAAGATCCACTGATGGTTGGGTCCGAATACCTGTGGCCTGGCCGCTTCCACGAGCGGCTCCACATATCAACGCGCCAGTATGCACGGATCGTGCGGAACTGGGTTTCGTCGATTGGGCTGGAAGTCACTGCCTACGGCACTCATTCAATGCGACGCACGAAGGTCACCCAGATCTACAAGAAGACAGGGAACCTGCGTGCTGTTCAGCTTCTGTTAGGGCATACAAAAATGGACAGCACCGTCAGATACCTGGGTGTCGAACTTGAAGATGCACTGGCAATATCGGAAGCTATCGAAATCTAGGCGTTTGGGCCGTTCGATATGGACGGCCCTTAGCGGCCGAATATCGGTCGATTTGATGCTGCCCCGCAGCTCTCGCTTTGCGGCCACTCGTGCATCGTGCAGCATTTTGTCGGCTTAAACGTCGGTCTGCGGACAAACCGAGAATTCGCTGCGAGAAGTTCGAATATTTCCTGTCGGCCGTTTATCAGCGATGGCGATACCAAAGCCAAAGACACAAAGGGATCATCAACATAGCCAGCGACCATATCAAGAATGTGCTGTACAACAGCTACGAGTAAGCATTGGACATCTTGGTAGAAATGCCCTCTTGGTGAAGGCGAAATGGGAGGATTGGGAATGGCACTAACAGCAATAATCGAAGCGCATGGCGGACCAGAGCAGTTCAAATTGGTTGACCGGAATGTCGGTGAACCGGGAAATGGCGAGGTCCGCATTGCTCATAAAGCTGTAGGCCTGAATTTCATTGATGTGTACCAGCGCACCGGACTTTACCCGATGCAATTGCCCCATGCGATGGGCATGGAAGCCGCAGGAGTGATCGAGGCCGTGGGCGAAGGTGTTACGCATCTTAAAGTCGGTGATCGTGCCGCCTATGCCTCGAACCCGCCCGGCGCTTATTCCGAGGCACGTGTAATGTCTGCCGCTCAGGTCTGTCCACTGCCTGATGGCATCTCCTTCGAGGAAGGTGCCGCGATGATGCTCAAGGGTATGACGGTGGAGTATCTGTTTCACCGCACCTCACCTCTGAAGTCGGGTGATACCGTGCTGTTTCACGCGGCAGCAGGCGGTGTGGGCCTTTTGGCCTGCCAATGGGCGCGCTCGGAAGGGATCACATTGATCGGAACCGCAGGAACAGATGAGAAATGCCAGCTCGCGCAGGATCATGGAGCAACCCATTGCCTGAACTACCGCAGTGGTGATTGGGTCGCGCAAGTACGCAGCCTGACAGGCGGCAAAGGCGTCGACGTGGTGATGGACGCTGTGGGCAAAGACACCTTCGACGGATCGCTCGATTCGCTGAAACCGCTGGGCATGATGATATCTTTCGGAAATGCTTCGGGGCCGGTCCCCCCTTTTGATGTAGGTATTTTGGGAAAAAAGGGGTCGCTGAAAATAACGCGTCCAACGCTGTTCACGCATATTGGCGATCACGAAACCTGTCAGACCATGGCGCAGAATCTTGCCGCAAAAGTGCTGAGAGGAGATGTGAAGATCAACATTGGCCAGCGGTTCGCCTTGAGTGATGTGGCAAAAGCTCATGAAGCGCTGGAGGCGCGCAAGACAACAGGCTGTACTGTACTGGAAATCTAAAACTTTATTTTGGGCCATGACATTGTTAGTGACGCTAGATTATCAGTTCCGGGCGTAGAAAATTTACGGCCGGTGCTTTGTCAAAACATCGAAGCGGACATTAGCTGCATTGCAGAAAGCCGACGCATTGAGCTCACTGCAGACTTTCGCTGCGGATGTCAGCCTTGAGCGTCCGCTTTCTTCGGCTTGCCCAATTTAGTTTGCAAGTGCAGCGAAAGTCCGCAATCCGCCCTTAGTGTCGGGTGGTGCGGCCGCGAACGCCATGGATCTGGCCGTCAGCGTATCTGCTGGGAGCATTGCATCAGTCGCGCCGCCGCAAATCGACGGCACGAATACGGATTGGCCGTCATTGTCTGGCGCCTTAATGGAAGAACCCCGCCCAGGAAGCGATCGATGCTGTACGTGATCCAGAGGGCGCGGGCTGCGTGAACTGAACGATGTGAGGATCATTCAGCCACTCCGTGCGTTGACCCCGTGAGGCAAGAGCTGGCTGAAGGCACGCCTTTCGATTTCGAACGCTTACTGAAGGGGCAAGGATGCTGAATTTCATTCGTCAAGGAGCGGGCCCGCCGCTTCTCCTCGTGCACGGCCTCGGTGGGTCGTGGCGGTCATGGACCACGATCCTTCCCGCGCTTTCTGAGTCCCGCGATGTCGTGGCCGTTGACCTACCCGGGCACGGCAAAACACCAGCAGCTACCGACAGTGACACGTTCAAGGGGCTCGCTGACAGCGTCGAGGCCTTTATCGTTGATCAAGGCTTTGATGGGATCGATATCGTTGGCAGCTCGGTCGGTGCAAGGATCGTACTCGAGATGGCACGGCGTGGGAAAGTCGGCGCGACAATTGCTCTGGATCCCGGCGGCTTTTGGCAAGGCTGGGAGAGAACTTACTTCCGCTCCACCCTTCTTGCTTCGATCCGGCTTGTTCGCGGTCTCGAGTCGGCATTGCCAACACTCTCCGGGCTAGCCGTGTCTCGAAGCATGCTCTTGGCGCAGCTCTCCGCACGTCCGTGGAAGCTGGACGGCGTGATCGTCGCGACCGAGCTGAAGAGTTTTGCTGCGACGGAGACCTTCGATGCGCTTGTGCGCGACCTCGCCACTGCGCCGGAACAGGAGGGACCTGCGGCGGAGACGTCCCGGCCCGTCGTCATCGGATGGGGTCGCCAGGATCGTCTGTGTCTGCCACGGCAGTCCGCCAGGGCAATGGAGGCATTTCCATCCGCCAGGTTGCACTGGTTTGAGAAATGCGGTCATTTCCCGATGTGGGATCAGCCGGAGGAAACCATTCAGCTCATCCTCGACGAAACCGACACCTGAAGCGGGCTATTACTGATGCGCTGATCATGCGTGGGTCGCGCGGCTTCTCGGACCTGACTGCCTATCGCCGCTTCATCGATTAGGTCTTGGGGCGGATCAATGCGCGCAATGCCAAGCGCATTGACGTTGAGCGCACCAGCCTCAAGCCTTTGCCCGCCCGGCGGACCACCGACTATGAAGAGATCACGGTGCGCGTCACATTATTGGGCGGCTTCCTGCTGCGCAAATTCTTCTAAACCGTGCCATCCCGGCTGATCGGTCAACAGTTATCGTGCCGAACGGCGCCTTTTGCGTCGGTCGGCCCAAACCTGACCTTCGAAAGGGTTATCAAGTGGTTTGCGAGGGAGAGCGCCATGCTTCTACAAGCTTTGATCGGACAAAAATGCAAGAATTGCAGCGAGACATGAGTTCGGAAGCGTTGCCTAATTGTGTGGCTCCTTAAAAATCCCATTTGCCAGCTTTGCGAATTCACCTTATGTTCTTTTTTGTGCACTATTTCAAATGAGCTCGTCATGGCTGATCAGATCGTCATAACCGAAAAAACTAGCCAGGCGAAAGATGTCCGCGCCGCCATTGGGTCCCGGTATGGTGTGGTTTTACCGGCCGAGGGGCACTTGTTCGACTTGCTCGAACCACAGGACGTCGTGCCCGGATGGAAGCGCTGGACCCCAATCCTGCTGCGTCCTCAAGAGCTTTACGGCACGCGACCGGCAAAAGGCGGGAACAAGGCAGCCAAGCTCAAAGCCATTCGTGAGGCGCTGCGCACAGCCAAGCGGGTCTGGCTTGCCACCGATTGTGACCGAGAGGGGCAGCTCATCGGCCAGGAGATCCTCGAACACTATAAGTATCGTGGCGAGGTCATGCGTGTGCTGTTTACAGCCCAGGATACTCAGACCATCCGTCAGTCATTTGATCGGGCAAAACCCAACTCAGATTACGCCCGGCTCTATGCCGCCGCTGTTGCGCGCCGCCAAGCTGATCAGATATATAATTTGTCACTGACCCGCACAGCGACTGTCATCCTTGGCAGAGGCGCGCGAGGTGTCATCGGCGTAGGGCGTGTGAAAACGCCGACCCTTGCGATCGTCTGCAGACGCGAATTGGAAATCCGCAATTTCGTTCCCGTGACCTATTTCGAGGTTGTCGCCACCGCCATGGTTGAGGGCGGTGAGTTCAAGATGCGATATGCACCACGGGAACGAATTCTAAAACGTGAGATTGTTGAGTCCGTGGTTGCGGCCATCCGCGACTTTGAGGGGCCGCTCGGCGTGCGTGTCGAGGGCAAGCGTCAAGGACCGCCGAAACCGCATGATCTGCCGTCACTCCAGAAGCTCTGTGCCTCGCGCTTCGGCTGGGCCGCGGCAAAGACTCTGGAAATCGCTCAGGAACTCTATGACGGACAGGGTAAGAAGATTATTACCTATCCGCGTGCCGAAGTGCGTTACCTGCCCGAGACCTTGATCGGGGACGTGCCCAAGATCGTAGCCGGACTGCAAGCGGGAAGATCGTTCAGCACGATCCCTGTGCCAGCGGTGCCTGTCATTCGAAAGGGCAAGAGCGGCAGTTTTTATGACAAGGGACTGGAAGGGGCCAGCCACCACGCGGTCATTCCCAACGTCAATACGATTGAGAAATTGCGAGACGTCTGGCCGCGGCTTTCGAGTGACGAGAAAAAACTGTTTGACGTGATCGCACGGGCATATTTGGCCACCGTCATGCCGGATTTCCGCTACCGCCAGACAACCGCAACGCTTGATCCGGGCGGATTTCCGTTCAAGGCCACAGGCCGCCAACACGTTGATATTGGATGGCGTGCGGCATTCCCGGAATGGCAACCCGCCGATGAAAAAGGTGACGATGCGCAGCTGCTTCCTCAGATGCAAAACGGCGAAGCCGCGCGATTGCGGAACCCTGCCATCGAAGACAAGGAAACCCGGCCACCGCCGCGCTATAATGAAGGTACTTTGATCGAAGCGATGCAGCAGGCTTGGCGCTTTATCGATGATGAGGTTTTGCGCGACAGGCTGAAGGAAGCTAAGGGCATCGGTACGCCCGCGACCCGCGCCGAGATTATCGGGGGATTGAAACGGCAGGGTTTTCTGGTTGTTCAAGGGAAGAACATTGTACCGACCGATACCGGATTGAGTTTGTTTGGTGTACTCCTACAAGCTGATCCAGCATTGGTCGATCCGGGTGTGACAGCGCAACTCGAATGCCTGCTCGACGATGTTGTTGTCGGCAAACAGGAAATGGTTGGAGCCATCGATGCTGTTTGTGATGTCGCCCAGCGTATCATCGGAAAGCTCGTCGAAGGTTCGCCAGCCGGTGTGTCGCCTTTGCCCGGTTTTGTACTGGATGGCGGGGGCGGTGGACGGCCACCAACTCCTGAGATGAAGCGTTTCGCCGACAGTATAGCGCGTCAGAAGGGCATAAAGCCTCCAACTGGCTACACCAAATCAGCATCGGTCTGCCGTACGTTCCTCGAGCAACACGCTTCCAAAACAGCTGAAGGCGCTGGAGAGGATAAAGGTAGCGGTTCTGAAACCCGGCCACCAAGTCCGGCGCAATTGTCATTCGCCGAGCGTATATCGCGGGAACAAGGCGTTGTGATAACCGATGTAGCAAGGGCCAGTTCTTCTGCTATTTCCGTTTGGATTTACAAGAACCAAAGTTCGAAGCCTGACAAGAACCCTCGCAAAATCGTGGTGAAAAACTAGGAACCAACTACGACTAAATTGACCGTGGTCTTGTCACGCTTACGTACCGATCTCTCAACTCAATTATGCAACCTTTCGTTCGAAGGCCGAGGGGCTTTTGCCGCCTAGGGATGAGTGCCGCCGTCTTGGATTGTAGAACCCATTGATCTATTGGAAGATAGACCCTTCCGCCTGGGTGTTGAATTGTGCGAGAAATTGACCCAGTTTTCCGAAACGTTGTGACCCACAAGCTGTCATTAATTCCGCTGACTTTCCATCAGGTTATCATAAGCCAGAGGGGTCAACGCGAAATGAGAAATGGGCCAATTCGACCTGGAAATCAACACACTGCTGTCCAAAACACTGTTTTGACCACGTCGCCCAATAGCTCATTGGCCTCTTGCGCCATTAGGTGCTGTGCTTAAATCAAGTGAGCTCAACGAAGAAGGGGGCTATGCCATGGAGCACACGGGTGAACTTCAACAGGTCGTCGAACACCTACGCTCCGCTACAGATCGCGTTGCAGAGATGCGTCGATTGGTTTTGGAATCTGGTGGAGCGTGGCCAGATCACGAACACGACGTCCTATTTGAAGTGTGTTTCCTTAGTATTGCTGGCTTGGGCTTTGGAGCGAAACCCGCTGTCAAAAATTGGATCGTCAACGCTGAACGTCAGTTCAGCATCGACAAGGTTGCCTGAGGGTTTTAAATCCATCCAGCGTGGGCCTGTAGCTCAATTGGTTAGAGCAGAGCGCTCATAACGCTTTGGTTGCGGGTTCAAGTCCTGCCGGGCCTACCACGCACATGCCGTAAAAGATGAACGCAGCGGCGATAGCACAGCAAACGCAAAGTTGGAAATGGCTCCGCGGTCTGCAACGGTCTCCTCCCAGATCACGGAGACTGCGGAGCCTGGCAATGTTAAAGTCAAACACTGCAGGTGTTTTGGTTAACAAGAGCTCTCATAGAATACAAAGCCTAATATTTATGCTTAAAAAACTGGCAAATGCTGCCTTGCAGAAAATGCATTGCTGCAATGCGGCGTTGGCAGTTGAAAAACTTGGTGACCGTGCTCAATTAGGATGTAATGAAGGTCCAAACCTCCTCCCTTGGATCAACGTTTATCTCCAGCGCGGGTCCAAACCTCCTCCCTTGGATCAGCGCAGAGTTCAGGCGGCGCACTACCTCCCTAGTGCGTCGCCTTTAGTATTCGTAGCATTCCTCAGTTGTCTAATATGTCTGAATTACTGCTTCGCTGTGCCGGGCTGCTTAGAGGCGTAGGCCACCACCAGCGCTGTCTGCATTAAGCAGAATAAAGGCAGAGGTCAGTGCCGTTGCGCATGCTCAAGCATATCGTTGGTGTCCAGTTTCAAAGCTGAGCTCCAAAGTGGTGTCTTGAAGTACTGGCTCTCACCCAGCCGTTGCTGCTCTGCTTCGATTTCGACAAGTAACCCAGCCCAACACAGCGGTTCCAGTACACAGTTGCGAAAAGCACTGAGTTCCCGCCAGCCAGATGGATCGTCAGGGTGTAGAATTGTGCGAGAAATTGACCCAGTTTTCTGAAACGACGTGACCCACTTACTGGAATTAATTTCGCTGACTTTCCATGAGGTTATCATAAGCCAGAGGGGTCAGCGCGAAATGAAAAATGGGCCAATTCGACCTGGAAATCAACACACTGCTGTCCAAAACACCGTTTTGACCACGTCACCAAATAGCTCATTGGCCTCTTGCGCCATTAGGTGCTGTGCTTAAATTAAGTGAGCTCAACGAAGAAGGGGGCTATGCCATGGAGCACACGGGTAAACTTCAATAGGTCGTCGAACACCTACGCCGCGGCGCACAAGAGCTACACCGACCCCGCGGTCCCGCAGGGCATCCGGCATGCCGGTGTGGTCGATGATGATCGTGCTTGCGCCGAGACGGGAGTAGGTCGTCTCGGCCTCATGGCCCTCGACCACTGCCACGTAGCGACCCTTGCTTTCGCCCTCTTCGCGGGTGATTTCGATGTCAGTTTCCATAGAAGCTCTTCTCAACCCTCGATGTTCAGTTGCCCGCGCAGCCACGTGGCCTCTTGCTCGACGACACTATGTCCGGCGCCGGGAATGATCAGCGTATCGACCTTGGCACCCATTCCCCGCATGATTTCAGCGCTTTCATACACCCGCGCCAGCGGGATGTGGGGGTCTCGCTCATGGCAGCCCAGCAGCACCGGCACATCTGGGAGCCGCCCCTCATAGGCAAAAGTCTTGGCGGGGCGGTCGTAGAGATCGGCGCGCGGTGCGCCGTCCGCATCGCCCGTGCCGACCAGCCCGCCAGAGAGCGCGACCACCGCGCGGAACGGACGGGCAAGCCGCGCAGCCGCTTCCACCGCAAGACAAGCCCCTTGCGAGAAACCCACAAGACCCACCCGCTCCGGATCAAAGCCCTGTTCCGACACGTCCTCAAGCAGGGTCGAGATGACGCTCAACCCGCTGCTGAGCCCCGGTTCATTGGCCTCCAGCGGTGCCAGAAAACTGTCCGGCCACCATGAGTGCCCGGCCGCCTGCGGTGCAAGAACGGCGAGGTCAGGCAGCGAGAGGTGGTCGGCAAGGCCGATCATATCCTCGGGCGCGCCGCCCCGGCCGTGGATCATCACCAACACAAGGCGCGCGCGCTCCAGCGGTGCGCCAGCAATGACCAGCCGTTGCCCCGCGTGCGGACCGGTGCCGCGGGTCGTCGCCGCCAAACCGCTCACGACGGCACCCGGATCTGCGGCAGCACCTGCTCGATACGGTTACGATGTGCCTCGTATTTCTCGGGCAGCTTCAGCGCCTCGCCCAAATGTGCCGGATCTTCGTCCACGGCAAATCCCGGTGTATCGGTGGCAATCTCAAACAGCACCCCGCCGGGGGTGCGGAAGTAGATTGCATCGAAATACTGCCGGTCGATGACCGGGGTGACTTGCTGTCCGACGGCCGAGAGCCGCGCGCGCCATTCCAGTTGCTCCTCTCGGTCACGTGCCCGGAACGCAACGTGGTGAATGGTGCCGGCACCTGAGCGCCCGATGGAGCGGGCATCCGAGGTCATCAGGTCAACTGCCGAGCCACGCTCGGGATCGGTCGAGAGATACCGGATGTGGGTTTCCGTCCCGCCCGTCCCGCCGGTCGCGGTGGCTTCCTCGGCTTCGCGCTCATATCCCATCGCTTCGAGCACGGCGGCGGTGGAAGTGACATCCTCGAGCCAGAGGGTCACGCTATGAAACCCCCCATCCCGCGCCCCGCCTTCGATCAGTTCGACCCGCAGGCCGTCGGGGTCCCGCATAGCTATCGCGGGCTCGCCGAAGCGCTCAAAGGGCCCTTCGAAGTCGATGGCAGCCTCTGCCAAGTCTCCCATGCGCAGATCCAGATCGGGGATCGCATAGGCCACCGCCGACGCCATGCCGGCCCCCGCACGGCCCGGGCCCGCATCCACGAAAGGAAAGAACGTCATGATCGACCCAGGCGCCGCATTCTGGTCCCCATAGTAGAGGTGATAGGTGCCGGGATCGTCAAAGTTCACGGTGCGCTTGACCAGACGCTGGCCGAGAATGCGCACCCAGAAGTCGAGGTTGCCCTGGGGCGGGCCGGAGATCGCGGTAACGTGGTGCAGGCCGGGAATGGCCGGGGATGTGCCTTGAGACATGATGCTCTCCTTTCGATGCCAAAAGGCGCGCAGGGCCCCTCGGTGTATTGTGTCTATCGGTTGGAGGCTTTTGTAAGGTAAAAGTTACCAAGTGAAAGTCGTTACCAAATGGAAACCACCCAAGAAAAAACGTTCGTTTCCTCTGACGGGGGCGAACCTGAAATCCCCTGCGCGGCCGATACGCTGCTGCGCAAGCTATGGGGCCAATGGAAAACCCATGTGATCTACGTGCTGGGCGAACAGCAGGCTTGTCGCTTCGGCGTGTTGCGCCGCAGGATCACCGGTATCTCCCCCAAGGTGCTGACAACCCGCTTGCGCGAGTTGGAAGCCGATGGGCTGGTTTGGCGCGAACAAGAGAACTCCATACCGCCAAAGGTCACTTACGGTCTGACCGAGACGGGCCTCGCCGTGCATGCGGTTTTGAAGGACATCGAAAAGATTAAAGTCTGAAATTGAACCTAAGCCAGGTAGATTGCGGCAATTTAGACGGAACAGTATGTGAATGGCGCGTGCCGGCCCTCACCTGCCGTTCGCTTCACGGCCGAGCGCTGCTGTGCAGCTTCAGCAAACCGGCCATTTATCCATGGCGCAGCATTTTCGAAGGGTGAAGGTCGGCAGAGCGGGTCGAAGCTGACCCTTGCATGAGCGCGGAGGTTTACCTAGGGGAAAAAATGGATCTGTGCGACACTGGACATCTGAAGTTTCCAAAAAGGGTACTTCTGAAATGGGAGGATTGATTGATGTCTTACTATTCTGTCTCACATTGGGATACGACCGACTGGACCGATGAAATGGAAGCTATTGCTCGCGACAAGTATGTGCCAATGATCAAAGGATTAGGGGCCGAGAGCGTCGATATGGTAAGAACGGGCGATGTAAGTTTCCTTGTGGTATCGAAGTATCCGGACGCAGCAGCGGGAGAGGCTGCCCAAGCACGCATCGATGAAATTCGCAGTCAAGCCACACAAGAACTTCCAATGAAAATGTCAAGCGTCCATCGTGGCTCCACCTTCGCTAGCGGTTAAAAATCAAGAGCAAGAAAATCAGATGGCCCCGCCTAATGCGGGGCTTTCTCTTCTATCTTAGTTAGTTGATCTAAAACGTGATTGGTCCAGCTGCTCCATCGTCAATGGGCCCGCTTTGGGCTCGAAGCAGCCCTTCGACGCGCCCGCGCAGAGGATCTGTACCGAGGCTGGAGGTCGAGGTCGGCTGTGCGAAATTTTCTGCCGTCCGCCCCAGCATGCCGAATGTCCCCTTTTCTGATACTGCGCAAGTATCAGCGACCAAATTGCAGCCCCCGATACCGAATCTGCGCTCCATTTTCGAAGCAAAACCGGTATCGCGCTCCGAATGACACCACCAGCGCATGTGCCGCAATCGACTTGAACGAAGGCGTCAGGACGTCAATCTCACGCCTTCTGAGACATCAATATTGTGGTTCAGGCGGAACAGGTTGCTCGGGTCATATTTGGCCTTGATCCTGCGCAGCTTGTCGATGTTGGAGCCGTAAGCTTCCGACATCCGGCCATCATCGTCTGATGGCATGAAGTTGACATAGACACTACCGGCCGCGTGCTGTGCCGTGCAGTTAAACAGGTCCCGGGCCCAGCCAATACAGCATTTGTCCTTTGCAGCCTCCGACCACCGCGTATGGACGTTCATCACGAAGTGCCGCTTGCGCTGAGGAAAGGGGGTCGCTGCGGGGTCGACACGGGTCATGGCTCCACCCAAATAAGCGATGAAAATCTCGGATTGTGGGTCAGGAAGTGCTGCGACGGCGGCGAGAGCGCTATCAACTACCTCATCGTTGAGCTTCAGAAAGTCATTACTTTTCCAATAATTACGTGCGCCGGGCGTCAGAAGCGGATCGAAGGCCTGCTGCCACCCCGCGTAGGGATGCGGGCCGATAACATCGGCAATCGGCGTGCCAAGATCACGCAGCTCCTCCAGCGCCTTTTCCCCCTCTTTCATATCACCCGCATAACAGGCGGCGAAGATCAGAACCTCCTTGCTGTGCCAGTCCTCAGGGATAAAGGGCAGTGGCGGTGCCTGCCGCATGACGGCCCATATGGTCAGTTCGTCGGGCGCGCGAGCGCAGATATCGCGGTAGCTTTGCAACAGACTGCGTGCGTCGGACAAAGGATGCACGATCAGACCGGACAGCACCTCCGGGCCGACCGGATGCAGCGCAAATTCGAATGATGTGATGACGCCGAAATTACCGCCACCGCCACGAATGGCCCAGAACAGATCGGCGTTTTGCGTGGCGCTTGCAATGCGCACATCACCGTCGGCACATACAACTTCGGCAGACAGCAGGTTGTCGATAGTCAGGCCATGCTTGCCCGTAATCCAGCCGAAACCGCCGCCAAGCGTCAGACCGGCAACGCCCGTAGTGGAATTAATTCCCAGCGGCACTGCAAGGCCATAAAGTTGGGTTTCTTGATCCACATCGGACAAAATGCAGCCCGGCCCTACTGTTGCAGTCGCCTTATCGACATCCACATGGACGCCTTTCATCTGCGAGAGGTTCAGCAAAAGGGCACCGTCGGCCACTGCATGCCCCGCGATCTGGTGCCCGCCACTTTTGACGGCCAGCAAAAGGCTGTTTTCACGCGCAAAGTTCACAGTGATCTGGACGTCGTTGGTATCCATCGCACAGACAATCAGGCCGGGGTGACGATCGATCATGCCGTTCCATAGCGCCCGGGCATCGTCGTATCCGGTATCGTTTTTGTCGATCAGACTGCCACGAAGAGAGGCCTTAAGTCTCGTCAATTTGGCATTCGGGACATCGCCGGTATCGCCGTTCAGTGTCTTCAGGATCTGGCCCATTGCGGTTGCTCCAATTGAGTTTCGGTACACTCAAAGGCTGCGCCCTAACGCGCAACCCGGCCAGTCCTGAAACTGGACCGGGCCTTTATCTGCAGGAATCTGGGCCGAATGTGATAAGATACCGTCAGGCAAAGACGAAATTGCCGCGAAGGATTAGTACAATGACCCTTGGGAGTTACGGACAATTCTGTCCGGTCGCGATGGCGGCCGAGATGCTCTGCACGCGCTGGACGATGGTTCTGGTGCGCGAAATGGTGGCCGGTTCGACCCGATTCAACGACCTGCGGCGTGGCGTGCCGCGCATGTCGCCAAGCCTGCTCTCGCAGCGGTTAAAAGAGCTTGAGGCCGCCGGTGTCGTCATCCGCACGCCTGCCGCCGACGAACCAGCCGTGCAGGAGTACCGTCTCACAGAAGCTGGTCGAGACCTGCAAACTGTTGTCGAGGCCTTCGGAATTTGGGGGCAAAAGTGGATAGAGACGCAGGCCACGCTGAAGAATTTGGACCCCTCACTGCTTATGTGGGACATGCGCCGCAATCTCGATCCTTCGCCAATGCCTGCGCGCCGGATTGTGGTCAATTTCAGGTATCCTGAGCTGGTCGAAGCCCGACGCAACTGGTGGCTGGTTGTGGACCCAGAGGCAGAGGTCGACATCTGCTCTACCGATCCGGGTTTCGACGTCGATCTTTGGGTCACGACCGACCTGCGCACGATGACCGCGATCTGGATGGGACTGAACAGTGTCTCGGACGTAAGTGATAAAATCCAGCTCGACGGCGATCCGGCGATTGCCCGAACGATGCAGACGTGGCTTGGTCTCAGCCCATTCGCGGCGCAGTCGAAGTTGGTGCACTGACGCCGCACCACCGCAGGCCCAACCGGTCCAGTTTTTGGACTATCGGACCAAGGCCCGCGGCCTCACCCTCAGGGGAGTTTCGTCATCCGACGAGGATAGGCGAACCTCTCTTGAAAGGAGCTTCGATATGCTTTCTCACATGATTTTAACTCGCCGCTCTCATGGCCCTGATGAGGCCAGCTCTGCTTCCTGCATGATAAGAAATTTGCGCAGCGTAGCGGGCATGGCTATTGCTTGCACAGCACTGGCTACTGCTGCCGCCGCCCAATCATCTCCCGAAGCCACTGCGATGACTGCCGAAGCCCTCAGCGCGGCTCCGGCAGGTATTCTTGCAACGGCGACCGTTTCCGATCTGGAAGGCAATATCCTGCGCGAAGGAACAAGCGACTACACCTGCTTTCCCGCACCAAATGGGCTTGCGGGACCGATGTGCATGGATGCCGAATGGCGGCGCTGGATGGCGGCGTGGATGGGCGGCAAGCCGTTTACGGCTGAGCGTGTGGCCATTGCCTACATGCTGGCGGGCGACGGGCCAGATGGCGGTGCCAGCAACATCGACCCCGCAGCCATCCAACCGGCTACCGATAATGAATGGGTCGTCGAAGGGCCGCACATGATGGTCATCACACCCGATCCAGCCGCATTTGCAGGTCTGCCGACAGTTATCGAGACGGACGGCCCATACGTGATGTGGACTGGCACGCCCTATGTTCATCTCATGGTGCCGGTCGCCGCTCGCCCAGAACAGCGCAGCGTCCCGACGAACTGACATAATAGCGGCGTGCTCAGCGCTCCAAATTGGTTCTCGGAATGGCGGCAGTGCGAACATAGCGCTATTTCCCTACACGGGTTCCAATGGCTGGCTTAGGCCTTTCAGGGGCCCAGCGGGCTGGTCTAATTAAGGTGGTCCGGATCAAAATCCGCCAGTTTTACCAGTCCGTCAAGGTAGAGACATTTCACCTCACAGCGCCTGAACCTGATGGAGGTGTTTTCGCGGGCGTGAACGTGTTGCCCCGGCACTCATCAGAAGTTCCAACCTGATAAGTCAACGACACTGATTCAGATCAGTTCAACCGACACCGGTTCATGACATTGGAAGTCAAAGGCAGGGCACCAATTTTTTCCTGTCGTTCGTTCAATATTGGAAGAGGCCAGGGAAAATATTGCGGTATGGCCGTACTTTCCATTTGCGAAGCGCTGATGCTGGCAATCAACGATCAAAGCAATAAAACTTGGAATGCCCCCACTGAAGTGGTCCACCTTTTGGGATAGAATTATCCCGTTTTCAGGAGGACGACGAGATGGCTGGCAAGCGAGAGAAGCCCGAGGATATCGTGCTGAAGCTGCGACAAGTTGAAGTGCTACAAGGGCAAGGCAAATCAGTTCAGGAGGCCGTGCGGCAGATCGGTGTCACGGTTCAGACGTACTATCGGTGGCGCAAGGAGTATGGCGGCATGAGCCGCGATCAGCTCAAGCGGCTGAAAGAGCTGGAGGCTGAGAATACCCGGCTCAGACGTGCCGTGTCGGATCTGACGTTGGACAAGATGATCCTGGCCGAGGCTGCACGGGGAAACTACTGAGCCCTTCCCGCCGCAGGCAGTGCATCGACCATGTGCGGCAAACCCTCAGCGTATCGGAGCGCCGGGTTTGCCGCACATTGGGCCAGCATCGCTCGACGCAGCGCAAGGTGCCCTGTGGTCTGCCGGACGAAGCCCGGCTGACCGAGGACATCACCGCGTTGGCCGAAGAGTTCGGCCGCTATGGGTATCGCATGATCACCGGGCTGCTGAACAACAGCGGCTGGCATGTGAACCATAAAAGGGTCGAACGGATCTGGCGGCAGGAAGGGCTGAAAGTCCCGCAAAAACAGCCGAAGAAGGGCCGACTCTGGCTCAATGACGGGTCATGCGTGAGGCTGCGGCCGGAGCGCCCGAACCATGTCTGGTCCTATGACTTTGTCCAGGACCGGACCCACGACGGGCGGATCTTCCGCACGCTGAATATCATTGATGAGTTCACGAAGGAGGCGCTGGTGATCCGGGTCAAACGCAGGCTCAATTCAACGGATGTGGTCGATGCTTTGACGGATTTGTTCATCCTACGCGGCCCGCCGGAATACATCAGGTCGGATAATGGCGCAGAATTTATTGCCAAGAAGGTGCGTGCCTGGATCGGTGCCGTGGGCGCGAAAACCGCATTCATCACCCCAGGCTCACCGTGGGAGAACGGCTACTGCGAGAGCTTCAACGCTCGTTTCCGGGATGAGCTGCTCAACGGCGAGGTCTTCACCACGTTACGCGAGGCCCAGATCCTGATCGAACGCTGGCGGCGTCACTACAATACGGTCAGGCCACACAGCGCTTTGGGTTACCGGCCGCCGGTGCCCAAAAGCATCGTCCCGATAGACCAGAGACCGACTATGCACTAACATTCAAACCGGACCACCCGATGGGGGCACACCAAAAAACCACTCGAGAGTAGCTGGTAGCGCGTTGTAATAATGTAGTAAATTTGGTTGCCGGAGTAGAATTTGAACCTACGACCTTCAGGTTATGAGCCTGCATATTCAATTGGTACTGTTGCCTGACAATAGTCACCGTTACGACGTGGTTCCGATGATGCCGTGCTCAGGACTGTTGCCGATCCACATTGAGCACGCCAGTGAGAAGGGCACATCGGAACTGCATTGAACCAGCATTATGTTGGCAGCCTCGCGCTGACCACGGACCGAAGCATGTACCCGGGTGATCTGAGTTGCAGTTGCAGTTGCAGTTGCAGTTGCAGTTGCAGTTGCAGAAGGACGGCAGTGAAAGAACCCTTGTCAAATCCGCAAACAGGCGGCCGGATACGCATGTTAAAAATCGCTTGACTGAAAGGTCACCTTTACCGAAGTACTGAGCCCAACTTGGTCCGCATTGTGTCGATGGCCGAAGCCGTACTTACTGGAGGCTGGCCACCTGTTGAGGTCCAATACCACGCAAGGTCTGATCGAAGGCGATGCCAACTGGCGTCGGGCGCAAATTTTCATCAACGAGATTCATCTGAGGTGACTGACCGCCCCATGGATACGGATTTGCAGCGAACCACGCGTGTCGTTCGACGAACTGGAGACTGTTAATCATAGCAATCGCCTCGCGCGCGAAGGCTGCGTTTTCTTTGAAGGTCACGTGCTGGGGGCGACGCCAGTCGACGTATGCAAATTCGGTGACCCAAATTGGGCGGCGATATTCGTTATAGACCGAAATGAGCCAATTTCGGAACTCGTTCACATTCCCGTTGGTGGAATAGTAATGAACGGCCATGAAATCGACGCGAAGGCCACGGGCCTGCACTTCATTCATGAACTGTCTTTGCCAGGAATTCGCGCCAAGGGTCCCGCCCTGGGTTGTCACTGGGCTGCTCAGCCGCAGACCGCGCGCCTCGAGCGCTGGCCAAAGCGAAATGGCCTGTGCGACGCTGATGCTCGCCTGATGCTCGCCCGTGCTTCCATCGGGCTCGTTGAATGCCAAAAGGGCTTTGGGGCGCAGACTGGACTGGATCGGCTTGTTCACATCCTTGGCGCTGTGGATCATGGGAACGAATTCGACAGTGCGCCGCTGTCCGCCGGGATGCCACATCTGATCCGGACGCCAGTTGTAGTACCACTTCAGCCCGTCCTGACCTTCTATCCATTCGAGCATGGTGTTGTCGGAGTTTTCCCATGCGCCGACACCGGCACGTTGGGCCCATGCAGATTGGGTCATGGCCAGAAGTCCCATCAGAAAGATCAGTGCTCTAAACATCGCCACCTCCAACATGAGAGGCTTTTGTCCACGACTACTTTGGTGCCGATATGGCCCAAATGTGTCATCACCGGGGCACGTCCAAAGGCGTCCTCAAGCGATGGAATGCTGCAGGGAGCTAGCTATCTTTCGACGGACCGCTGCACCTAGTTTGAATAGCAGCGCGACAGCCTCCCGGAGCCGGCCGGGCTGCACATATAGCTGCCGGATCCGACCCGCGACTGCACCGGTCGCGCTGTTGCGGCGCGCGGTGTCGCGGCGCGCAGCAGGTTCAGGTCATTGGCCGCGACCTGTGTGGCTTGGTTTTTGCTGGCTGACTGCTGGTCGCCTTGCTGCGCCAAGGGCCGAGTGTCGGCCGAACAGGCTGATGCCGCAATCAATATGGCGAATGCATACAGGGAAACTTTGCCGCGCAGATGCGCAGTCGCTGTCGAAAGGTTCATATCAAGTCCTGCCTCTGTGTCCCGCCGTATCGTCCCAATTGGATGGGTTCGAAGCACGGCTCGTGCTTCCGGAACTAGCAAAAACAGATGATAATCGCAAAATCTTTAGATAGTGTTAGCGTGATCTGGGCAGAGATGTGGCCCATTTAGCGGGCATTAGACGCTCTCGATCAATGAAAAAACGGGCCGCGATAGGGATCGCGGCCCGTTAACATATTGATATTCATCAGTATCTATATTTCAGGTCGATCGGCGCATCGGACCGGATCACCGTCAGCGGAAACCCACCGATCCTTGCGACGTTAATTCGCCTGTGCGGATTGGATCGGGAGGATGTTCTCCGGAATGCGCCAATCGGGGCGATCGTAACCATCCGGCCACGGGTAGACCTCTTTCTGGTTGAAGTAGATCACAGCCTTCAGTTCAGGGAACCCGTCAAGGTCCTGACGTACGTCATTATCCCATTTTTCCACATAGGCCGCGTCACCGACATAGCCCAGCTCGGCCACGACGATGGGCAGGTCATACTTCAGCGCACGTTCGTAGCGTGGGGTCAGGATGCTGCGAAACGACTGCTCCTCCCCAAGGATGTCGCGTTCCCAAGCCTGCAAACCGAATACAGAGAGGCCGATGACATCGACATAGTCTTCGCCAGGGAAATACTCTCCCATGTCTTCATAGCCAAGCGGCGACCACATGTAATCGAAATCGACGCCATCGACCTCGTCGGTAACCGCACGACAGACATCAACGACATGCTTGTAGGCATCGACATAGGTTTCAGGCTCCCAATTTGCCCAGATGAACTGGCCAGATGAATCTTCCATCTCTTGAGCCCAGCGGATGGTGACCGGACTCTTGAACTGGCTTAGCACGTTGCAGATCGCGGTCATGTTTTCATCGTAGCGGCCGCTTGTAATGCCGGCGATCAGGGTTTCCGGCGAATTCCGTTCGTCTCGCGTCCATGTCCAGGGTTCAATCGTGACAAGCACCGAACGTCCGCGTTCGACCGCATAATCATCGGCCTCCAGAAGGCTTTCCAGAAAGAGGTCTTCCCACGGCAGGAACAAATGTTCGATCTGCACGTCCTTATCTACGGAAAAGCGACCTTCGGGATCGTAGACACCGAACGGCAGATCACCCGGCGGTGCCGCGAAGGCAGCCGATGCGCCCAACAGCGGCACCGCCGTCACGCAGACTTTGACGAATGCGCTGAATTTGTTTTCTTGCTGTGTCATGGTCCTAATCCTTCGGGTTTTTGCGTTCGGCCACAATCCACCCCGGATCGAAGATAAATACGACATTGTCTGCTCCCCCCATGCCCGCGCCTGAAACTGAATAGACTTCGCGGACGACGCGGTACGGCTGAAGCCCATCGGAAAGTGATGCAATACTCTCAAGACCTCGCGCAGAGACCGACGTCATCCCGGCCCCCACGAGGATCAGCGGCACAGAGACCTTCATGACATCCGTCACGGAAAGTCCTGACCGAATTAATCCGGTGCCCCGGAAATGCTGCGTCACGATGACGGCGACGATCATTGTATAAAAGATACCATTGATCGCAGACAAAAGATAGAATCCCTGCGCATTCTCGACGTGATTTACGATCAGGATCGGAAGAAAACATCCCATCGCCAGCGCCGCATAAACAAGGACAAGCCGCATCGGCAGTCTGGCTTCAGCCGCTTCACCTTTGGGCGTGATGCGAAAATCGACGAACTCACCCGTGATACGATCCCGTAGGGCCATCATACAGCCCCAGGCCACCCAGGGCCATTGAATGCCGACGAAGAGAATCCTTTCCCAGCTGATGATCTTGCCATCGTAAGGGCGGAAATGCCCGTCGCGGCGAATGAACCAAGCAATCAGCGTCAAAACGATGATTTGCGGTGCCGCGTGAATGACGAAACCGGCATAGGTCACTTCAGCATAACGCACATCGAACAGAAGTGCTGCGATCGGCAGGGCATAGAGCAGCAGCATGAAAAACGCCATGAGCGGATAAAGCATCTGGCAAAACAGAAACTGAAACTTCAGGCGCGCAGGAAGGTCGCGGTAATACCTGTGGGTGTATTGAAGCAGCAAGGTGAAAAGGCTGCGGGACCACTGGAATTCCTGAATGCAAAGGTCCGATACGTTGGCAGGTCCGTCGCCCACGGCAATCGCATCAAGGGCATGCACTCCGCGCCACCCGCCGGCATTCATGACCATCGTGGTCGAGTGATCTTCGGCCAGTTCCGGGCCCAGCCCTCCAACCGCCCTCAGCGCCTTCGTCCGCACTGCGTAATGGGACCCGATGCACATCGGAGCCAAGGCAGAGGTATAGCCCGCCTGAAAGATGCCATGAAAGGCCGCTTCCGTATGCAGACGTGTCCGGGCAGCCCAACTCTGCTTGGCGTTGCTCGAGCAAATGCTGGGTGCGCTGACATAGCCGACCTTCGGATCCGCAAAGCCGCGCATAATATGAGCCAGATAGGCAGGCTCCGGCACATGATCGGAATCGAGCTGCGACACGAAATCATACTCATCATAACCGAAGTGGTCGTAAAAATAAGCAAGGTTTCCCTCTTTGCAACGGGTCCGTCGCGGCCACACAGCCTGATGATAGGCCGCGCAGCCGTGACGGGTCGAGATGCGCACGGCACGGGCCTCGCACCATGCAATCGTGGCAGGCTGCGGGTCTTCATCCGCAAGCCAGACGTCACAGGGATAGGTTTGGGCCAGCATCGCTTCCAACGTCACTTTTAGGACCGAAAACGGCTCTGACGGAGTTTTCGTCACTATTATCGCCACGCGGACAGAACCCGGATGCGGTGCCTCTCCCGCTGGGATCTTGGCCTGCCGGAAAATGACGATAAAGAATACCTGAAGATAGGCCAGCCACCCCAAGGCAAGCGACGCAATCAAGTATTGCGGACCGGTCGTCATGTGTTCAGGCAGGAACCACCAAGTCCAGAACCAGACCGCAGTCATAGCCCAGACGGCGATGAGCAGGTCATAGCGACGCGCGGTCCACCCGGTGAAGAGCGGCGCAAGATAAGGGCTAGCCCGCCCTGCCCTGTTCGTCAGATCAAGCGCAGCGAACATCCTGCACCTTCAATCCGAATGTAGGGGCCGCATGGCGCATGATGTCCGTGAGGTCCGTGTAGCGCGCCTTGAAACCCAGAAGACGGCTTGCCGCTTCGGTATCAGCAACCAGTCGCAGCGGATCGCCCGGCCTGCGATCGGCAGCCTCCCATGGGGTGCGCTGCCCTGTGACCGCTTCGATCGCGGTTATGATTTCAAGGATCGAATGTCCGCGCCCGGTGCCCAGGTTCAGCGCCACACTCTCTTTCCCGTCGTCTAGATAGCGCATCGCCAGCTGATGCGCCCGGGCAAGGTCCGAGACATGTACATAGTCCCGGACACAGGTACCGTCGGACGTGTCGTAATCGGTCCCGAACACCTTGAGGGCGGCCCGTGTCCCTGCCGTGGCCTTCAGCGCCAGCGGCAGCAGATGGGTTTCAGGATCATGCCGTTCGGAAAGCTGGCCCGCGGGATCCGCGCCGGAGGCATTGAAATAGCGCAACATCACATAGTGCAGGCCCCATGCCCTCGCATTGTCCTGAATCATCTGCTCGCAGATCAGCTTGGTCCGGCCATAAGGATTGATCGGGCGTTGCGGCGTGTCTTCGCGGATCGGCGAGGTATCCGGATCTCCGTAAGTCGCGCAGCTGGACGAGAATACGAGTTTTTTCAGCCCGGTCCGTTCCATCGCGGCAAGGACAGAGATCATGCCGCCCACATTCTGCGCATAGTAGAAGCCCGGCTTTTCCACGCTTTCGCCTACGTAGGCGGCGGCGGCGAAATGCATCACCGCTTCGGCCTCGTGGCGTTTAATGACCGATGCAAACGCATCGGTATCGCAGACATCCACCTGCTCCAGCGGGCCCCATTTCACGGCGTCCGCGTGGCCGGTCCGTAGGTTGTCAACGGTCACAGGGTGATACCCGGCCGCCGATAGCTGCAGGCAGGCGTGACTGCCGATGAACCCGGCGCCGCCCGTTACGATAACAGTCCGCAGCGCCATCACTGAGCCGCCACGACCCGCGAGCCTGCGCCCGCGAGCTCAGCCGCAAAGTAGCTGATGGTGTTATCGAGACCATCTTTTAGAGCAACCTTGGGCAACCAGCCCAGCAGCGTCCGGGCTCGCGTAATGTCAGGACAGCGTTGCCTGGGATCATCCCGCGGCAGCGGTTCAAAAGTAATGACAGATCGCGTATCGATTTTGCTCAAAACTAGCTCTGCAACCTCTTTCATCGTGAATTCCGTCGGATTGCCGACGTTGACAGGCGCATGATCGACGGTGTCCACGTGCATCAACGCCATCAACCCGTCGACCATGTCATCCCGATAGCAGAAAGAGCGGGTCTGACTGCCGTCGCCGTATATTGTAATCGGCCGCCCTTCCAAGGCTTGCGTGATGAAGTTTGAAACAACTCGGCCATCATTGGGGTCCATGTCCGGCCCATAGGCGTTGAAGATCCGGGCGATCCGAACGTCGACATGATGAACCTGCGCGTATTCCATGAAAATCGTCTCTGCCGCGCGTTTTCCTTCGTCGTAGCAGGACCGCGGGCCGACGGTGTTCACATTGCCCCAGTAGCTCTCTGGCTGCGGCGAGATGCTTGGATCACCGTATACTTCCGACGTCGAAGATTGCAGGATCCGGGCCTTCGACTGCCTTGCAAGGTCCAAAAGGTTGAACGCGCCGTAAAGGTTGGTTTTCAGGGTCTGGATTGGGTCAGCCTGATACTTCGGTGGCGAAGCCGGGCAGGCCATATTGTAAATGTAATCGAACTTTCCATTCAGCGTCAGCGGATCGCAGATGTCATACGCCGCAAATGTGAAACACGGGTGTTCAAGAAACGATTCAATATTCTTCACGCGTCCGGTCGAAAGATTGTCGATACAGGTAACTTGAAAGCCTTTTTGTAGATAAATCGCGCAGAGTCGGGATCCAAGAAATCCCGCGCCCCCGGCAATCAGAATTGATTTCTGGCCCGGCTTCAATTCTGCATGTTGAGCGGCAGAACTTAATCCGCGCGGCCGATTTACTTTCGCGACTTTACGCAACTCTTTTCTCCCATCTGGAAAGCGAAGTCAGTCATGCCCTGCTCGGCATTCGGAGGTGCATCCTAAAGAAAAACAGAACACCTTCTGCATGTCTGGAAGTTTAACCTTCCAAAACTACTCTTTTTAAACGCTCATACGAGTTTTAGAAAATTTATTATTAACAATAATTACGTCACAGCATTAACTAAATTAAGTCAATCTTTTTCCTTATTTAGAACACATTCTCTCCACGAAAAACCACCTAGAGAAGGTAATTGCACAGACTGAACATCCTTAGCGTGTAAAATAATTGCCAATCGGTTCATTGACTGCCGAAACTGCTGTCAGGGTTCAACATATTTCGAATCGGCAGGACGAAATGATGGCCTGAGGACGAGACCTCCGAAAACAGGTGACAGGCCGCAACAGCGGTGAAAAACGCATGACTTGGCCGTTTTGCCTCCCGAGACCGCCCCCGCAGCGCTTAGGCGGTAACTGGGGCGCAGCCGACAGCGTTGATCAAATGCTACTTCAGTCTAAGACCGACCTGTCTTCCCGCTTCAAAGAGAGATTGCGTTAAGAGGCCTTTCGATCATGCAACTGATATTGCGTCAGGGTTTTTATGCTCGAAATTGCGAAATAAGAAGCCTCTCCGCAAGTTGGTATCGCAAATATGGTTTATTGCGAATCGACGCGACCGGCGACCTGAGAGTTGCCCCAATCACGCGCCGGGCGCGGCATAAAGTGGTAACGCTTGAAGGATTTGGTGTGCCAAACCGGAAAAGCACGCGCCGTTAAAAACGTATGTAATAATTCAGGCAGGGCTAATAATCACCATGGCTACACCCTTTCATGCCGAGCACCACTCTGCATCAAACGTCTTGACTTTTCATTCATTCAAGCCTTTAAATTTGAAGTTAATAAAAATCCTCAGGCTTTTCCACATTCTTGATTCTGCTTGAGTAGATGATTTCGACGGGGATGGAACATGAGTATTTCGGGGTCTATGCGTAAAACTCTATTCGGTATGGTCCTCGCGCTTTGGGGAAATTCTGGCGCGCTTTACGCTCAGTCACAGAGCTACGAAGATCTACGCACCGCCGCCGCAACGGGGGATCTGAATGCACAACGCACCCTCGGTGAGGCATTGGTATCCGGCAAAGACGGCGCACCGCAAAACACAGAAGAAGGCCTCGCGATGCTCGAAGCCACATCGAATACAGGCGACATCGATGCCAAGGCGAGCCTCGGAAAACTTCTGCTCGAAGGCTACCTGGTTCCCGCAGACCCGGATCGCGGCACGCAGCTTCTGGCCGACGCCATCGAGGCCGGCAATGTAGAAGCCCAAACGACTCTGGGTCTGGCCCTTTTGTGGGGCGTGAACCGTGAAAAAGATCCCGTCCGCGCTAATGCTCTCCTCGAAGAAGCCGCGAAAGGGGGCGATCTGCTCGCTGTCCGCGTATTGGGGCAGAACCTTCTGGGCGGCTGGGTATTCGAACAAGATGTCGAACGCGGGATGGCTTTGCTAAATATAGCGGGCGACGCAGGTGACCCGGAAGCGCTCGTTTCCTTGGGGAACTACTATCTGAACCGGTCGCGCGCCTCTACTGACCCCCGCCTTGCTCTGGATTACTTTGAACGGGCCGCGGATTTCGGCGATGTCAAGGGGCTGGCAGACTACGGCTCTGCACTAATGTGGAGCCAGGCAGGACCTGCCGATGCCGAGGCCTACTTACGGCGTGCCGGAGAGATGGGCGTGGGGTCTGCCTGGACCACTTTGGCGACGGGGGCCATGTATGGATATCTCGGGCGCAACTCGCGATCGAAGTACGATGATTTCGCTGAACGCGGGACGGCGGCCGGAGAAAAGCAGATCGCCGTCCTTGACGCCCAGCGGCAGATGTGGGGAATCAGCATGAGGGCCAGCGGCCCAAAAACGCTTGCCGGCCTCGATGCCGCGGCGGATGCTGGCAACGACGTCGCCGCTCACTATCTGATCAGCCTTGTGCGTGACGGAAACAGCCTCAACATCCGTAAAAATCCGGATGCCGCTCGAGCCTACTTAGAGAGGTTTTCCAAGTTATTGACGCCGCCGGAGGTCCGCCAACTGAGTTTCACGATCGACGCATCGTCCACAAAGGTCGTTTCAAATTTCGCAGCCTTGGCTCAGACTTACAACAGCCAACCCGACCTGAAATCGGTTGCTTTCGGTGAGGAAATCTACGCGGCCAATCCGAATTTCTCGTTCTTCGTCCTGCAGCAGAACATGCGCGATAGTGGCCTCTACGACGGGGACCTGAATGGTATGGCAACGCCCGCCACTCTGCGCGGCGTCTATACTGAATGTCGCGCGCTGGCCAATCCAGAACGCTGCAACGATACGGTCATGCGCGCCGATATCATTGGCGCTCTGCTTGCGCGATGAGCGTATCGAAATTTGGTACTTCCCTATCTTCCAGATCGCATTTAGCCATTTAGAACTTCGCCTAAAGTGGTTTCCGTCGCACAAGATATCCCTGTGTTAACGGCATCGTCAACTTGCGGGGCCTGATCGGAAATCGTACCAACCGACATGACAAAAGCCAAACATTCCGGCGCCTTCAATGGCCACCGTTTCCCGCCTGAGATTATTGCATATGCGGTCTGGTGTTATTTTCGGTTTTCCTTGAGCTTGCGCGATGTCGAGGATCTACTTGCGACGCGCGGCATCATCGTGAGCTATGAGACGATCCGGAAGTGGGTTGGCAAATTTGGCACAAAGTATGCCGCTTCCATCCGGCGAGATCGACCTGCGCCGTCTGATAAATGGCACCTTGATGAAGTGGCCATTCCTATCCGCGGGCGCAAATTCTGGCTTTGGCGCGCGATCGACAGCAATGGTGACGTTCTTGATGTTCTAGTTCAATCTCAGCGCAACACTCGCGCAGCGAAACGCTTTTTCCGCAAGCTATTCAGCCAATACGGGCGGCCGCGCGTTGTGATCACGGATAAGCTCGGCAGCTATAATGCAGCTTTGAAAAGCCTCGCGCCCAGCATCGACCACCGCAGGCATAAGGGCTTAAACAACAGATCTGAAGGCTCACATCGACCGACGCGGCGCCGAGAAAAGATCATGGCCCGGTTCAAATCACCCGGCCAAGCACAGCTCTTTTTGTCTGTTCACGATCAAGTCCAAACCGTATTTCGTCCTCGCCGCCACAAACTATCCGCCCCTGCCTATCGACAATCTCGCTCAGACGCTCACAGCATTTGGGACGACATCACGTGTGAGTTGAAGGCTGCTTAACCAGGGGTGTGGGGCTCCTTTTAGGCAAGAGCCGATAAGTTGACGATGCCCCCCAGACCCCCTGCCGCTCACCGCTGGGCACCTCCGGTCGCTGCACCCTCGCCGGGGAGGCGTCTTCGACCATGGCACTGCGTGGCTGTTCAGCATCTCTCATAAGGTCGGTGCCGCCGCAGACGCCTGCAAAATTGAGGGTCATCGTTGTGCCGCTTGACCTGTCCGCCGGGTACGTTGGCGGCTTGACTGACAGCACCAGCTCGTGCGCACTCGACATGGCGCTGGTCATGCCGGCTATGCTGCTGCCGTCCATGCTGCTCGTCATCTTGGGGCCCAGGTCGATCGTGGCAACACTGGCGATCGCGATTATCTACCTGCCGATCCCAGCCCGCGTGATGCGCGCCGCGGCACTGTTGGTGACGTGCAACAAGCATGTGGCTGGCGCACGATCCTGATCCATGAGGCCCCGGTTGCCCTTGGCTAGGTCATCGTGCAGGCATAGCTCCTTGCGGCTTTCGCACAGCATCTCGAGGCAAGCCTCAGCTGTCTCAGCCTCAGCACATAGCCGTCGCCCCTTCGCTGGAGAGGATGCTGTCGAACGGACGCAAAGTACTAACGCTCGCTACGTGGGTTGCGGGCCTTCCCGGCCTTTCCATCGTCGCCGCCGTTATAGTCTCCAACTGTCTGGGTGAGGGGTGGCGCCGCGCCTTCGACCCGCAAAGGGTGTCGGAATGAGACCGCGCTGATCCGGAACTCAGGTCGCGGGCCGGATCACCGTGTTAGGTAAGAACTTGCTGAAGATGCCCCCCCCTGTCCTGCGCCGAATGCGAGGGCGCGCAGCCGCCATGATTTTTTGAGGATACCTCTGCCAGCCTTAATCCCATCTGGCCGGCGGGTGACGGGATCGCAAAGATGATCCGCGTCGATACGGACACACCTCGCCATGACGCCCAAGGCCGTGCCCTTCCACTGCTGGAGGAGATGGGCATTCCACGTGCCGCCAGCTATCACGGCGCGGCACCGCACCGGCTCTCTGGCGGCGCACGCGGTGGATCGGAACACGTGGACGGAAGTTAAAACCAACGCTGGAAGTCCCTGCCACCGCCATGTGACCCTGACCGACCAACGCCGGTGGCAGGCCAGTCTCGCTATCCTGGCGACCAATAAAACGATGTATTGTGCATTATCGCTCACCAACCCTCAGGCAAGCACTCAACCTTACAATTCACGCACGATTTATCCCCAAGAACGTTGATGTCACAATTCGAATCAACCAGATTATTTCGGGCTAATTCTCTATGGTCATGTCAAGCGGCACTTGGATGCCTTTCGTTAGAAACAGAATGAATGAGCGCCCCGGATTTGATTTCGGCGGCGACCGGAGCAACACGTCATGGCGCGTGAACGGAAGAAGGTTGCCGCACTGAATAAGGCCCCTGATGGGGGCGCTCCTGACGTGCGTGTGGCAACTTCTTCCACGACACCCCTTGCCAAATCCCCCGCACGTTCCCAATCTCGGGATCAATTCCATAATCTGATCCGTGCGCTTGCTCGCGAACTGGCCCGTCAGGACCACGCCAGAGACGCGGATTGACGGAACCGGGGGAAGCACCATGATCAAACTCAAGGCAGCCATCTACGCACGTTTTTCGACTGACATGCAGCGCGACGCTTCGATCGACGACCAGATCCGGCTCTGCGAGGAGTACGCATCGCGTCAGGGCATCGAGATTGTCGCCACGTATACGGACCGCGCCACTTCGGGTGCCAGCCTGATGCGCAGCGGCATCCAGAGTCTGCTCCGCGATGCAAGTTCGGGTTCGTTCGATCTGGTCCTGGCGGAAGCGCTGGATAGGCTGTCACGCAATCAGGCCGATATTGCTGGTCTATACCAGCGACTTCAGTTCCAAGGTCGCATGATCGAGACCGTGTCGGAAGGAAGCATTTCCGAGATGCACATCGGCCTCAAAGGCACGATGAATGCTCTTTTCCTAAAGGATCTTGCAACGAAGACGCACCGCGGCCTCAAAGGCCGCGCGCTCGCAGGCAAGAACGCAGGCGGCAAGGCCTACGGCTATAAGCCCGAGCGGAAGTTCGATGCCGACGGCGAACTGATCCGCGGCGATCGCAACATCGACAAGGCCGAGGCTGCTGTCGTCACGCGGATTTTCACAGACTATGCCAACGGGGTCTCGCCGAAGAAGATCGCCGGGATGCTGAACGCCGAGGGCCGGTCTGGCCCCTCCGGCAAGGGCTGGGGCGCTTCCACACTTCACGGCAACCGCGAACGCGGCACCGGCATTCTGAACAACGAGCTCTACATCGGGCGCCAGATCTGGAACCGTTTGACCTACGTGAAGAATCCGGACACCGGAAAGAAGGTGTCTCGCCTCAATCCTGAGAGCGCGTGGGTCATCACCGAGGTGCCGGATCTGCGGATCATCGACCAAGATTTGTGGGACGCTGTTCGTGCCCGGCAGGGGGCGATGAAGACGAAGAACACAGATGTGCCAATCTGGGATCGCCGCAGACCACGGACATTGTTTTCAGGAATGATGGCCTGCGGCTGCTGTGGTGGCGGATACTCCAAAATCTCGCGTGACCACTTCGGCTGCACAGCCAACCGGGCCAAAGGCGATGCGATCTGCGGCAACACCCAGACGATCCATCAGCGCGAACTGGAGGATCTCGTGCTGGATGCGATGCAGCACACGCTGATGGACGAGGCAGCGCTCAAGATCTTCTGTGAGGAATACGTTAAGGAGCTGAACCGGTTGCGCACAGAGTCCACGGCGGGTCGCGACGTACTGGAGAGGGAGCTGGCAAAAGTAACGAAAGATCACGGCACGCTCATCGATGCCATCCTGGGTGGCATCTCGCCCAAGCAGGTCAAGGACCGGATGAATGCCTTGGATAAACGTCGTACGGAAATTGAATCAAAACTGCAGACGTCCCCTGCGCCAGATTTGATCCGCATCCACCCGAAGATGGCTATTAACTACCGGGAGCGTATCCCGACGCTGATCAAGGGCTTATCTGAACCTGACGGCATGGATGAAGCCAAGGACGCCTTGCGTAGCCTGATCGAGCGCATCGTGCTGCGTCCGAACAAAGAGACAGGTCGCTTGAGCGTCGAACTTGAAGGGGACCTGTCGGGCCTCATGATCCTGGCGCTGCGGGCCGACGGATATTGCAGAACGCAAAAATCCGCCGAAGCGGATTCTCAAGCGTCTGATATTGTTAGAGAATTAGTGTTGGTTGCGGGAGCATGAATCCACCGAAATCTTATTGGTCGCTAAAAACAAAACTCACATTGGCCGCTTTAGCTCAAACTTCGAAAATACTAAATATTTTTAAATCGTTACATACTTCGTCAAAGGTTATGTGTTCCGACATGGCCGCATTCTACGACCCCGGCGTTGCATTCAAAACGATGCCCCCGAGCGCGGCAATACGCTAAAGGTCACCATCGATCCTCCGCCAAAGTGAACGCCGCGGGCGCAAGAATGTCCGTCTTGGACATAGCGTCTTCCCATATCGCACCCACAATCACATTTTTGCCAACTTCGATAGCAAGTTGAGGTCTGATGCTATTCGGCGGGCGCGAACTCGATTCCATTGTCCGGAAACGCCTCGATCAAATTGTCCATGGCCTGCTTCCAGTCCGCTCCGCCCCACTGGTTCAAAAATGCGTATGTCCGGCCACCGAAGTGGAGGAGCTCTTCGTCAGCACAGAAGTATCGGGTGGGGTCGAAGCTGCGGCCTTCTTTCGCCCGCGCCTCGTTCGCGAGACGATAGAAGTTTTCGGCATCAACTTTGCCCTCGACTGATACGAGAGCACGGTTGGCCCGCGGTCCGCAGTGTTCAGCGGCTTTCTCAGGGGAGACGCCCTGCTCCACGAGATGTCGAAACGTCTGATAAATGGCGTGCCGCTTTCGCAGCCCAAACTGTTTGCGCCCATTGAGACTGACATCAAAGCTGGTCCAGTCTCGGGTGTCCGAACGCGCCTCACGCTCCTTGCGCTTCTTCTCGGTGACCCGGACTTGGTATTCTGCCATCTCCGGCAGCGGAATGATCTGCTGAACATCCACGAAGACCTTGCCGTCGTGATCATAAGGCTGGAGACGCACACAACGGATGTCGATCCCGCGCTCAATGAGCCAAAGAACCGACGTTGTCACCTCGCGCGCGAACTCGGCAGACGCCAAGACGATCCGAACGTCCTGCGCGAACGCATCTTCATCGGGCTCCTCCCACCCGAGGAAGTCGAGCAACTCGGCACGCGCATCCGTGTCGGCGTCGCCGACTTGGACCAGATACCGACCATAAACGTCCGCAGCCTGATCGAAGGTCATGGTCGACACCATCGCAGCGTAACGGATAGCTTGCAGCTCCATGTGGCCGCCATCCTCCGTTCGCTTGAGCTCAATGACGACAAGATTTGCCTTCCGGTCAATGCAAAGAAGGTCGATGCGCCGCTTCGATGCGTCCCAGTCTCCGAACTCTTCCGCGATAACCAGCGTATCAGGTGAGATTACCGAGACATTCGCACGTAGAAGCCGCTGAAGATCACGCCGTTCCTGCATCTGCATCAGACTGAACGTCGTCTTGAGCAAAGGACGGATTTCATGGGAGGCAAACTCATAGATTGGCATAAGAAATCCTGACCTTCCGAAAGCTATCGCCATACAATCCCAGCTCCTGCCCATGGGCAAGTGGGCCTGATCGTATATGCTTTGCTTTTGAGAAGTAGGGTGCCCATACATGCGGTGTATTGGCACGCAGAAAGGGCGCGACCCTTCGGTCACGCCCCCTCGCCTAAATCCAATTACGTGTCACCCCTTGTTATCGGGCCCCGCAATTTTTGCGGACGACACCTTCGGCGACATATCGTCATTTGCCGGATCTCGCATCGCTTCGATGTGAAGATTGACTGCGGTTACCACTTCTTGCGGACAGAGTGGGTGCTTGGCGATGCGCTTCAAGTTCGAAACCTTTGCCGATTGGGCAAAGCCTTCGAACAAAGACTGCACGAACGCGGGATTGCTTGCCTCGAGCAATGCATCGATTTCATCCCGCATTGCATCAAGGATGGCCCGGTGTGTGCGTTGCTGCGCGATACCAATGCGCGCGCCTGTCTGGGCGATACGCTGGATTTGCGTCTGCTGACCATCCGTCAGACGGTTGAAGTTAATTGGGCCCTGCGGCACCTTCTTGGGTTTGGCCATCATCTGGTCCCCTAATAATAGTTGCGATTTTCAGCCGCGTGCGGTGGTCCAAATTGTTAGTCGCAACGGCTAATCAGTAGGTTGGACCGTTTGTCGGGGCCGGAAGAGAAAAGTTATGATTTCCATTTTTTCTCAATTCTCCGGCTCGTCGTTCCGATCTGCCCCCCACCAGCCCGTCGCCGTGCGAGTGAGAGCCATAATCTTTGCAGTCAGAGATCTTCGGGCTTTGGCGACCCTCATCCGCGCACTTTCTGGTAGCAACTGGGCGACGGCTACGATCTCAGCATCCGCAGCACGAATTTGATCAAACGCCTCAGAGAACTCGGCCTTAGCCTCATCCTGCGCCCGCTTTCCCAAGACTTGCAGGGCCCGTCCAAATAGGCGGCGGGCAAGATGAAGTCGGTCTGGCGAACTGGTTTTTTTGCTGGGCGCATCTTCTGCACCGTCCTCGTCCTGCACCGGAACGTCGAACCGCCCCTCCGCAACATCACGCGCCACTTGGAGGACTGTGTCCGCCTCTGCTTCTTTCTCGTCGACAACCTTCGTGCGATCGATGAGCCCGGCTTCGCCTAGCGCCAAGGCCGCCTCGCGTTCTGTTAACGCGATGTCCCAATCTGCCAGCAGCTTTTCCTGCGCCATGCGCCACTTCCGCGGGCTCGCATGACGCCGGTGTTTGGGAACCGGCACGAGGTTCTCCAACAAGTCCTCACCAGTTGCCCTCTGAGTTTCGCGCACCTTTTCATTGTGATCCAATGCATCACGAATTTTCTGTTTGCCCCGTTCGCCCCGGGTCAGCCCAATCTGTGCCGCCGCGAACCATGCTCCAACGCTGTCCTGCCCGTCCTCGTATTGCCGGATCACGTCATGCTTTGAAGGTTGCAGCATTCGGCGACCGTCCTTCAGCTTGGTCCGAGGCACGACCACAGCATGAATGTGGTATGCTTCTTCATCTCGGTCAGCTCGTGCGTGAACGCAGTCGTCGCCGAACTCATTAACGAGCCACTGCACCGCGAGGGCTTGGAACTGATCTTCGCGGTTCGGGCCGCCTTCGCCCAGAAACCCGGTAAGGTCATCCTCGAACCATTTTTTATTCGCGGTAAGAATGATCTCACGAAGTGGACCGTGGCGGGTAGCGCGCCAAGGATCACGGGGGCCCTCGGCAAGACGTCGCGCGGCCTCACCGCGCCGCCGACGCTTACCAAGCTTCTCAAGCTCGTCGGCAAAGTTCTCCATCCGCATTTCAGAGATTTCATCGTGAACGTCCTGCGCCCAGTTCGCCTTGCCAAGCAAACGTTGGTTCAGATGAGATCGCGTCGGATCGACTTGACCAACATCTCCTCCCGCGCGTGCGCGATGCTTTTCGTATCCGCCGATGTTCCCCGGCCACATCCCGGCCATCCGCATGACCACGGGATATTCCTGCCCGACTTCCGACATTTCCCAACCTCCGTCTCTGGAGGTCGGGACATCGGTTCATCGTCAACAGGGCGGAAACGAGCCTCCTGAAACAGGCGAGTTTTTACACCGGTCGCCACCTGAAAAAAGAAGTTTCGGCCCATAGCGGACATTTAATCAAGGTCTCCACGCTGAAGCGCAGCTCACCCAAAGCAGACATTGGCCAGCCTTGCAGCGCTTTTCTGCCTTCGATGACTGGTATACAGATTGAGCGACCCGAAATACTCTCTTGAAGATAGGTTTTTCTTAAAGAGAGTATTTTGGCGTAATGTTCTCAGTAAACAGGAAAGGGCTGTTGCTTGTGTTGATCACGACATCTATTGTATTTAAGGTCAAGTCGGGAGGTCATCGTCAAAAAGGCGACTTCCTATATTTCTGCAATTGATTCGTTTCTTTAAAAACTTGACGGTTTCCACATTAACGAACGGACATCCATTGAATTCACTTCCCGAGCCTCACCCACTGGATTTTGACTGGCGCTTCACTCCAGAGACTGTCGAAGAATTTGTTGCGTTGATTGGTAAAGAGAGGGGCCTGCTGGCTGTTGGCACTCCATCCATTGCAAGGCGTTTTTGTCAATTGGGTCGCGAAGTTGTGCTCGTAGATCGCCAACCTTTTCATTTGGTGTGTAACCATTCACAAATCGAAATTGACTCGAATACCCCAGAAATATCTGGTTTTTGCACAGCCGTTGTTGATCCTCCTTGGTATCAAGAGCACGTAATGACTTGGATTGCGTGGTCCGCAAGGTGTGTTGGAGTAGGTGGACAAATTTATGCTTCTATCTGGCCGCCTGACACCCGACCTACTGGAGAAAGCGAATTTGAAGAAGTTATCGATTGGTTGAAAGGTTGGTCGACGGTATCACTTCATAATCAACATCCACGTTACGATCTCCCGTTGTTTGAGAGAGGGTCAATAGAGGCAGGCCTGAAGCAAGATCTTTCAATCAGTCCAAGGATTGGTCGCTTACTGAAAATAAATGTCCAAAGCCTCCCTGAGGTACCGCCGTTAAAAAACAAAAAGGAAAAATGGCTCCGATTTGTATTTGACGATTACCAACTAGCTTTGCGGCTTCGCCAAGACAATCCAACTGGCCCGGCGATCGTACCATTACCTGGAATAGAAAACTGCAAGTGGCCATACGTAAGCCGTCGTGCTCCCGGGCGCGACCTCATTGATATCTGGAGCTCTCGAAACGAAGTGGCCGTTGTAAACGGCTCAGCAAAGGTGGCAGATATTCTAAGACAAGTTGCGTTAGCCGAGGACCAAGCAGCATTTGATACGGCATTGTCAGCCGTTCCATTGTTGGCCAACTGGAAAATACCGCGACCACCATATAGGAGGGTTTCCGAATGGGCACACCCGCAATAGCGCTTCGATTCAGAGATACCACAGCAGGTATAGATACAATATCTGCACATCAGAAAATAATTGATGACGCTGGTGCGGTTTGGTGGGGATGGTGGAAAAAAGATTTTGAGGATGCTCCGCTTGATTTTTTGAAGGGCGCTGAGACCAATATTGAGATATATATTGTTGATCGATCCACATCGCGAATGTTCCGAGCCAACTCTTCGCAACGGATAATTGCATCCGATGACATGCCTGATCTGGCGTTGGTGCCTGAATATTATCAACATTCTGCAAAGAATGTTTTTGGCTGGTTCCTTATTTCATCGATTGACGAAGCGCCCTATGACGTCGGCATTGGTAACAGTTTTGGAGACGGCACCATAGTTGTGCTTGATGTTGCTGCTCAAGGATTGCCACCAGTCGACAATGTCGAAGCGAGAACTGGATCCCAGAAATCGAGCCTTTTAGTTCTGTCTGATCTTCATTTTGGACCCGATTACGAATTTTTGCTTCAAAGCGAAGTTCCGCAGGTTGGTGGAGAGAAAAATACCCTGACCGACTGCGTCTTTGAGGACTTGAAAAGGCTGGGGCTGGAAGACGACATAGGTGCTATATTGGTAACTGGTGACTTTACCTCAAATGGGGTCTGGAGCGATGCGGTCATGGGGAATATTGTCGCTGAAATGAAAGCTATGAGCGAGACGCTTGAGGTAGAGATCAGCTCTTTGATTGCCCTTCCAGGTAACCACGACGTGGTAAGATACCCAGAAGGGCAGGCTGTCGATGTCGCCAAGATGGCCGTTGAAAAGCAAGTCGCTTTCGAACACGAAAGAGGATTCCGTTTTTTCTTAGCTGAATTAATGAACCGGGACGTAAAAGCTCCGCTGGATAGCGTCGAAATAGTCCCATTTAAGCATGCCGACTTGCGCATTGGCGTCTTGAACTCATGCCGGATCTTGGCAACGGAGTGGACTGAGTATGGCTATGTAGGGCCGCTTGGGTTTTCTGTGATCGAACGGCTTGCTGAAGACCACAGCGATAGGAAAACCTATCGCATGATCGCTATCCACCATCATCTACTTCCGATCAATGATGTTCAGGCCCCTAGCAAGAAGGGTGTAACACTCTCATTGGATGCCTCCAAAATCTTGGAAACCGCTCAAAAGGCAGGGGTTCAGATCGCCATTCATGGCCATCAACATATGCCTCACCTCGCGCGTTACCAAGGCGTCCCTCTCATGGGTGGCGAAGTGATGCCGGCGATTACTGTAGTTTCTAATGGAAGCGCGGGTGTTTCTTCGAACCGGCGACCTGGTGAGGAGAGGAATACGTATTGCGTGCTCACCTTCGGAGCTGAAGGTGTACAACTTAAGATGCGTGAACTGAGGTCAGATATGAAACAAGGTAGCAACCTGTACGACGCTCCGATTTAGAACCACATATGATGGCAGCACCACTGACTTTTTCGAGGTCAACCATCGAGCGGACGCTTCCTAAACGTGGCCGTCGAGATTTGGCCTTCGACTAAGGCCAGTTGTAGCTTTGCACTTGCAGCAAACTTCGCCTTTCCGCCCTTTACTACGTCAGGCATAGCAACTGGAAAGCGATGCTCCGAACCCTAGGGATTGAAGCAAACGACTCTAGACGTCTCTGCTGGGTCGACGGATAATTAATAACTCTGATCGACGAAGCGGCCGTTCCTGACTCCAGCGGTGAAGTCCTTGATATTTGGCGGCAGCGATAGCTGCGCAGGGCCCTCTACTCACTAGACAGCCCGCGCAATCGCCTACGGCGGTCGCACAGGCTGTCGTTCGTCGGGGCTCTGCCCCAAACCCCGCCCGCCGGGAGCACCTTGGCGGTGAGCAGCAAGGTCATCGTTCCGCACTCCCCTTGCATCCCCTGCTCGCAGGTTCATCGTTCGCCACTCCCCCTGCACCCCCTGGCGTCTCCGACGGCTTAGGTCATCGTTCCGCACTCCCCCAAGACCCCCTACTCCCGGGAGAAGTCGTTCCGCACTCTTCCCCCAAACCCCCTGCTGCTCACGTTCCCACGTGGAGTTGAAAGGAAGGTCCTCTTAATGCTCTCCACAGCACTACTCGCAAGGCTGGAAAGCGGACTATCGCTACGGTGACACAGCATTTACGTCAGATCTCGAAGAACCAGAATCGAAATAAAGTTGCACCTTCAAAATGATGGTCGCAAAAAGAGGCCAGATAAAGCCGCATCGTTTGCTACCTATCTAAAGTTTCTGACCCGCCACGGTTGCAGTCAAGTCAAACTCTGCCAAGCTAGCTACTAAGTGTCGCGGTTGGACTAACGAGCTGATGATTCTAAAACTGAACGGCCTTAAACTGAAAAATCGCTGCCGAAAAATCTATTTATTGAAAAGGATCGTTAATTGTCTAGTAAGGGAAAATTCTGCTGCTTCCGGTGTCCTAAGCCCGATTTTAGTGTCAAGTCCATCGATGAATTATGCCCTGATTGCGGACAGCCTTACAACTTTGAGCTTAAGAACCCCCCTGAAAAAATTGGCAATTACAGAATTGTTCGTGCCCTTGGCCGCGGATTTTACGGAGCGACATTTGTTGCTGAGCGTATGGGACTTATTCCGCGTAAGTACGTCCTCAAAGTAATCCCGAAAGAAAATTACGTAAAATTCGGAAAAGACTTTTCGGAAGAGTGTGAAACTCACGCAAGAACTGCCAATGGAGCAGACTTCATTGTGGACATCGTCGATGCTTTTGATGGCCAAGCGGTATTCGGCGATTGCAAGCTTGAGGTACATGTTGCGGTCTTGGAATATTTGGACGGCGAGCCACTTCAGAGTTATCTAGATGGGAAATCGCAACTGAGCGCAGGCCTTGTGGCTCAAATAGCATGTGATCTGGTCAAGGTGGTTCATGAGCTTCGAGCTAGAAGTCAAAATCATAACGACTTTCATGCTGGTAACATATTGATCGAAGAACTCACTCGTGAGCGATACCGAGACGCCGCTCTTGAGCCCTCAGTCCGTGCAGTAGCAATTGATCTTGGCTCGACTTCTGGGGACCGCCGTTCAGGAGATGGATACAAGAGTGACCTGCATTGGGTTGCAGAACACATCGATATCCTCTCAAATAATTTGCTTCAGACTGCGGACGGTCAGATAGACGATCTCGATGCAAGAGTCGCGCTGTCATTGAGAGACGTTGTTGCATCGATTTCTGCACCCGTCGAAACCCAAAGAACGCCACCTGCTGAGGAAATGGTCAGAACCATTGAGCAAGCTTATTACCGATCAGGAGAGCCTTGGAGACCATGGCGCGCTCCTCTGATATTCAAGAACTTTGGCGAGTCCTACAACGCCCAGACCTTGGCACCATGGCACATTCCGCAGTTATTGGTGGACCCAGAAGGTGATTGGCAGAGGCGTGCAAGCTCAAAGGGACCTCTTATTGTCACCGGCATGCGGGGATGCGGAAAAACTATGTTGCTGAGATCGCTGCAGTTTCACGCTCGAGCCATGCAAAAGCGAGATGAAACTGAAGAGCAGGTGATCGCTAGATTGAAAAGTGATCGCTTTGTTGGTTTGTTTGTCTCAGCCCAAATTTTAGTGGACCGCGGCAGCTCAGGTGAAACACCCAACAACAAACTATTTGCAAGGTTACTACTTGCGTATGCTCTTGAGGCTTCGAGAGCTCTTGCCCATCTCAAGGATATCAAAGCAGATCTCGTATCTCCGCAAGCGCCCAAACTCATATCTGACGTACTTTCCGACCTACTTTCAGACTTCCAAATCGAGGTCCCAGGAAATTCCATCGAGCGTTTTGAACATGCTCTAGTTCGGAAACTTTTGGAGGTAAGCAAGCCTGACAACTCATGCACCTTGGATATCCACCCGTCAAAGTCTTTCCCAGCGCTTGCCAAAGCGATCGCACAATGCTCGAATATTTGGGCAGATGCTCGGATTCTATTTTTACTTGATGATGTATCCACAAGATATCTCAAGCCTGAGAAAATTGAAGAAATATTTTCTGCAATACTTTTCCAAAACACTGACCAAGGTGCAGATTGTGCGTTTAAACTTACGTCGGAAACTCAGACCATTTTTTTATCTTTGAAGTCATTAGGCGGAGTTGAATACGCAGCACATTGGCGAGATTTTGAGACGTTCGATCTGGGAGCGGAAGTATACACACGACTGAAAGGAAGGGGAGGAAAGGCATTCATTGGCGAAATTCTTTCGCAGAGGTCCCAGTACTTTTCAAGTCACCCAAAGACTCACCCTTCAGTTGTTTTAGGCGATAAAAAGTTAAAAGAACTCGCTTATGAGATCGCCGCAAATTCTGCAGCCTCTGGCCGTAGGAAGTCGGTCTATGCCGGGATATCTGCATTAAAGGCAGTTTGTGTAGGCGACATCGGTAGCGTCATTTCCATTTACGAAAGTATTTTGCATAAAGGCCAAACTGTCTACCCCGTATCAGCAGAAGTCCAGTCACAGGTTTTTCAGGATCACTGCTCCCGTCATCTCTATGTTTTGGACCGAAGAGGCAGCGATCTTAAAAATACTGCAAAGTCCTTTGCAGCTGCATCGCATCGCGCACTGGTAAATTCCTATCGAAAGGACGAATCTAGAGGCCTTCGGCAGTACACGTCTATCTATGTGAACGCCTCGGCCGAGGAAGCAGGTAACCAGAATGAGAAGCTGCGTGAATTGGTTGACGCAGGTGTTTTTGTCTTTCATGGCGGAACACCTAGGAGCAAAACTGAACACTCGGATCCAGTGCAGCAATTCAAACTTGTCTTCCGAAAGATCTATGGCCTCGCAGACTTCATCCCCTTGGCTGATAGAGACCGGTTTGAATTGACAGGTAAAGACTTATCTGAGTGGCTTTCAGATCCTCAAAAGGGGTCAGATCTCCTAAACAGAAATCTTGGTTCCGAGATTGATGAAGAATATGAAGCGGACGAAAGTGAAGCAAATGTTGTAGATCCAAAAACTCCTGAGAAGGAGCAAGCCGAGTTCGACCTTCCGGTTCCAGCGATTAAGTCGCAGGCAGCCGCACAGAAACATTACCTTGATATCCCGAAAATTTACGAGATGTCAGACAGAGAAGTCGAAATGCTTCAAGTGGATGAAATTTTGCTAGGCTTGGGCTTCGAAGAGTCATGCGAGAAATCGGCAATTAATTGTTTCGAAAAACTGAGCCCGAAAACAGCTAAGTTAATTGAATATAGTCTTTCAGGCCGAGCGGATGCCATCAAAGACATCGTGCTAGGTAAAGTGGATGACGTGAAAATCCAGAAAGCAGAGGCGCAGTCTTTTTTTGAGAAAGGGGACATGAAAATACGAAGACTGATCGACATTTCCGGACTAGCAAAACCGATAATCTACCGAAGTGTCAAACAAGCCCTGCAGTTGGAAGGGTTCGTATATTTGGCATTCACTGAACCAGAAGTGACCTCTCCTAAAGACGAAGAGCTAGCCAAGATACTGAAAGCTCAAGAACAGCATGATTCAGTTGTCGACAGTCTGCGTCAAATCGTCGGCAGCGAGTTTCCACCGTATCATTCGATCGAAGTTGACAGCATGGAGTCAGACGCTACCCGCAGTCGCGCACTGTTGGCTTTTTCAAGTTCATCCCATGAAAGGCTAGTCCATTTAGTTTCGGAGAGCAGCTACAATCATGCCGACTTGATAACTAGTACCGCTGATAGTTCCCACGCCAAAATCGCTGCGATGCTAGCTAAAGCGGCGGCGAGAGAAGCAGAATCGAGCGATATTATAGAGGTCGACCTCATGGATCCTCAAAATATTCTTAAAATAATCCAGCAATCTTACTCCCAAAAGTACCTTGATAGCGGTATGAACTTTGAGATCGGGCTGACAGGTGGAAAGCTCGATACAGTTGCGAGTGCCGCCTTTTGCTCTCGTTATCCAGTTAACAAAGTTTGGTACGTAAGGCCTGACAAGTTCGATCCCGATATATTCTCGCAAGGCGCGAAGAAAACTCGGTACTTCAAGATTTCAATAGACTAACGTTTAAGGTGGCCCAATGGCAAATTCCCCATATCTAAAAAATGATGCGCGTTTGGCTGAAGTTATCGCCGCAATTCAGGCTATGAGTATCTATAAGTTCTATAAGCTAGACTTTGCTGGATGGTCTGACCGCATTTCTGGCCACTCGGGGGAGGGCGAACATTGGAGGCAGGTCTTTGTAGACCATCCTGAGTTCTTTCGATTGGATGCGGCTAGGGAAAAGGCATCACTAGTGGCGAGACGTCAGCATCCAAAGAACTACGATGTTGACGCAAGAATTCAGATCGAAAATACTGTATTTCTTGCAATGGAAGACTCACAGAAGGCGCGCATTTCTAGGAGCCCATTGTCTCAAGGTGAAATTGCCTCGTTGATCCAAACGGCAGTTGAGCTCCACTCTAGGGCTATGGAACAAGCGAGAGATCGGCGTTGGTGGCTACCCGTTTTGACAGCTTTCATAGGCGCAGCTTCGGGTATAGCAGGAACTCTATTGGGCGCGTCGCTCACATAGCGGCTAGCAAATACTAAGGTAAGGTAACTTTTAGATACCGGCCCGACCGGTTGCTAGTTCGATTGGGCTGAAACACATCTTCACCGGGCCTATCGGTCCCCTGATGGCAATCGGCCAAATACCCAGCGCACATTAGATCCACCCAACCAAGCGCGGTCTTATTCGCAATTTCTATGTAGGAAATCAGGATGCGGTTGCCGGACAGGTCAAAAGACACTCCACCTTCGAAGCCGCTTGAGATCTTCGGCTTTAGAAGGTAGTGCACCTCGATACTAGCTGCGTTGATGTTCACTATATGTACTTCCGATAGTCGGAATCGCATTGAATATTGAGATTCAACATGCAGACTGCCTTGAGAGCAGGAGACCATACATGTTGACGTCAGTTGAACTTTGCGCCGGAGCCGGCGGCCAAGCACTTGGGCTCGAGCAAGCGAAATTCGATCACCAAGCGCTTGTAGAGATCGACAAGCACTGCTGCCAGACGCTCCGCAACAACCGGCCAGAATGGAACGTACTAGAGCAGTGCGTCGTCAAATTCAAAGAAGACGCACACAAGTATCGTGGAATTGACCTACTTGCAGGTGGTTTGCCTTGCCCACCTTTTTCTGTGGCAGGGAAAAAGCTCGGAGAAAAGGACGAAAGGAACCTCTTCAACGATGGCATCGATATAATTGATGCAATGCGGCCCAGGGCAGTTCTTTTCGAAAACGTGAAGGGTTTTATGCATCCCGCGTTCCGTGAGTATCGTGAGACAATCAAGGCAAGGCTTACAAAGCTTGGCTACGAAACCATGATACGGCCGGTCAACGCATCGGATTATGGAGTATCTCAGCTTCGACCACGCGTGATGATCGTCGCAGTCCAACATAAAGATGCGGAGTTTTTCGATTGGCCGACGCCAAATCCTAAGAATCCTCCAAGTGTCGGAGAGCTTTTGTACGACCTCATGTCCGAGCGTGGATGGCGCGGTGCCGAAGCTTGGAGGGATCAGGCAAACGAGGTTGCACCGACTATAGTTGGTGGATCAAAAAAACATGGAGGTCCCGACTTGGGGCCGACTAGAGCGAGAAGCGCATGGGCTTCACTCGGTGTCGAGGGTCGGACCATCGCAGTGGAAGCGCCCGACCCATTTCACAATGGAATGCCACGCCTTACTGTCCGTATGGTGGCGAGGATCCAAGGCTTTCCAGATGACTGGTCCTTCTTCGGTCCTAAGACACACGCTTACAAACAGGTTGGAAATGCCTTCCCGCCCCCTGTCGCAAAGGCGGTTAGCTCCAAGATTGCCGAACTTCTGCAACGTCGGAGGCTTTACGCAGTTGGATGAAGGTCAAAATACCTAGAAGCAAGCTTCAAGAAGGGCATTTCGACTTTAACCTTCTGACGCGCTTAAGAGACGAGATTGTTAGACGAGCGGGCGGGATGAAAAAACTCCGGGAATGGTTTGGTCCGATGCTTCGCGAAAATATTGATGGCATTATCGACACGCCAACAACCGGCAGGATCTTCATTGACGAGTTGGAGAATACGGAGAAGACTTATCTCGGAACCCGCGTGGAACTCGAACTACGTAACTTTCTAGACTTGCAACGAGGACTAACACTTGATCTCGAAATCCTCGGTATGGATATCGATGTTAAAAACACCACTGCAAGCAACTGGATGATACCAAGCGAAGCAATCGGCCACTCTTGTCTTGTCGTTGCAGCAGATGAAAATAGAGCACTATTCTTTGTAGGTCTGATCTTCGCGCATTCAGGTAACCTCACACAAGGGAAGAACAAAGACGGAAAAGGCACGTTGTCTTCGCCAAAAGGCTTTTCGAACATCCTTTGGATATTCCAAGGCGAGCCATACCAGAGAAACCTTTGGACCGTAATACCGAAGCACACTGTTGACTTCATCTTCTCCCTTCAAAATGGCAATGCTCGAGTCGCCGAACTATTCAGGCAAGTTACGGATACACCCATAGACCGAAAGATTGCCAACGGCGCGGCGAGGCAATCTGACTTCACACGCAGGATCAGATCAGACAAGTCAAAAGGAACGTTAGGAACAAGGGATGTCTTGGCGCTTGAAGGATATCTTCTTCTCAACGGAAAATATGATAGGAAACTGATTAAGGCTCTTTGTATGCCGGACTGCAAAGGCTCTGAGTGGATATCTCACAAAATTGCTGACATGACAGAGGAAACAATAGCAGCAAGTTTCGGAAAGACTGCCAGATACGTTCCATAGCTATTAATTGCTGCCAAATTTAGGGCAAACGCAGATGTTAAGCTGAATTATCTAATCCAGGACACATCGATTAATTGAGTTAGGATGATCGATTGCAGCATTTGCTGTAAATTGAGCGACGGCTAAGGCTCATTTTCGCCGCGAGGTTGTCCTTACATTAACTGCGTCGCGGACAATCGTTGTATCCAATTAAATTCTTCGAGCCAGTGCAGGCCGTGTGGCCCTCATATCCCATCGCTCCATCTTCTTTACAACAGTTCGCGCCTTTTGCGCGAAGTCGAGAGGGGCACCCTCTCGACGCTCTCCCGAATGATGCAGGCAGGAACGTTAGTGGGGTGAGCAGGCCGGTAGCCTGTTCTCGTGCACGCGCTTTTTGACGCGCACGAGAACAGACCCCGGCTGAGAGAGGGGAAGGAGATCGGGCGGGTCGGTTCACGCAACAAACCGAGGAGCTAACATGCTCGATTTCACCCAGACTAACCCGAAGATGACCGCCGCATGGCGGGACCACATTGCGCACGGCGACATCGTATCGTTCCGTTTTCCGCTTGCGGAAGTAGGTGCTGAAGATCGGCCTAAAGCACGGCCGTGCTTGGTGCTCGACATCCAGCAGATTGGCGATCGCCGCTACGCCTTGTTGGCGTATGGCACCAGCTCACGCCGTCCATCGAATGTCGGCTACGAGGTGCACGCCCGTAAGCGCGCTGAGTATCTCTCGGCGGGCCTCAACGAGCCGACGAAGTTTGTCGGCCGTCGGCGTGTGCTTGTGCCACTGACCCACCGTGGGTTCGTGATCTGCACTGCCATCGGCACCCCTGTTCTAGGCAGCCTCGACGGCGCGCCTTTGAAGCGGCTGAATGCGGTGCGCGGCCGCATCCATGCCGAACGCGATATCGCAGCCGAACGGCGTCGCGACCGTCGGAGCCTCAGCACATCGCCCCCGCATTCTGCGGTGCGCGGCACAGACTTCAGCGCCGAACATTGCAGTCCGGAGCAGCGCACCATTGGAGCGGAGGTCCAGGGATGAGCGTCGACTCGCAAAACACCCCGCGAACAGAGCTGGTTAGTCTGGTCCGATTTGCCATCGGCCTACGTCGCGGCATGCCGGAGCACCTGTTGTGCTATGTTGCCCCTCACATCAGCACCGACGGCCTGACGTGTGTGCAGGAGCTTGCGACATATCTCGACACCGAAGATGGTCTGCACTCGGAGCTGACTGAACAGCTCGGTGTGGTGATCGACACGATCCGCGCTGCCATCATCGAAGGGACGCGGCAGGAGCGGGTTCAGATTCCACCGGAACGCCTGATCGGGTGCAAACTCGCATACGACACCCAGCATGTCCGCAGTGAGGCGGCAGAAGCACTTATCACCGCCCTGCCCCAGATCGTGGCCTTCCACTCTGCCGTGCGCCAAGCGCTCGATCTGACGGAGGCGTTGCGTGTGAGCATGCAGATGATTGCACCGGACGGCATGAACCAATGACAACCAACGGCGCGCCCTGCGCGCGTCGTTCTTGAGGGCTTATTGCCCCTGCTGCTGGGCCGGATCACCCGGCAGCTGGCGCGTCGACATCCATTCTCTGCTGCTCCAGTCGGCGCGCCGCTTTCATCTGAACCCCATCAGAAAGTTTTTCCGCTGTCCTCGCCATGAACCGACCTTCTTTTTGCCACCACTATCGGTGGCTTGAACAAGGACACGACCCATGGCGACCGCCTCTCAATCCAAACTGACCGCTGCCAACGATAACCCAGGGGGCGCACAGACTCTCGATCCGCTGCTGATCCAGTTCGTGACCGTGATGGCGAAAGCCCACGCAATTGCCCTGACAAAGAAGGAGCGCCAGCAATGAGCGATACGCCCGTCAAGACCCGCCGCGCCGCAGCAGCCGCAACCCCCGCCGTCGGCACCTCGTTCAAGCCACCCAAGGCGGTGATCTACGCGCGCTATAGCTCCGACATGCAAAGCGACATGTCCTGCGAAGACCAGCTGGCGCAGGCACGCGAAGCTGCGGAGCGGCTTGGCCTTATTGTCGCCGGCGAGTTTCGCGATGAGGCAATCTCAGGGCGCACGCTCATGAACACACGCCCTGGCGTCATGGCGATGAAGGAGCGAGTTGCGCAGGGCGACATCACTTGCCTGATTGTCGAAGGTGTTGATCGTATCGGTCGCCGGGCAACTGACATCACCGGCATCTCGGAATGGTTCGAGGCCCGCGATGTCGATCTTATCGCTGCAAACGGCGGCAAAATGGACTGGAAGCTGATCCCGTTTTACGGTGCCATCGCCGAGTTCCAATCACGTGAGATCGCGGACAAAACGCGCCGGGGCCAAATTGGCACGACGAAGCGGTCACGTGTCGCAGCGGGTCTGGGATATGGCTACCGCATCGTGTCCGATACGCAGGGATTGAACCGCGAGGTCGATCAGGAAAAGGCCGTCATCGTGCGTAGAATTTTCGCCGACTATGCGGCAGGCGTGTCGCCGCGCGCGATTGCAGCGCAGCTGAATAAGGAAGGCGTCCCCTCCCCCTCCGGAGCCAAATGGAGTGACAGCACGCTCCGCGGCAATGCTAAGAAGCGTGATGGCTTGCTGCGCAATGAAGCCTACGTCGGCACGATCATCTACGGCCGCAACACCTTTCGACGCGACCCAGATACCGGGAACCGCATCTCGCGGCCCGCTGAGGCCCATAAGATCATCGACGCGTCCGCTCCCTCTCTTCAGATCCTTGACGACGACGTATGGAACACAGTGCAGGAACGCCTCGAAGCGACCCACGCAAGCTTTGCTGGCAAGACGTCACCGCTGAATGACAGCCACCGCGCCAAATATCTGCTGTCGCGCTTGCTAACTTGCGACTGCTGCGGCGGTGGTTATACGCTCGTCGCCAGTGATCGCTACGGTTGCTTCAACCGTAAGTCCAAAGGACTTGCCGTCTGCGCAAACACGAAGACAATCAAGCGCGACAAGCTTGAGGCACGCGTTCTTGCCAGCTTGCGCAAGGGACTAATCCACCCGGATCTGGCGGCGCATTTCGCACAAGAGGTGCTGCGGCAGATGATGAGTGCTGCGGCAGAACGCGGCCCCAGCCGCAGCGACTTGGAGACCAAGCTCGCCAAAGTCGATCAGGCCATCGGGCGGCTCTTGGATCTCCTCGAGGACGCCAGTGATAGCGCCTCGCTCTTGGCTCGCCTCAAGGGCCGGGAAGCAGATCGCCTCCGCTTGCAGCAGGCACTTACAGAAGCAGAACAAGAGCTGCCGGTAGAAGATCTTCCAACTGCGTCTGACCTCATCGCAGGCTACGACGCACACGTCGCGCATCTCGAGACGCTGCTGTCAGGCTCCGGTGCCGTGATTGAGGCTAACGAAGTGCTGCGGGCAATGCTGGACACAATCGCGGTTTGGCCAGACGAAGACGCACCGGACGGGCTGCGGGTGGAGATCCGCAGCTCAGCGAGCCAGTGCTTTCTGCATGCAGGGGGTGTGCCAAACGCAAAAGGCCTCCCGAGGGAGGCCATTTTGCGATTGAGTAAGATCTCAGTGGTTGCGGGAGTAGGATTTGAACCTACGACCTTCAGGTTATGAGCCTGACGAGCTACCGGGCTGCTCCATCCCGCGCCATTATTGGACGTTATTTTTGTCCATATGTCGCTGTATTTGTTTGTTTTATATCGTTGAGAGATACGTGTCTGTGTTTATTAGGTGTGGCAATGACTTACTCTCCCACGTCTTAAGACGCAGTACCATCAGCGCGGTGGCACTTAACTGCCGAGTTCGGGATGGGATCGGGTGTTTTGCTCACGCTATGATCACCACACCAAAAAAACACAGACCGCGGGGGATTTTATCCCCCGCGTTTTCACATCAGCGGCCTGCGTTTTCACGCAAACCGTCGTTCAAGTCAGCACAACTGATGTTGTGGTGTGTATGTATTTTGATTTGGTCAGTGGAAGTCTTGCTTCTACTGGATCAAATCAAGCCTATTGGACCATTAGTACCAGTCAACTGAACACATTGCTGCGCTTACATCTCTGGCCTATCGACGAGGTGGTCTACCTCGGTCCTCAGGGATACCTTGTTTTGAGGGGGGCTTCCCGCTTAGATGCCTTCAGCGGTTATCCTGTCCGATCATAGCTACCCTGCACTGCCGTTGGCACGACAACAGGTCCACCAGTGGATCGTTCACCCCGGTCCTCTCGTACTAGGGGCAACTCCTCTCAAGTATCCTACACCCACGGAAGATAGGGACCGAACTGTCTCACGACGTTCTAAACCCAGCTCACGTACCTCTTTAAACGGCGAACAGCCGTACCCTTGGGACCTGCTCCAGCCCCAGGATGAGATGAGCCGACATCGAGGTGCCAAACGGTGCCGTCGATATGGACTCTTGGGCACCATCAGCCTGTTATCCCCAGCGTACCTTTTATCCGTTGAGCGATGGCCCTTCCACTCGGGACCACCGGATCACTATGGCCGACTTTCGTCTCTGCTCGACTTGTCAGTCTTGCAGTCAGGCTGGCTTCTGCCATTGCACTCAACGAGCGATTTCCGACCGCTCTGAGCCAACCTTCGCGCGCCTCCGTTACAATTTGGGAGGCGACCGCCCCAGTCAAACTACCCACCATACAGGGTCCCGGATCCGGATAACGGACCGCGGTTAGACATCAAGCAGAGCAAGGGTGGTATCTCAAGGGAGGCTCCACCGAGACCAGAGTCCCGGCTTCAAAGCCTACCACCTATCCTGCGCATGCTGTACCTGATGCCAATGTAAAGTTGTAGTAAAGGTGCATGGGGTCTTTCCGTCTAACCGCGGGTAGCCTGCATCTTGACAGGCAATTCAATTTCGCTGAGTCCACATTTGAGACAGCGGGGAAGTCGTTACGCCATTCGTGCAGGTCGGAACTTACCCGACAAGGAATTTCGCTACCTTAGGACCGTTATAGTTACGGCCGCCGTTTACCTGGGCTTCAATTCGGAGCTTGCACTCCTCCTTTTAACCTTCAGGCACCGGGCAGGCGTCAGACCCTATACGTCGTCTTACGACTTCGCAGAGCCCTGTGTTTTTAGTAAACAGTCGCCACCCCCTGGTTTGTGCCCCCGCCCAAAACTTGCGTTCTGAACGGGCCTCCTTCTCGCGAACTTACGGAGGTATTTTGCCGAGTTCCTTAAATGTGGTTCTCTCAAGCGCCTTGGTATTCTCTACCAGTCCACCTGTGTCGGTTTAGGGTACGATCTTAAAGGAGGGCTATTTCCAGGAACCTGTTAGCAGCCCATTCAATCCGATAAGGATGAACTACGTCTCAGATCCGTCACCACTCCACGGCCCAGGAATATTAACCTGGTTCCCATCGACTACGCCTTTCGGCCTCGCCTTAGGGGTCGGCTTACCCTGCTCAGATTAGCTTTAAGCAGGAACCCTTGGACTTTCGGCGAGGGAGTCTCTCACTCCCTTTGTCGCTACTCATGTCATCATTCTCACTAGTGATCTCTCCACCCCATCCCTCACAGGGGGGCTTCACAGAAAGCTCCACGTCTCCAAAGCAGCCTAAACTGCTAAAGAGACAAGGAACTATGTCACACTACGCTCTGCTACCGCGTATATTGCTATACACCCTAGACTTCGGCTCATGGCTTGAGCCCCGTTACATCTTCGCCGCAGGACAACTTATTTAGACCAGTGAGCTGTTACGCTATCTTTAAAGGATGGCTGCTTCTAAGCCAACCTCCTGGTTGTTTTGGTCGTCCCACCTGCTTTCCCACTTAGCCATGAATTAGGGGCCTTAGTCGTAGGTCAGGGTTGTTTCCCTTTTCACACCGGACGTTAGCACCCGATGTGTGTCTGCCGTCTAGTACTCCTCGGTATTCGGAGTTTGGTTAGGATCAGTAAGCCGGTAAGGCCCCATTACCCATCCAGTGCTCTACCCCCGAGGGTATTCGGACGACGCTCTACCTAAATAGATTTCGCAGAGAACCAGCTATCTCCGAGTTTGATTGGCCTTTCACCCCTAGGCACACCTCATCCCGACCTTTTTCAACAGGTGTGGGTTCGGACCTCCAGTTAGTGTTACCTAACCTTCATCCTGGACATGCCTAGATCACTCGGTTTCGGGTCTGATCCCACAAACTCAATCGCCCTATTAAGACTCGCTTTCGCTGCGCCTACACCTAACGGCTTAAGCTTGCTTGTGAGACCAAGTCGATGACCCATTATACAAAAGGTACGCTGTCAGGCCTCAATAAAGGACCCTCCAACTGCTTGTAGGCGTTCGGTTTCAGGAACTGTTTCACTCCCCTCGTCGGGGTGCTTTTCACCTTTCCCTCACGGTACTGGTTCGCTATCGGTCAGTAAGGAGTACTTAGCCTTCGAAGGTGGTCCTCCGATGTTCAGACAGGATTTCACGTGTCCCGCCCTACTTAATACGTCCAATTGAGCTTCCAATACGGGGCTGTCACCCACTCTGGCTATCCTTTCCAGGATATTCTTGTCACTCTCATGGCTCGGCTGGTCCCCGTTCGCTCGCCGCTACTAGGGGAGTATCTGTTGATTTCCTTTCCTCCGGGTACTTAG
>NZ_CP072995.1:457500-512299 GCF_024206795.1 Loktanella salsilacus
AACGCGCGCCAAAAGGTGACAATCCCGCCCACGACCATGATGATCGCCAGCGCCGCAACTGCGTGATCGTCGAACCAATCATTCGCAGGCCCCTCTTCCAGCACAAACTCCATCCCGCCAAGGAAACCGGCCAGCGCGAGCAAGCCCCACCAGTCGAACTTGTTCAGCAGCTTCCAGTTGGGCTTATCAAAGTCGATCAGCATCCACGCGCCAATGGCAACACCGATGCCGGGGATGACGTTGACCAAAAACAGCCAATGCCACGAAAACGTCGCTGACAGGAATCCACCGACCGTCGGGCCAACCGTCGGTGCAAGCGTTGCGATCAATCCAATGATCGGCGACACCGTCGACCGCTTTGATGGCGGAAAGATCGTGAACGCCGCGGCAAAGACCGCCGGAATCATGCCGCCGCCCAGGAACCCTTGCAGACCGCGCCACAGGATCATTTCGCCAATGCTGCTGGATGTGGCGCACATCAGACTGCTGGCCGTGAACCCCGCCGCCGCGATGGTAAACAAAACCCGCGTCGACATCATCCGCGCCAGAAAGCCCGACAGCGGAATCATGATGACCTCCGCGATCAGGTACGACGTCTGCACCCAAGAAATCTCGTCCGCGCTGGCCCCAAGGCCCGCCTGAATATCAGGCAGCGACGCAGAGACGATCTGGATATCCAAAATCGCCATGAACATCCCGAACACCATAACCATAAAGGCCAGAACGCGCCGGGGTGTCAGGGCATTATCGTCGGCAGCCGCGGCCGCCGGCGCCGTGCCTTGCATGGCAGGCGATGTTGCAGACATGATCCTTACTCGCCCGCAGCCGCGACAACCGGCGCTTCATGCGCATCCGGCACGCCGCCGGTGCGGCTATCGACTTCGACCTTCACCGACAAACCCGCACGCAAGCCGCCCGCGTCCAGTGCCTCTTGCGGAATCGCGATCCGCACCGGCACCCGCTGCACAACCTTGGTAAAGTTACCCGTCGCGTTATCTGCAGGCAGCAGCGAAAACACCGATCCCGTCGCAGGCGCGATGGATTCAACCGTGCCCTCGAACGTCGCATCCGGCAGCGCATCAATCGTGATGCCCACAGTTGCACCAACCGCGATCCCCGCCATCTGCGTTTCTTTGAAATTCGCTTTGATATACAGGCTTTCCAGCGGCACCAGCGCGGCCAGACGCGCGCCGGCCGTCACCAGATCGCCGACCTCTAGCGTCATATTGCCCAGCGTGCCCGTCGCCGGCGCGCGCAAAACCGTCAGGTCCAGATTGCGCTGCGCCTGATCAACCGCCAGTTCCAGCTCGTGCTGGGTGCCAACCGCCTCGGCGCGTTGCGCTTTCAGCACGCCAACCTGCGCATTCGCGCTGGCAATCGCCGCATCCGCGCTGGCCACCGTCGCCGTCGCGGTCGCCAGCGTTTCGGTCGCCGTATCCAACTGCGCCTGCGCCGCGACATTATTGCTGGCAAGGCTCTGCACTCGCGTCGCATTGCTTTGCGCCGCGCGTTGCTGCGCGATCGCCATATCATGCTGCGCCTGCGCCGCCGCAACACCCGCCTGCGCCGCCAAGATCTGCGCATCAATCCGGTTCAACGTCTCACCGGCAGAGGCAACGCGCCCCTCAGCCACTTCCAGCGCAATCGTATAATCGCCATCATCCAGCCGCACCAAAACGTCGCCCGCTTGCACGGTCGCATTTTCGCCAAACGGCACCTCGGCGACATAGCCCTGCAGACGGCTGGAAATCAACGTCACATCAGCGGTGACATAAGCGTCGTCCGTCTCGACCATGAACCGGCCCGTCGTCCAATATCCATGCCCGAAATCAACAATCGCCGCGATGATCGCCAGCGCCACCAACCCGAAAATCACCCGCTTGCGCTTAGATTTAGGCGGCGCAACCTCGGCCATATCGGTCGGTGCTTCGCTCAACGGGGAAATCGCTCGGTCGTGACGCGCCATGGGGACACTCCTGTATGACGTGCAATGGGAAAAAGCAGAGGGATACAGAATCAGATCGAACTGCTGGGTTCGATTTGGCAAATAGCGTAGCGAAATCCGATCTTCAAGACTTTATGAAACCGTTCGGTTCGATTATATGCACAGCATGACAGATAAACCCGCACCAAAGCCCAGACGCCCCCGCACCCCGCGCCACGCCGCAGGGGCAGACCCCGATAAACGCGCTGCCATCATCCTCGGTGCCGCGCAGGTTTTCATGCAAATGGGGTTCGATGCGGCCAGCGTTTCTGACATCTGCACCGCTGCTGGCGTGTCAAAAAGCACGCTTTACGTCTACTTCGCTAGCAAAGAAGACCTATTCGAAGCGCTGGTCGAAGAGCGCCGCGAAGCCATGTTTGAAAACTTGCAGTCCAGCCTGCAGGGCCCTGCCCCGCTGGCCGATCGCCTTGCCGCTTTTGCCCGCACACTTGCGACTGCGCTCTGCTCGGATGATGTCATCGCGGCGCAACGCATCGTGATCGCCATCGCCGAACGCCGCCCCGACATCGGCACCCGCTTTTACGAATCCGGCGCAGCCAAAGGCCACGCCGTCTTGCTGGCCGTGCTTGAACAAGAGGTCGCGCGCGGCACGCTGGTCATCCCAGACCTGCCGCTCGCCGCCTACCAGTTCGTAGAGCTTTCCGCCGCCGGCCACTGGCGCCGCCGCCTGTTCGCCAAAGCCGCCACGCCCCCGACGGCAGAGGTGATCGCCGCAACAGCCCAAAGCGCGGTCGCCATGTTTTTGGCGACCTACGCGGCTAGCCGTTCATAAACACGTCATACCGCGTGGTTTTGCCCAAAATCTGATGCGAAAACGGCCGTAAACCGGGAATCGAATCCGCCTTCACTGGCCACTTCAAAACCACCCGCTTGCGCGCATGCTCCAGTGCGACCTGCATCAACTCCAATGCATTATCGTCCTCGCCGACGATGTCGCGCACTTGCCGCAGCTCTAACTTGACCAGCGCCGACTTCTTGCGCTCCGGATGCATCGGATCAACCAGTACCGAATCCGCCTCTAGCTGCGGCAGCAAATCCTTGGCATCGCCCAGTCGCAGCGTCATCCGCCCGATAATCTCGGCCAACCCGCCGCCTTCCGCCGCAGCCCGCGCCAAACCGTCCGCCAACAACGCATGCATCTTTTCCGACCGCTCGATCAGCGTGACCTGCGCGCCCAGCGACGCCAGCAAAAACGCATCGCGCCCCAGCCCCGCGGTCGCATCAACCATCGTCGGCGTGCGCCCATCCGTCAGGCCCATCGCCTTGGCCAGCGGCTGCCCGCGCCCGCCGCCAAATCGCAAACGATGCGCAACGGACCCTTCGACAAAATCGATCCGAAGCTCTTGGTTCTCTTTCATCAGGCCCCCTCCCCTACCGCGACACAATTGGCTGCGGCTTACAGATCGACGCCCATCAGAACCAGCTTCTTGTTCAACCCACCATAGCGGCGCGGATCGCTCAACTGGTCAAAGCCATACAGCCGCCGATAAAACTCCACCCGGTCGTCCGCCACAGCCGCCACGCCGTAATTCACCGCATGCTCTTTGCCCACCGTCGCATAAAGCCGTAGCGTCTGGCGCGCGATCGACAGCCGCAATGCGCCCAGCCCCGGCTCTACCGCAAAGCGCGCACCGTCGATCATTGTCATGCCGGCATCAATTTTCGGCATCAAGATGTCCGAAAACGCCGACATCGTCGCCGACTTGGGGTGTTCCTTCGTCAAAACATGCAGCCGGATGGTCCCGACAATCGAATCCTGCGACCGCACCCGGAACACTTGGCTAGTCGCCAAATCGTCGTATTCATCTAGAAAACACGCCCCGTCATGCGGCGCAATCATCCCCTCCGACAGGTAACAGCGGTATCTGAACGCTCCGATTGCGTTCAGATCATCCTGATTTTCCGCTCGCCCGATATCGAAGGTCTTGGCGCTCAAGATACCTTCCTCAGCACGCGCGTTGGCAAGAAGAACCCCGTGCTGCGCTGATAGGTTAAATAGGTCGTCCCATGATCACCGCCGCTCAGCCACGCCTCTTCGCGCAGGGCAGAATAGACGTAGATGAACAGCAAAGCCCCGAACACGATGATCGAAACAACATGCAGCGTGCCAAGGGCGCAGGCGAACCAGAACGTCACATAAGACACATAGAACGGGTGCCGCACAAAACGCCAAGGTCCGGTTGTGATGATGCCGCTGGTCTTGAAATCCTCAGCGAACGCCAGCCCCAACTGCCTTTGGCTGCTATGCCGCGCCGCCCAAAGAAACAGCACAAAGGCCGCGGCGATCAGCAACAGTACAACCACTGGATGACTTAGGGTCAACACAAAGGCCGTGTACATGAAGAACGACACACCAATCAGCGATAGAATAGAAATAAGGTGCATACCCCATGGGTATTTATCCGAATTGAAATGCTGCTTCGTCGCCGCTGCAATCATCATGAAATAGGCTAGCGCCGAAACACCTGTAACGAAGTCAATCAAAAATTTCACCTTTGTTGTGATATTCTAACGACTTAAGCCGAAGAATGCTGAACGAAACAACGCGATGACGGATCGGCATCAGGGAAACAAGATAGAAATGGGTGAAACAAAACACAGTGCCGAATCGCGTTAACCACGACAATTCCAGATTTGAAGTTGAAAAACCACTACTTCAAGCACGAATAACACCGTTAAGTTGCAAAACAACCTAACGGAGCATTCCGGCGAAATTTTATGCAACTCCGCACCGGGCATCGCCCGGAGCATGAAAGCAGCTTTAGATGGCCACGTTCCGCAGCACAGTCGCGTCCTTGCCCTGCCCAACCTGCGCCGCCAGCCCTTTTGGATCGGCCCCCGGCACGGTCGGCAGTTCGACGTAAAACGTTGTCCCCGCCCCTAGCGTTGAATCGTAATCAATGATCCCGCCAAGCGCTTCGATGATTTCACGCGAAATATTCAAGCCCAGTCCGGTGCCGCCAAACTGGCGCTGGTCGGATGAATCAAGCTGAATGAACCGCGCAAAGACCTGCTCTTTCGCCCCGTCCGGAATACCGACACCGTGGTCGCGCACCGTGATCCGCACGCGCCCGTCCTTCACGCTCATGCCGACATCGACCTCGCCCAAGGCGGGCGAAAACTTGGCTGCGTTGGAAATGATATTGCCCAGCACCTGCATCAACCGCGACTGATCGCTATTCACAAAAGCCGGCATTAACCCCTGCTCGTCCAGCTGCAGACTGACGTCATACCGCTCGGCCAAACCTTGGTGCCAGTTGATCGCATCAACAAGAAACGCACCGACGTCGATCACTTCGCGATCGAACTTCAGCTCGCCCTCTTCCAGCTTTTGCAGGTCCAGCAAATCATTTACCAGTTCTGCCAAACGTTCGCTATTTTTACTCGCCATACCAAGCAGATGCGCCACGCGCGGCGGCAGTTCACCGAACTTGCCAGAGTTGACCAGATCAAGCGATCCTTTGATCGACGTCAGCGGCGTGCGTAACTCGTGGCTGACCACGGCGACAAACTGCGTTTTCAGCACTAATGCCTCTTTCGCCCGCTCATGTTCGACCTTCAGATCTTGCAGACGCTTCAAATCTTGGCGGTACATCCGCAAAAAGATGCGCGAGCAGTCGACGACAAAGTACATCACGAAGATGACCGTAAAGAACTGCAACCAAGACGCCGAAGTCATATCCGGCCGATACAGGATGATATCCCGCAGCGTCATGACAAAAAACGCCACGCCATACAGCGCCAGCCGGGTCGCCAAAATGCTTGCGATCTGATGGTTGTTCATCGCGGCATAAAGCGCGCCAGAGAACAAAAAGAACAAAGAGGTAAACAGCCCCTCACCGCTCGATTGTCCCGCAACCCAAACCGTATAGGTGCAGATGGTCAGCGTGCTGACGATCGTATTTATCAAATACCCGACGTAGGCCTTTGAGGTTCCCGCCTCGTCCCCGGCCTGCAGCCGCTCGACGCGGCGCGCAAGCGACAAATCGACCAGCTCGCACAGCATGCTGATGACAAAGAACACCATCGCCAGTGACGGGGAAAAGAACGATCCGGTCAGGATCGAGACGCCTAAAAAGATGGACTGCCGCTGCCAGGTCAGCGTTTTGACGGCGCGGGAATAGTCCTGCAGATTGCGCAGCAAGAACCGCTCTCGATTAACGCGGTTCAGCCGGATCAAAAGGTTGATCATAACCATCCTCCGTGTCCGACATCCTTGCCGCACACCAATCCCCGCCACGCGCTTTGGCGTGCTGGCCGATTTGCCCTTTCAAGGGCGACGGTCTGTGCAAGGGTAAGCATCATAGCTCCGGTTCAGGTTCGGACGGCATTTGCAAAAATGGGCCACGGGGCACGGCACAAAGGGGTGCCACTCCCGATAAATATATACGCCAAATCAGGCGAAAGTATGGACGTCAGCAAATTAACGAAAACTTTACACTTTTAAGCTGTATTTGCAAAAATACACCTAACGCATTGTTATAGTTACGAAAAGCAAAGGGCGGCGCAGTGATTCACTGCGCCGCCCATCACCGAATTTGTCCATGGCGAGCAACCTATAGGCCGCCATTGGGCACCGATTGCTACACCCTACGCCGGACAAACCTTATCCGCGGATAAGGTTTTCAGTCCAACCCGTCGATCAACGCCGCAATCGCCCGCTCTAGCCGCGCCCGGTCCATCGTCGAAAAATCGCGGTCAACTTTGATCTCTAACCGGCCGACCGCAGCCGTGCATTTCACCCGCCCCTGCCGCGTGCGCAGATCAAAGGTCGTCTTGGTCTTCGCCGCGTCAGCCGCCACGCTGCGCGCCTTCTTGGCAGGCGCAGACTCTGGGTCCGGCAGTTCGTATTGATCAAGGCCGACATACCGGCGGAGCACACCCAACTCGTCCACGATCGACCGGTTATCCCAGTCGTGAAGCTCATCCTTAATACGGCCAATAATCCCCGGCTCAGAGTCGATTTCCTGCGCCAGCTTCACCCCCAGCACGCGCGGGATTTCAGTGGGGTAATGCAACACAGATCCCAAGGCATCTAACACCCGCGCAAAGGACCGGATGTAGCTACGCTTGGAATATGGCGAGGACTGAAACAACCGACCCACAGCCGTCTTCAGATCGTTCGCGTCTGTCCCCGGATCGCCCGCATAGTTCATCGCCGCCTGCGCCATCTCGGCAAAGGACAGATCCTTGCGGATCACGTTTTCGTCCACCATGCGCCGATATAGACCCGATACGTCCGAACTTGCGGGCAGCACCAGCGCCGGGATTTTACTCCAATCTCCCTCGCCTTCGTCCTGCAATGCACGGTACGCCGACCAACGCCGGAAGCCCTGCACCAGCTCATACCCCGTCCCGTCGCCGCGTTCGGCCACACGGATCGGGTTCGACAATCCCAGCTCTTTGATCGAGGTGATCAAATCCGCCAGCTCGATATCTTCCCCGGGCATACGGTCGCGGACCAGCAGATGCGTGTGCACATCTTCCAATGGCACCAAGACCACCACATGACCCGCCTCGCGCAGCGCAACAAATTCATGCGCCAGCGCGTCGTTTTCATCGCGGATCGCCGCGACGGCGGATGCGCGGGCTTGCAGCGCTTCTGCGTTTTCGGCAATCGCGCTGGCCATGGGACCGCGGCGCTGCACGTTCGGCAAAGGCGTCTCTATAGGAGCATCCACGCGCGGCGCAGGATCGTCTGGCAGCTCTATATCAAAGATGCGTTTCTTACGGCTCATGTCGTGTCTCCTTTCGGATGGCGGGGCAAACCTTATCCGCGGATAAGGTTTCAGTCATTGATCTGCGGCCAAGCGGCCAGCATCGTTGTCCGGAATTCCGTATAGGCCTGATCGAAACTGCCACGCGCACGGCGCCAAGTTTCGCGGGTCATATCGCGGTAATCCATCTCGTATACCGAGGCGAGGAAGCGGCCAGACTGTTCAACGGCGCGCGTCATCTCGACCGGATGCAAGGCCAACCTTTCGCCAAATACCTTACCAAACGCATCATACATCGCACGGTGCAGGTCATTACCAGGCTCGAAACGGGTCAATAGAAACCGAACGTCAACAAATTCCTTTGGCAGCGAAACCTTATCCGCGGATAAGGTTTGCCCGAAACCATGCGCCAAATCCTCTAGCGCCTCCGACAGCTGACCGATGAAAGACGTGGTGCTGTCATATTCCCAATATCCGGGACCGGACGGAATATAGAGCATGTCGGCAGCAAAGACCGCATTCATCGACTGATAGCCAATCGCTGGCGGGCAGTCGAAAATGATAAGGTCCCACTGATCGTCCGGCAGCTGATCCAGATACCGCGACACGGCAGCAAAGAACGACCACTCTGGATTCAGGTGGCGATACTGGGCGGACGCAAATTCGACAAAGGCTGCGTTGGCGCAGCTGGGGATGATGTCGATCGTCGGCCAGTTCGTCGGCTGGATAAAGTCTGCGATCCGCAAATCCTGCAAACCCATGTCGGTGATGCTTGACGGAATTGCGCGGCGGGGCAGGGCGGTGCCGCTTGCCGCAGCTTTGGGCGCTGCGTTCGCGGCTTCTGTCTGGCGCACCAGATCGCGCGCCATGATGCCCCAGACAGTTTGCTCTTCACTCACATCGGTCAGGCCCATGGAGTGGGACAGCGTCGCCTGCGGGTCAAAGTCGACGCACAGCACGCGGTAACCATCCAACGCGGCGGCATGGGCAAAGTGCAACGCGACTGTCGACTTGCCTGCGCCGCCTTTGAAGTTCGCAATCGCGGTGCGGAACGCGCGGCCAGCGGGGCGCGGCGGCATCAGCGACTTGCCCTTCACCTTCAGCTTGCGGCGCATCGTGTTCACCTCGTCCAAGGTGAACCACCGCTGGCGCCCGTCAGGTTCGACCAGGCCATCTGGCAGCGTCGGGTCCGCCGCCATCCGGCCGCGGAACGTCGACTGATTCATGCCCAAGATCAGCTCTGACACCTCCCATGACGAAAACCGCCGCAGCGTCTTCGTGCTCTCCGGAGAGAAGGTCTGCTGGCGAATCCAGCTTTGCATCTTAAGCGATCGGGTGTGGATCTCTTTTAGATCGGTGTGAGTCAGCATAATCCCTCGGACGCTAAAATTCCATTGTTTGTGATTTACGCTGAATTTGCGTTCTTTGTCGATATCATAGATGATGAATTACGCACCTTATCCGCGGATAAGGTTTTGCAGCGCGCAGCCAAGCGGGCAGGGGCCCAAGCCCCGAATCACGCCCTGGTTGCCCGCTGGCCCATTTGCAGGGCTTTCCACTGCATATGGGGGGACATGACGCCGGGTCCTACTGCCGCTTGAGGGGACATATCCTCGTATTGGGGTGACATACAGGGCGCCCCCCTATACCAATTCAAACCCTTCTTTTAATTTTTGAAGATGGGAAGACAGCAGGCTGGCAGATGAATCGTTGACAGCCACCCACTTTCCAACGCTAATTGCCGAGAGGTCGGGAATAGCGTTCAAAAATGATTCTTGCGACAAACGCAGGAACACCATCGCATCCCATCAAGCAGGCCGCAGTGCAAAGGCAGGGGACGCACATGCAGATCAGGAAACCAGCAGGGCAGCACGCGGGTGCCGTCAAATATGATGTGCTATCTGCGCTTCTTGTTCTCGCAGCTCAAGGGAGCAGCGTAGAAGCGCGTCTGGCGTTGCGTCTAAGCCTGTTGATCACGACCCGCTACAATTGGCGCAGCGGCACGTTTTGCGTCGGTCAGCGTGAAATTGCGCGGATGTGGGGCGTGACCGAACGGACCGCGAAACGGGAAATGTCTGCGATGCGTACGCTGGGCTGGGTGACGGTGTCCCGGCCTGCCGCGCGGGGCAGGGTGGCCGAACACCGGATCGATCTGGCGCAGGTGCTGATCGCGACCAAATCGTTCTGGGCTGACATCGGTCCAGATTTTGTCGCGCGCATGGATGCGCCGGCACAGGCGGCTGGCGAGACGCCGCAAAGCAATGTCGTCCAACTTCGCCCTGCACCCGCGCCGCTGCGTGATGGCAGCCTGTGGTCTGCGGTGGCAGAGCAGCTTTTGATGGATCATCCCGCGACCTATACGGCTTGGTTTGCGCAATTGGTCCAGGTGGATCTACAGGATGGGATTTTGGTTTTGGGGGCAAAGTCGGGTTTTGTCGCCGATTATGTGCAGCAACATCTGGTGCATCGCCTGACAGCGGCCGCTATTTTCCGTGATCCCAGCGTTAAGCTGGTACAGGTCAGGGCTGTTCCGGCGTGATCGCGGCCCCTTTGCCAAAGGCCGCTTTCGACGCGTATCAGATCAGTGGGTCGTGCCAGCCATCGCGGAAAAGCCGTCACCCGCGCTTTGCGGCATCAACTTCTCTATCGGATCACAAAACTCGAGCGAGACATCAAGGAACGCATCCAGCACCTTCACGATCGCAGCTTGATTGGACGCGGCATGGTCGCGGATAAACACCTCGACCTGCTGGGCGGCCTCGCCAAGTTCCTTGAACCCGACAGAGCCCGCGGTGCCTGCGATCTTGTGCAGAATACTCTCTACCTCTTGCGCGGCGCTGGCGGGCGGGTTGGTCTGTTGCAGCGTCACGGCAAGGTCTTCAAGGCGGTCATGCCTTTCGTAATGCGTTTGCACGAAACGCTTTTTCAGGCGGGACATGCCCGCGTCAAAGGCGTTGGCTTCCATCAGGCAGTCGCCCCTGCATACCAAAAATCGTCCAACTGCTTCTCGGCGCGAACAGCTTCCTGCTCTGCGCTGTTGACCGCATGAGACAGCAAATCAAGCGCGGTTGTACCCGATTGCCACATGATACGGCTCGCCTGACCCGTGCTGACACGCAGCCGCAACCGCGTACCGTCGCTGCTGTGCATTTCCAAACGCTGGATGGCCAAGTTCAGGCTGTCGGTAAATTCGGGATAGTTATAGATTTTCGCACCCTCAACGACGCAAACGAAGGACCCGCTGCCGGCGTAGGCGGCGATAAAGTTGCGTTCGCCCAGCGTATCGGACAGCGCCTCGGCAACATCAACGATCATGCATTGAAAGTCGAAAGGCGTGACTTGCATGAACAGTTGCTCGATCCGGCGGATCGAGATGGCAAAGACGCTAGAACCAAACAGGCGCGAGCGGGACAATTTCGAGACATAGTTTTCAAGCGCGACAACATCGACCACGCCATCAATGTCGCGGATCTCGAACGGCTTGTGAAGCGCCAATGGCGCGTTGTCGGTGCTGGTCCGGTGGCCGGACGGCGTTGCCGAAAAGGTCATACCGTTGTCGCGGCGTGCATCCACAAGCGAGCCGATGACGCCAAGGCGCACGCGCAAGTCAGAGATTTCGAACGGCTTGTTGATGTAGTCGGTCGCGCCCGCAAGGAAGGCGGCGTCGATATACCGCTTTTCCGACATAGCCGTCAGCATGACGACAGGTGTCTGGTCATAGCCATCAAGGGTGCGCAACGCGCGGCACACCTCGACACCGTTCATCACAGGCATCTGGAAGTCGAGCAAGACGCAGTCAAAGCGGTTCGCTTCGCGCATCATGGCCAACGCCTCTGGTCCGGATTCGGCTGTTTCGAGTGTATGGTCACCGATATGACCGATGATCTCTTTCAACAGTTCTAGGATGAAAGGATCGTCATCTACTGCTAGGATTCTCATGGGTCCGGCCTTTCTGCCAAGCGCGTTACATCTGGTCGCGCAAGATTTTCTATTCCTCCCATATGCCCGGGACATTGTGGCTCGATTGGGGCGACGTTAAGAAATTAATAAGGGCATTTTACAATTTATAAGTGTACAGCAGATCCTGCAAAGATGCACTAAAGATACAACCCTCACGAGAAATGTCACAACTATAGACGAAACCGACCTTGCGCAGTCGCGTTTTGTCGCCCGTGCGCTAAGGTCCGCCTAAGCCCCACAGAAGGGCAAAATTTGAGTAGTTTGAGACATGTCGGGTAAATCCACTTTTCGCATTCATGTGCTGATCGCGCTGATTTGTGTCGTTATGACACTTATGTTGGCCTTTTATGCAAAGCAGATCGCGCAGCGGCGTGGCGAGCAGACCTTTTCGGCCATCGTGAATGACAGCCGGGATGCGCTGACCATGCGCATGGACAGCTATCTACTGAGTTTAAACTCGCTGGCCGCTTTTTATGAGGCGTCTGATTTTGTCTCGGCGCAGGACTGGGCGGTCTATGTCGAAGCGCTGGATATTGAAAAGACTCTGCCCGGCGTCTTGGGGCTCGGCTTTGTGCAACCCACGGACGGGCCAGAGCTGCTGGACCTGATGAGCGATGTTCGCGCAGGAGGAGAGCCAGAGCTGGTTGTGCATCCGAACACCGGACGCACAAACAAGATGATTATTCGGTTTATTGAACCGCTGCCCCTCAACGCCGCCGCGCGGGGGCTGGATATCAGTTTCGAAGCCAACCGCCGCATCGCGGCGATCACGTCGCGTGATAGCGGCTTGCCGCAGGTGACGGCACCTATCAATCTGGTGCAAGGCAGAGATAGCAAGGTTGGCGCTTTGCTGCTGCGACCGATCTATGACCATAGCCCGATCCCGGCCACCAAGGCCGAGCGGATCGCGTCGCATGTCGGCTGGGTCTATGCGCCCTTCACGATGGATCAAGGATTGAACGATCTGTTCGCGAGCGGCAACGGGTCCTTCGCCGTGACGGTGGAGGATGCGGGCAACGCGATCTTTAGCGCCGGTCAACCTGCGGCCAATTCACCCTTCACCCGCACCCAGACGATTGATGTTTACGGGCGGACGTGGACAGTCAGCTGGAGCGGGACAGCCGCGTTCAAAGAGGCACATGCCAGCTATTTGCCGCTGATCGTGCTGCTGTCCGGGCTTAGCATGAGCTTTTTGGTCTGGCGTTATTTGCGCATGCTGACGAACCGGGAAAACGACATCAATGCGCTGGTGGAACGCAAAACGCGGGCGCTGTCGGACCGGGCCCAGCAGAACCGCGCTGTGATCGAAAACTCTGTCTTTGGGGTCATGCAGTTGGACAGCGACGGCATCGTGCGGTCTGCCAATGCGGCGAGTTGTGCGATTTTGGGGATCGAGAAGGCAAAGCTGATGGGCCGCGTTTTGTCAGAGCTGGTGATAGAGGACGAGCCCTGCGACGGAACTGGCATGCCCTGCGCGGCGCATGCGATGCGCGACGGGAAAGTCTGCAAGCTGGAAATGCAGACAAAGGTGTGGCGGCGCAGTAATGGGATGCGGGTGCAGTCCGTCCTGCTGCGCGATATCACCAAAGAGGCGACGTCGCTGCAAGCGCTGACCGATACCGAAGAGCGTTGGAACCTGGCGCTGCAAGGTGCAGAGATTGGCGTGTTTGACGTCGATTTGCGCAAGAACAAGTCGGTCGTGTCCGAGACATGGCGGCGGTTGATGGATATCCCGCTGGATAGCGATATCGACACGCAGGCGCATTTCTTTTCGCGGGTGCATCCTGACGATCTGCCCGTGCTTCAGGCAGCGGACCGCGATGCGATTCTGGGGAATACGCCGCGATCGGTGTCGGAATTCCGGGTGCGGATGGCGGATGGGTCGTACCGCTGGCTGCGGTCTGACGCGGTTGTGGTGGAACGGGACGCTGACGGCACCGCCATGCGGCTTGTCGGGGCGCAGACGGATATCACGGCGCTGCGCGCGGCAGAGACGGCGATCAAGCACGGTGAAGAGTTGCTGGACCTTGTGATCGAACGCGCCCCGGTCGGGACGGCGATCACGAATGGTCACGGCACGATGTTGCGGGCAAATGGCGCGTTAAGTGCGATCACGGGCTATCCCGAAGACAAACTGACCGGCGGGCATCTAAGCCTGATGTTGGCGGCCACCGAGCGTGACAGTTTCATGGAGGAGATCACCGCTTTGCGGGGGGATACCCATGAAACCTATCGGGGCGAGCATCTGATTTGCTGCGCCGACGGCGAAGAGCGTTGGGGGCTGGTGAAGGTGTCTTGGGCGTTTGACCCGGCGCAGGCCATGGAAATTTACATCGTTCAGATCAACGACATCACCACCGAAAAACGTGCCGCGCGGATCAAGAGCGAATTTATCGCCACGATCAGCCACGAACTGCGCACGCCGCTGACGTCGATCAAAGGTGCACTGGGGTTGATGGGGACGAAGAAGATCGAGGCGACAAGCGGCCCGATCACGCGGCTGCTGGAAATCGCCACGGTGAACACGGACCGGCTGATTAACCTGGTGAACGACATTCTGGACCTCGAGAAAATCTCGGCCGGGAAGATGGACTTTAACCTCGATAGCATTGGGGCGACCGATCTGGTGTCTGTCGCATTGGAAAGCAACCGGCCCTTGCTGCTGAAAAGTGCGCTGACGTTCAGGTTGATCGACATGTCCGGCGGGGCACACGTCTTGGCGGATGAAAACCGCATTGCGCAGGTGCTGAGCAACCTGCTGTCGAACGCCTGTAAGTTTGCACCGCCAAAGACGGCAATCGCGGTGCAGATTTCGGTGGTGGACGATATGGTGCGGTTCGATGTCACCGATCGCGGACCCGGCGTACCTGACGCGTTTCGTGACCGAATCTTTGGCGCGTTTTCGCAAGCGGACAGTTCGGACACCCGGCAGAAGGGTGGCACTGGACTGGGGCTTAATATATCTCGTCAGATTGTGGAACGGATGGGGGGCACCATTGGGTTCGACAGCGAGCCTGATGTGCGCACGACTTTCTACTTTACGTGCCCCATTGCTTTGCCAGAGGAATTGACCAGCGACGGCGCAATACTGCTGGAAAGAGGGCGTAAGCAGCCGAGTTTCGCTGGGGTTGCCTGACGTGGTTGACCCTTACGTTAACCATCGCTACGCATACGCTTGGTGTAAAAATCTATTGGTTTTGCGGGGTTAAGGTTCTGAAAACGGACACGTCTTTCACACGGCCTAGCCATAAACTTGCCTTAAACCATAGGTAGAGCACTTATATATTATTAACTACGACTTCACTTTTGCTGACTTGATACCTCCTCTATCGCAGGAATTTTTCAATGCGAGATTTGACAAAATATATACGGTTCGGGCTGCAGAGTTTTATTGCAGTCTGCGGGGCCGTTATCGTTTGGCGGGCTTGGCCGCTGGACCGATTTAGCTTTGCCATTGTTGTCGCTGGACTGGTTGCCGCATTTATCTGGCGCCGCATTGATAAAGCGGCAGATGCGCCATCGGTCGATGCCTCTGCGCTAGAAGCGCATGCGATTATGCTTCGCGCTGATCAGGACGGGAAAATCAGTTTTGCAAATGAACGGTTGCTGCAATTAACCGGCTATGAACGCGGCACGTTGCTGGGTCAGCCGATGCGTGTGCTGCACCACGTTGCGGATGCTGAAACATACGCGGCCGTTGATGCCGCCATGGCGCGCGGCGAGAAATGGACAGGCGAGACACGCATAACTGGCAAGGATGGCCGGGTGCTGTGGACCCGGATGACCAGCGTGCCACAGATGGATAAGTCTGGCGCCTATTGCGGCAGTCTGCGCGTGCATTCCGATATTAGCGCACAAAAGGTGTCGACTGCGGCGCGCGATGCGATGGCCAGTTTGAACCTGTTGTCAGAGCCGCTGTTTATGGTCTGCCTTGATACATATAACCTTGTCTTCGCCAATGACGCGGCGGCCAAGCTGTTCAATTGGAACCGCCTGCAAATGGCCGAGATCCGCATTTTTGCGGTGGATATGCTCTACGACCGCTTGGCCGTACAGCGGCAGGTTGCAGCGTTGAAGGCCAAACAGATCACAGAGTTTTCCTTTCCCGCGACCTATCACGACGTACCCTATCTGGCCGAAGTTCAGTTAATCGAAGCCGCCGGGATGGAGCCGCGTTTGTATGTCGTGCTGCGCGATCAAACGGAATCGATGGCGATTGCCCGTACCAAGGACGAGTTGGTTGCGACAGTCAGTCACGAGCTGCGCACACCGCTGACGTCGATCAAAGGCGCGCTTGGCCTGATCCGGTCGGGGGCTGCGGGCGATGTGACGAAAAAGACCAGCGACCTGCTGGATATCGCGTATCGCAATGCGGACCGGTTGGTTTTGATTGTGAACGATATTCTGGATCTGGAAAAGATGGCCGCCGGGCAGATGGATTATGACATCGCCCGCCGCGATCTGGTCCAGACCGTCAAAGAGGCGGTGACAGCGAATGAAGGCTTTGCCAGCCGGTTTGATGTGTCGATCAATCTAAATACCGACGATGAGCCTGCTTGGGCGGATTTCGACGCGGACCGGATTCATCAAGTTCTGTCGAACTTGATTTCCAACGCGTGTAAGTTTTCATCGACCGGGGCGCAGATTGACGTGAACGTCGAACGCCGGCCGAAAAGCTTTGCGGTTTGTGTTGTGGATCGGGGCGTGGGCATTCCGTCTGGCGCAGTCGAACGGATCTTTGATCGCTTTACGCAGGTGGGCAAATCTGCGCGCGCGCGGTCCGGTGGCACTGGCCTTGGATTGAGCATTGTGAAGAGCATCATCGAGAGTCATAACGGCACAGTTGAATTAACAAGTGTTGAAGGGCAGGGGACGACGGTGACTGTGGTGTTCCCAAGGGCCACCAACACGGCCACACCGGCCAACCTGATCCGATCCGCCGGGGGCAAAACCTAAATGACGTCTGATATCATCCGCTTGCTGCATGTCGAGGACGACCTCGATATTCTGGAAATTGCGTCCATGTCGATTGAAATGGCGGGCGGGTTTGAACTGTTGCAGTGTGAAAACGCCACTGATGCGCTGCGCATGGCACCAGAGTTTAAGCCCGATGCGATGCTGTTCGATATGATGCTGCCTAAGATGAGCGGCGTGCAATTGATGGCCGCGATCCGCGAAGTGCCCGGCTTTGCCACGACCCCGATCATTTTCATGACCGCCCGCGCGCAGCCGCACGAGCGGCGCGAGTTGATTGAAAAGGGTGCGCTGGATGTGATCGTGAAGCCGTTCGATCCGATCTCTCTTGGGGATCAGATCAAGGCGATCTTGGCCGCCGCCTAGTTCGGGTTCGCCCGGTTCCACCGAATTGATGCCAGCAAGGCCACACCGATCAGCACCGCGCCGCCAAGGCCGGTGATGGTTTCGGGGATGTGGACCAAGGTTTGCATGAACATGATGACCGATAGCGCGAGGATCGCGTAAAAGGCGCCGTGTTCCAGATAGCGGTACTCCGACAGGGTGCCGCGTTCCACCAGCATGATCGTCATGGCGCGCACATACATCGCGCCGATGCCTAGACCGATGGCGATGACAAACAGGTTCTGGCTGAGGGCGAAAGCGCCGATGACGCCGTCGAAGGAAAACGACGCGTCGAGCACTTCGAGGTAAAGAAATGCGCCAAGGCCGCCTTGGGCCGCGGTTTTGGCGACCGTGCTGGGGCGGTCAAGGATCGCGCCAAGGGTGTCGACCAGCAGGAATGTCAGCAGGCCATAGATGCCAGAGCGTAGGAACAGGTCAGACTGCGCGGGCGTCAGCATGCGCGAAAATCCGATCAGCAGGATCAGGACAAAAGCGACCTCTAGCCCCTTAATGGACGCAGAGGCGGCAAGGCGGCTTTCAACCCACGTGAACCAATGCACGTCCTTGTCCGGGTCGCAGAAAAAGCCAAGGGCGACCATCATCAAGAACGTGCCGCCGAAGGCTGCGATGGGCAAATGCGCGCCCTGCATGATGCGGGCGTAGTCATCGGGCTGGGTAGCGGCGAGCTTGATCGCGGCGATGGGGCCGATTTTGGCGGCGATCACCACGATCAGCAGGGGAAAGATGATCCGCATGCCAAAGACGGCGATGATAATGCCCCATGTCAAAAAGCGTTGGCGCCAGACCGGGGTCATGTTTTTCAGCTTGTTCGCGTTCACAATCGCATTGTCGAAAGACAGCGATATTTCCAGCACCGCAAGCACGGCGCAGATCAGGAAATAGCTGGCAACGCCTGACATCGTGCCTTCGGCTTGCCAGCCCAGCAAGGCCCCGGCGCATAGGCCAAGGGCGGTGATGGCGAGGGGCCAATGAAGGTAGGATAAGGTTGTACGGGGGGCGCTGATCATCATGGCCGCACCCTATGCGCGCGCGCAGGGAACGTCAAAATCGACGTTTAAGAACAGCGCGTTATTTTGGATGCCTCAGCGCTAATCCGCCGGAGGCGTCCTGCGTCAAACTGGGCGTTCGTTCATGGCGTCGGACAGGGCCTTTAGCCCATCGTTCAAGGCTGTGCGCCCTTCCGGGGTCATGCGGTCAAGCACCTCTTTGGTGCGGGCTTGGACCTTTGGAAAGATCGCTTGGAACAAGGCGCGGCCTTGATCGGTGCAGGCGTAAAGTTTGAGGCGGCGGTCTTCTGGTGCGACGCTGCGGGTGATGAGCCCTTTATCCTCTAGCCTTTGCGAGGCGCGCGAGACTTGCACGCGGTCAAGGGTGGTGCGGTTGCTCAGCTCTAGCGATGTGATCTGTTCCTCGCGGGCGAGCAGATAGATCAGTCGCCATTCTTCGCGGCTAAGGCCGAATTCGCGGCCATAGACATCAAGCAGATTACGAGAGAAATTTTCCGCTGCGATAGCAAGACGATAAGGGAAGAAGGCCTCTAGGTCGGGGGTGTCGTCTTGCATCGGGGTCTATCCATCAAAGTCGCAGGCCAGATAAGGCGTGTGCAGCAATCCTAAATTGCGCATCTGTGTCAATGTCATAGCGCGGTGCATCTGCGGTGGCTAGCATCCGGGTCAAATCCGCATGCGGGGGACATCGTTGGGATCAATGCGCAATTCGATCAGCAATGGTCCGCAGTTTTGCGCATCGCGCGATTGGATCGCGTCAATGCATTGGGCAAGCTGGGCGTCATTTGTCACGGCAATGCCTGTACCGCCAAGGGCAGTCGCGATCTGGGCGAAATCGGGCCATTCGAACATCGCAAGGCCGGGGTCCATGTCGCGGTCAATGAACTGAATATGCTCTGCGCCATAGGCAGAGTCGTTGCACAGAATGACGATCAGGTTCTGTTTCAGGCGCACCGCGGTATTAAATTCGTTCATGCCGCCCATCATAAAGCCGCCGTCGCCTGTGAACACGACCACAGGACGGTCCGGCGCGGCGATGCCTGCGCCGATCGCCTCTTGCAGGCCAAGACCGATAGAGCCGAAATTGGCGGTGACGATAAAGCTGCGCGGGTCGGGGGCGGAAATGCGGCACCAGACTTCGGTCATGAAACGGCCGCCGTCGGTGGTCAGAATGCGGTTCTTTGGCAGGGCGGACTCTAGCTTTTCCAAGGCAGAGACGAAATCGACATAGCCAAGGCTTTTGTCTTTGCCGCGGGCAGGGGGGTGCGCGGTCAGGGCATTCAGGTCAAGTTCGCGGGTAAAGCCGCTGGGGGGGATTTCCGCCTCGTTCAGCCAGAACAGGATATTGTCCGCCGTGAGCCGCGCATCAGCGATCAAGGCTGCATCGGGGTGAAAGTTCTTTGCGACCTCTTGCGGGGTGTTGTTGATCTGGATGATGCGTTTGTCTTTCATCAGCGCGCCTTTGTCGGTGGTGAACCGGTGCAGGCTGGCGCCGAAACTGACGATGCAGTCGCTTTTGGCGATCAGATCATAGGCGGCAGGTGTGCTAAGCGTGCCGAAAATGTCCATGTTATGTGGATGGCCGTTGAAAAGTCCCTTGGCCTTGAGCGTGGTCGCGAGCGGTGCTTCGAGCCGTTCGGATAGCGCGATCAGGCTATCGCGGGCATCAATGGCACCGCCGCCCGCAAGGATGATCGGCCGCTTGGCGGAAGCGATCATACCAATGGCCTGATCCACGGCGTCGCCTTCGGGGACATAGGCGGGGGCGTCATAAGGGGCGAAAACCACTGTTTTATGCGCAATTTCCTGCCACATCATATCGGCGGGCATGTTGAGCACGATGGGGCGCCGTTCGACGCGGGCGCGGTAGAAGGCGTGGGCGACGTCATAGGACGCCGTATGCGGCGCGCGGATTTGTTCAAAGCCTGCGCCTGTGACATTGACCAAAGCGCGTTGGTCGATGTTTTGCAGGTTGTGCGGGTCAATCTGCGGCGTGTCGCCTGCCAGCAAGACGATAGGGATATGCCCGCGCACGCCTTCGGTCAGGGCGGTGATGCAGTTGGTTAGGGCAGGGCCGTGGGTGACGGTGGCCACGCCGACGGTGCCGGTGACGTGGGCATAGGCCATCGCCATCAGAACCGCGCTGCCCTCATACGCGACGGGTACGAAATCGCCGGCGCAGTGGCGCACGTAATGATCGACCATGAACAGATTGGCGTCCCCCATCAGGCCGAACATCGTCGCGGCTTTATGATCGGCGATCGCTTGGGCGACAGAGTGGAACATGTAGGATTTCGCGGTCATTTTGCGGGCTCTTTGCGTGGGGAAGGGGGGATTGGCCGGATGCCAGCGGGCTGGCTACATCTGACCAACAAGCCAGAGGGACAGCGCAGGCACGCTGAGCAGCAGACCAAGACGGACGATGTCGGCCAGCCAGAACGGGAAGACGCCTTTGAAGATCGTCGAGAGTTCGACGTCGCGCAGGACGGCCTTGAGGACGAAGACATTCATGCCCACGGGCGGTGTGATCAGGCTGATTTCTGTTGCGACGACGACAACGATTGCGAACCAGATCAGCGCATTTTCCGGGTCCAAAAGGGCCGGGTTTGTAAAGGGCAGCTCGTACATCAGCGGATAGAAGACGGGCACGGTCAGCAGGATCATCGACAGGCTTTCCAGCACGCAGCCAAGGATCAGGTAGATCACCATGATGCCCATCATGACGGCCCAGACGGGCAGGTCGTTGTTCATGACGAAGGACGAAAGCCCATCGGGCAGCCCTGCGAAGTTGATGAAGTTCGTGAAAATCTCGGCGCCGATGATGACGGCGAAGATCATGGCCGTGGCACGGATGCTGTCAAAGGCGGCGTCAAAGAAATCCGCCAGCGCCATCGACCGCAGCGCCAGCGCAATGACGATTGAGGCGCCTGCGCCCATGCCTGCGGCCTCTGTCGGGGTGAAAATGCCGCCGTAGATGCCGACCATAATAAAGACGAACAGCCCAAGCACGGCAAAGACGCCGATGACGTCGGTGCGGGACATCGGCGGGCTTTGCGTCACCTCTGGGGCCAAGGCGGGATTGTGCCAGACCGCGAGTTTGACGGCCGCAAGATAGAGGATCACGCCAAGGATGCCGGGAATGATCCCCGCAATGAACAGTTTGGAGATATTCGTTTCGGTCAGCAGGCCATAAATGATCAAGATGACCGAGGGCGGGATGAGGATGCCAAGGGTGCCGCCTGCGGCGATGGATCCGGTCGCAAGGCGATCATCGTAGCCGAATTTGCGCATCGACGGCATGGCGACTTTGGACATGGTCGCGGCTGTGGCGAGTGACGATCCGCAGACCGCCGAAAAGCCGCCGCAGGACAGGACCGACGCCATCGCCAACCCGCCCCGGGTGCGGCCGAACAGGCGGTCGGCCCCGGCGTAAAGCCCGTGCGCGACGCCGGATACGGCAAGAATATTGCCCATAAAGATGAACAGCGGGATGACCGAAAGGCTGTAGGACAGGGCGGTGTCAAAGGCGACTTGGCCCGTCATAGACCACGCAGGGCCCCAGCCGCGCATCAACGCGAAGCCAATGCCGCCGACCGCCGCCATGGCAAAGGCGATGGGGACGCGCATGAACATCAAAATCAGAAGGACGGCAAAGCCGAGCAGAGAAATCAGCATATCTTACGGCTCCTTACCGTCGCAGTGGTCCGGTGGCACGACGCCGCGCAAAAGGGCGATGACGGCGCTGACGAGGCAAGAAAAGCTCGCGAGGAAACCAAAGGGTGCGTAGGGGATGGAAAGGGCGTTGGTGACGGCCCCGTCTTGCGCCGCGCCAAGCGCATGGGCCCCAAGACGCCACGCCAGCGTCACCAGCAACGCCGCCGAGAAGAGGCCGGCAAACGCCACAAGCGACCGGTTGGCGCGCGCGGGTAGCAGGGCGCCAAGGATATCAACCTCAATATGTTCGCGCCGTTCGGTCGTGAGTGGCAGCGCCAGAAAGACCAGCGCTGCCAAAATCATTTCAGTCAATTCGAACGCCCCCGATAGGGGACGATCGAAAATGTAGCGCCCGACAACGTCGATGCAGGTGATCAGGATCAGACAGCCCAAAGCAAGGCTGGCGGCCAACCCTAATGAGACGTCAAGCACGCGGCGCAGGGATACGCCTTGGCCAGATGTCCCGCCACCTGCGCTGAAAAAACGGAAGTTCGGGCGCGCCATGGATCAGTATTCCACGCCGGTCTGTGCGCGCAGTTCGGCCAATGCGGCCTTACCGTCGAAACCGTCCGCCGCGATGGTGTCGGCCCATTCGGATTCGTAGCCGGCGGCGATTGTTTTGATTTTTTCAAGCACATCCGCAGGGGTGTCGTAGACCTGTATCCCGGCGTCGGCGATGGCGATCAGCGCGGCATCGTCGGCCGCATTCCATGCGTTACCCACGAGGGCGGCAAAGGCTTCGCCCGAGATCGCCTCGATCGCGGCTTGATCTTCGGTCGAAATCTCGGCCCATTTGTCGTCGTTCATGACGAAGAACCAGGTGGAGTTATAGAAGCCACCGGGGGCGCGCATGGAATATTTCAGGTGTTCCGTCAGCTTGTAGGCGGTCAGCGCCTCGTAGGTGATGGTGACGCCGTCGATGACGCCGCGCGACAGCTTTTCATAAATCTCTCCTGTGGACATAAAGAGCGTTTCAGCGCCGAGGTCAGAGATCATGTCAGCGATGTAGCCGCCGGGGACGCGGATTTTCAGGCCGGCAAAGTCAGCGTCGCTTTCGATCTTGCGCACGTTGTTATGAAAGATGCCCGGGCCGTGCACAAAAAGGCCAAGCAGTTTGACGCCTTCATGTTCGGCCTGCGCGTCCAGCATGCCGCCGTAGACGTTCCAAAGCGCGGTGGATCCACTGGCGGCGTCGTCGCCGGTGAAGGAAAACTGACCGATGCGCGAACGCACAAAGCGGTCGTCGGTGGTAAAGGAATGCAGACCATAAGTGATGTCAGCGACGCCGTCGGCGGCCATGTCGAAATGCGCCGGGGGCGGGCCAAGCGGCTTTGCAAGAATGCGGATTTTCACGCGGCCTTCGGTGACGTCTTCAACCTGCTGGGCCCATGGTTTGAACGCATTGACCACGATGGGGTGGCGTGCGGGCAGCCAGCTGGACATGGCCAGCGTCGTATCAGCCATGGCGGCGGGCGCTGCGAGGATGGTCATCCCGAATGCGGCGGCCCCCAAAAGCTGGGCGACTTTATGTGTCAGTTTCATGGTCTCTCCTCCTGTTGAGATGGTCGCGATGCAACGCGGAGCGCCTGTGCAAGCACGGCGGGGTCCCCGATGTGATTGAAAAGGATCAAGATCAGGCGCGCATTCAGGGCGGCGCTTTGGTCATCGGTCAGGCCGTCGTGCGCATCGATCAGCGCGGCATATGTGTCATCGGGGGCGGCGATGTTGGGTGTCAGGATTAGGGTGGATTTTGCCTCAGGCATCTGCGGGCTCCTTTGCGCAAGCGGTGCGTAGCGCGTTGGTGACAGCGGCGGCGTCAAAGGCATCCCACCGTGCGGCGACATGTTGGTCGGGCCGGATCAGATAGACGGCCCTTGGTGCCGCGCCCAAATAGCGTTCGGTCAGCGCATCCTGCGTGCCCGCAGTGGTTGAGAGCGACACGGTGCGCAGGGTGATGCCGTCCACCGTGATGTCGGCAGGCGCTGCGCAGTTGATGGCGAGCAGCACAAAGTCGCCACCCAGCTGGTCCAGCAGATACCCGCAGTCCAAGGGCGCATCGGGGCAGGGGCTGCCGACGCGGCTGCGATCTGGTCCGCCGTGCAGGGCGTCCGCGCCGTTCAAGGGCAGGTCGTCGTAGGTGCAGGGCATCGACAAGCGGCCCGAATTGACGATCGGGCGGGCAAAGGTGTGATGTTCGGCTAAATCCAGAACTGCGTTGCGGAACAGGCGGCTGGTGGCTGATTTTGGCGTGATGAAATCGGTCGCGCGGGTGGAGTTGAGGATGTTTTCATCGGCCCCGTATGCCCGTTCGACATCATAGCTATCCAGCAAGGCATCCGGTGCCTTGCCTTGCAAAACTAATCCGAGTTTCCAGCCCAGATTGTCCACGTCTTGCAGGCCGGAATTCGCGCCGCGTGCGCCGAAAGGCGATACCTGATGCGCGGCGTCGCCGGCAAACAGAACGCGGCCATGGCGAAAGCTGTCCATGCGTCGACATTGAAAGGTGTAGATGGATGACCAGACGATGTCGTAAACCACATCCGCCCCCAGCATCGCGTCAAGGCGGCGGCGGACGTTATGCTCTTTCAGCTCTTCTTTGCGGTCCACGTCCCAGCCGATTTGGAAATCGACCCGCCAGACGTCGTCGGGCTGTTTGTGCAGCAAGGTTGATGCGCCGGATTTGAAGTGCGGATCGAACCAGAACCAACGCTCTGTCGGGAAGGATTTCGATGTCATCCGAATGTCGGCGATCAAGAAGCTGTCTTGAAACACGCGCCCGTCGAAATCCAGTTCCAGCATCGCGCGGACCGGAGAGTTCGCGCCGTCGCAGGCCACGACATAATCGGCGGTGATCGTATAGCTGCCGTCCGGCGTCATCACATCCAGCGCGACATGGTTATCAGCGGGGCGCACCGCATCAACGCGGTTCTTGCCGCGCACGTCGATGGGGGCGCCAGATGCGATTTCTGCCGTGATCTGTTCGAACAGGAACTTTTCAAAGTAGGGCTGCTGCAGATTGACAAAGGCGGGGTGCTTGTGCCCGGCTTCGGGTAGTAGGTTGAATTCAAAGATCTGCCGGTCGTCGTAGAACACCTTGCCAAGGTTCCAGATCACGCCCTTGTCCAAAATCGGCGCGCTTGCACCGTAGCGGTCGGTGATTTCTAGCGTCCGCTTGGCAAAGCAAATCGCGCGGCTGCCTTTGCCGACGCCTTCGTGATCGTCCAGAAGGACGACGTCGATGCCCTGGCGGCCCAGATCAAGGGCGGTGGCCAAGCCAACAGGTCCGGCGCCGATTACGGCGACCTTGTGGCGCGTGGGCGTGGCTGCATCCTGATCGGCGCTGCGCGCGTAAGGATACAGCTTGAACGCCAGTGAATAGCGATCTTGCAACATCGGTTCTCCTCCCGAATGGTCTTGTGCCTGCGTGCCCCTCACACGCAGGCAAATTGGATGTGGGCCGCCGCAAATCAGCTTTGCAGGGCGGTCCACATTTCCTTGTCGCGCGCGGCGGTCCAGATCCGCGGGGTGTCGATGCCTTTGGCCTCGTCAAAGGCGCGGGCGACGTTGAAGGGCAGGCAGTGTTCGTAGATCGCATAGTCGGAAAACTTTGGATCACAGGCTTCGCGCACGGCGGCCCACGCTTCTTTGAGCGTGCCGCCGCGGGCGACGATGCGGGCGACCGGGGCGTAGGTGCTGTTGACGAAATCAGCGGTAGAGGCCAGCGCCTTTGCGACCATGTCTTCGCCGATCAGCGCGTCGCCGCGGCCGGGCGCAATGGATTTCGGCGCATAGCTTGCGATGGCATCAAGGGTCGCGCCCCAATCGCCAAAGTGACCGTCCCCGCAGTAGCAGGCCGAGTGGTATTCAACGATATCGCCGGTGAACATTACCTCTTGATCGGGGACCCAGATCACGGCGTCGCCGGCGGTATGGGCGCGGCCAAGTTTCATGATGTCGACCCGGCGTTTGCCCAGATAAACCGTCATTTTGTCGGAAAAGGTGGTGGTGGGCCGCGTCAGGCCGGGGATTTCCTCGTGCCCCTGAAACAGGCGCGGGAAGCGGTCAAATTCGCTGTCCCAGTCTTCTTGGCCGCGCTCTTCGACCATGGCGGCGGCGGTGTCCGACATGATGATTTCTTTGGCACCGTAGGCCGAAGCACCCAGCACGCGGACGGCGTGATAGTGGGTCAGGACGACATGGCTGATCGGCTTGTCGGTGACTGTGCGCACGCAGTCGATCACCTTGCGCGCAAGGCGCGGGGTTGCTTGCGCCTCGACGATCATGACGCTGTCGTCGCCGATGATGACACCGGTGTTTGGATCACCTTCGGCGGTGAAAGCGTAAAGGCCATCGCCCACTTTCGTGAAGCTGATTTTCTTGTCTGCCATATCCCCTTGCGAGGCGAATGCTTTAGCCATGGTCAATATCCTTGGTAAGTGTCGTTTGCTATGTGCGGATTAGGTGGTGGCCCAGTCGGGCAGGGGCTTTGCGGGCAGCAACGTGCCTGTGCACACGCCAAAGCCGACGCGAAAACCTGCGCCTAAGGCTGCGCCGTAAAGGGTCATGGTGTCGCCATCTTCGATAAAGCTGCGCTGTTCTGCGCCGCTTAGGGTCAAAGGGTCTTTGCCGCCCCAGCTGAGTTCCAGCAACGAGCCGCGCATGTCTTTTTCCGGCCCAGAGATCGTGCCAGAGCCCAGCAAATCCCCGGTGCGCATCGCGCAGCCGCTTGTGGTGTGGTGGCAAAGCTGCTGCGCGGCAGAGTAGTACATCTGGTTGGCGTTGGTGCGGGCGATAATCGTCTCTGCGCCGCCCTTGGGTGTCATCCCGACGCTAAGATCGATGTCGTAAAGCATCGGGCCGCTTTCGCGCAGATAGGGCAAAAGTGGGCGGGATCGTTGCGGCGCGGGGGCGCGGAAATCTTGCAGGGCCTCTGCGGTGACGATCCAAGGGCTGATCGTGGTCGCGGTCGCTTTGGCCTGAAATGGGCCAAGCGGCTGGTATTCCCAGGCCTGAATATCGCGCGCGGACCAGTCGTTCAGCAGGACATAGCCAAAGATCATCGCGTCCGCGGCATCGACGGATTGCATGCCCTGCGATGGCGTGCCGACGATTGCGCCAAGTTCCAGTTCGATATCGAAGCGGGCGCAGGGACCAAAGTGCGGCAGGTCGGCGTCCGGCGCCTTAAGCTGGCCGTAGGGGCGGGTAATGTCGGTGCCTGATACGACCACGGATGACGCGCGCCCGTTATAGCCAATCGGGATCGACAGCCAGTTCGGCGGCAGCGCGTTTTCTGCGCCCCGGAACATGGTGCCGACGTTGGTCGCATGATCCTTGGACGCGTAGAAATCGGTATATTCCGCGACGGTAAAGGGCATGTGCAGCTGTGCGTCCGCTTGTTGGCCCAGCAGATTTTGCAGGCTGTCGGTGTCAGCATTGTCTTCGGCCAGCAGGGTGGTCAGCTGCGCGCGCAGGTCGGCCCAGACGACGGGCCCTGCCGCCATCAACGGGTTCCATGTGCCGTGTTGCAGATAGGGGCCGCCTTGCAGGGTGATCAGGCCGGACGCTTCTGCAGTTGCCACGTCAAAGATCGCGTCCCCGATGGCGACACCGCAGCACGGCACCTTGCCCGGCACGGAAAAGACGCCGTAGGGCAGGTTGTTCAGGGGGAAATCGGTTTCGGCGCTATTTGCGCTGTCGATCCAAGAGCGTTTGAGGGGCATGTATTCATCCGTTCGCGAGCGTTTGGGGCGGGTGTGATTGGGGCGGGCGGGATCGCCCTATTTTCCCCAATTGCCTTCGGGCGTGCCGTCAAAATGCTTTTCGATCCCGTCCCAGCAATGGATGTAATCGTCCTGCAAAGGCGCTTGTCTTGCGGCGTATTCGGTCAGGTGCTGGGGGAAGCGGGTTTCGAACATGAAGGACATGGTGTTATCGAGCTTTTCCGGCCCAAGGTCCGCATTGCTGGCCTTTTCAAAGGCAACGTTGTCGGGGCCGTGCGGCAGCATCATGTTGTGCAGGCTGATGCCGCCGGGCGCAAAGCCGTTGGGCTTGGCGTCGTATTGCCCGTAAATATTGCCCATCAGTTCCGACATGACGTTCTTATGGTACCATGGCGGGCGGAAGGTGTTTTCCGCTGTCATCCACCGCTCTTTGAACAGAACAAAGTCGATGTTGGCGGTTCCGGGCACGCCAGAGGGCGCGGTCAGAACCGTAAAGATCGACGGGTCGGGATGGTCAAAGAGGATTGCGCCAATGGGGCAGTAATCGCGCAGGTCATATTTGCAGGGCGCGTAATTTCCGTGCCACGCGACCACATCAAGGGGGGAGTGGTCGATAAAGGTTTCGTGGAATTGACCCTGCCATTTGATCACCACGCGCGAATGGGCGTCGCGGTCTTCAAAAGCGGCCACGGGCGTTTTGAAATCGCGGCGGTTCGCCATGCAGTTGGCACCGATTGGGCCGCGCCCCGGCAATTCCAGCTTTTGCCCATAGTTTTCGCACACAAAGCCGCGCGCGGGCCCGTCGCGTAGTTCGACGCGGTAGACAAGGCCGCGCGGAAGGATGGCGATTTCCTTTGGCGCGACCTCGATCACGCCAAGTTCGGTGCAGAACCGCAGGCGGCCCTCTTGGGGCACGACCAGCAATTCGCTGTCAGCAGAGAAGAAATATTCATCCGTCATCGAGGCAGTGACAAGGTAGACATGCATCGCCATGCCGACCTGTGTGTAAACGTCCCCCGCCGTGGTCATGGTGTGCATGCCGTCGATCCACGTCAAATCGGCGTCGCTGTGCGGCACGGGGTCCCAGCGATATTGGCCAAGGGACGTGATGTCATTCAGCACATGGGGGGCGGATTTCCAGTAGGGCACGTCGATGCGCGAAAAGCGGGACACGTGTTTCACCGATGGGCGGATCCGGTAGCACCATGTCCGCTCGTTCTGGTGGCTCGGCGCGGTAAAGGCGGTGCCGGTGAGCTGTTCGCCGTACAGGCCATAGGCGCATTTCTGAGGGCTGTTCATGCCGCGCGGTAAAGCTCCGGGCAGGGCTTCGGTTTCGAAATCGTTGCCAAAGCCGGGCATGTAGCCGGGGGTGACCCCCTTGGTCCCTGCATCCGCGGTCAAGGTTCTGTCTGTCGAAGGTGTCTGCACGTTTTCACTCCCGATTGGTCTGGCCCGGTTTGGGGGCAATATTTGTTGCAATCGCAATGAAGTCAAACTATTTATTGCATATGCAACGATTAATCCTGGCGAGCCACTTACCAATCCCAATCCCAATCCCAAGCCGCAGGTCCAAGGCAGGAGCGCGCGGATGACGCATGACTTACCCCCCTTTGATCTGGATGGGTTCGTGCCCTATCTGCTTGCAGCCACAGCACAAAAGTTGTCGGCGCAACTGGCGGCGGGCTATCAATCGCGGTTCGGAATCTCGATCGCGGAATGGCGGATTTTGGTGAATGTGGGCTATGTTAGCGATGCGTCGGTCAGGGATATCGAGCAGCGTGTCGGTCTGGAAAAGTCCAAGGCAAGCCGCGCGGCAAGCCGGCTGGTCGCAAAGGGCTATGTCAGCAAAACCGTCGATTTAGCGGACCGGCGGTTGATCAAACTGGCGCTGACCGACAAGGGCGCAGACCTGCTGCGGCAGATCGTGCCAATCGCAAAAGATCACAGCACCGCGCTAGAGCAGACCCTGATGGAGGATCATGCGGTGCTGCAACGTATCCTGAAACAACTTTTGCAGGCGCTTTGATGACCGTCACGCTTCACGATTACTGGCGCTCGACTGCAAGTTACCGGGTGCGGATTGCTTTGGCGTTTGCGGGGATTGATTGGCGGGGGCAGGGGGTTGATTTGCTGCGGGGTGATCAGCGCGGCGGTGGCCACCTTGATCTGAACCCGCAGGGGTTGGTGCCGGTGCTAGAGATTGACGGCGCGCATCTGACTCAGTCGCTGGCGATTGTCGAATATCTGGACGAGACGCGGGCGCTTGGCCTGATGCCCAGCGATCCGCTGGACCGGGCGCGGGTGCGGGCCGTCGCCTATGCGATTGCGATGGAAATCCACCCGGTTTGCAACCTGCGCGTGGCGCGGTTTGCGGTTGAAAAATCAGCGGGCACCCTGACCATGCAGGGTTGGATGCGCGAATTCATCGCGCCCGGTCTGGTCGCTGTGGAACGCCTGATCGATGGCGGGCCAACCTGTCTGGGCGGTCGCGTGTCGCTTGCGGATTTGTGCCTGTTTCCGCAGATTTACAACGCGCAAAGGTGGGACGTGGATTTGGGCGGGCTGCCCAAGATCCAACGCGTGATCGCCCACCTGTCACAGATGCCGCAGTTTACGCAGACGGCACCGGAAAACGTCAGGCCCATGACCGCTTAGACTACTGCCGTTTCGCTGCGCCTGCGGGCGAACTGTAGGTACAGAACAGGTGCCATCAGAACGACGGCGACCGCCATCGTCTTAAGCCCCGGCGCGATAAACAGCATCGACACGGCCGCGATCCACCACCTTTCCCAGCGACGCAATGGGGTCAGCAGATAGCCGGAAAAGGCGACGCCAAGGCTGGCGATCCCCATCATTGCCCCGGCCAAGGTCACGAAAAACGCGGGCCAGGTGAAGCCGTCAGCGACCAGCAAAAGGGAAGGCGAGTAGACGAAGACGAAGGGGACCAACGCCTTGGCAATCCCCAGCCGGAATGCGGTATTGCCGGTTTGGAACGGGTTCGATCCGGCGATACCCGCCGCCGCATAAGCCGCGAGGGCGACAGGGGGCGTGATGTCCGCAAGCACGCCATAATAGAAGACAAAGAAGTGTGCCACGATGGGCTGGACCTGCTGGGCGGCCAGCGCTGGCGCGGCGACGGCGACAAGGATGATGTAGGTCGCCGTGGTGGGAATGCCGGCGCCCATGATGATGCACGACATGGCGATCAGGACCAGCGACAAGAACAGCGACCACTGCGCGACAGAGGCGAACGAGAAAGGCCAGATCGACCCGATCACGGCGCCCATGTCGGTGGCGGTTTGCACGACGACATAGCCCAGACGAAAGCCGACCCCGGTCAGTGTGACCACGCCGACGACGATGCCGACAACGGCGGCGGCCGCGCCGACCGCCAGCGTGTTCTTTGCGCCGGAGGCCAGCGCGTTCCACAGATCAATCAGCGTCAACCGGTTTACAGGGTTCAGCAGGCCAACGACCACGCAAGCGATGATGCCATAGACGGCGGCGTAGTCGGGGGTGCGGCCGGACAGGATCATGTAAACAAGGATGATCAGCGGAATCACCGACAGCCAATGCTGTTTCAGCACCAAACCCAGCTTTGGCATTTCTGCCGCGCTGAGGCCGCGCAGGCCAAGGCGCTTTGCCTCGAGGTGGACCATGATGAAGATGCCGAAATAGTGCAGCAACGCGGGAAAGAGGGCTGCGGCGAGCACGTCGCGCAGCGGGATTTCAAGGTATTCAACCATGATAAAGGCCGCGGCACCCAAGATGGGCGGCGTGATTTGGCCGCCGGTCGACGATGTCGCCTCTACTGCGGCGGCGAAGTGGCTGGGATAGCCGACCTTTTTCATGGCGGGAATCGTCAGCGCGCCGGTCGTGACGGTGTTGGCGATAGAAGAGCCAGAAATCGTGCCCATGAAGGCCGAGGAAAAGATCGCGACCTTGGCCGGGCCGCCCGCATAGCGGCCAGCAATGACCATGGCGAGGTCGATGAACAATTGCCCCAAACCGATGCGGGTGGCGAGGACGCCGAACAGGATGAACAAAAAGACGTATTTCGCCATCACACCGATGGCGATGCCGTAGATGCCTTGGTTCGTCATATACAGGTGGTTGATCAGCCCAAGCCAGCTGGTGCCGCCGTGCTTTAACGCGCCGGGCGCGTAGGGGCCGAAGATCGCGAACAGAATGAACACGATGCCGATGATGGGCAGGGTAGGTCCGATGGACCGGCGCGCGGCCTCTAGCGTGAGCAGCAGCAGGGCCGTGCCCATGAAGATATCAAGCTGGCTGGGGTTGCCGACCCGCTGGGCCACGATTTCAGGCGGCAGCAGCGGCAGATACATAGCGGCAGCAACGGCGAGCAGGGACCAGAGCAGGTCAAGGTAGGGTACGCCTTGGAACCGCCACCACGCGGGCGGGGCCATGTCGGTTGCCGGGGCCTTGCGCCAGCCAAATAGGATAAACACCAGCGACAGCACGAATGAGATATGGATGCCGCGGTGCATCAGTTCGGGGATCAGCGCAAAGCCAGCGGCGTAGAAATGATAGACCGACATCGCGACCAGCAGGAACGATACGGCAAAGGCCAGTTGCGGGCCGGTGCTGCGAAAGGCCGTTTCCGGGTCGTATTTACGCTCGATCTCGGCCAGTTCGGCCGCGCTTAGTTCGCTGGTTTGCATCCGCTATCCTTGGGTCATGCCTGCTTTGGTCAAGCGGCGGGTGATGCGCGAGGACGCGCACCACCAAAGTTAAAAACGAGCCTTACTGCAGCAGGCCGGCTTCGCGGTAGAACCGCTCTGCGCCCGCATGCAGCGGGATGCCGATGCCATCAAGTGCTGTTTCTTTGTTGATCGACGCGCCCTTAGCATGACCGACGTCCAGCAGGGTGCGGGTGTTGTCGTTCCACAGGGCTTTTGTGATCTGATAGACCAGCTCTTCGTCTTCGTCAGAAGAGGTGATCCACTGCGCGCCGACGGCCACAGTCGTGGTGTTTGCCACGCCTTCATAGGCGGTGTCGGGGATGTCAGAGGACGAGAAGAAGCCGAATTCTTCAGTCAGCTTTGCTGCGCCGTCGCCGTCGATTGGCACCAGTTTGATGTCAACAGCCGAGGCAAGTTCGACGATTGCGCCGGTGGGGTAGCCGCCCACAAAGAAGAAAGCGTCGATCTGGCCGTTGCGCAGCGCATCGCTTGCGGCGTCAGGCTTTAGCGCCTCGGCGGTGACGGTGTCGCTGGACAGGCCGTAAGCGGACAGGATCAGGTTGGCGTCGACGTAAGTGCCGGAACCCGGCTCGTCCAAAGATACGCGCTTGCCTGCAAGATCGGCGACAGAGTTGATGCCGCTATCGGCCATGACAACCAGGTGGATGTGCTCTGGAAACAGGGCGGCAATGGCGCGCAGCTTTTCCGCAGGCGCTTGACCGTCCATCGTGCCGGTGCCGGTATAGGCCCAATAGGCGACGTCCGACTGGGCAAAGCCAGAGTTGCGCAGGCCAGAGTTGATGGCGTTCACGTTGTCGACCGATCCGCGCGATGACACGGCAGAGGCGATCAAGCCGGGCACGCCGCAGCTGCCGCCTTCATCGCACGCACGAGAGCCCGGAGGGCTGGAAATGGCGTTCGCGATGACGCCGCCGACTGGGTAATAGGTCGCTGCTGTGCCGCCGGTCCCGATTGTGAAAAAGGTCAGTTCTTGCGCGTGGGCAGTCGTCGTCAGCCCAAAGGCAATCGCGGCCGTCAGCGCTGCGGTTTTGAAAATCTGCATTGAATGTTCCCCGTTGGTCGCGGCCTTGCGCACCCGCGCGGGGTGCCGCCTGCGTGTTGAGTGCACCGATGGATGCTGCGGCAAGAGTGGCGGTATTTTGCGAAGGCGTAAAGCGCCAGTCGTACAAAGTGGGGCGGAAAACCAAAGTGGGCTGCGGCAAGGCGGGTAATGGGGGCCTTGCCGCAGCGCTTGCGGCGTCAGGCAGAGCGGTTGCCAATCGTCAGCGCGCGCACCGTGTCGGCAATGGCGGTGCGATCAATGCGGAAGTGGCGGTACAGGTCGTCAATGGTGCCGGTTTGGCCGAAATGTTCGACGCCCAGCGGGATGGTTTTATGCCCGCAAACCGATCCCAGCCACGACAATGTCGCAGGGTGGCCGTCGATCACGGTGACGATCGTGCAGGTGCTTGGCAGCGCATCAAGCAGCGTTTCAACATGGCTGCGCGCCCCGGCATGCCCGCGCGCGCGTTCGCGTTGTGCGGCGGTCCAGCCCGCGTTCAGGCGGTCTGCGGATGTGACGGCCAAGACGCCGACATCGCGCCGGGTTCCGCCGATCATGCCGGCTGCTGCGATGGCTTCGGGCGCGACGGCCCCTTGATACGCGATCACGACGTCGCAATTGGGACCAGGTTTGCGCAGCCAATAAGCGCCATCAATCGCGCCTTGGCGAAAGGCGTCGTCGACCCGTTTGCCGGGCTGTTCAATCGGGTTTGTCGTCAGCCGCAGATAGACAGAGCCACCGGTTTCATCGCGTAGCCATGTCCGTTCGTCCGGATCGCCGCCGCCGTCACGCTGCATGTAATCGAACGCCCATTCCATAATGACCGCAAGTTCGTCCACGAAAGCAGGCTCGAACGCGGCAAGCCCGTCTTGGGACATGCCGATCAGAGGCGATGCAATCGACTGATGCGCCCCGCCTTCGGGGGCCAGCGTGACGCCGGACGGGGTGCCGACCAGCATAAAGCGGGCGTCTTGGTAGCAGGCGTAGTTTAGCGCATCGAGGCCGCGTGACACGAACGGGTCATAGACCGTGCCAATGGGGATCAGGCGTTTGCCGAACAGGGAATGCGACAGGCCTGCGGCGCCGAGCAGCAGCATCAAGTTCATCTCTGCGATGCCCAGTTCGATGTGCTGGCCGTCTGGTGCGAATTCCCATTTTGCGGTCGATGCGATTTTGTGATCCTTGAAGGTGTCAGGTCGGGCCGTGCGTGCAAACAGTTTGCGCCGGTTGACCCAAGCCCCAAGGCTTGTCGTGCCGGTGACGTCCGGCGATGTCGTGACGATCCTGCTGGCCAGATCGCTGTCGCCTTTGGACAGATCGTCCAGAATTTTGCCAAAGCCCATCTGGGTCGAGATTTCACGCTCGCTTGCGATTTCGATCTTGGGCACGCTAAGCACATCATCGGAAAACCGGCGCGGGCCTTTGGCAAAAAACGGCACGGCGTTCAGGTCTGCTTGGAATGCGGATGTATCGCCAATGGTGGCGAAGCGGTCCCATTCGGCCCCTTCGGGCACGCCCATATGCACCTGCCAATCGGCCATTTGCGCCTTGGTCATCAGGCCGCCGTGGTTGTCTTTGTGCCCCGCAATCGGCGTGCCCCAGCCTTTGATCGTATAGGCCAGAAAGCAAACCGGGCGGTCGTGGTCGATGGCGGCAAAGGTCTGGGCCATGGTGTCGACGCAATTGCCGCCAAGGTTTTCCATCAAGGCCGCCAGTTCCGTATCGCTGCGCGCGTTCAGCAGGGCGGTGACGTCGCCTTGGTCGCCCAAGTCATCCATCAGGTGTTTGCGCCATACGCGTCCACCCATATAGGTCAGCGCGGCGTAAAGCTGGTTGGGACAGTTATCGATCCAGTCTTGCAGTTTTTGCCCGCCGGGTTCGGCAAAGGCGGCGCGTTGCAGCTGGCCGTATTTGATGCGCACGACGTCCCAGCCAAAGGCGTCGAATACTTTTTCGGCCCGCTCGAACAGGCCTTCTTGGACGATCCCGTCGAGGGACTGGCGGTTGTAATCAATCACCCACCAGGTGTTGCGCAGGTCGTTTTTCCAGCCTTCTTGCAGGCATTCGTAGATGTTGCCTTCGTCCAGTTCCGCGTCGCCCATGAGCGCGACCATGCGGCCGAGCGGCAGTTCCTTGCCCCATGTTTTCGCCTGCACGTAGTCCTGAACCATCGACGCAAAGGATGTGATCGCGACGCCCAGACCGACAGAGCCGGTGGAAAAATCCACATCGTCCACGTCTTTGGTGCGGGACGGATAGCTTTGCACGCCGCCAAGGCCGCGGAAGTTTTCCATCTTTTCGCGGCTGAGGTTGCCCATGAGATACTGCATCGCATGAAAAATCGGAGAGGCATGGGGTTTGACGGCCACGCGGTCTTGTGGCCGCAAGACCGAAAAATAGAGCGCCGTCATCATCGACACCATCGACGCGGACGAGGCCTGATGCCCGCCCACCTTAATCCCGTCCACCTTGGGGCGGATGTGGTTGGCGTTGTGGATCATCCAATGCGACAGCCAGAGCAGCCGTTGTTCCACGGTTTTCAGGTCGATCATAAAAGCCTCTTGAGCGGTGTTGCGCTATACTGGATCAGTCTAGTCGCATTTTGCGCGCAGGTTCCTGCAAATTCACTACGTGGGGGCGTATTTGCGCTGAAAAAGCTCGCGCTTTTTGCAAATATTAGCGTATTTCGCTGCTATGGATGAAATTGATATACCGCCACTACTTCAAAACCCGAAAGTTTTCGTAGGTTATGACGCGGAAGTTGTCTGAGACCTTGTCGCGGAACTTCGTCCATTCCTGCGGGATGGTTTCACGCATGAATGCAAGGATGGCGTCGGCGAACTGCTTTTGACTTGGGTAGTAGCGATTGTGGGTAACGTATTGATGCAAGACGGCCCAAAGCCGCTCAATGGGATTGAGATGAGGGCAGTAAGGCGGCAGCTGGATCAGATGGATACGGCAAGCTGCCCTGGCGAGGAAGGCTCTGACATCGGGCCCTTTGTGGTAGGCCGCGTTGTCCCAGATGACATGAATGATGCGCTTGTCAGGGTTGCGCACTTCGATCTTGGTCAGAAGCTGTGCTGCACTGACGCCATCAACGGTTGTGGGCTCGACAAAGGGTGCATCGAAGGTTTCAAGGTTCACAGCCCCATGAATATTCACACGACCGCGCCCTGCCGTGCTGAGAACCGCTGGATTTGATCCTACTTTCACCCAGCCAAACGCAGGCTTGGTCTGGTATTCCGGATGCACCGCATCGGCGAAGTAGACGGCTTCATCCGCTGGTAACTCACGCATCAGGCGGTCGTATAATGCGATAAAAGCGGCCTGCTTTTCCGCTGATGCCACGCGCGGCAGGGACTTGGGCTTGCGGTATTCAAAGCCCAGTCGGGCCAGAAGTTTGATGCAGCCAGAATGGGAATAGTTCAGACCGCACTCAGCTGCGACATGGGCCCTGATCTCGACCGTCGAGCGACAGAAGCGTGCTTCCAGCCAGGCGCATAAAGCAACCTCCTGTGCCTGTGTCATACGGGACTGACCGCCTTTCCAGCCGTCGAAAGCAAGCGCATCCCAACCATCTTGCAGAAAGGTTTTATGCCAGCCCCGGATGGTATCGTCGTCCAAGTAGAGAAACTTTGCGATCCGAGCACAGCTTTCCCCGTCGTCGAGCAGCAGGATCGCATTTGCCCGGCGGGCAATGCCGTGGTCCTCGCGCTGGCAACGCACGCAAGCCTCAAGCTCGAGGCGGTCTGCTGAGGAAAGAAAGCCGGGGCGGATCATAGGCATAGCTGAATCGTTCCAAACCCAGCCGTCAAGTCACCAAATTCGGCTTCCGCAGGACTCGGAGTATAAACGAATCGTTCGCCGGCTTGCTGCGGATGGGCGCATCAGCATGAATGACCTTGGCGATGCTGTCGGGCTTAGCCCCACGCCGACCGCGCGCCGGGTCAAGGCGCTAGAAGCGTCAGGCGTGATCACCGGCTACAATGCCCGCTTTGACGAGGCGGCGCTGGGGTTTGATGTGACCGTGTTCGTGTCGGTGCAGCTTGACCGGCAAATCGACAAGGCGCTTGCGTCGTTCGAGGCCGAAATCTCTGCCTTTGAAGAGGTGGTGGATTGCTGGCTGATGACCGGAAATCGCGATTATCTGATGCGGATTGTGACGTCAGACCTGAAGGATTTCGAGCGTTTCCTGACTGAACGCCTGACCCGCGTGACGGGGGTGTCGTCGATTGAATCGTCAATCCCCCTGCGGCGGGTCAAGGGGAAGCCCTACCGGACGCCGTAGGGCGATTTCACCCTTCCATCTGGACGATGACCTTGATCAGGGTCGACCGATCCGCGGCCAGATTGCTGAACTTTGCGGCGAATGCATCAAGGCTCAGTTGATCCGAACACAGGGCGTCTGCGTCGATATCGCCGCGCCGGAACGCGGCCATTACCCAGTCGAAATCATCCCGCAGCGCGTTGCGACTGCCGATCAGGCGCATTTCCTTTTTATGGAAGTCGGGATCGTGGAATGTGATGTCATTTTTCACAACGCTTACAAGCGTGTAAGACCCACCATGGGCGACAGCGGCAAAGCCGGATTCAATCGCGCCGCCATGGCCGGTGGCGTCGAAAACCACGTCATAACCTTCGCCTTGAGTCGCGGCGATTGCCGCATCAAGCGAGGCGTAGGCGGTATCAAAGCCGAACCGATCCTGCGCCATGCGCAGCCGGTCCGGGCAAAGGTCTAGCAAGGCGACGTCCGCCCCCGCGAGCCGCGCAAAAAGCGCAGCGCCAATGCCGATAGGGCCTGCGCCGGTGACAAGCACACGGTCGCCGGCGCAGGTGTCCGACCGCCGGACAGCATGGGCGCCGATGGCCAGAAATTCGACCATAGCGGCCTGCTGCGGCGATAACCCTTCGGCGGCGTAAAGGTTCGCGGATGGCACGGCCAAGCGCGTGGCCAGACCGCCGTCGCGGTGCACGCCAAGCACTTGAATATTGTAGCAGCAGTTCGGCTTGCCCCGCTTGCACGCGCGGCAGGTGCCGCAGGACAGATAGGGGTTCACAACGACAAGATCGCCTTTGGTCCAGCCGTTGCCGTCTTGCACAACGCGGCCGCTAAGTTCGTGCCCGATGACACGCGGATAATTCAGGAAAGGGTGTTTGCCTTCTAGGATGTGATAGTCTGTGCCGCAGATCCCGGCCGCGCAAATGTCGATCAGAACCCAACCGTCCGGCGCGGTCTGGGGCAGGGGGCGCGTTTGCACGTCGAACGTGCCGGGGGCGTTGATGACGCCGACTTTCATAGTGGGTTCCGTCATTTGCCGCCTCGCGGGGTCCAGTCATCGGGCAATGTGCCTTTGATGATTAAGCTTAGGATGTCGTCTTTGTTCACGTCCTCGATCCGAAAGGATCCGACGTTGCGGCCTTTGTTCATCACCATGACGCGGTCACACAGGTCAAAGACATCATGCATGTCGTGGCTGATCAGAAATATCCCGATCCCTTCGGCCTTAAGCCGCAGGGTCAGATCAGCGACCATAGCGGTTTCGGATGGGCCAAGCGCTGCTGTCGGCTCGTCCATGATCAGCACCTTCGCCTGAAAATAGATCGCCCGTGCAATCGCGATGACCTGCCGTTGGCCGCCGGACAGGCGCGATACGGGGTCTTTCAGGTTTGTGAAATGCGGGTTCAGTTGGCGCAAAGCCTCTTGCGCATGTGCGAACATGCGGGTGTCGTCCAGATTGCCAAAGCGCGTTTTCAGCTCTCGGCCCAGAAACAGATTTGCGGCGGCATCGAGGTGATTGGCCAAGGCGAGGGTTTGATAGATCGTTTCGATCCCGCAGTTGCGGGCATCTTGCGGAGAGTTCAACGTCACAGGTTTGCCGGCCACGGTTATTTGCCCATCGCTGGCCGTCATCGCGCCCGACAGAATGCGCATCAGGCAGGATTTGCCTGCGCCGTTATGGCCCAGAACGCCCACCACCTCGCCCGGGTACAGGTCAAGGCTGACGTCGGTTACGGCGTGCAGCCCGCCGAAGCGTTTGGAAATGCGGAACATTTCAACCAATGGGGTCGGCGGTGCTGGGGTGTCGAACATGGGGGACCTACTGGCGCAAAGAGTGGCCAGCGCGAGGAGCGCGCTGGCCGGGAGGGGTTTAGTAAAGGACGTTTTGCGCCACTGGACTGTCGATGTTGTCCTTGGTGACCATCACGACGCCGGTGTCGATGAACGTCTCGATCGTCTCGCCGGCCAGAACGCCCATGACGGCCTGCACGCCAAGTTCGCCCATCTGGAACGAGCCTTGCACAGCGGTCGCCAGCAAGGTGCCGCTTTTGACCATGTCTTGCAGGTCGGCATTGCCGTCAAAGCCAATCGCCGTCAGCTGGCCCGCTTTGCCAGCCTGTTCGATGGCGCGTCCCATGCCAATCGCTGTGGGTTCGTTCGCGCCAAAGATACCGACCAGATCGGTGTTTGCGGCCAGAATGTCCGTGGTCTGGTTCAGCGCCGTCGCCATTTGCGACTGCGAATAGAACGGTCCGACGATTTCAAGGTCAGAGTTTTTGGCGAGGTAGTCGCTGAAACAGCCGACGCGGCCGATTTCGGACCCGACACCCGCGACATAGGACATCACGGCGACTTTGCCGGTGCTGCCTGCGGCGTCGATCATGGTTTGCGCGGCCAGCTCGCCTGCGGTGCAGTTATCCGTGGATAGGAAGGTTTGGTAATAGGCCTCGTTGCCCGCAGCCAACATGCTGTCGATGATTGCGACGGGGATGCCTGCCTCGAAGGCGCGTTTGACGACGGGGGCCAATGCCTCTGGGTCGGACGGGGCCAAGACGATGGCGGACACGCCGCGATTGATGGCGTTTTCCACCAGCGATACCTGATCGGCGACGGCGGATTCAGACGCCGGGCCGTTAAAGCTGACGGTATGCGCGCTTTGCCCTGCGATGGCCGCGTCGGCGCCTTTGCTGACATTTTGCCAAAAGTTGGAATTTGTCGTCTTTACGATGACGGCGATTTCACCTGCGGTCGCGGCTGATGCGGTAAGCCCTATGATCCCGGTGGTGAGTGCTGCGGTGACGATGTTCTTCATGGTTTCCTCCCTGATGAAGCTGATGTCGGGCGTTCAGTTGCGGTTGCGGATCTGGTCGATATAGACCGCCCCGATCACCACGATCCCGATGATAATTTGTTGGATAAAGGCGCTGGTACCGGCCATGTTCAGGCCGTTGCGCAGCACACCGATGATGAATGCGCCAATCATGCTGCCAGAAATGCTGCCAACGCCGCCCATCAATGACGCGCCGCCAATGACGGCGGCTGCGATGGCGTCAAGTTCGTACATGACGCCCTCGTTCGGCTGGACGGTGACAAGGCGGGACATCAAAACCATGCCTGCCAGACCGGCCAGCGCACCTGATGCGGTATAGGCCCAGACCTTTGTGCGGGTGACGTTGACGCCGGACAGGCGGGCGGCCTCTTCGTGCGATCCGACCGACAGAATATGCCGCCCGATTTGGCGGCGCGACAGGATGTAGGCGCCCAAGAGCGCGACGACCAACAGCAGCACGGCAGGGTAGGGGATGCCGGGAAAGATCACCTTGGGAAAGCCGTTGGCCTGCATTTCAACAACGCGAAAGAACGAGCCGTTCCCCAACTGCCCAAAGCTGTCGCCCAGACGGCTGATCGGGGCGGCGCCTGTCAGTTGCAGCGCTAGGCCGCGGGCGATCATCATCATGCCAAGGGTCGCCACAAAGGGCGTGATCCGCATCTTAGTGATGATCAGCCCATTGATCGCGCCGCAGGCCGCACCCGTTACAATGCCCAGCCCCATGCCGGGTATCACGGGCATCCCCGCCTTGATCGCCAGCCCGGTCACAACCCCCGACAGGGCCAGCACGGACCCCACGCTAAGGTCGATGCCGCCCGTGATGATGACCATGGTCATGCCAATTGCCAGCAGTCCTATCACGGCAGTTTGCAGCAAGACGGTCAGGCCGTTGTTGACCGAAAAGAACGCAGGGCTGGTAAACGAAAATGCCACGATCAACAAAACCAGCGTCGCCACGGCTGACAGCTTGTGCAGCGACGCGCCGCCAAGGCGAAGGCGGCGTGACCGCGAGGCCTGCACATCTGACATTCTGTCGTCTCCTCCTGCGGCAATAATTGCTTTTTATAATAATAAACATATGCAGGCACGAAGTGACGCGTCAAATGTTTTTAATTCTTTTTGAACAGGCTATAGAACAAGTGGTGACGGCGCAGATCGGAAAGGCCACTGACCTATGGCACGCAACAACACACGTTTCATCGAAGCGCATAACAAGCTGCTAACGATATGCGATAAAACGGAAATTGGCGGCACGCTGCAGTCTGAAAACGTGCTTGCGGCTGATCTTGGCGTTAGTCGCACTGTGATCCGCAGCGTGCTTGCGCGCTTTGACGACATCGGGCTGATCGCGCTTGATGGCCGCGAAAAGGTGATCCGGCGGCGCACGCGTGCGGGGGATCGTCTGGAAAAACCAGCGACCTTGCTGACGATAGAAGAGCTGGAGGGGCGATTCCTTGATTGGGTGCTGCGCATGGACGTGCCGCCGGGCACGGCGCTGAACGTGGCGCAACTGGCCAAGGAGTTTGGCGTTGCGCCGCATACGTTGCAGGAGTTCCTGTCGTCCTTGTCGCGGTTCGGGATCGTCGTGCGGCGGCCGCGCGGCGGCTGGGTGCTGCACGGCTTTACCAAGGAATACGCGTTAGAGCTGTCGGACTTTCGCACCGTGCTGGAGCTGAACTCGGTCCAGCATCTGGTGGCCCTTGCGCCAGATCATCCGATTTGGGCCCGGCTTGACGTGTTGGAACAGGCGCATCTGGCCCTGCTAGAGCGGATCGATCGGGACTATCACGACTTTTCTGTCTTGGACGAAACCTTTCACGAGGCGATCAACAGTGTGGTGACGAACCGCTTTGTCAAAGAGTTCCAAAAGGTCATCTCTCTGGTGTTTCACTATCATTTTCAGTGGAATAAGGCAGATGAACGCACCCGCAATGCGGATGCGATCCAAGAACATCTGGCCTATATCGACGCCTTGCGTAGCCGGGATGTTGGGCGCGCGCAGGCGGCGGCATTGCGGCATTTGGCGACATCTAAGCAGACGTTGCTGAACGCGTTGCAGGCCAATAGTCACACGCTTTAACTGGTCACGAAATCCAGCGCTGCAGCGGAGAGGGGCATAGCCTGCGTCGCCCGTATGCGACAGGATGAACGGCGCATCTGCCGCGAAAGGCGCGTGATTGCGGTCCCGTCTTTTGCCGTGAATTGCGCCTGCGCGATGGCATCGGACACGAACAGGTCAACGTGGGCCTGCAGAAACCGACTGGTGCCAAATAGAAGGAAATGGGGTAAGCTGCATCATAGTCCTGTCGCGAACTATTGGCGAGACGACTGTTTTATTTTACTGTTTTTAATTATACAAAACATATTTATTCAAGCGACCATGCGAAAGGATACGTCATGGCACAGCCCGACCCGATCGACGCACATCAGCATTTTTGGCAGATTGCGCGAGGCGATTATGACTGGATGACGGACGACGTTGCCGCGATCCGCCGCGATATACTGCCTGCCGATTTGGCACCCGTATTGCAGCGGTATGGCATTGCTGGAACTGTCGTCGTGCAGGCCGCAGCTACGGTGGCAGAGACGGATTATTTACTGTCGCTGGCGCAGGATCATGGCTGGATTAGGGGCGTTGTGGGATGGGTCGATCTGGCGGACCCCGCGGCCGCGCAGACCTTTGATCGCCTTGCTGCGCACCCTGCGTTCAAGGGGGTTCGGCCTATGTTGCAAGACATCAGCGACACCCGCTGGATCGCCCAGCCTGCGGTGATCGCCAATCTGCACAAGCTGGCAGAGCGGGGCCTGCGGCTGGATGCGCTTGTCACGCCGCGCCATCTGGATGTGCTGGCAGAGGTCGCGCAGCAGGTGCCGTCCTTGAAGATCGTGATTGATCATTGCGCCAAGCCCGTCATCGCCGGGGGCGCTGATGCGGGTGACGATTGGCGGCGGGGCATGGCGCAGCTGGCGAAGTTGCCGCAGATCATGTGCAAGGTGTCCGGCCTTGCAAACGAGGCTGGTCCCGGCTGGACGGCGGACGTATTGCGTCCCGTCGTTGATCACGTTCTGGCGCGTTTTGGCGCAGAGCGGGTGATGTGGGGCAGTGATTGGCCGGTTCTGAACCTTGCCGGGGGCTATGATCGCTGGCGGTCGGTGTCTGATGAGCTTTTCGCGCTCTTGAGCGATGCTGATCGCGCTGCGATTTATGGGGGCACGGCGCAGCGGTTTTATGGGTTGGATGCCGGGTGAGCTATGCGCTTGTTAGCGCTGGCACCCTTAGGGACGCTTTAAGAACCGCCCGGCGGCGGTCCTAAAGGCATCACGCTTTGCTGCGAAAATTGGTAACGCTTAAAACGCGTTACTTCTTATCGCGCGCGGCCTTTTCTTCTTTGGTCAACTTGTTGTTCCAGGCATTGTTGCTCAGGCCCAACTCGCTTGGCAAAGGTTTGGTTTTCCCGACGCTGACTTTGCCGCCGTTTTTCAGGAACTCCTGAATAAGCGCGTCATCGGTGGATTCTTTGGGGATGTGTTTCATAATCACACGACTAGCCGATGGGTCGCAGGCGAGTCACGCCCCAACTGGTAAAAAATCCCAAGTTGCTTATGATTTGGCCAAAGTAGCGATCACACACCAGTCGCCATCGCATGTGTCGCGCCAAAGGCGCAAATGCTGGGGCGCAGGAATGCCGACAAAGGAAATAATATGATTATCTATGGGTTAAGCACCTGCGCTGTGTGCCAAAGGGCGCGAAAAGATTTAGAGGCCGCAGGGAAGAACGTTGATTTCCGGGATGTCCGGTCCGACCCCCTAAGCGAAGCTGAGCTGGCTGAACTGATTTCAGAGTTCGGCGATCGGCTGGTGGATCGCAAATCGAACGACTATCGCGGATTGAATGATTGGCTCAAGAATTCAGAGGCAGAGGCGCAGATCGAGGCCCAGCCCAAGGTGATGGCGCGGCCGGTGATCCGCGATCAGGATACGTATTATCTTGGCTGGGATGCGGCCGTTCAAAGTGCTTTGCTGCCGGGGTGATATTTTCAACCAAGCGCCGGGTCTGTGAATGATGTGCGCGGCCGTTGAAACAGACCTGCTAAATCGGTGCCCCCGTCGTGCCGCGCGTGATCAGCGTGGCGGGCACGGTGACGGTAACGTGGGGCATGTCGGGTGTTTTGATCCGGTCCAGTAGCACCTGCGCCAACCGCCGCCCCAGTTGATGCGGCGACACCGCCATCGTGGACAGCGGCGGCGTAGCGACGGCTGCGTCGGCAATGTCATCGAAACCTATGATCGACATGTCGCGCCCCGGCGTCAGGCCAAGGCGGTGCAGCGCAAGGCAGGCTCCGATGGCGACCATATCGCCGTTGCAGACCAGCGCTGTGACCTCTGGATGGGCCTTGCGCAGGGCCAAGTTCGCCTCGAGTCCCGCCAATTTGTTATCGGCGCAGGGCCAGATAAGCGGGGTGCCAAGGCCGCGTTCGGCCATGACGGCTTCGTAGCCTTCAATCCGTTGCAGGTGGACCTGTCCCGCGCCGGTGCCGCCAAAAAACGCGATATGACGGTGGCCAAGATCGGCCAGATAGCGGGTCGCTGTCGCCGTCGCGGCGGCGTTTTCAATGCCCACATGATCGCAGGTGATCTGCTGCGCGCGTCGCAGAAAGGTGACTGTGGGCATCTGGTGGGTTTTGAGCAATTCAAACGACCGATTGCGCGCGCCCACGGCAGGGACCCACAGCAGACCGCCGCGGCCACTGCGAATGAAGGCTTCAAGATTGCGCGCCTCTTTCGCCGGGTCATCGCGGGAATCGAGGACGGAGACGAGATAGCCTTCGGTTTCTAGCAGGTCGCTGACGCCGCTGATGACCTCTGCGTTAAAGGGGTTGGCGATCTGGTGGATGACCAATCCGATCTCGTGATTTTGGCCGGATCGCATGGCGGCGGCGCGCCCGTCTGGGACGTAGTTCAGCGCCTCGGCTGCTTTCAACACCTTTTCGCGGGTCTTTTCCGAAATGCGGCCCGCGTTGCGCATCACCTGACTGACCGTCGCCAGCGAGACGCCTGCCGCTTCTGCAACCGTTTGAAGGTTCGGCTTTTTCCGTGTGGATGCGGCGTCGCTGGGGTGCATCGTTAAACCTGATTTTGGCAATTCCAAACGTAGAGATACGGCAAAGAGGGCAGTTTGCACAGTCTAGTTCGGTGAAATGATGCTTGACGAGTGATATATCGTTATACCATTAATGCCTCTAGCGGCGTGATTCTGGCAGGAGGGGGCCATGGATCCATCGGGAAACCAGCTGCGGCAAAGACCCTTCGGGATCAAAAGGTGGCGTCATGTCCGTTGGGCAGGTGCCAAAGACCAACAGGGAGAGAGAAAAATGAATCTGCAAAATGTATTATTGGGTGCAACGGCTGCCGTCGCGCTGACCACGGGTGTCGCGCAGGCCGAAGTGCTGTTCTGGTCCACGCAGGCCAAACCGATCGAGGAAACGCAGGCGATGCGCGATCAGGTCCTGTCCGGCTTTGACGCAGGTGCCGACTATCAGGCCAACGACAGCGGTCCGTTCCTGACGCGTCTGAACGCTGAATTGCAGGCCGGCGACGGCACGATTGGTGTGCTGGGCGATCTGCACGGCGGCTTTGCTGCGATGGATGCGGCCAATCTGGCGGATTTGTCCGGCCTTGATCTGGGCGGCGTGACTGTGAACCCGACCTTCCTGGAACTGGGCAAGCTGGGCACGGATCAGCAGCATTATCTGCCGTGGATGCAGGCGTCCTACATCATGGCCGCTAACAAAAAGGCATTGGAATTCCTACCCGAAGGCGCTGACATCGATGCGCTGACCTATGACCAACTGATCGCATGGTCGGCCGCTGTGGAAGAGGCGACAGGCGACAAGAAGTTCGGCTTTCCTGCTGGCCCCGATGGTCTGAAGCACCGTTTCTTCCAAGGCTACCTGTATCCGTCCTACACCGACGGCGTGGTGCGCACGTTTAAATCCGACGCCGCAGTCAGCGCATGGGAAGCGTTCCGCGCCCTTTGGTCCCACACGAACCCCGGCTCGACGAACTTTTCGTTCATGCAGGAGCAACTGCTGTCCGAGGACGTCTGGATCGCTTTCGACCACACATCGCGTCTGGCCGGTGCGTTTAACGAGCGTCCGGATGACTTCGTCGCCTTCCCGGCACCTTCAGGCCCGACCGGGCGTGGTTTCATGCCTGTTGTCGCAGGTCTTGCGATCCCCGTGACCGCACCTGACATGGCCGAAGCCGAAGCGCTGGTTGCCTACATGATGAAGCCGGAAACCCAGATCGCAACGCTGCGGGCGACGAACTTCTTTCCCGTGGTCGACGTGGCTTTGCCTGACGATCTGCCACCATCTGTGCGGGCCGCTGGCGACGCGATTGCCAAGATGAGCGGCGCTGCCGACGCAAACCCCGGTCTGCTGCCCGCAGGTCTGGGCGATAAGGGCGGCGATTTTAACCGCGTCTATGTCGACAGCTTCGAGCGGATCATTCTGGGCGGCCAAGACATCCGCGCTGTGCTGGATGATCAGGCCAAAGTGCTGGACGCGATCATGCAGGAAACCGGCGCCGTCTGCTGGGCCCCTGATGCGCCGTCCGAAGGCGCGTGCCCCGTCGAATAATCGTCCTCCTCCCTGACGATCCACCGTCCGGGCCAGCAATGGCCCGGACACCCCCGGAATGACGGATGACCCATCCGGCAAGGAGCGATCCCATGAACGCCCGCACCCTTCCTTATTTGCTAATCCTGCCCGTCACGCTGTTTTTGTGCGTGTTCTTTATCTATCCCTTTGTGCTGGTCGCGCAGCTTGCGTTCACGCAGGGCGATGGTTTCACGCTGGCGAACTTCCGCGAGGTGGTGGGATATTGGAAATTCCCGATCTCGCTGAAAAACACGCTGCTGCTGGCCGCCATCGTCGTGCCGATCCAGCTTGCCCTGTCGCTGGCCATGGCCACGATGGTCAGCAAGATGGAAAAGGGCCGCGATCTGGTTCTGTATGTCTGGACAATCCCGCTGGGGATTTCCGACCTTGCCGCCGGTATCATCTGGCTGGCGATGCTTTGAGCAGTCCGGTTTCCTGAATTCCATGATGTCGGGCATGGGCCTGATCGACAAACCGATCAGCCTGCTGACTTACGAGCATCCTTGGGTCATCTTCATCGCCATCGCGCTGGCCGAAATCTGGCGTGCGACAGCGATCATGTTGGTGATCCTTGTTGCGGGTATGGGCCTGATCCCAAAGGAGTATTACGAGGCGGCAGAGGTGTTCGGCGCATCCCCATGGAAGCGGTTCCTGAAGATCACGCTGCCGATGCTGCGCCCGTCACTGCAAACCGCCCTTGTCCTGCGCGTCATCCTTGCCTTCGAGGTTTTCGCCGTCGTCATCGCCCTTGGCGGATCACTGTTCCCCGTGTTGATGGCTGAAACCTATGCCTATCAGTTTGACCTGCTGAACAGCGGTGCGGCCGCGGCGATCGCTCTGATCATCCTCGCGATTTCCATCGGGTTCACCTTGATCATCCTGCGTCTGCTGCGCGTCCCGAAAGGAGCAACGATATGACCGCTGTCACCCCTGACGTCGCCCATGCGGACGTCCGTAAATCTGGCCGCTTTTTGTTCCGCGCCGCCATTGTGTTCCTGTGCGCCTGGGTGCTGGTGCCGATCTACTTTTTGCTGATCAACACCCTGTCGTCGCCGGAAACCGTCAATGCCTTTCCCAAATCGTTCATCCCTGAATTCGACATGGGGTCACTGACGTTTTTCGCGAACTTCGCCGGGATGCTGACCGCGCTGAAAAACTCGGTCATCGTCGCCTGCCTGACCATGGTGCTGTCCATCGCCTTTGGCGCACCAGCTGGCTACGCGCTGTCGCGGTTCGACTTTCGCGGCAAGGAACTGTTTCGCGTCCTGATCCTGCTGACCCGCGCCTTTCCCCTGCCGCTCTTGGCCCTGCCTTTGGCCGTCTTGTTCATCCGCACCGGATTGGATGACACCTTGCTGGGATTGGCGCTGGTTCACACGACGCTGGCAATTCCCTTTGCCGTGCTGATCACCTTTTCACTGTTTTCGGGCATCCCGATAGAGCTGGAAGAGGCGGCATGGACGCTGGGCTGCACGCGTTTCACCGCCTTTACCAAGGTCGTGCTGCCATTGATCGCACCGGGCATCGCCGCATCCGCAATCTTTGCCTTCGTGATTTCGTGGAACGAGGTTTTCGCAGCCGCCGTGCTGACGATCCAGAACCGGACCTTGCCTGCCTTCTTGCTTCAATCGCTCGGCACCTCGCCGTTGCACCTTAAATTCGCCGGGGGGTTCATCCTTGTCGTCCCCGCCCTCGTATTCATCTTTGCGGTCCGGAAATACCTGTTCGCAATGTGGGGCATCGCAAACCGCTAACCCCACCTGAAAGGATCACCTTCATGGCTCAGATCAGAATTAAGAACGTTGCCAAGCGGTTTGGGGCTTACCAGGCGCTTCATTCCATCAACCTTGATGTTGCGGATCAGGAATTTATGGTCCTGCTAGGCGCGTCCGGTTGCGGCAAAACCACCTTGCTGCGGATTATCGCAGGACTCGAGACCCCGTCAGAGGGCGAAGTCTGGATCGGTGACCGCCGCGTCGATCACCTTGCGCCGCGGGATCGCGGGATCGCGATGGTGTTTCAAAACTACGCCGTGTTTCCGCATCTGACGGTGTTCGAAAACATCGCCTTTGGTCTGCGTATGGCCAAAATGGACAATGCGTTGGTCACCAAGCGGGTCGAACGCACGGCAGAGCTGATGCATATCGAACAACTGCTCAAGCGGTATTCGGGGGAACTTTCCGGTGGTCAGCGGCAGCGTGTTGCCGTGGCGCGCGCGCTTGCGATGGAACCTGACGTGATCCTGATGGACGAGCCGCTGTCGAACCTAGACGCGCTGCTGCGTCTGGAAATGCGTGCAGAGCTGAAGGGTGTTTTGGCAGAAAGCAAAACCACCGCGATCTATGTGACGCACGATCAGGTCGAGGCGATGAGCCTTGCCGACCGGATCAGCGTTATGCACCAAGGCCGCATCGTGCAGGCGGCATCCCCAATCGAGGTGTATCGCAACCCCGCCGCCCGTTTTGTCGCCAACTTTATCGGCAATCCACCGATGAATTTCTTGCCCGCCACATCGCATGGCAATGGACAGTGGTCCGTCGCGGGGCAAACCTTCAACGGTCCTGCGACGCAAAAGCCGCTGGAATTCGCGATCCGGCCAGAGGACCTAAGCCCCGCAGACCAAGGCCTGAAAGCCACCGCCCGCGTAGTCGAGCCGCTTGGCGCGCACCTGCTGGTGACCTGCGATGTCGAAGGCGCATCCTTTCGCGCCGTGCTGGACAGTGATCTGACCGTGCGCCCCGGCGATATTCTGACGCTGGCCCCGCAGCCGGACCGTATCCGCTGGTTTGACCCTGAAACGACGCAAGCCGTCGCCTGATCTGAAATGAGTATTCCAATGGCAAACGCTATCTTTGACCACGCCGCCGAGATCCTGCGCGAGAATGATCGCGGCACCTATACCGTGCCGACCCACGGCCTGTATCCCTTTCAATGGAACTGGGATTCCTGCCTGACGGCCATCGGTCAGGCCCACATCGATGAGGGCCGCGCCTGGACTGAAATCGACACGCTGTTTGATCACCAGTGGGACGACGGCATGGTGCCGCATATCGTGTTCCACCAGCACGACGACGGCTATTTTCCCGGCCCGGACGTGTGGCAAACGCACCGCCCGACGCCAACGTCAGGCATCACCCAGCCGCCCGTCGCAGGCTTTGCCGTGCGCCGCATTTTCGACATGGCCAAAGACCACGACATGGCGCGGGCGCGCGCGGGTGCCTTGCTGCCCAAGATCGCAGCGTGGCACGACTGGTTCTTTCGCAGCCGTGATCCGCAGGGCACTGGCCTTGTGGCGATCATCCATCCGTGGGAATCTGGGCGCGATAACTCGGTCGATTGGGACGCTGCGTTTGAACGCGTGCCGACCACGGGCGTGCTGCCTTTTGTGCGCCGCGATACCCAGCATGCAAACCCCGATCACCGCCCGACACAGGCGCAATACGAACGCTACATCTATCTTGTGCAGTTGTTCCGCGGACTGAACTGGGACAACACTAAACTGCATGACGCATCACCGTTTCAGGTCGTTGATCCGGGGTTTAACGCGATCCTGCTGCGGTCCTGCGCCGATCTGGCCGATCTGGCCGACACGCTGGACCAGCCGGGCATCGCAGCGCAAGCGCGGGCGCATCTGGCCCGCGGTCTGGCCGCAATGGAAACACTGTGGAGCGATGCGCAGGGTCAGTACCTGTGCCTAGACCGCACGCTGGGCACATTGATCCAAAGCCCGTCCATCGGCGGTTGGCTGGCGACGTTTGCCGCCATCCCGCAGCACCGCGCTGCGGCCATCGGCACCCGGCTGACGACCTTGGGCGAGAAGGTGACCTACCTTGTGCCGAGCCACGACCCAGCCGCGGCAGAGTTCGACAGTCTGCGCTATTGGCGCGGTCCGGTCTGGCTGATCGTGAACTATATGATTGCCGACGGCTTGCAGCAGGCGGGGCAGGGCGATGTCGCGGCCCGCATCGTGGCCGACAGCATAGCGCTGATCGAGAAAAGCGGCTTTGCCGAATACTATGACCCCACCGACGGCACGCCTTGCGGCGGCGGACGGTTCACGTGGACGGCGGCCATGGTGATCGAGTTTTTGGCACAGGCAGGACGCTAAGATGAAGCGGTCGCGCATCAACCAGATCATGGCCGAGGCGGATGAGATGATCCGCAGCTATGGCTTTGTCCTGCCGCCCTTTGCGTCTTGGTCGCCCGATCAGTTCAAGGCGCGCGCACCCGGCGCGGCGCATGTCATCAACGCGCGCTGCGGCTGGGATATCACCGACTATGGCCGGGGCAAGTTCGACGACATGGGCCTGTTCCTGTTCACCCTGCGCAACGGTTTGCTGTCTGATCTGCAACGCGGTGGTGGGATGTGCTACGCGGAAAAGCTGCTGATCTCGCGGCAGGATCAGCTGTCGCCGATGCACACCCATGTCATCAAGGCCGAGGATATCATCAACCGCGGCGGCGGGGCGCTGGTGGTAAAGCTTTACGGCTCTGACGACCAAGGCGGTTTTGCCGAAGATCGCGGCGGGGTCGTCATGTGCGACGGCATTGCCCGCCCCTTTGCGCCCGGTGAAAAGCTGCGCCTTGCTCCCGGCGAAAGCGTCACGCTGCGCCCCGGCGACTGGCATGCCTTCTGGGGCGAGAGCGGCGATGTCCTGATCGGAGAGGTCAGCACCGTTAACGACGACGAGACGGACAACATCTTTCAAGCCCCCATCGGCCGCTTTGCCCAGATCGAAGAGGACGAGGCACCGACCCATTTGTTGGTCAGCGACTATCGGGACTGGTTGGCCTAATGGACGCGAAGGCGTTTTTGACGGACCTGTTTCACGCCGCCGTCGCGCGCGCTGATCCGATGCTGTGCCTGCCGCCGCATCTGCCGCCGCGCCCTGCGGGGCGGCTTGTTGTGATCGGTGCAGGCAAGGCCAGCGCCCGCATGGCCGAGGCGGTCGAGGCCGCCTATGGCCCTTGCGAAGGCTTGGTCATTACGCGCTATGGCTATGCCCGCCCCTGCGCCGGGATCGAGATTACCGAAGCCGCGCATCCCGTGCCTGACCAAGCGGGCGTGGACGCGGCGCAGCGCCTGCTGGCGCTTTGCGCGACGCTTGGCCCAGAGGATCAAGTGATTGCTCTGATCTCTGGCGGGGGGTCGTCCTTGCTTTGCGCGCCGGTGGACGGTGTGACGCTGGCGGATAAACAAGCGCTGAACGCCGCGCTGCTGGCGTCTGGCATGCCAATCTCTGGCGTGAATGTGGTGCGCAAGCAGGTGTCTGCGGTGAAGGGTGGCAAGCTGGCGGCAGCCTGCGCCCCGGCGCGGCTGTTATCGCTGGTTCTGTCCGACGTGCCGGGCGACGACCTGAGCGAGATCGCCTCTGGCCCCACCGTTGCCAGCCGCGCCACAGCGAAAGAGGCGCTGGCGTTGATTGACCATTGGCGCGTGGGTCTGCCAGACCATCTGCGTGCTGTGATTGCCGCCGCGCCCCCGCCCATCGCCAAGGATGATACCCGTCTTGCAAACGCCACTGCCTTGATCGTCGCCGCCCCGTCCCATTCGCTTCTGGCTGCCGCAGCGCAGGCGCAGGCGGCGGGGATTGAGGTGCGGATGCTCGGCGATGCGCTGGAAGGCGAGGCGCGCGATCTGGCGCAGTCCCATGCTGCGTTGGCGTTGCAAATTGCAGGCGCGCCACTGACGTGCCCTGTGCTGTTGCTGTCGGGGGGGGAATGCACAGTCACCCGGCAGGGCAATGGCATCGGCGGGCCGAACGCGGAATATGCGCTGGCTGCGGCAATCGCCCTGCAAGGCCACCCGCGTATTCACCTGATCGCCTGCGATACCGACGGCGTCGATGGCGCAGCAGAGGTCGCGGGGGCCTATGCCGGACCCCAGACCCTTGAGCGGGCCAAGGGCCTGAACGTTTCGCCGCAAGACGCGCTAGGCTGCAACGATGCGCATCGCTTTTTCGCCAGTGTGGGCGATCAGGTCGTGACCGGGCCCACGCTGACGAACGTCAACGATTTCCGCGCGATCCTGATCATGCCCTAGACGGCAAAGGTATCGCGCAGCTGGTTCTTTTGCACTTTGCCCATCGTGTTGCGCGGTAATGCGTCAAGGATATGGACCTGCCGCGGGTGTTTATAGCGCGCCAGCTGCGGGGCGATGGCCTGTTTGATCGCATCCGGCGTGAGGGTTGCGCCGCGTTCCAGCACAATGGCGACGGCGACGCTTTCGCCGAAATCCGCGTCAGGCACGCCAAAAGCCGCGCTTTCGACCACGCCGTCAATGTCGTCGATCAGCGCCTCGATTTCCTTGGGGTAAATGTTGTAGCCGCCAGAGATGATCAGATCCTTTGACCGCCCCACGATCGAGACATAGCCGTCGTCGTCGATCTGGCCGATATCGCCGGTGATGAACCAGCCATCGGCGCGCATATCGGCGGCGGTTTTTTCAGGCATTTGCCAATAGCCTTTGAACAGGTTCGGCCCGCGCACTTCGATCCCGCCGGGCGCGCCCATTGGTGTGGGGGAGCCGTCCGCCTCGGCTAGACGCAGTTCCACCCCGGGCAGGGGCAATCCCACGGTGCCGGGCTTGCGCTGTCCGTCGTAGGGGTTCGATGTGTTCATGCAGGTTTCGGTCATTCCGTAGCGTTCCAGCACGGTATGCCCGGTGCGATCCTGCCATTTGAGGTGGGTGTCTAGCAGCATGGGGGCCGATCCGGACACGAACAGGCGCATCCCGGCGCAGGCGTCTTTCGTCAGGCCGGGCTGGTCCAGCAGGCGGGTATAGAAGGTCGGCACGCCCATCAGCGATGTGGCGCGGGGAAAATCCGCCAGAACGGCGGCGGCGTCAAAGCTGCGGTGCAAGATGATCGCGCCGCCCGCCATCAGCGTGACGTTGATCGCCACAAACAGACCGTGTGTGTGAAAGACGGGCAGCGCGTGAATCAGCACGTCGGTGTCGGTGAACTGCCACAGATCGCGCAGCGTGTCGGCGTTCGATGTCAGGTTGCCGTGGGTCAGCATCGCGCCTTTGCTGCGCCCCGTGGTGCCAGAAGTATAAAGGAATGCAGCCAGATCGTCCGCGCCTCTTGCCACCGCCTGCGTCAGCGGGGTCGCCGTGGCGGCTGCGTCCGACAAGGTGCCTGCGCCGTCTGCGTCCAGCGTCAAGACGTGGCTTACGCCAGCGTCCAGCGCCACGGGCGACATGGTGTTCAGCTTGGCCGGGTCACAAATGAACACGCGCGGGGCGGCGTCGGTCAGGAAATACGACACCTCTGCCGCCGGATAACCGGTATTGAGCGGCAGGTGGATCGCGCCAGCCAGCACGGTGCCCAGATAGCAGGCGAGGCCCGGGATCGATTTTTCGACCTGCATCGCCACGCGGTCGCCGGGTGCGACGCCAAGGGCGATCAATGCACCGGCCATCGCCTCTACCTGAGTCCAAAGCGCGCTATAGGTCGTGATCTGCCCCGTGCTGGCGTCGGTGGCAAAAGGCGCATCATCGCGCCCGAGCGAGGCGGTGCGCAGGGCGGAGGCTAGACAGTTCGCGCTATACATATTGGATCCTTGTCATCGTGTCTTAATCAGCCGGCGTACAGTGGACGACGCGATGATGTCGTCCGCCGTGGAGTAGGCTTCGTGGTTTCGTTCAATCGTATCAAGATCGTAAAGATAGTTCACCATGACACCCCATGACGCCTGTTGCCCATTGGCCGATGTATCGGCGTCGCGGTGAATACGTTCCAGCCGCGCGCCGTTGCCC